>JAJKHS010000073.1 GCA_021154885.1 Thermoanaerobaculum sp.
GCACTCCATCCACGGCATGCTCAAAAACCAGGAGGATTTCCAGGGACCAAAATTCTTCGCCCTCGAAACGATTACCCCTTGACTTCCAACGGAGTATCTTCAGGGCTTTAGAGGTCGTTGGGTCCGGGTCCTGGGGCTACGCCCCAGGCTGAGGGAGGTCGACCCTTCGGGCCTTTTTGAAGAGGCTCCGGGTTGAGCGGCGATGTGGAGGATCTCCTCCCGGCGGCTCCTCAGCTCCTCGATTCTCATTTCGCGTCCCTACGCCTTCTCGGCCCCCTAAAGCGGGAGGCAAACGATCTGGTTGATCCATTCCGAAGACTCCGTTGCGGACCAAAGAAGGAGGAGCTCCTCCACTGCGACTGCAACCGGCAGATTCTGCGGAATCAGGAAAACTCCCGGACTGGTCGTCGTCTGGATGAGCGCGGCGAAATGGCCCGGCATGGACCTGATGTCGTGGGTTACCAGAATCCGACCCTCTGCTGCCGCCAAGGCCAGTACATCGGAATCCTTCAGCCCCTCGAGACCGGCTTCGTTGGCGGTCTTGAAATCAATGGCGGGCTCTCGCCGAAGAAGCCCGAGGACGATGGCCTGATTGAGGTCTGCGTCCGCCTGAAGCGGAGGCTCACGACTGGTGCTGCCGAGCGTCCGCCAGTCTTTTGTACAACATCGGATTGGCCGCGCGGGCCGCCTCGCGCTGGGCCTCATAAGCTGCCCGGCCTTCACTCAGGTAGGCATCGATCTCTGAGCGATGGCCCAGGTAGTAGGTTATCGCGCCGTAGACCTGCTCAAGGTTGAGGACCGGGAAGGAGTGGACGATGCTCTCTGCGGGCTGGCCGTTCAGGAAAGCGTAGACGATGGAGTCGAGAGAGACTCGTGAGCCGGCAACCCAGTAGCCATGTTCGCGCTTCTCAACGTATTCGGTGCTCATCGCGGTTCCTCTAAGATTCCAGGCTCCCGTAGGAAGCTTACACCTTTCAGGCTGCTGCCGCCCCTTTGGGGCCTGGGAGGGTTGGGGCCTGGGTTCCTGGGGCTACGCCCCAGGCTGAGGGAGGTCGACCCTTCAGGTCTTTTTGAAGAGACTCCGGGTTGAGCGGCAAGGCGGAGGATCTCCTCCCTCCGGCTCCTCAGCTCTTCGATCCCCATCCTGGCCCCCTACGCCTTCCCCCGCAGCTCCTCGATTTTGCGCTCGCGCTGATCCTCGATGCGGCGGCGGTCGCGGAGGTACTCCTCTTCCTCCTCCTGACGCTTGGAGGGGTCGTAGAGGGTCTTCAGGCGATCCTTGTGGAGGATCTCCAGCTCGGCGAGGCTGGCTTCGGCTTTGCGGCGGGCTTCGGCGATTTTCTCCCGCGCGTCGTCGCTGAAGGTCTCTTCCCGCGGCCGCTCGATCCCCTGCTTCTCCAGCCGCTCCAGCGCTAGCTCGTAGGCGGACTTCATTCCCGTGGTCTTGTCCTTGTCGGCCATGAAAACAGCATATCATCGGGCCCACAGCCCGTGCCAAAGTGGCACGCGCCGGTCTCGCCCGGCGCCGGAACGCCGCGGATTCCCCCGGTTTTTCCCCCTGGTTCGTGGGCGTTGGCACCGCGGCATCCGTCTTGCTAAGACCCGCGGGCCGCGTCAGAACGCAGGCTGCTTTCAGGAGGCTCCATGATCGAAGCGCACGATCTCACGCGTCGCTACGGCGACTTCACGGCCGTCAGCGGCATCTCCTTCTCGGTGCAGGAGGGGGAGATCCTGGGGATGTTGGGTCCGAACGGCGCGGGCAAGACGACCACGATCCGCATGATCACCGGCTTCCTGCCGCCCACCAGCGGCCAAGTGACGGTGGATGGCAAGGACCTGTTCGAGTCGCCGCGCGAGGCCCGCCGACAGTTGGGCTATCTGCCGGAGAACGTCTCGCTCTACCCCGAGATGCGGGTGGACGAGTACCTGGCCTACCGCGCCCGGCTGGAGGGGCTCTCCCGCGGCGAGGCCCGCTCGGCCATCCCCCTGGCCGTGGAGCGGTGCCTGCTCGGCGACGTGCGCCACCAGATCATCGGCACTCTCTCCAAGGGCTTCCGCCAGCGGGTGGGGCTCGCCACGGCCATCCTGCACAATCCCCGCGTCCTCGTGCTCGACGAGCCGACGGTGGGGCTCGATCCCAAGCAGATCATCTCCATCCGCGAGCTGATCCGGGAGCTCGGCCGCCAGCACACGCTGCTGCTCTCGACCCACATCCTCCCCGAGGTGGAGCTGCTGTGCGATCGCGTGGTAATCATCGACAAGGGACACATCGTGGCCGAGGGCACGCCCCAGAGCCTGCGCGAGCGGTGGACGGGCAATCCGGCCCTGCGGGTGATCCTCAAGGACGCGCCGGCCGGCGCCGCCGAGGCCCTCGCCGCTCTCCCCGGCGTGCTGCGGGTGAAGGACGGCGGCCCCGACGGCTCTTGGACCCTGGAGTGCGAGCCCGGCTCGGACCCCCGCGAGGAGGTGTTCCGCACCGCGGCCTCCGCCGGCTGGGTGCTGCTGGAGCTGGCCCGCCAGCGCGGCGCCACGCTGGAGGACATCTTCGTGCGGTTGACGACGGCCGATACTGCCGATACTGCCGCGGCGTCCGAGGGGGCCCATCCGCCGGGGCCGCCGGCCGCTACCCCGGCTGACGCGACGGAGGAGGTGGTTTCATGAACGGACTGCTGGCGACCTATCGCCGCGAGCTGCGGGCGTACTTCTTCTCGCCGCTGGCGTACGTGGTGCTCTTCTTCTTCCTGGCCGTCAACGGCTTCATTTTCGTCGCCCTGGTCGGCAACCTGAACGATCCCGGCTCGCCGGGCGGACCGCCGTTCACGTTCTTCTTCAACACCTCCTGGGTCATCCTGCTCCTGGTGACGCCGGTGCTCACCATGCGCCTGGTGAGCGAGGAGCTGCGCTCCGGGTCGATCGAGGTGCTGATGACGGCGCCGGTGACGGAGGGCCAGGTGATCGGCGGCAAGTTCCTGGCCGCGCTTACTTTCTACGCCTTCCTCTGGTTCCCCACCGTCGCCTATGCCGCCATGATCTCGCTGTACGAGAAGGTGAGCTGGGGGCCGATCGGCGCCGGCTATCTGGGGCTGCTGCTGATCGGGGCGCTCTTTCTTTCCATGGGGATCTTCTCCTCGGCGACGACCCGCAGCCAGCTCCTGGCCGCCATGATGACTCTGGCGATGGTGCTCCTGCTCTATCTCCTGGACCTCTTCGGACGGCTGGTGAACGGCGACGTCCTCAAGAAGGCCCTGGATTACGTCAACGTCTGGGGCCACATCGACGAGCTCGCGAACGGCATCGTCGACACCCGCCGGCTGGTCTTCTACCTGTCGGGCACGCTGTTCTTCCTGTTCCTGGCCAGCCGGGCGCTCGAAGACAAGAAGTGGAGATGACGCCCATGGACCTTGCCAACCGCCGTCAGCTCGTGAGGACGGGGACCCTCTCGGCGGCCGTCCTGCTCCTGGCCGCCCTGCTCCTCATCGTCAACTATTTCGGCTGGAAGTACTACAAGCGCTTCGACTGGACGGGCAGCCACCTCTACAGCCTGTCGGAGAAGTCGGTGAACGTGCTGAAAGGGCTCAGGCGGGACGTCGACTTCTTCGTCTTCCTGTCGCCGGACCAGCAGCACGAGCTCTATCAGCCGACGACGGAGGTGCTCGCCCGTTACGGCGCCGTCTCCCGCCACGTCCACGTGCGCGTCGTCGACGCCGCGAAAAATCCCATCGAGGCGCAGCAGCTCATCAAGAAGTACGGCGTCACCACTACCGGCGTCGTGGTGGCGAGCGGCAACGACCGCCGGGTCATCGACAGCAACGACCTGGCCGAGCTCGATTTCCGCTCCATGCAATCGACTGGCCGGCCGCAGATGACCGGCTACAAGGGCGAGCAGCTCTTCACCAGCGCCATCCTGCAGCTCTCCGAGGGGCACAAGCCCAAGATCCTGTTCACCACCGGCCACGGCGAGCACTCGCTGGACGACCAGGGGGGGCACGGCCTCTCCGGCGCCCAGCAGCTCCTGGGACGGGACAACTTCGAGCTTTCGGAGTGGTCCTCCCTGGGTCAGACCGCGGTGCCCGCGGGCACCGACCTGCTGGTCATCGCGGGACCGACGGGGAGCTTCGTGAAGCCGGAGCTGGACGCGTTCTCGACTTACCTGAACGGCGGCGGGCGGATGCTGGTGATGCTCGATCCCACCCTCGGCCAGGCCGGCGCGGCGGGGCTGGTGCAGACCGGGCTCGAAGCCTGGCTCGCGGGCTTCGGCCTCAAGGCCGGCCAGGACATCGTGGTCGACCCCAGCAATCCGCTGCCATTCTTCGGTCCGGAGACGATCTTCAGCCGCAACTACGGCGAGCACCCGATCACCAAGGCGCTGGCCGAGGCGAATCAGCCGGTGCTGGTGACCCTCGCCCGCTCGATGGCCAAGGGGAGCGCTCCCGGCCTCAAGGTGACGGAGCTGATGCGCACCTCCACCGAGGGCTGGGGCGAGACCAACCTCGCCAATCTGGAGAAGGTCGCGCGCGATCCTCAGGACGTGCCGGGGCCGGTGCCGCTGGCGGCCGCGGCCGAGAGCGATCCGGCGCCCGCGGGCCGCAAGGGGCTGCGGCTGGTGGCCTTCGGCGACTCGGACTTCGCCACCAACCAGCTCCTGCAGGCCAACGTGGCCAACACCGTCCTGCTCTCCAACGCCTTCAACTGGCTGGTGGAGCGCGAGGCGCTGCTGGGCATTCCGCCGAAGAAGACGGAGCAGGTGAGGCTCACGCTGACCGGCGACGAGTTCCGCCGCGTCTGGCTGCTGGCGGCGGCGCTGCCGCTGCTCTCCGTGATCCTGGGCGCCATGGTGTTCTCTCGTCGCCGGAGGTAGACGCATGCGCCCTCGTACGCTGCTGATCCTGCTGGCGGTCGTCCTGGTCCTGGGTGCGTTCATCTGGTTCTATGAGCGCCGGCTCCCCTCCAGCGAGGAGCGGGCGGAGCTGAGCAAGAAGGTCCTCCGGCTCAAGAAGGAGGACGTCACGGCGGTGACGATCGAGGCCGGGAAGGGCGGAGTGCGCCTCGAGCGGGTGGCCTCGGCGAAGCGGGAGAAGCCGCGGTTCGAGAAGGGGGCTCCGCCTCCCGCCTCCGCCGAGTGGCGGCTGGTGCGGCCCCTCGCGGCGCGGGCGGACGCCTTCGCCGTCGATCGTCTGCTGGAGGCGCTCTCGGCGCTGGAGAAGAGCCGCACGCTGGAGGGCGCGGACCCCAAGGCGGTCGGTCTCGACAAGCCGCGGGCCACGGTGCGGCTGGCCACGAAGGAGGGGGAGACGGTGCTCAAGCTGGGCGCCGAGGTCCCGCCCGGCGGCAACCTCGTCGCCGGCGTGGGGGGGCGGAAGGAGACCTACGTCGTCGCCGATTCCATCCTCGCGGAGGCCAACCGCGACCCCGTGGACTGGCGGGACCGCCAGATGGTGCACGGCGACCGCGAGGACGTCCAGCGCGTCACGCTGGCGGGCGCCCCGGGCGGCCCGGTGATCCTCGCCCGCCGGCCGCAGGGCTTCTGGATCGAGAAGCCGACCGCGGACCGGGCGGACCGCGAGCTGGCGGACGGCCTGCTCGCGGACGTGACCGGGTTGATGGCGGAGCGTTTCGTCGCCCCCTCCCGGCCAGCCGCGGAGCTGGGCCTCAACCCCCCGCGCGAAACGGTGGAGGTGACGTTCAAGGGCGCGCCCCCACTGCACGTCGATCTGGGAGCTCCGGTGACCGGTGCCGCGGCGCCGGAGGGGCAGACGGTGGGCGAGCTGACCTACGCCCGCATCGGCGACGCCGTCTTCGAGGCCCGCACCCGCCTGCCGGAGTCCGCCCGCCGGGCCCCGGCCGCGTGGCGGGCGGTCCAGCTCTCGGCCTTCGAGGTCTACCAGGTCGAGTCGGCCACGGTGCAGGACGGCGCGACCCCGCTGCAGCTCAGCCGCGCCAGCACCGACTGGAAGCGGGGGAACACCGTCATCTCCTATCTGCCGGTGAGCGATCTGCTCTTCGTCCTCACCGGCGCCAAGGCCTCGCGCCTCCTGACCCCCGCGGAGGCTCAGGGCCTGCAGCTCGCCAAACCGCTCCTCACCTTCACCCTCCACTCCAAGGAGGGGGACGAGACGCTGACCCTCTACCCCGAGCAGAAGGACGGGGTGCCGGCCCGGGCCAGCGGCCGCGACGCGGTCCTGCTGCTGCCGGCGGACGCCCTGCGCCAGATCCAGGCGAAGCTGCAGGAGGTGAAGACGGCGAAGGCGGTGGGGACGAAGTAGGGCCTTCACCCGGGCGATTTATCCACATTGGAGATGCCGCTGATTGCGGTGGCGCAAGAAATCGTCTAGTCTCATGCCAGAAGGGAGGTGTCCTATGGTCTCTGAGCTCGAATGCTATCCTTCCCCTATGGGTGAGAGTTCTTCCCGGCCGACCTCGCAGGGGCCTTTCCGCGCCGATCAGCTCCGCCCGGGCGATCCTTACGAGCTGTCCCATGGCCATCCTGTCTACTGCCTGCCCACAGGCGGCCGGGGATCGAAGGCGACGAGCGTCGGCGCCGGGGTCCTCGCCAGCGATCCGGCAGTCCGGGACGTCGGCATGGACACCGGGTTCTCGCCGGCGCCGGACGTCCTCCGGGCTCCCGATCTCGCCGTGGGAGAGATCCCCGACCAGCCGGGCTGGGTGCAGGGAGCGCCGCCCCTGGCGGTGGAGTATGCGGACACCGGCCAGGACGAGGGCGAGCTGGCGGCGAAGATCCAGGAGCTCCTCGCAGCCGGCACTCGCTTCATCTGGGTGGTGCGCATGACCGGCCGGCGCCGGGTGGAGGTCCACCAACCGGGGAGGGCCATGAGCCTCGCCCATCCGGGCGAAGAGCTTCAGGCGCCGGGGATCCTCGCCAATCCGGTGCCGGTCGAGGCTCTCTACGACCGCGAGGTGGCGCAGGAGGTGGTCTTTCGCAACCTCCTCCAGCGCCATGGTTATGCCAGCCTCGAAGCGGTCCAGGCCGAGGGGGAGACTCGGGGTCGCCAGGAGGGAGAGGCCCAGGGGCTACAGAAAGCAGTCCTCGACGTCCTGGAGATGCGGGGCGTGACCGTAGACGACGCTTTCCGGGCCGCCCTTGCGACAGAGCGTGAAGAGGAGAGCCTCAGGACCTTTCTGTGTCGTGCGATGACCGCCGCTTCGGCGGCGGAGGTCCTGACCCGCACCTGACCCGCTCTACGCGTTGACACCACCCCCGGCCTTTGCTACCCTCTCCCTCCCTTGGGAACCGAGGAGTCGGCCGAGGATGCAGGCCCGTAGCTCAGTTGGTTAGAGCGCTACGTTGACATCGTAGAGGTCAGCGGTTCGAATCCGCTCGGGCCTACCAGGGTCTTCTTCAGGAGTGGAAAATCGGCGCCAGAACGAGAGAGGATCAGAGCTGTACCAAAGTGTTCGACCTCGCTGGAGAACCGATTTTCAGCCTCATGCCCAGGCGCTTAGCTCAGTTGGTTAGAGCGCTACCTTCACACGGTAGAGGTCAGCGGTTCGAGTCCGCTAGCGCCTACCATCCTTTCCTCTCGTGATCTCCGTCGGCGCGGGCCGCGGCCCGAGAGTGAAATCTCGTCGGTCTTCCAAGCTGTAGAGTTTTCTTATGGAGACGACCATCGAAGCCGTCCATCTGACCCTACCCGACGGATCCGTACGCACGGTCCCGCCGGGCACCACGCCGCTCGAGGTGGCCGCCTCGATCGGTCCGCGCCTGGCCAAGGATGCCGTCGGCGCGGAGCTGGATGGCCGCAAGGTCGACCTGCGCCTGCCCCTCGCCCAGGGGGGCGCGTTCCGCATCTTCACCGTCAAGAGCCCGGAGGCCGGCGAGTTCATCCGCCACAGCGCCGAGCATGTGCTGGCCGACGCCGTCAAACGGCTCTGGCCGGAGGCGGAGATCGACGCCGGACGCAAGGACCACAGCGAGAAGTTCCAGTATGACTTCCGCTTCCCGCGCGCCTTCACCCCCGACGACCTCGCGCGGATCGAGGATAAGATGCGGGAGATCCTGGCCGAGAAGAGCGGCTTCGAGCGCATCGAGGTGAGCCGCGGCGAGGCGGAGAGGGTCTTCCGCGACCTGGGCGAGACCCTGAAGGTGGAGCGCCTGAAGGAGATCCCCGAAGGGGAGACCATCACCCTCTACCGCGACGGCCGCTTCACCGATCTCTGCCGTGGGCCGCACGTGCAGAACCTGTCCCAGATCGGGGCGGTGAAGCTGCTGGAGGCCTCCGGGGTCTACTGGAAGGGCGACGAGAGCAACGAGCGGCTGCAGCGCATCTATGGCACCGCCTTCGGCTCCGAGAAGGAGCTCGCGGAGTACCTGGCGCAGGTGGAGCTGGCCCGCGCCCGCGACCACCGCCGGCTGGGCCAGGAGCTCGACCTCTTCAGCTTCAACCCGCTGGCGCCGGCCATGCCGTTCCTCCACCCCAAGGGGGCGGCGATCTACATCGCGCTCATCGACTACGTGCGGGAGCTCAACGCCCGCTACGGCTATGGCGAGGTGGTGACGCCGCAGATCCTCGACGTCGAGCTGTGGAAGACCTCGGGGCACTACGACAACTATCAGGAGAACATGTTCTTCACCGAGGCGGACGAGCGTGAGATGGCGGTGAAGCCCATGAACTGCCCCACCCACTGCCTGATCTTCGGGACGCGCCTGCGCTCCTACCGCGACCTGCCGATCCGTTACGCGGATTTTGGCCGGCTGCACCGCTACGAGCGGAGCGGCGTGACCAACGGCCTGTTCCGGGTGCGCTCGTTCCAGCAGGACGACGCCCACGTCTTCTGCACCGAAGAGCAGGTCGAGTCCGCCGTGCTGGCGGCGACGGGGATGATCCTGGAGCTGTACCGGACCTTCGGCTTCGACGAGGTGCGGATCGAGCTGTCGACCCGGCCGGCGAAGCGGATCGGCTCGGACGAGCTGTGGGATCATGCCGAGGCCTCCCTGGCGCGGGCCCTGGATGGCCGGTGCATCCGGTACCAGGTCAATCCCGGGGATGGCGCGTTCTACGGGCCGAAGATCGACTTCCACGTCCAGGACGCCCTGGGCCGGAGCTGGCAGCTCGGCACGGTGCAGCTCGACTACCAGATGCCGCAGCGGTTCGGGCTGAAGTACGTGGCGGCGGACGGCGCCGAGCATCAGCCGGTGATGATCCACCGTGCCATGCTGGGGTCGGTCGAACGCTTCCTGGCCATCCTCATCGAGCAGACCGCGGGGGCGTTCCCCCTGTGGCTGGCGCCGGTGCAGGCGGTGGTGCTGCCGGTGTCGGAGAAGTTCGCCGGGTACGGCGAGAGGGTGCGCGCGGCGCTGGCGGCGGCCGGGGTGCAGGTGGAGCTCGACGACCGCAACGAGAAGCTGGGCTATAAGATCCGGGAGGCCCAGGTGCAGAAGATCCCCTACATGCTGGTGGTGGGGGCGCGGGAGCAGGAGGAGGGTACCGTCGCGGTGCGTCGCCGCGCCGGCGAGGACCTGGGGGCGCTGACCGTGGACGCGTTCCTGGCGCGGGTGGGCGACCTGGTCGCGTCCCGCAGCCGGGAACTGTGAGCACCCTAGAATACAAACGGCTTCTTGACGAAAGGAGACACGATCTGGACACTACATTCCGGGCACAGGCTCGGCGCTCTCAGGGGGTGAGCTGACATCGACAAGGCAACGCGGATCAACGAGCGCATCCGGGTGCGGGAGGTGCGCCTGGTCGACGCCGACGGCTCGCAGGCCGGCATCGTGCCGATCGAAGAGGCCCTGCGGCGGGCTCAGGAGCAGACCCTCGACTTGGTGGAGGTGGCGCCGACGGCCAAGCCGCCGGTCTGCCGCATCATGGACTTCGGCAAGTTCCTCTACGAGCAGAAGAAGAAGGCTCACATATCGAAGAAGAAGCAGAAGATCATCCATCTCAAAGAGGTCAAGTTCCGGCCCAACATCGACGAGCACGACTACGATTTCAAGCTCAAGAACGCCATCCGGTTCCTCGGCGAAGGGGACAAGGTGAAGGCCACCGTCCAGTTCCGGGGCCGTGAAATGGCGCGCCAGGACCTCGGCTACAAGCTCTTGAAGCGGTTCGAGGGAGACTTGGGGGAGCATGGAGTGCTAGAATCGTCGCCCGAAATGGCGGGCAACCGGATGCACGTGATCTTCGGTCCGCCCCGTCACGGTATCAAGCCGAAGACGACCCCCTGACCCCGAGCGGGGCCGGGAGTCGGGACGCCGGGGAGGGGTTCTTCCCTTCCTTGGACGTTTTTTGTCATCAGAGAGCTGTTTTTCAGAAAGGAGCCACCCTTGCCCAAGCAGAAGACGCACAAGGGGGCCGCGAAGCGCTTCAAGGTCACAGGCACCGGCAAGGTGACGCGTCACCAGTCGATGAAGAGCCACATCCTGACCAAGAAGACCACCAAGCGGAAGCGCCACCTGCGCAAGTCCGTGGCGGTCTCCCCCGCGTTCGCAGCCACTCTCAGCGGGATGCTGCACCAGTAGGGCGGCCCGCGGCCGTCCCAAATCAAAATTCCGGCTGCCGGCGGGACGGACCTGCCCCCGGAGCCGCGGCCCCCGGCGCTCCAATCCGGAGAGAATCGCCGTGCGGGCCCTGACCGCTCCCCCTTCCTTGAGGTGTGGAGCAGAAACGAGGTTCGGTACATGGCACGTGTCAAGCGTGGAAACAAGCGCCTGCTGAAGCGCAAGAAGATTCTCGATCGCGCCAGTGGCTTCTACGGCACCAAGTCGAAGGCCCACCGCATGGCCAAGCTGGCGGTGGACAAGGCCCTGGGCTACGCCTACCGCGACCGGCGGCAGAAGAAGCGGCACCTGCGCAGCCTGTGGATCGTGCGCATCAACGCCGCCGCCCGCCTCAGCGGCCTCTCCTACAGCCGCCTGATCGCCGGCCTCAAGGCCGCCGGCTCCGAGCTCGACCGCAAGGTGCTGGCCGACCTCGCGGTCGCCGATCCGCAGGGCTTCGCGGGCATTGCCGAGCTGGCGAAGAAGGCGCTCGAAGGCCAGGGCGGCCAGGGCGCGCCCGCGTCCGCGGAGGCCTAGGGTGAGCGCCGGGGAGGGAATTGCGTCGGCTCGGCTCGGGAATTGGATCGAGGGCTTCGAGGGCGATGCCGCCGAGAGGGGACAGACCCGAGCCCAATGGGAGCTTCTGCGGATTCATTGGGCGGGCAAGAAGCAGGGCGTGGTGCGCGGCCTGCTCGAGGAGATCAAGAGGATCGAGCCGGAGCAGCGCCGCGCCTATGGCGAGGACGTCAACCGCTTCAAGGAGCACGTCGAGCGCCGGCTGTCTGCAATTGACGCGGCGCTCGCCGCCCGCGAGCGGGAGGCGGCCCGGCGCGCCGCCGCCGTGGACGTCACCCTCCCCGGCCGGCGGCCGGCTCTCGGCAGCCTCCACCCCGTGACGCTGGTCATCGCGGAGATGGAGCAGATCTTCGCCGAAATGGGCTACAGCGTCGCCGAAGGGCCCGAGGTCGAGGACGACTACCACAACTTCGAGGCGCTCAACTTCCCCGCGGACCACCCGGCGCGCGACACGCAGGACACCTTCTTCCTGGAGGACGGCCTGCTGCTGCGCACCCACACCTCGCCGGTGCAGATCCGCACCATGCTGGCGCGCCGGCCACCGATCCGGGTCATCTGCCCCGGCCGGGTGTTCCGCAACGATAACGACCTGCGTCACTCGCCCATGTTCCACCAGGTGGAGGGGCTGGCGGTCGCGGAGGGGATCACCGTCGGCCACCTCAAGGGGACGATCCTCGCCTTCATGCGCCGCCTCTTCTCGCCGGAGACGGACATCCGCATGCGGCCCAGCTTCTTCCCCTTCACCGAGCCGTCGGCCGAGGTGGACGTCACCTGCCAGAATTGTAGGGGCCAGGGGTGCGAGGTCTGCTCCGGCACCGGCTGGATGGAGATCCTCGGCTGCGGCATGGTGGATCCGCGGGTGCTCGCCGGCTGCGGCATCGATCCCGACGTCTACTCCGGTTTCGCCTTCGGCATGGGCGTCGACCGGGTGGCGATGAACCGCTACGGCATTCCCAACATCCGTCTGCTCTTCGACAACGACGAGCGACTGCTGCGGCAGGTGCGAGGCTGATGGAATTCTCCTGCCAGTGGCTCGCCCAGTACGTCGACCTCCCGGCCGATCCCCAGGAGCTGGCCCGGCGCCTGACCGCCGCCGGCCTCGCCGTCGAGGGGGTTTCGACCCATGGCGATGACACCGTGCTGGACGTCGACGTCACCACCAACCGGCCGGACTGCATGAACCACTTCGGCCTGGCGCGGGAGATCGCGGTGCTCTTCGACGTGCCTCTGCGCCGGCCGCCGGCCGCGCCGGCGGAGGACCTTGAGCGGACGGCGGAAGCCGCGCGGGTGACGCTCGACGACCTGGAAGGCTGCCCCCGGTTCACGGCCCGCCTGGTGCGCGGGGTGAGGATCGGCCCCAGTCCCGAGTGGCTGCGCCGGCGGCTGGAGTCGATTGGCCTGCGGCCCATCAACAACGTCGTCGACGTCACCAACTTCATCCTCTGGGAGCTGGGCCAGCCGCTCCACGCCTACGATTTCGCCAAGCTGGCCGGCGGCCCAGGCGGGACAATCGTCGTGCGCCGGGCGCGGGCGGGCGAAACGCTGGTCACCCTGGACGGCGTGGAGCGGGAGCTCGACCCCGAGATCCTCGTCATCGCCGACGCCGAGCGCCCCGTGGGCCTGGCCGGCGTCATGGGGGGCCTCGCGAGCGAGGTCACGGCCGAGACTCGCGACGTCCTCATCGAAGGCGCGCACTTCGATCGCAAAGCCGTGCGCACCACTGCCAAACGGCTGGGCATGCACACCGACGCCAGCCACCGCTTCGAGCGCGGCGCCGATCCGGAGATCTGTGGCGAGGCGGTGAGCCGCGCCGCGGCGCTGATCGCCGAGGTCGCCGGCGGCATCGTGCCCGCGGGCGTCCTCGACGTCCGCGATACGACGAAGACCTGGACCCGCCACGGCCGGCTGAACCTGGCCAAGCTCGATGCCTTCGCCGGCGTCCACGTCGATCCCGCGGACGCCGAGCGCTGGCTGACCGGCCTCGGCTTCGGCGTCGACCGCTCAGGCGGCCCCGGCGAAAACGTGTGGGGGATCACCGTCCCCTCCTGGCGGTACTTCGACTTCCAGCCGCGCCCCGAGCCGCCGCACGAAACCTATCCGCAGGACCTCTATGAAGAGGTGCTGCGGGTGTTCGGCCTCGACCGTATCCCGGCGGCTTTGCCCGGAATTCCGGGGGCCGACGCGCCGCGGGCGGAGAACCTGATCCGCCGCGACCGGGTGCGGCGGCAGCTCGCGGCGTCCGGCTACGCCGAGGCGATCCACTTCGCCTTCCTCGATCCGGCCCGCGACGCCGCCTTCCCCAGCCTGCGGCCGGCGGCGCAGCCGATCCGCCTCGCCAATCCGATCTCCGAGCAGCTCTCCGTGCTGCGCCGGTCGCTGGTGCCGAACCTGGTGGAGACCGCCCGCTTCAATCAGCGCCGCGGTCTGCCGGCGGTGCGCACGTTCGAGATCGCCAACGTCTTCTATGAGCGGGCGCAGGGGGGCATCCCCGACCAGCCGGAGCACGTGGGACTGGTCTGCGGCGGGCGGCTGGGGAATCCCTGGGAGCGGGAGGTGGAGCTCGACCTGTTCGACCTCAAGGGGACGGTCGACGCTCTGGCCGACGCCTTCGGTATCCGGCTGGAGGCCCGCCCGGCGGACCTTCCCGGAGTCCTGGCCGGCAACTCCGCCGAATTACTGCGGGTGCAGGGGGGCGAGGTGGTGGGGTGGTTCGGCCGCGTCGCCGAGCAGGAGGGCTATCCTCTCTACGCGGCGGAGCTGGCCACGGCCGCGCTGGCGGGCGGTGACGTGAGCCTGAAAGTGGAGCTGCCGTCCCGCTTCCCGGGAATCTCGGCCGACTTCACGTTCACCCACGCGCTGGACACGCCGTGGGCGGAGATCGAGCGGGCCATCCGCGAGTTGGCGCCGCCCGACCTCGTCGCCTGGAAGCTGAAGGACCGGTACCGCGGTCCCGGCGTGCCCGAGGGTGCGGTGAACACCACCCTCTCGTTCCACTACAACGCCCGCGAGCGCTCGCTCACCCAGGAGGAGGTCAACGCCCGGCAGGGCGCCCTCAACCAGGAGCTCGAGCGCCGCTTCGGCTGGAAGGGGTAGCCGTGCAGATCGAATGGCTGGACGGTCTGGAATCCCGGGTGCACGACGCCGTCGAGCGCCTCGGGGAGCTGCGGGAGGAGAACCGCACCCTCCGCGACACGATCGAGGATCTCGAGACCCGCCTCGCCGCCGTCGCCACGCCGGCTGCCGGGCCCGCGCCCTGGGAGGAGCGGGAGGGCGGTGAGGAGATCGATGCGCTCCAGGCCCGGCTGCGGGAGCTGGAGCGACAGCTCGCCGCCGCCGAGACCGAGCGCGCCGAAGCCGCCGCGGCGGCCAGGGCCTGGGAGATCGAGCGCGAGGAGGTCCGGCGGCGGGTGGAGGGGCTCACCGCGGGGCTGGCGGGGCTGGCGGGGTCTTGACACCCTCCCGGTCCGCCCCGATCACGTCCGTAATCCCCCTCGCTCCATCCCGCTTCATCAGCGCCAGCAACTCCTCGTTGATCCGGCGGGGGAGGGAGGGGCCTTCGTAGATGAGGGCGGTGTAGATCTGGACCAGCGAAGCGCCGGCCCGGAGCCGCCGGTAGGCCTCGGCGCCGGAATCGATGCCGCCAACGCTGATCAGGACGGCCCGGCCGAAGAGCGCCTTGGCCACCTCCTCGAAGACCTGGAAGCTCTTCTCCCTGAGCGCCCGTCCCGAGATCCCGCCGAAGCCCCTGGCCCCCGGCACCAGGGAGTAGTCGGTCGTCGTGTTGGTGGCGATGATGCCAGAGGCGCCTGCGGCCACGGCCGTCTCGGCGAGCGCCGCGGCCTGTCCCGGCGCGAGGTCGGGGGCGATCTTCACCAGCACGGGCGTCTTCGTGATCCCCGCCGCCAGCCCCAGAAGGTCGCGGACGAAGGACTCGCTCTGGAGGTCGCGCAGCCCCGGCGTGTTGGGCGAGGAGAGGT
The DNA here is from genome assembly GCA_021154885.1 of Thermoanaerobaculum sp. GTDB lineage: Bacteria > Acidobacteriota > Thermoanaerobaculia > Multivoradales > UBA5704 > DATARR01. The sequence goes on from JAJKHS010000073.1 coordinate 15,049, forward strand.
TGACCACCAGGTAGTCGCAGAGGTCGTGGAGCCCGCGGATCAAGGTCTCGTAATCCTGGAGGGCCCGCTCGGGGGGCGTCGCCTTGTTCTTGCCAAGGTTGACGCCCAGGGGGAGGACGGCCGGGTAGACCCGCGTGAGGCGCCGCCGCATCGCCTCCAGGCCGCCGTTGTTGAAACCCAGGGCGTTCTGCAGGCTGCGCTCGGCGGAGTGACGGAACAGCCGCGGTTTCGGATTCCCCGGCTGCGGCAGGGGGGTGACCGTCCCGACCTCGATGAAGCCGAAGCCGAGGGCAGGCATCGCCGGCACGACCCGGGCGTCCTTGTCGAAGCCGGCGGCGAGGCCTACGGGGTTGGGAAACTCGCGGCCGAAGAGCATCTGGCGCAGGGGTGCGGCGTCCACCAGGTTGCGCCGGGCGAGGGCTGCGGCCAGCCCGGGAACCGCCTGAACCGTCCGCAAAACCGCCATCCCGGCGCCGTGGGCGGCCTCAGGCTCGAGCCCGAAGAGCAGGCGGCGGAGAGCGGGGTAGACGGGCACGATCGGGGGATTGTAGACGACTGTGCTATAGTGTGCCTCGCCAAACCGCTGGCATCACGTAACTTGCTGGCCGGGTGGGCATACCGACACTGGACGGGGAGACCATGCCTTCAACCACCACACCGGTTGAGATTTTTGGCGCGGTGTACCACGTCCGGGGAGACGACGAGAATGGGTACCTCCAGAGTCTGGCCGACCTCGTAGACCGCAAGATGCGAGAGGTGGCATTGCACGTGAAGACGGGAGACACGGCCCGCATTGCGATCCTGGTGGCACTCAATCTGGCAGACGAACTGTTCCAGGTTCAGAGTCGGCAAGAAGGGGAACGGGTCGAGATCAGGGAGAAGGTGGCGGCGCTCACGGAGGAATTAACGCAGGCCCTCGACGGTTGAGAGGGTTTGCGGTGACGGCGTCAGCTCAAGATATTATGGAACAAGGGTTAGCATCCCCTGCGTGGTTCGTGGGTACTACGGTTGTAGGACCAACATTCATACCAAGGGAGTCTTTCACCCGTGTGGCCCGTGCCAGCCTCGCTCGTACGAGGACGCTAAAGGCTCACGGAGCGGACACCCACCTGGCGCGTCAGGTTCTAAACGCACGGCTCTCACGGCTGCGCGGGGGATGCCATTTACTTCTCGCTTCGAGAGGTCCTTCCTGATCCCACCCGGCCCCCTTGCCAGTAGAAGCAAGGGGTAACCGGTGAATACCGAAATCATCATCCTGGCCGCGTCGATCTTTTTCGCCGCGGTCGCGGTCCTCGTCCTGGTCTTCGGATGGCGCTCCATCCGCCAGGAGGGGCGGCGCATCCTGGAGCAGGCGCGCGTCGACGCCGCCAAGGTCGTCGAGGACGCCCAGCGCCGGGGCGAGGCCCAGATGCGCGAGGCCGAGGTGGCCGCGCGCGAGAAGCTCCTCCAGGCCCGCAGCGAATTCGAGAAGGTCTCGCGCAAGAACCGGTCGGAGCTCGAGGCCCAGGAGCGCCGCCTCACCCAGAAGCAGGACAGCCTCGACAAGAAGGGCGAGGAGCTCGCCCGGCGCGACAAGGAGCTCACCCAGCTCGACCGCTCGCTCACCACCCGCGAGAAGAGCGCGGAGAAGCGGGAGGCCGAGCTGGAGCGGATGTTCGATGAAGAGCGGGTGAAGCTGGAGCAGATCGCCGGCCTCACCGCCCAGCAGGCCCGCGAGGAGCTGGTGCGGATGATGGAGGACGACGCACGGATCGAGGCCGCCCACATCGTCAAGCGCATCGAGGACGAGGCCCGCGAGCAGGCCGGCCGGCAGGCCCAGCGCATCATCGGCATGGCCATCCAGCGCTCGGCCTCGGACTACGTCTCGGAGACCACGGTCTCCGTCGTCATGCTCCCCAACGACGAGATGAAGGGGCGCATCATCGGCCGCGAGGGGCGCAACATCCGCGCCCTGGAGATGGCGACGGGCGTCGACCTCATCGTCGACGACACGCCGGAGGCGGTGATCCTCTCCGGCTTCGACCCGTTCCGCCGCGAGGTGGCCCGCGTCGCCCTGGAGCGGCTGATCGTCGACGGCCGCATCCACCCGGCCCGCATCGAGGAGATCGTCGAGAAGGTGAAGGCTGAGTTCGAGCAGAAGATCCTCCAGGAGGGGGAGGCGGCGCTCTTGGAGCTGGGCATCCCCGGCATGCACCCCGAGCTGGTGAAGCTCCTCGGCCGGCTGCGCTACCGCACCTCCTACGGCCAGAACGTCCTCCAGCACAGCAAGGAGGTCGCCTTCCTGGCCGGCACCATGGCCGCCGAGCTGCGGGCCAACGTCGCCATCGCCCGCCGCGGCGGCCTGGTGCACGACATCGGCAAGGCCATCGACCGCGAGATGGACGGCACCCACCTGCAGATCGGCATCGACCTGCTGCGCAAGTTCGGCGAGACCGAGGAGGTGGTCCACGCCATGGCCTGCCACCACGGCGACTACGATCCACAGACCGTGGAGGCGGTGCTGGTCACCGCCGCCGACGCCCTCTCCGCCGCCCGCCCCGGCGCCCGGCGCGAGGTGCTGGAGACCTACGTCAAGCGGCTGGAGAAGCTGGAGGAGATCGCCTCCAGCTTCAAGGGGGTGCAGAAGACCTTCGCCATCCAGGCCGGACGCGAGGTGCGCATCATCGTCGACAGCGGCAAGATCGGCGACGAGCAGGCCCTCTGGCTCTCCAAGGACATCGCCCGCCGCATCGAGCAGGAGCTGACCTACCCCGGGCAGATCAAGGTGACGGTGATCCGCGAGACCCGGTCGGTGGAATACGCCCGATGAGGGTCGGATGAAGCTCCTCTTCGTCGGCGACGTCATCGGCAAGCCCGGCCGCCGGGCGCTCCAGAACCTCCTGCCGCGCCTGGTGGACCACCACCGGGCCGACTACGTGGTGGTCAACGTGGAGAACTCGGCCGGCGGCTTCGGCGTGACGCCGGACGTGCTGGCCGAGATCGCCGGTCTGCCCATCGACGTCTACACCACCGGCAACCACGTCTGGGACAAGAAGGAGGGGATCGCGATCCTCGACCACGAGCGCCGGCTGCTGCGCCCGCACAACTACCCGCAAGGGAACCCGGGCACGGGGCTGCACGTGGGCGAGACGGCGGCCGGCGTGCCGGTGGCGGTGATCAACCTCGAGGGGCTGGTGTTCATGCACAACCTCGACTCCCCCTTCCTCATCGCCGACCGGCTGCTCGCGCAGCTCGATCCCAAGGTCAGGACGATCTTCGTCGACTTCCACGCCGAGGCCACGAGCGAGAAGCAGGCCCTGGCCTTCTACCTCGACGGCCGGGTGAGCGCCGTGGTGGGCACCCATACCCACGTCCCCACGGCCGACGAACGGGTGCTGCCGGGCGGGACGGCCCTGTTGACCGACGTGGGCATGACCGGCCCTTACGAGTCGGTCATCGGCATGCGGGTGGACAAGGTTCTGAAGCGCTTCCTCCTCCAGACCCCCGCCTCCTTCGAGGTCGCCAAGCGGGACGTGCGCCTCGCCGCCGTCCTCGTCGACATCGACGAGGCGACGGGAAAGGCCCGGGGCATCGAGCGACTGCTGGTGCCCGACGCCCAGGGATAGCCCTCACCTCATGAGGACCTACTTCTTCTGCGGCCAGCGGACGAAGTAGCCGTCGAGCCAGGAGATGTCCTGGTCGACGTCGTCGGGGGAGAAAGCCCCCACCTCGTAGACGTCGCCGGAGAACTTGCCGTCGCGGCCGGCGCTGCGCAGGCCCATGACGGGGAAGGCGTCGGGGTTCCTGGTATCGAGGTGGAAGTCGTACGGGTGACCCCAGCCGTCCTTCTCCGGGATCTCCGCGATGTACCTGGGGACGAGGACCTTGGCGAGCTCCTCGCGCGAGATCGCGGGGACGGCGCTGATGTCCACGGACCTCGTATTCGCCGCCTCTTCGGCTTTCTTGTGGGCCTCCTCGTGCCGCTTCGGCGCCATCTCGTCCTTGTACCAGGCGTACATGGCCGTGCCGACGCTGCGGATGTCCTGGATCGTCTGCCGCAGCGGGTCAGGGGGCGGCGGGGCATCGGCCGCGGCGAGAGGGAGCGCCAGCGCCAGCAGCGCGGCGCCGGCGAGGAGGTGGGAGCGGGCTCGAATCTTCATCGTGCTTTTCCTTTCGCTTCGCTAGGTTGGCGACAGGGCTCTGCCGAAAGTCAGTGTACCACGGCAATAATACACTGGCAATCAGCGGGCGGCGTCCGCGTCCCCGGCGCCAGCGCGGCGAAGGAACCAGAGGTTGCGGGTGTAGATGAAGAAGCCCGTGGCCTGGCCCACGATGAAGACCGGGTCTCGCTGGTGGATGGCGTAGACCAGCAGCACGCTGCCGCCGGCCAGACTCAGGTACCAGAACGACCGCGGGACGACGCTCTGCCGGCGGCGCTCGGAGGCGATCCACTGGACGAAGAAGCGGCCGAAGAAGAGGGCCTGGCCGAGGAAACCGATGGCGATCCAGACGAGGTGGGCGTTGAGTTGCAAGCGTCGATCTCCTCGAAGTTGCGTAGGTCGATCCAGCGCTTCTGCATCCAGCGCACGGCGAACAGGTCCGCCAGTGCCTGCCAGATGCGATTGCGGATGTTGTACTTGGGTTGGCCGTGCAGCCGTGGCCGGTGATGGACGGGTACCTCGGTGACTCGCGCCCCCGCCATTTTGAGCAGGGTGGGCAGGAAGCGATGCATGCCCGTGAACGCCGGGATGCGCCGCAGGAGCTCGGCGCGGCAGGCCCTGAGGGTGCAGCCGACGTCGGCGATCGACTCGTAGGTCAGCCGGTTGCGCACGCCGTTGGCGATACGGGAGGAGACCTTCCGCAGCCAAGGGTCCTGGCGGCGAGTGCGCACGCCGCAGACCACGTCCCAGCCGTCCTCCAAGCGAGCGAGGAGCCGGGGGACGTCCGCCGGATCGTTCTGCAGATCGGCGTCGAGGGTGACGACGATCTGGCCGTGGGCGAAGTGGAAGCCCGCGGCCAGGGCCGCCGACTGGCCCGCGTTGCGCCGCTGGCGGACGATCCGCACCGCCGGGTCCGCCTGGGCGAGGCCGACCAGGACCTCAAGGCTGCGGTCGGTGCTGCCGTCGTCGACGAAGATCACCTCGCAGGGACGGCCGAGTGAGCGCAGGACGCCCTGGAGCTCGGCCGCGAGGATGGGCAGGCTCTCCTCCTCGTTGAACACCGGGATGACGACGGAGATCTCGGGAGGGGGCACCCGCCTATCTTAAGTTAAGCTCGGCAGTTGAGCCCGGGGCGCCACCAGTGCTATACCGGCGAGCGTGAAAACCTCCCCATCCGCGTCCCCTCTCTCTGGTGTCCTTGCTGTCCCTGTCGTCCTTGCAGTCCTTCTCTTCTGCGCCCCGCCCGCCCGGGCCGTGGACGAGGTTGCCGCCAGCGCCGGCCGCTTCCGGGTCTCGGACAACAATCACGTCAACGAGGGGGGGCTGGAGTTGCGCCTCGCTCCTCACCGCTTCCACTGGCTCCCCCGGCAGGTGAGCTTCGTCCCGGCCTTCGGCGCCATGGTGAATTCGGACAGCTCGTTCTACGTCTACGGCAGCTTCCGCTTCGAGGTCCCCGCCGGCCCGCACTGGCAGGTCACACCGCAGTTCGGGTACGGCCTGTACGACCGCAACGGCGGCTTCAACCTGGGGGGACAGGTGGAGTTCCGCTCCGGGCTGGAGGTGACGCGGCGGCTCGGCGAGCGTTGCCGGCTCGGGCTCCTCTACTACCACCTCTCCAACGCCGGCATCTACCGGCACAACCCCGGGAGTGAATCCCTGGTGCTGACCTTCGGCGTCCGGCGGTGAGCGTGCTATCCTCCGCGTTCATGGCCGTCGACCCCGAGCTGCTGGAGATCCTCATCTGCCCGAAGTCGAAGGGCGAGCTGGAGCTGATCGAGCTGCCACGGGAGGTCCGTGGCGCCCTGGTGGAGAAATACCGGGAGCATTTCCGGGACGAGGAGCCGGTGGTGGAGCAGGGCCTCTACTGCGCCGCCTCGGGCCTGGTCTATCCCATCGTTTCGGACATCCCGATCATGCTCATCGAGGAGGCGCTCCCCGCCTCTGCCGTCGGGCGCTGACGCCCGGCCCACCCGGCTGTGGCAAGCTCCTCCGAGGTCTCCGCGCGCCGCCGCGAGCGGGCCGGATTCTGGCTCTACGCCGCGAGCGTCGTGTCGATCTTCGGCCTGGCCCTCTCCAACTTCGTGCTGGGCCTGACGCTGCTCTCCCTCCCCTGGACCTGCCGCCGCCCCGTGCCCTGGGGGAAGCTGACGGCGCTCTGGGTGTTCCTGGGCCTCTACGTGCTCCTCTACGCCGGCGCCATCCTCGCTTCCTACGAGCTCGAGACCAGCGCCCGCGGCGCCACCGAGGTGTTCACCCTCTCGTCGCTCTTCATCGCGCCGCTCCTGCTGCGCCGCGAGCGCCAAGTGCGGCGGGTGATGGACGCCCTGGTGGCGGTGGCCGCCCTGCTGGCGTGTCAGGGTTTGTCGCAGTACCTGTTTGGTTTTGGTGACATCGACCGCCGGATCCGCGGCCCGTTCTCCCACTACATGACGTTCTCGGGATTCCTGCTGATCTGCGACCTGCTGCTCATCGCCTCGATGGTGTACGCCCGCGGCTGGCGGAGCCTCTGGCGGTGGGGGGCTCTGCTGGCCATCAACGCCGCCCTGCTCGGCAGCTACTCCCGCAATGCCTGGGTGGGGCTCGCGGTGGCGCTGGTGGCGCTGGTGCTGCTGCGCGCGCCGCGGCTGCTGCTGGCCTTCGTGCCGGCGGCGCTGGTGTTCGTCATCCTGGCGCCGGTGCCGCTGCTGCACCGGGTGACGTCCATCTTCAACCTGCGCGACGTCTCCAACTACGACCGCCTCTGCATGCTGGAGGCGGGCATGACCATGGTCCGCGAGCGGCCCGTGTTCGGCATCGGCCCGGACGTGGTGCGCCACCGCTACGCCCTCTACCGGCCGCCCGCGGCGCCGCGCTACGACGTGCCGCATCTGCACAACAGCCTACTGCAACTCGCGGCGGAGCGGGGGCTGCCGGCCCTCTTCGCCTATCTCGGGCTCAACCTGGCGGCGATGTCCCTGGCCTGGCGCCGCTTCCGCGGCGAGGGCGACAACCGCGGAGGGCGGGCCGACCTCTACGCCGGCGCCCTCCTCGCCCTCCTCGCCTTCAACGTGGCGGGGCTGTTCGAAAACAACTGGGGGGACGCCGAGGTGCAGCGGACGGCGCTCTTTGCGCTGGCGATCCCCTTCTGCCTCGAGGCGGCGGAGCAGGATCGCGGGGGTCGCGGAGACGAGGAACGGCCGCGAACGGGTGATATATAGAGGGCGGCGCGGGCACAACGGTTGCACGCCCGCCGGAGACGGTGGGATCGCCCCGGGAAACGATGCTGTTTTGACGCCGATCGACGACCGAAAAAAGGGACGGGAGACGGCCTCCTTGCGCCTCGATCAACTGCTGGTCCAGCGCGGCCTGTTCGCCAGCCGGGAGGCGGCGCGGCGCGCCGTGATGGCCGGCGGCGTCGCGGTGGAGGGGCGGCGGGTGGACAAGCCGGGCACCGCCGTGCGCGAGGCGGCGCGGATCGAGGTCGCGGCCCGGGAGCCCTTCGTCTCCCGGGCCGGGCGCAAGCTGGCCGCGGCCCTCGACCACTTCGCGGTCGACCCGGCCGGCCTCATCTGCCTCGACGTGGGCGCCTCGACCGGCGGCTTCACCGACTGTCTCCTGCAGCGGGGGGCCGCCCGGGTCTACGCCGTCGACGTGGGCTACGGCCAGCTCGACCAGCGCCTGCGCCACGACTCCCGGGTGGTGGTGATGGACCGCGTCAACGCCCGCCTCCTCACCGCCGGCGCCCTGCCCGAGCCCTGCGGCCTGATCACGGTGGACGTCTCCTTCATCTCGCTGCTCAAGGTGGTGCCGGCGCTTTTACCCCACCTGGCGCCGGGCGGGCTGCTGCTGCCGATGATCAAGCCGCAGTTCGAGGCCGGGCGCGGCGCCGTGGGCAAGGGGGGGATCCTGCGCGACGAAGCGGTGCGCCGGCGGGTGATCCAGGAGTGCGCCGCCGGTATCGCCGGTATCAGCGACGGGGGGCTCGAGCCGCTGGGCGTCTTCGACTCGCCGGTGGCCGGCACCGGGGGCAACCGGGAGGCCTTCGCCGTTTTCCGGCGGGCCGGCGGAGGGCCGCATGAGCCGCAGGCGGAATAACCACCGCAGCCCCTTCCAGCGCATCGGCATCGTCGCCAAGGTGGCGAGCCGCGACGCCGTCCACACCGCCCACGAGCTGGCCGAGTGGCTGCGCCGGCGCGGCCTCACCGCGGCCCTCGACGAGGCCACCCTGCGGGCCCGCGGCATTCAGGGTGAAACCCCGTTCCTCCCCTCCGAGCCCTGGGACCTGGTGGTGGTGCTGGGGGGCGACGGCACGCTGCTGGCCGCGGCGCGGACGCTCGCCCCGGGCGTGCCCATCCTCGGGGTCAACCTCGGCAACCTGGGCTTCCTCACCGAGATCAACCGCGGCGAGCTCTACCCGGCCCTGGTCGAGGTGCTGGAGGGGCGGTTCAGCACCGAGGAGCGCTCGCTCTTCGACGTCGAGCTGCGGCGCCAGAGCGGCGCGCCCTCCCGGTTCCGGGTGCTCAACGACGCCGTGATCACCAAGAGCGCCCTCGCCCGCATCATCGAGCTGACCCTCCAGGTGGACGGCCACCTCATCGCCCGTTTCCGCTCCGACGGCCTCATCATCTCCACCCCCACCGGCTCGACCGCCTACAACCTCTCGGCCGGCGGCCCCATCGTCAACCCGCTGCTGCCGGTGGCCGTGCTCACCCCCATCTGCCCGCACGCGCTCTCCATGCGCCCCATCGTGGTGCCCGACGACGCGCCCATCGAGGTCACCCTGGAAACCCGGCGCGAGGAGGTCTACCTCACCCTCGACGGTCAGGAGGGCGCCGCCATGAGCTTCGGCGACACGGTGAGCATCACCCGCAGCCGCGCCACCGTGCGGCTGGCCAAGGTCAGCGGCCGGCGGTTCTACGAGAGCCTGCGGGCGAAGCTGCGCTGGGGCGGCCTGGCGGGTGAGACGGAGGCGCCCTCCGGCGGCGAGAGCGGAGGAGATCCATCTTGAGCCAGCCGAGTGAGCCGAGCGGACCGAGCGAGCCTCAGAGCCCGCCGCCGCCCGCTCCCCGGCGCCGTCCGGGACGGGTGCGGCGCTGGGTGGTGCGCCCCTTCGTCTGGGGGCTGCTGCTCCTCGTCGCCGTGCTGGCGGCCGGGCTGCTCCTGCTCCAGAGCCGCTTCGCCCATCAGCAGGCCCTGGCCCGCATGGTGACCCTGACCTCGAAGTTCCTCGGGGGGCGGAACATCCGGATCGGCAGCGTCGACTACACCTTCTTCCCCCCGGCCCTGGAGGTCTCGAACGTGGTGGTTCCCGGCCCGCTGCCCGGCGATCCACCGGTGCTCCGCGTCCCCTTCGCCCGCGTCCAGCTCGCCGTCCGCGACCTGCAGGGCCGGGTCTTTGACCTCGAGCAGATCGAAGCCGTGCGGCCGGAGGTCTACCTCCAGGTCAACCCCGACGGCAGCACCAACCTGCCGGCGTTCAACTTCGGCCAGGGGGGAGGCGGCAAGCGGCAGCTCGACGTGCGCATCGGCCACATCCTGGTGCAGGACGGGGTCTTCCGGCTCAACGAGCGCCACTCGGCCCTGTCGCTCGACGCGCGGGCCGTCTGGGGACGGCTGACGGGCAGGGGCGACCGGGGCGGCGAGGGGGGGAACCGCCTCGACGCCCTGGTCACCGCCCAGGAGGTCCTGACGACCCTGCCCCACGCCCGCCCCTACCGGTTCACGGTGTCGGCCCGCGGCAGCATCCTGCCGGAGCAGGGGCGGATCGCGATCAGGACCGCCCGCATCGCCGGCCCGGACGTCGTCCTGCGCGCCGACGGCTTCGTCGACTATCGCGAGGAGAACCGCCGCATCGAGCTGCACTACACGGGCGAGGGCGCCACCCAGCTCGTCAACCGCCTGGGCTACATGACCGAGCCCATCGCCGGACCCTTCGCCCTGCGCGGCCGCTTCGACTGGCGCGGTGACCGCAGCGACGCCTGGTCCTACGCGGGGACCGTCAGCTCGCCCCGGCTCGCCACCTATGCCCGCGTCTTCCAGGACGCGGCGGTCACCTTCACCGGCGGTCTGAACCGGATCGACGCCAGGATCGACCGCGCGCGCTACGCCGGCGGCGCGGTCTCCGGGCTGGTCGGCGTCGAGTATGGGAAGGAGACGCGCGAGGGGATCCCGGTCGCCCTGGACCTCGACTACTCGGGCCTGGAGATCCAGAAGCTGATCGCCGATCAGTTCCCGGGCCAGGACCTGCCCATCGTCGGCGGCCTCGTGGGGCGCGCCGGCGGCACGCTCAAGTATCAATTCGGCCACCAGGCGGTCACCGCCGGCACCGGGCGCGCCGACGTCCACGTCCGCGGGGAGACCGGCGGCGGCCTGCCCATCGAAGGGGACCTGCCCATCGCCCTCGACCGCGGCGTGGTCTCGGGTCGCGACCTCCACCTCACCTCGCCGGGGCAGGACATCACCTTGAGCGGCTTCAACTACGACATCCCGCACGCCTCCGGCCAGCTCGACTTCCAGTTGGTGAGCCGGGACGTGAGCCCGCTCCACCCGCTCCTCGCCGGCCACCCGGTCCCCGGCGAGCCGCCTCCTTTCTGGCTCCCCACCCAGGGCCATGGCACGGCCGCGGGGACCTACACCTTCGCCCACAGCGACTACAACCTCCGCCTGGCGCTCGACCTCCACGACACAGTGGCGCCGGTGACCCGCGCCGACTCCGTCCACGGCTCCCTCACTCTCAACCCCCGGGCGGTGGACGACCTGCGCCTGGAGCTCACCCGTGAGGGCGGCGCCGTGATGGTCACCGGCCGCGTGCCGCTCGCGCCGCCGGGGAGGACCGCGGCCGTCGAGCCGCTGGCGCTCGCCGTCGACGCCGTGCAGTGGCCGGCCGCCGGCCTCGGCTATTTCCTGACTCCGGAGCTGACCCAGCTCTTTCAGGGCCAGCTCTCCGGCCGCGTCGACCTCTCCGGCCCCACCGACCGGCTCGACGGCCGCATCGACGCCCAAGCCCAGAACCTGATGGTCCAAGGCATCGCCCTCGGCAAGGCACGAGCCGTGGCCAGCTTCACAGCGGGACATATCGCCGTGCAAGAGATGCAGGTGGAGATGCCCGCCGGCCTCGCCGTCGTCCGCGGCAGCTACGATCAGGCCACCAAGGCCTTCGAGGCGACGCTCACCGCTCCCGGCCTGTCGCTGTCGGCGCCCCCGTTCCGCGACTCCCTCGGGGGTGCGTTGACCGGGCTGGTGTCGGTGGACGCGGCGGCCTCCGGTACCCTCGATCAGCCGCGGGCCATGGTCTCCATCCGCGGCCGCGAGCTGGCCCTCGACGGCCGTACGGTGCAGGGGAACACCCAGCAGGGGGATACCCAGGTGGTGGCCACCTGGAATGGCCAGCGCGCGGACGTGCAGGGATCGCTCCTCGGCATGGCCTCCTTCCAGGGGGGCGGCCGCCTCGACCGCCAGGGGGCGGACCTGGCGATCGACGTTCACTCGGACCACCTGGGCACCCTCGCCCGCGCCTTCTCGCCGCGCCCGCTGCCCGACTTCAACGGCTCGCTGGTAGGGACGGTGGGCTTGAGCGCGAGCTTCGGCCCCAAGGTCTACCGGGCGGCGGTCCGCCTCTCGGACCTGCGCCTCCAGTACCAGGGCCACACCATCGCCAGCCGCGAGCCGGTGGTGGCGGAGGTGACCCCGGAGCGGGTGACCCTGCGCTCGTTCTACCTCGGCGAGCCGGGCACGGATAACGAGCTGGTCCTCTCCGGCGGCCTCGGCCTGCGGCGCGACGTCCCTCTCGACCTGCACTTCCAGAGCACCATCGCCGCCACCTGGGCGGAGCTGTTCCTCCCCGGCGCCAAGGTGCAGGGGGCCCTCGACGTTCTGGGCTCCGTGCGCGGCACCGCCGGCAACCCGCTGCTCAGCGGCGAGGGAGAGGTCCGCAACGCCCAGCTCATCCTGCCCAGCCTGGCGCAGGCCTTCGAGGACGTCAGCGGCAGCCTGAGCTTCAACCGCGACAGCGTCGCGCTCGACGTGCTGCGGGCCCGCTTCGGGGGCGGCACCCTCCAGGCCTCCGGCTCGCTCACCCTGCCGGGAGCGGGCCGCGAGCTGGCCTACCGCCTCGACGTCCTGGCGCAGGACGTCTCCTTCCGTTTCCCCGACTTCCTCCTCAACCGCGGCAACGCCGACCTTCACCTGGTCTCCAACGGCAAGGGCAACGGCGGCGGCCGGCAGCTCACGGGCGGGATCGGGCTTCAGCGCTCACTCTACGTCGAGGACATCACGGTCGATCCGCTCGTGCTGCTGCAACGCGCCCTCCTCCAGCGCCAGCGGCTGCAGGTGGCGGAGACGGACGACTTCCTGTCCACCACCCAGCTCGCCCTCCACGTCACCGGCCAGGACGCCTTGCGCGTCCGCAACAACCTCGCCAATCTCCAGGGAGACATGGACCTGAGCATCCGGGGGAGCCTGGCCCGGCCGGTCGTCTTCGGCGACGTGGACGTCAATCCGGGCGGCTCCCTGGTCTTCAGCGACAACAAGTACGAAGTGCTGCGGGGCAAGCTCTCCTTCGAAAGCACCAGCAAGATCGATCCGGTGATCGACCTCGTGGCGCAGACGGAGATCCAGGGCTTCCATATCACCCTCAACGTCGGCGGCACGTTGGGCAAGCCCGACGTCCACTTCGCCTCCGACACCACGCTCGCGGACCTGGAGATCTTCTCCCTGGTGGCCACCGGGCAGCGCCCCTCGGCCGAGGCGGGGTACGCGCCCCCGCCCTCACCCGACCAGCAGGCGGCCCCGACCGACGTGGCGCGACAGTTCCTCGTCGGGCAGGCGGCCTCGGCCGTCACCCGGCGAGTGGGCACCCTCTTCGGCTTCGACCGCTTCCGCATCGATCCCCTGACCTCCGCCGGTCAGCCCATCTCGGGCGTCGGCGTCACGGTCGGCAAGCGCCTGTCGAAGGACGTCTTCGTGACCTATTCCTACGACCCCACCAACAACCGGCAGTCCATCGTCCAGGTGGAGTGGCAGGTCAGGAAGAACGTCACCCTGGTGCTGACCCAGGTGGGCAACGGCACCTACACCGTCGACGCGCAATGGGAGCGGCGGTTCTGAGCGGGCTCGCCCTGCGGAGTGCGGCCCCGGTCCTCGCGCTGGTCCTGCTCGCCGCCGGTCCGGCCCGCGGCCAGACCGCGACGCCCGAAGCGGCGCCGGAGGAGCTCCCCGGCCCGCTCGTCACCGCCATCGAGATGCGCAGCGACGCGCCCCTCGACGAGTCCCTCAACCTCGACGACCTGATCGAGGTCGAAGCCGGCAAGCCCCTCACCGAGCTGGCCGTCCGCCACACCCTGCGCAACCTCCAGGCGACCGGCGACGCCGCGGAGCTCGAGCTCTACACCCGCGACGACCCGGCAGGAGGGGGCGTGGTGGCGGTGATCGTCTTCCGCGCCGTGGTGCAGGTGGAGGACGTCCGCATCGTGGGCCAGCTCGGCCTGAGCCGCGACGATCTGCGGCGGGCGGTGCCCCAGGGCGTGGCCCAGCCGCTCTCCGAGGAGCGGGTGGTGCGGGGCGTCTATGCCCTCAAGGACCTCTACGAGACCAACGGCTACTTCAAATCCCAGGTGCGCATCTCGGTCGCCACGAATCCGGTGCGCCGCCGGGCCGTGGTCACCTACCAGGTCGACAGCGGCCCCCGCGCCATCGTGCGGACGATCGACTTCGATCACCCGGTGGCGCCGTTCGAGCCGGCGGCCCTGATCAAGCAGCTCCGGCTCAAGCCCGGCGACGGCTACAACCGCCGGGACGCCCGGGAGGACGCCGATCGCCTCCGGGACTGGCTTGTCCGCCAGCACTATGGCGCTGCCCAGGTGGATCCTCCGAAGGAGGAGTACGACGCTCAGGCCAACTCCGTCAAGCTCACCTATCCCATCGAGATCGGCCCCAGGATCACCCTCCAGGTGATCGGCGCCGACGAGAAGACGCTCCGCCGCAAGGGGCTCCTCCCCTTCCTGGGCGAGGCGGGCTACGACGAGGCCCTGGTGCTTCAGGCCGTGGGGCGGCTCAAGAGCGACTACCAGCAGCAGGGGCATTACGACGCCAAGGTCACGACCGAGGAGAAGCGCCCCGCAGGCGAGCTCCAGCTCACCTTCCGCATCGAGCCCGGGCCCGTGTACACGCTCAAGGAGATCGACTTCGCGGGCAACGAGCAGCTCGCGAGTGCACAACTGTTGCAGCTCATGAAGATCACCCGTCGCAACCTGCTGCGCCCGGGCAGCGGCCGGCTGGTGGATGCCGACTTGAACGACGACCTCGACAACCTGCGGCGCTACTATGCTCTCTCCGGATTCCCCGGCGCCAAGGTGGGGCCGGCGAGGGTGGAGCGGCAGGGGACCGACCTCAAGCTCGTCATCCCCATCCAGGAGGGGCCGCGCCAGCAGGTGGTGAACCTCCGCTTCCAGGGCCTCGAGCACCTCGACGAGAAGACCCTGCGGCGGGGCCTGCCCCTGCGGGAGGGCGGGCCGTTCCACACCGCCCTGCTCGACGGAACGCTGGACGCCATCCGGGGAGAATACGCCGCCAGGGGCTACCCCCAGGCCCAGGTCTCCGCCCGACAGGACTGGAACCCGGACCACACGCTGGTCGACGTCACCCTCGAAGTCATCGAAGGGCTGCAACGGCTGGCGGACCGCATCATCGTGCGGGGCAACCGGCAGACCCAGGCGGACGTCATCCGCCGCACTCTCGATTTGAAGCACGGCGACCCGATCAGCGACACCAAGCTCCTGCTGGCCGAGCGCAACCTCTACCGCCTGGGGATCTTCTCCCGGGTGGAGGTCGGGCTCGTGCCGTCCGGCCTCAACGACTCGGAGCGGGACGTCCTCGTCCGCATCGAGGAGGGGAAATCCCGCTCCGTCACCTACGGCCTCGGCTGGGACTCCGAGTCCGGCCTGCGCGGCCTCTTCGGCTACTCCGACAACAACGTCTTCGGCAGGGCCTACAGCCTGCGCACCGACGTGCGTCTGAGCCAGCGCGACAAGCGTTTCCGCTTCGTCTTCAACCAACCGTACCTGTTCGAGCAGCCGGTCTCCCTCACCTCCACCGTCTTCTATGAGGACGCAGCGCAGCTCAACCTGCCTTTCGAGGTCACACGCTACGGCGCCCGCAGCGAGGCGGTGCGCGTCTACGGCGCCCGCCGCCTGAGCCTCGGACTCGACTACCGCATCGTCAAGCTGCGGGTGAATCCGGGAATCGTCGCCAATGACATCGAACGCAACGATCAGCCCTACCAGATCACCAGCCTGGTGCCGAGCTTCTTCTGGGACCGCCGGGACGATCCCATCTCCACCACCCGCGGCTGGAGCACGCTGGTGCAGCTCCAATACGCCTTTCCGGCCTTCAAGACGGACACCGAGTTCGTGAAGCTCTTCGTGCAGCAGGCCCAGTTCTTCAACCTCGGGCGCCCCGGCGTGGTGGCCGCCAGCCTTCGCCTGGGCGGCATCCAGCCCTACAAGGCCCTGGTCGCCAATGCCTCCGATCCGCTGCGGGACTTTCCCAGCCGCGACGTGCCCATCGCCGAGCGCTTCTTCGCCGGCGGCGACTCCACCAACCGGGCCTACGGCCGCGACGAGTTGGGCATCCCGGGTGAGACCGAGATCCTCAAGTCCAGCGGCAAGGGTTTCCTGCCGGTGGGAGGCGACGGCCTCCTGCTCTTCAACCTCGAATACCGCTTCCCGGTCTTCGGCGATTTCGGGGGGACGCTCTTCTACGACGCCGGCAACGTCTGGGCCGACTGGCGGTCGATCCGCCCAGGAGACGTGAAGAACGGCGTCGGTCTCGGCGCCCGCTACCTCTCGCCCGTCGGTCCCATCCGCGCCGGCATCGGCTGGAAGCTCAACCGCGAGAAGGGCGAGTCGGGGTACCAGTTGTTCTTCAACATCGGGAACCCGTTCTAGGGGCCTGCCTGAAGAGAACGTACGACGAATTCATCGTACGATGAATTCGTCGTATAATGCGTGGACGAATTCACGGGGTCGCCATGAATGATCCCTGGGTTATGGCGGCATCTTGTCTCGCCGGGCTGATTGTGGGCTTTGTTTCAGGAGTAACACAAGAGCGGGCAGCCGGTCATGTAACTTCTGGTGTAACAGGATTCTTGGCGGGAGCCCTTGCGGTAGGTTTCGCGGGGGCTGGACGAACAAATTCGACTGTGACTGCCAAGCTGTTTTTATCCTACTTGTCCTGTCTCTTTCTGATGTACATTGCAGGTAATGTGATTCGCCGCCAGGGATGGGCGGATTGGTTCATTGGGCCTAAGAAGAAAAGGTCCAGGTAATCGGACTGGGCTGGCGTGCATCTTGGGTACGAGCGGGTGCTCCAGCCTGTGGACCTCAGCCTAGACCTACAGGGTCAGGTGCGTCCCGCCTTACGCGAACTGCTTCTATGGCGTGGAGTCATCCTGGACCTCCATGCTGCCGCCGAGCCCGCGATGAATGAGCACCTGGCGGCTTTCAAAGTTCTCCTGCTCTTGAATCCAGTCGCGGCAAAACAGATCCCGTACCTCCTAGCCTGAAGGCTCCGTGGGCTGATATTGTCCCAAGTTGACTTTGGGCGCGGTGTCAGCCTCAATCCCCCGTAAGCTCTGATCGATCGGGCAGATTTGTGGCGGGGCTAAGAAGAGTCTCAGGATAAGCCAATGAGGAGCGGCAAGTGTTCAGCAAGGTCCACATTTTTGCGGACGAGTCGGGCAACTTCGACTTCAGCCGACGGCGAGGCGCCAGCCGCTATTTCATTTTGACCGCAGTGGCCTTCAAGGAATGCTCCACCATCAATGCGCAGCTTCAGCACCTCCGGCATCAAATGGCATGGGAGGGCATAGACCATCCCGGGCCCTTTCACGCCAGCCACGACCCGGGACCGGTGCGGGATCGCGTATTTCAGATCATCGAATCCCATGATCTCTATGTTGACGCTCTCATCCTTGAGAAGGCAAAGGCCCTGCCCGGCATCCGCAGCACGGAAGAGCGCTTTTACCAGTATGCCTGGTACTACCTGATGAAGTATGTGGCTCCGAGAACCCCGGCCAAGGAGTTGCTCGTCGTGTCGGCGTCGGTTGGGAGCAAGAAGAAGAGGCGCCTGGCCTTCTACAGCGGCGTGCAGGACGTCATCCGGCAGGTCGGCCGGATCACTTGCAGAACTGCCTGCTGGGACGCTGGATCGGACGCCTGTCTTCAGGTGGCGGACTACTGTGGGTGGGCGATTCAGAGGAAGTGGGAATCTGACGACGCCAGCGCCAGTCACCGGATCGCCACGAAGGTCCGGTCGGAGTTCGATCTCTGGGCGAGAGGAACGACTCTGTACTATTGAGAGGGAAGAATGAGAGGGGAGAAACTGAAGGCTGGCTACCCCGCCGTCCGGCGAGGAGAGCGTTCTGGTGCTCGTGTCACCAGCCCATCGGAACCTGGGAGAGTCTATGCGGTCTCCAAGCGCTTTGCAAGTACCCCCTCAAGCCGTGGCCTTCCCGGGTTGACCGTCCCCCTGCGGCGACGTAGACTTGCTTGAGGTCGCTTCGCGTCAATCCTCTCCTTGCGCTCCGGGGCGGTGCGACCTGCTCCGGGCGAGAAAGTCTGAGCGCAATGTCCAAGGCAAATCCCTTCGCTGCCATCGAGGAGGCGATCGAGCGCTTCCGCCGGGGCGAGATCGTCATCATCTGCGACGACGAGGACCGCGAGAACGAGGGCGACTTCGCCATCGCGGCCGAGAAGGTCACGCCGGCGGCCATCAACTTCATGGCCAAGCACGGCCGCGGGCTCATCTGCCTCACCCTCACCGAGGAGCGCTGCCGCGAGCTCGACCTGCCCCTGATGGTGGAGGCCAACAGCTCGCCGTTCGGCACCGCCTTCACGGTCTCCATCGAGGCCCGCGGCAAGATCACCACCGGCATCTCCGCCGCCGACCGCGCCGCCACTATCCTCACCGCCATCGATCCGGCGGCCCGGCCGGAGGACCTGCTCCGCCCGGGCCACGTCTTCCCCCTGCGGGCGAAGCGAGGCGGCGTGCTGAAGCGCGCCGGGCAGACCGAGGCCTCGGTCGACCTCGCCAAGCTCGCCGGCCTCAAGCCGGCAGGCGTGATCTGCGAGATCATGAACGACGACGGCACCATGGCCCGGGTGCCCGACCTCACGAAGGTGGCCGCGGAGCACGGGGTGCTGATGATCACCGTCTCCGACCTCATCAGCTACCGGCTGCGCCATGAGACCCTGGTGAGCAAGATCGCCTCGCCCAACCTGCCCACGGTCTACGGTGACTTCCGCATCCACGCCTACCGCTCGGACGAGACGGGCGACGAGAACGTGGCGCTGGTGATGGGGGAGGTCGACCCCGAGGAGCCGACCCTGGTGCGGGTCCACAGCCAGTGCCTGACCGGCGACATCTTCGGCTCCTGCCGCTGCGACTGCGGGCCGCAGCTCGAGCAGGCGTTGAACCACATCGCCGAGGAGGGCAAGGGGGTCCTCCTCTACCTCCTCCAGGAGGGGCGCGGCATCGGCCTGATGAACAAGCTGCGCGCCTACGAGCTCCAGGAGCAGGGGCACGACACCGTCGAGGCCAACGAGCGCCTGGGCTTCCGCCCCGACCAGCGGGACTATGGCATTGGCGCCCAGATCCTGCGCGACCTCGGCGTGCGCAAGATGCGGCTGATGACCAACAATCCCAGCAAGTACGTCGGCCTCCACGGCTACGGTCTGGAGATCGTCGAGCGTCTGCCCCTCGAAGTGCCTCCCACCGAGACGACTCGGGCCTATCTCCGGACCAAGCGTGAGAAGCTCGGTCATCTGCTGAAGCTCGTCTAGAGTTTTTGCTGCGACCTCTCTCCGATGTGATGCAACTCGGGGCTTGCAAGAGTCCCCATCCAGGAGGTGGGTGGCGAATTGACAATTGCGAGCTGCAACTAACAGAGAATGTGCTGCGAGACGCTGGATGCGCAGGGCCTGTCCCCAGCGGAAGCCAGCCTGTTTCAAAGGCATGCCGCAAACTTGAGAGGACTTGCTGCTATTCGACAAGATCTTGCGGCTTGATCCGCCTTGAGAGCTTCTCGATCTGAGGATTTGGAGGCTTGATCCGGCATATTTGCAGCTTGAATAACGGCTCATGCGGCTTGACCCGAAGGGCATGCGGCCTGGAAACTCGGGGCAAACCGCCAGCTCGGAGACATTTGCGGCAGTCCAGTAGTTATTCGCGGCAAATTTCGAGGCGTGGGCTGTCGTCGAGACCCAAGCCCGAGTCTCCCGGAGGCTGGGGCACAGGAGGTAGAATAGGCGATACGCTCTCGCCCACTTCTTCATGAAGATCCTTCTCGCCACCTCCCGCTACCCCTGGCCACCGCGGCGCGGCGACCAGATGCGGGCGCTCCAGATGCTGGATTTCCTCTCCGCCGAGCACGAGTTGACGCTGCTCACGCCGGCGCCGGGGAAGGACCAGCCGCCGCCGCCGGAGGGGCTGCCGTACCGGGTCGAGCTCTATCAGCCCGGCGGCGGCCTCGCCTTTTTCTCGGGGATAGCGCGGGCGCTCCTCAAGCGGCTCCCCCTCCAGACCGGTCTCTTCTATCAGCCGGACCTGGGGCGCCGGCTGCGGGAGCTCAGCCCCCGGCACGACCTCGGCATCCTTCAGCTCGTGCGCCTCGCCATCCATGTCAACGACTTCGGCGAGACGCCCATCGTCGTCGACCTGATCGACAGCCTGTCGCTCAACTTCTCGCTACGGGCGGACGTGGACCGCTGGTGGCTCGTTCCCCTGCTCAAGGTGGAAGCGCACCTGCTGGCGGTGGCCGAGCGGCGGCTGGCCGAGCGGGCGGTGCGCATGCTCGTGGTCTGCGAGCGGGACCGCCAGGCGCTGGCCAACCGCCTGCCGCCGGATCTCGCGGTCAAGGTCGCCGTGGTGCGCCTCTCGGTGCGCGAGCGCAAGGTGGACGTCCCCGAGGTGGGGGAGAAGCTCTGGCGGGAGGGGGACAAGGGGCCGGTCCTGGTGCTGACCGGCAATCTCGGCTACTTCGTGAACGCGGACGCGGTCACCTGGTGGCTGCGGGACGTCTGGCCCGAGCTGCGGCGGGTACGGCCGGACGTGCGCCTGGTGGTGGCCGGCGACCGGCCGTCGCGGTCGTTGCGGCAGGCGGTGGACAGGGCGGGGACGCGGCTCATCGAATCGCCGCGGGACCTGCGCTCGATCATCTCCCAGGCGACGATCTCGATCGCCCCCATGCGCTGCGGCTCGGGGGTGCCCATCAAGGTGCTGGAGGCCTGGGCCGTGGGCGTACCCGTCCTGGCCTCCTCCTGGGCCGTGGCCGGGACGTCCGGCCGCCAGGGCGAGGACTTCATCCTCGTCGGCCAGCACCCGGTGGAATGGGTGGCCGCCGTCAGCGACCTCCTGAACAACCCCGGCACCCGGCGCCGGCTCGTCGACAGCGGCCGCCGGCGCCTCGCCAGCGACTACTCGCGAGAGGTGGTGCGCCAGCAGGTGCTGGAGGTGATCCGGGGGCTGGCGCCGGTGGCACCGCGGCCGGTGCTCGCGGCGAAGGCCCCCGCCGGAGCCGCAGTGTTGCCGAGCTCGTGACCACAAGAAGAGACAGCAGGGACGACAAGGACAGCAGGGACACAAAGAAAAAATCCGAGAAACCCTGGCATTTCCCCGGGTGGAGTTTTCCTGGTCCCTGAAGTCCCTGCTGTCCCTGAAGTCCCTGCTTCACTCACCTCACAAGGCCCGCTTCTTGCTTCTCACCCACCGCTATGTGCGGAATCGCGGGAATCTACAACTTCCGCTCGGGGAAGCCTGTCGCGCCGAGCGAGCTGCGCTCGATGGGCGGCTGTCTCGCCCATCGGGGGCCGGACGACGAGGGGTATTACGAGGAGGGGCCGCTCGGCCTCGCCCACAAGCGGCTCACCATCCTCGACACGTCGCGGCGCGGGCGCCAGCCCATGTTCACCGAGGACGGCCAACTCGCCATCACCTTCAACGGCGAGGTCTACAACTTCCTCGAGCTGCGCGCCGACCTGGAGGCCCAGGGGCATGTCTTCCAGACCCAGACCGACACCGAGGTCATCCTCCGTCTCTTTCAGCTCGAAGGCGAGGCCATGCTGGCGAAGCTCAACGGCATGTTCGCCTTCGCCATCTGGGACCGCCGGTCGCGGTCGCTGTTCATCGCCCGCGACCGGCTGGGCATCAAGCCCCTCTATTACACCCTGAGCCCGGACGGCCTCGTCTTCGCCTCGGAGGTGAAGGCCCTGCTCGCCGTCTCCCCTGGGCGCCCACGGGTCAACGTCGAGATGCTCGACGCCTACATGAGCGTCGGCTACGTGCCCACCGAGCGCACCCTCTTCGCCGGCATCGAGAAGCTCCAGCCCGGCTGGTGTCTGCGCGCGGACGCCGACGGAATCCACCTGCGCCAGTATTGGGACTTGAGACCCGAGACCGAGGAGATGGACGAGGCCGAGTGCGTGCGGCGGTCGCTCGACCTGCTGCGCGACTCGGTGCGCCTCCAGCTCAGGAGCGACGTCCCGCTGGGCGTCTTCCTCTCGGGCGGCGTCGATTCGAGCGCCGTGGTCGCCCTGATGCACGAGATGGGCATCCGCGACATCAAGACGTTCACCGTCGCCTACGACTTCGGCCCGGAGTTCGACGAGACCCGCTGGGCGCGGCAGGTCGCCGGGAAGTTCCACACTGATCATCACGAGGTCTTCGTCACCCCCCAGGAGTTCCGGGACTTCATCCCGTCGCTCGCCTGGCACATGGACGAGCCGGTCACCGAGTCGGCGGCCATCTCCCTCTACTTCGTCTCCAGGCTGGCGCGCGAGCACGTGGTGGTGGTGCTCTCGGGGGAGGGCTCGGACGAGGTCTTCGGCGGCTATCCCATCTACAAGTACATGCGGGAGCTGGAGCGCTACCGCTATCTCCCCGCGCCGCTGCGCCAGCGACTGGTCAATCCGATGCTCGACCGGCTGGGCGGCAAGTGGAAAAAATACACGGAGCTCTCGAACCTCCCGCTGCCGCGGCGCTACACCGGCGTCTCCTTCTACGAGACGCCGCTCAAGGAGTCGCTCTACCGGCCCGAGATGCGCAGCCTGTTCAACGGCAGCGCCATGCCGGGCCTGGTGGGGCGCTACTACGAGGGGACGGAGGACCTCGATCCGCTATTGCGGATGATGGTGCTCGACGTCAAGAGCTGGCTGCCGGATGATCTGCTCATCAAGGCCGACAAGATGACCATGGCGACCTCGGTCGAGTTGCGCGTCCCCTTCCTCGATCACCGGGTGGTGGAGCTGGGCGGCCGTATCCCGCCGCGTTTCCGGGTCAAGGGTTGGGAGACGAAGCACATCCTGAAGAAGGCCCTGGAGGCGTACCTGCCGAAGGAGATCCTCTACCGCGGCAAGATGGGCTTCCCCACGCCGCTCGCCCGCATGTTCCAGGGCGAGCTCAAGGGATACGTGGAGGAGGTCCTGGGGAGCGACCGCTTCCTGGACCGCGGCTATTTCCGCCCCGAGGCCGTGCGTGGCCTGGTGGCCGGGCACGCGGCGGGGGAGCGGGACCACCACCGCGTGCTATGGCAGCTCCTGGTGCTGGAGGAGTGGCACCGGGCGTTCATCGACTGAAGCCTCACCCCCACCCGAGACCTCACCCCCTGCCCCCTCCCGCCCCCTCCCACTCCCCTCACCGGGAGAGGGGGACCCGGTCAAACCTGTCTTGCCTTTCTCCCTCTTCTCCCGGTGAGGGGGGTGGGAGGGGGCGGGAGAAGAGGGTCGGGGTGATGAGGGTCTCCTTCCTCCCCAGCACGGCGAGCATGTGGCGGGCCTCGTTGTCAAGGGTCACGTCCCTGAGGTCGGTGTAGCCCTCGCCGGCGAAGAGGCCCAGGATCTCGGGCACGGTGTGGCGGTACTGGAAGGGCGGGCTGTAGTTGTCGAACATCTGCACGGCCCGCTCGCGGGCGGTGGCCCTGGGCGGCGCGGGCTCGCCGCGCAGGAAGTGCATCAGCCGCGACAGGGCCGCGTGCACCGGCGTCGCCGCGTAGCACAGGCCGTAGAGCAGGCGCATGGGCAGGCGGGTGGTGACCGCCCGCAGCGAGACGTTGACGGCGTGGATCCAGGTGGGCCGGCGGCGGTAGAGCTGCACGTAGAGCTTGCCACCCGGCTTGACGGCGCGGCTGATCGAGCGGAAGGCGCGATAGGTGCTCGGGGTATGGTGGAGCACGCCCGAGGTGTGCACCAGGTCGAAGCTCTGCGGCAGCAGGGGGAGCTCCAGGAGGTTGCCCTGGAGGTAGTGGACCCGGTGGGAGACGGGGAAGCCCTTCTCGAACAACCGCCGCCGCGCCCCCTCGACGCTGCGGCTGAAGTCCATGGCCACGATCTCGGGGCCGTACTCGGCCACGGCGCGGGTCAACTCGCCGTTGCCGCAGCCGCCGTCGAGCAGAGTGGAGTGGGCCAGCTCGTCCGGCGTGGTGCCGAGGTTGTAGAGAAACTCCTGCTTGCGCAGGCCGGCGTCGTCCTTGAACCAGGTGTGGTCCCCCTCCTGGTAGGCGGTCCACTGCAAGCCGAAGCTCTTCGAGCTGCGCGGATCGGCATTGGGCGGGTTGGGCGCTCCGGCGGGCGCCGGCGCCGCCTTGGGCACGCCCCTTAAGGCTTGGCGGGCGAAGAAATCCGGGTATTCCTCCCGGGCGTTGGTGAGCATGCGGGGAATGCCGCTGAGGATGGGATAGACGTGACCGCAGGAGCAGGCGAGGGCCCCTTCCAGGACCTCCTCGCGATGGCAGGCGTTGCAGTCCGGCGGCGGCACGATCTGCCGCGGACCGGCCACGTCGTGACGGGCGCAGAAGAAGGCGCAGGCGGGCGCGGCCACCGGCGCCGGCAGCTCGACCTTCTCTTCCTCGAACACCTGGAGCCGCGGCCGCTCGCCGCAGGCGGGGCAGACGATCCAGTCCAGCAGGCGCTTTTTCATCGCGAAGCCTCCCCGTAGTCGACGCGGCGTGGATGCAACGGCCGGGCCAGAGCGGCGCCGGAACGCTTCTTGCACACCTGTCTTTCCAGGTGATCGTTCACCGCCGGGTGGAGTCTTGGCCCGCGCTTCCTGGAGGAGACCATGGGTACCCGAACCCCTGCGATAGCCCGATTCGCCGCCGTCCTGCTGCTTCTGCTGCCCCTGGTGGGAAGGCCCGCCGCCGGCCAGCCCACCGTCACCCGCGCGGAGGAGGATCCCCCCGACGCCTACGGCATCGGCGTCGGCGACGTGCTCGAGATCTCGGTGTGGAAGAACCCGGAGCTCGCGGCCACCGTGCCGGTACGCCCGGACGGCCGCATCTCGGTGCCGCTGCTGGGCGACGTGCAGGCGGCGGGGCTGACGCCGCTGGCTCTCAAGGCGACGCTGATGCAAGGCTACAAGGAGTACGTCACGGCTCCGGCTGTGTCAGTGGTGGTCAAGGAGATCCATTCGCGCAAGATCTTCGTCACCGGCGAGGTGGCCCATCCGGGCGCCTACGACCTGCAGCCGCGCACCAAGCTGATGCAGGCCCTGTCGCTGGCGGGAGGTCTGACCCCCTACGCCCGCGGCAGGGTCGTGCTGCTGCGCGACGGCCACGACGGCAAGTCGGACAAGCGCTTCGAGTACAAGGTCGACTCGATCATCTCGGGCAAGCGTCCCGAGGACAACGTCCTGCTCCTCCCCGGCGACACCCTCGTGGTCCCCTGATCGTGCTCCCCGACTTCAACCTTTCTCCAGGGCGGCCTCGCACGGGCCGCCCTCCTTTCGCGGCTGGACAGCGGTGACGTAAGAGCTGCTGATCGAGACATTCGACTTCATCAACTTCCCTCCGGAAAAAGCTACACGCCGCGGTCGGGAGAGTTGGCCCGCAAGGCGCGGCGGCAAGCCGGCAAAGCGCCGCCGGTCTCCAAGAGGACGCTCCACCGTGGCGATGTAACCTCCATGGCACTCCTCTTGCACTCCGACTGGAACCGCACGGGAATGTCGGGATGGATCGAACAGAATCCTGAGCCGTCGGAATGATTCGGAACAAGCGGTAGAAGCTCGTAGGACAGTTTGCGGTGGCCGAGATCCGGTCTCACGAGAGCTGCATCAGGGTAACGGTCTCGATAGCGGTAGATGGCCCTGTAGGGATCTCGTGAAACCGGCCGAACACTCAAGGGTTCGCGCCGGTTTCCGCGTCTAGGGAGAAGGAGAGGACGAGCGCATGAGGAGACTGCCGGCATCGGGTTTGAGGGGGGTGAGCCGCATGGCTGCGCTCCTCGTTCTCGTCGCCGCTCCCGCGATGGCCGGAGAGTTCCGGCTGTTCCTGGAAGGCGAGGCCGGGGTGCGCAACGACGGCGACTATTCTCAGGGGGATCGCCTGGTGCAGACGGGAGACCAGGCGGTGGGTCGGGCGGGCCTGAACCTGCAGCTCTCCTATCACCGGGAGCGGCTCGATCTCGCCATGGGGTACTCGCCCGCCTATGAGCGCGGCTTCGATCACCCGGAGCAGCTCTCGGGCCTCACCCACCGTCTCGATTTCGGACTGATGGGAGACCTGAGCCGGCAGCTCAAGCTCTCGGTGCGGGAGCTGCTCTTCTCCAGCCCGACGCGCGACCTCTATGCGCCCTCGCAGGCCGACACCAACGTTGCGAACATCGCGCCGCGGCAGGGCGATCAGCTCGTGCACAACCTCAACGTCCAGCTCGACGACGCCGTGAGCCGCCGCGTCGCGATCCGTGCCGGAGTCTCCCAGGGTGTGCGTATGTACCGGGGCTCCGGTCTCGCCGACTCGCGGGAGCTCCTCGGCCGGCTGGGCGCCAGCTTCGAGCTCGACCGCGGCCGGCAAGCCGAGGTCACGGGCGACGTCGGGCGCTACGACTACGGCGACCTCGGCGACGCCAGCGTCCGCACCTTCGGCGTGGCCTGGGCCACCGGCTTGGGCAAGAGCAGCCGGCTGCGCCTGGAGGCCGGGGGCTACTCCGTGGACTCGCGGCGGCGCGTCCAGCCCCTGGCGGGACAACCGGGACAATCGGGACAACCGGGACAGCCGGGCGAGCCGGTCCTGGAGAGCAGCACGGATCAGGGGTGGCGCGGCGGCTTGCAGCTCGCCCGCGATCAGCGGCTCTTCCACTGGACCCTGGGCCTCTCCCATGACGTCTCGCCGGGGGCGGGTCTGGGCCGGGCGGCGAAGGCGGACAACGCCTTCCTGGGGATCTCCACCACCTCTCTCGGCCGGCGGCTGACCCTGGCGCTGGATGTCAACGGCTCGCGCCAGCGGGACGTCTCCAGTCAGCTCGGCATGATCGGCATCAATAATCAGCCTGGCACCACCGGCGCGCTCACCGAGTACGCCGCCGGCACGGCCAGCGCGTCGTGGAGCTTCTGGCCGGGGTTGCGGGCGGTGGGCGGCTACTCCCGGATCTGGCAGCGGTCGCGGGTGGAGCCTTTTCCCAACCTGTCGTATGGCCGTTATTTCCTGAACCTGGCGTTCCGCATCTTCAGCACGGGGGAGACCCCGCGGCTTCCGGAGCGCCTCGGAGAGCCCACGCATGAAGAACCTGACGCTCAGTGAGCTGGTCCGCTCGGTCTGGCGGCGCCGCTTCTGGTTCCTCGTCCCGCTGCTGCTCGGCCTGGCCGGGGCCGCGTATTCCTATCGCGTGCTGCCCAAGACCTATCGCGCCGCCACGCAGGTGCTGGTCGAGCCGCAGAAGGTCCCGTCCGACTACGTCAAGCCGACGGTGACCACCTCGATCGAGGAGCGGCTGCACACCATCGAGCCGAAGATCAAGAAGCGCGACAACATGGAGCGGATCATCCGCGAGATGAACCTCTATCCCGAGTTGCGCGGCACGGTCTCCATGGACCACCTGGTCGACAAGGTGCGCGACGACCTGACGGTGCGCGTCCAGGGGGACACCTTCTTCATCTACTTCGTGGGCCGGGAGCCGGTGACGGTGGCCCGCACGGCCAACCGGGTGGCCGAGCTGTTCATCGCGAGCAGCCTCCAGCAGCGGGAGAACCGGGCCCAGGGCACCTCGACGTTCCTGGAGAAGGAGCTGGAACAGACGAAGGCGAAGCTGGAGGGTCAGGAGGCCCGCATCGCCGAGTTCAAGCGGCTGAACCTGGGTGACCTGCCCGAGCAGCGGGACACCAACCTGCATGCGGTGGAGCAGCTCCAGGGCAAGCTGGAGATCAACATGGATGCCCTGGACCGGGCGGAGACGCGCAAGCTCCTCCTCCAGCGCCAGGTGGCGGAGCTGAGCTACGCGCCGGCGGCGCGGCCGGCGATGCCGGCGGCGCCCGGCGGCCCGCCGGCGCCGACGCGGGTCGAGCAGCTCCAGGCCGAGCTCGCCGAGCTGCGCGCCCGCTACACCGACCGCCATCCCGACGTCATCCGCAAGCGGGCCGAGCTGGCCCGCCTGGAGGCGCTGGAGAGCCAGCGGCCGGTCGAGTCCCCGGCCGCCGCGGCCACGCAGGCGCCCGGCGAGCCGCCGGCGCCGAAGAAGCCGAAGATCGATCCCATGACCCAGGCGGAGCTGGCCTCGGTGGACCTGGAGATCAAGAGCCTCAAGGGCGAGCGCGAGCGCATCCTGGCCGACATCGGCGGCGTCCAGAGCCGCCTGCAGAACGTGCCGCGGGTGGAGCAGGAGCTGCTGTCGCTGACCCGCGACTACGACAACATCAAGCGCTCCTATGAATCGCTGCTGGACAAGCGGCTGAACGCCCGGCTGTACGAGAACCTGGAGAAGAGCCAGCAGGGCGAGCAGTTCACCATCCTCGAGGCGGCGCTGCCGCCGACCGGCCCGTACAGCCCCAACCTGCTGATCGTGCTGGGCCTGGGCCTCGCCATGGGCGGCCTCGCCGGTCTGCTGCTGGCGCTCCTGCGCGAGCGCACCGATCCCACCTACGCGGATGCCCTGTCGCTGCAGCAGGCGTTCCCCGGCGTGCCGCTGCTCGCCACCATCCCTGTTTTCCAAGGCGGGCGGACGGCCCCCGGTACCTGGAGGAAGTGAGACATGGAGCTGCCCGTGAGGACCGAGATGCCGCATCGCCTCCGCGACCTGGGCCCGTCGCGCCGGGTGCAACTGCGCGAGGACGCGCCGGTGATCAATTACCTGGATCCACCGTCCTACGCCGCCGAGCAGTACCGCGGCCTCGCCGTGCAGGTGGAGGAGAGGATCAATCCGCTGGGCTCCCAGGGTTATGCCCTGACCGTGACCAGTCCGGAGGAGGGGGCGGGCAAGACGCTCACCAGCCTCAACCTGGCGATGACGCTGACCCGTGGCGAGGAGCGGCGCGTGCTGCTGCTCGAGGGAGACCTCTGGCGGCCGCAGCTCCACACCTATTTCGTCCCGGAGCGAACGGACCGTCCCGGGCTGCAGCAGGTGCTGGAGCGGCGGATCGCGCTCGGCGACGCCGTGATCTCCCTGAATGGGAGCAGCCTCGACGTGCTGCTCGCCGGCTCCGCGGGGGTCTCGGGCGACGTGATGTCGGGCCGCCGCATGTCGGAGGTGCTCAACGAGGCGCGGGCCGCCTACGAGGTGGTGATCATCGACTCGCCGCCCATGAACCTGCTGGCCAGCGCGCGGTCGCTCGCCGCCCGGTCGGATGGCGTGGTGCTGGTGGTGCGGGCGGGGCAAAGCAAGAAGTGGGCGATCGAGAAGACGCTGTCGGCCCTCGGGCCGGAGAAGCTCATCGGCGCGGTGCTCAACGGTGCGCGCATCTCAGAGCGCGGGTACCGCGGGTATTACTAGGAAAGGGAAAGGCAGATGATCAGGCTGTTCAATCGCTATTGGGCCCTGCCGGCCGCGGTGTCGCTGCTGGTCGAGGGGATGCTGCTGCTCTCCGCGGTCTACTGCGCCACCCAGCTCCGGCTCGGCCTCGTCAGCCCGGGCACGGTGCCGGCGCAGTTCGACCTGCTGCGGGAGGCGGTGGCCTTCGCGGTGGCGGGCCTGCTGTCGCTCTATGCCAACGGCCTCTACGACTTCGGCGAGCGGCTGAGCGCCCGGTTGCTGCTCATCCGTCTGCTGCGCAGCTTCTCCATCCTGGCGGTGACCTGCTGGGCGATCTACTTCCTGATCCCCACGGTGCAGACGGGGCGCGGCATCTTCGCCCTGGCCTTGGTCTTCGGCGCCTCCTTCGTCCTCGCCTGGCGGGTGCTGCTGAGCTGGATGCTGCGCGGCGAGGGCTTCGCCGAGCGGGTGCTCATCGTGGGCTCCGACGCCAAGGCGATCGACATCGCCCGCGAGACCCTCCACCGCAAGCACCTGGGCTATCGCGTCGTCGGCTTCCTCGACGACGATCCCGCCCTGCAGGGGGTGAGCCTCATCAACCCGCGGGTGATCGGCACCACGGGCCAGGCCTGCCAACTGGCGCTCCAGCACGGCGCCACCCGCGTCGTGGTGGCGGCCATCGACTACCGGGGCCGGCTCAGCATGGACGCCCTGCTGGATTGCAAGACCCGTGGCATCCGCGTGCAGGAGGGCTCGAGCTACTACGAGCAGCTCACGGGCAAGATCATGATCGAGGGGCTGCGCAAGTCGTGGCTCATCTTCTCCGACGGCTTCCGGGTCTCCCGCGGCGCCCTGTTCGCCAAGCGGCTGCTGGAC
This sequence comes from Thermoanaerobaculum sp., assembly GCA_021154885.1. GTDB lineage: Bacteria > Acidobacteriota > Thermoanaerobaculia > Multivoradales > UBA5704 > DATARR01. Next base: position 44,765 of record JAJKHS010000073.1, read on the forward strand.
CTCGTGGCGGCCACCGTGGGCCTGGTGCTGGCGGCGCCGCTGATGCTGCTGGTGGCGCTCGCCGTGCGGCTCGACTCGCCGGGGCCGGTCTTCTTCCGCCAGGACCGGGTGGGCCGCGGCGGCCGTGAGTTCACCCTCTGGAAGTTCCGCTCCATGCGCACCGACGCCGAGGCCGGCGGCGCCCAGTGGGCAATTGCGGGCGATCCGCGGGTCACCCGCGTCGGGCGCTTCATCCGCAAGACCCGGCTCGACGAGCTGCCGCAGCTCTGGAACGTGCTGGTGGGCGACATGAGCCTGGTGGGTCCCCGCCCCGAGCGCAAGCTGTTCGTCGAGCAGCTCAAAGAGGGCTGCCCCTACTACGAGCAGCGGCTGGTGGTGCGCCCGGGGCTCACCGGCTGGGCGCAGGTCAAGGCGCCCTACGCCTCCACCTTCGAGGAGTCGATCGAGAAGCTCAAGTTCGACCTCTACTACATCAAGAACCTGTCGTTGTTCCTGGACGTCTCGATCCTGCTCTCCACGGCCAGGATCGTGCTCCTTGGACGAGGTGCCCGATGAGCCCGACGAGCGAGCCGGCTCCGCAGAACGACGCGGCGACCTCCCCGCGGGCTCCCGTGGACCTGCTGCACCACGTCGCGCGCCCCCGGGCTGGCCTGCGCATCCTCTATCTCTGTCACCGCGTCCCCTATCCGCCGGACAAAGGGGAGAGGATCCGCGCCTTCCACCAGGTCCAGGGCCTGGCCCGCCGCCACCGCATCCACCTGCTGGCGCTCGCCGACGGCGAGCTGCCGGACCTGGGGCCCCTGAAGGCCCTCTGCGAGCGAGTGGAGGTCTTCCCCCTGAACCGCACGGCGGCCTACGCGCGGGCGGCCTTGGGAGCGCTCCGGCCGCGCCCCTTCAGCCTGTCGTTCTTCGAGTCGAAGGAGCTCGCCGGCCGGCTGCGGGAGCTGGCCCGCCGCGAGCGGTTCGACGTGGTGATGGTCTACTGCTCGGCCATGGCGCCCTGCGCCGAGCTGCTGCCGGAGGTGCCGGCGGTGCTCGACATGGTGGACGTGGACTCGGCCAAGTGGGCCCAGTACGCCCGTTTCGCCCCGCTCCCCCTGCGCCCGGTCTACGCCCTCGAGGCGCGGCGGCTGCGGCGCTACGAGGCATCGCTCGCCGGGCGCTTCCAGAAGATCTTCCTCGCCACCGGCAACGAGACCCGGCTGTACAAGGCCAACGCGCCGGGGGCGCCGGCGGCCACCGTCCTGTCCGGCGTCGACGTCGACTACTTCCAGCCTCTGGACCTGCCGAAGGCGACCGCGCCGACCCTGGTGTTCACCGGCCAGATGGACTACTTCGCGAACGTCGACGGCATCGTCCATTTCGCCCGCGAGGTCTTCCCGCGCCTGCGCCGTCGCATCCCCGACGTCGAGCTGCTGGTGGTGGGCCGCTCGCCGGTGCCGGCCGTGCGCGACCTGGGCGAGCTGCCCGGCGTGCAGGTGACTGGCGCCGTGGGGGACGTGCGGCCATTTCTCGCCCGCGCCTGGATGTTCGTGGCGCCGCTGCGCATCGCCCAGGGGGTGCAGAACAAGGTGCTGGAGGCCATGGCCTCGAACCTGCCCGTGGTGTGCAGCGAGCGGGTGCTGGCAGGGGTCGCCGACGGCGGTTTCCGCAGCGGCCGGGACCTGCTGGCCGCCGGCACCGACGACACCGACGCGGAAATGGAGAATGCCGTCGCCTCCCTGATCGGCGATGCAGAGCTGCGGGAGCGCCTCGCCGCGAGCGCCCGGCAGCGGCTCCTGGCCACCTACCGCTGGGGGTCCAGCCTGGACCGTCTGGAGGAGCTGGTGGGAGCGGCGTCCCGGCCGCCGGCGGGCTTGCCTCCCGCCGGGCATCCCGAGGACGAAGAAGGGGCCGCGAGATCCGCCATCGCCGCCACGGGCGCCGGGGAGGCGCGCCGTGCGTGACCTGGTGATCGTGGGCATCGTCTGCGCCTCGCTGCCGCTGATCGTCTACCGTCCCTTCTTCGGGCTGCTGGTCTACGGCTGGCTGGCCTACATGCGCCCCCAGGACATGGGCTGGGGGCTCACCCAGGAGATGCCCCTCTCCCAGTGGGTGGCCGTCGCCATGGTGCTCGGCCTGGTCCTCGCCCTGGGCCGCGAGCGCTGGATGGTGATGCGGCTGCAGACGGTGCTGCTCATCCTGCTGGCGGGCTGGATCAGCCTGTCGACCGTCATGGCGGTCCTGCCCGACGTCGCCGGCACGATGTATGGCTACTACTGGAAGGCGATCCTCATCAGCATTCTCACCACCGGCCTGGTGGCCGACCGCCGGCGCTTCCGCATCCTGCTGATCCTCATCACCTTCTCCATCGGCGTGCTGGGAGCCAAGCGCGGCCTCGTCGGCCTGATGGTGGGCGGCATCCGCTACTACGACGGTCCGGGCGGCTTCATGTCGGACAACAACAGCTTCGCCCTGGTTCTCAACATGGTGATCCCTCTGCTGGTGGGCATCGCCATGGTCGAGAAGGAGAAGTGGCTGCGCGTGACGGCCCTGGTCATGGCCTCCCTCTGCGCCATCACCGTGCTCTTCACCTTCTCCCGCGGCGGCTTCCTCACCCTGGCCTGCGTGGTGCCGGCGCTGATCTGGCGCACGCGCCACCGGCTGGCGGTGTTCGCCCTGGTGGGGCTGGTCGCCGCGGGCGTCGTCTGGTTCACCTCCGCCGCCTTCACGGAGGCCTACACCGAGCGGACGTCGAGCATCTCCGACTATGAGGAGGACGGCTCCGCCCGCGGCCGGCTCAACGCCTGGACGACCTCGTGGCGGGTGTTCCTCGACTACCCCGCCTTCGGCGTCGGACCCAACAACCTGCAGATCGTGCACCCGCGCTACTCGCCCGACCCCAACCGTTTCCGGGTGTCGCACAACGCCTACCTGCAGGTGCTGGCCGAGTGCGGCCTGCCGGCGCTGGCGCTCTTCGTGGCGGTCATCGTCTCGGGCCTCGTCTCCCTGGGCCGGCTGCGGCGGTCGACGGACCTGCCGTGGGTAGAGGTCTACGCCCGCATGATGCAGATCTCCATCCTCGCCTACGTGGTGGGCAGCATGTTCCTCAACACCGCCTACTCGGAGCTGATCTACCAGCTCGTGGCGATGAGCGTGAGCCTCGAGCTGGCGGCGCGGGCCGCGGCGGCGGCGCCGGAGTCGGAGAGCGAGCCCGCCCCGGCGATCTCCGGGACGTCCGACGAGCCGTGGTGGCGCCGGCCGGCTGCGATCTCGCCAGCGGGGAGGGCCTGATCCATGTGCGGCATCGCCGGCCTCTTCCTCTACGGCCAGCCGGGCCTCGTCCGCCGCGAGGAGCTGGCGCGCCTGGTTGGCCCCCTGCGCCACCGCGGGCCGGACGACCAGGGCTACCTCCTCGCCGGGCCCCTGGGTCTCGGCCACGCTCGCCTGTCGATCATCGACCTCGGCGGCGGTCACCAGCCGATCTTCAACGAGGACCGCACCGCCGCCGTGGTCTGCAACGGTGAGATCTACAACCACCGCGAGCTGCGCGGCGAGCTCCAGGGGCGGGGGCACCGCTTCGCCACCGGCTCGGACAGCGAGGTGATCGTCCATCTCTGGGAGGAGATGGGGCCGCGCTGCGTCGGGCGGCTCGCCGGCATGTTCGCCCTCGCGGTCGCCGACCTGCGCCAGCGCACCCTGCTGCTGGCCCGCGACCGGGTGGGCAAGAAGCCCCTCTACGTGGCCGACGATGGCCGGCGCGTGGGCTTCGCCTCGGAGCTCAAGTCGCTCCTCGCCGGCGGCCTCGTGCAACCCGAGGTCGACCCCGAGGCGCTGGACCTCTACCTCGCCTACGGCTACGTGCCGTCGCCGTGGACGATCTTCCGCGGCGCGGCCAAGCTGCCGGCGGGCCATCTGGCCGTGTGGAGCGAGACCGGCGCCCGCATCGAGCGCTACTGGGACCTCGCCGCCGAGCCCGCGGCCGATGCCGGTCCGGAAACCGACGAACGCCTGACGTCCGAGCTCGAGCGGCTCCTCGGCCGCGCCGTGGCGGACCGGCTGGAGAGCGACGTGCCGCTGGGGGCCTTCCTCTCCGGCGGCATCGACTCAGGGGTCGTGGTGTCGCTGATGAGCGACGCCCTGGCCGCGCCGGTGCGCACCCACACCGTGGGCTTCGCCGACCGCGCCACCGACGAGCGGGAGGACGCCGCCGCCGTGGCCCGCGCCCTGGGCACGGATCACGTGGAGACGGAGGTCCGGCCCGACCTCGCCGGCGTGCTGCCGAAGATCGCCTGGCACCTCGACGAGCCCTTCGCGGACCCGTCGGCCGTGCCCACCTGGTACGTCTCGCAGGAGACCCGCCGGCGGGTGACCGTGGCGCTCTCGGGCGACGGCGGCGACGAGCTGTTCGCCGGCTATCGCGACAAGTACGCCCTGCACCTGCTGGAAGCCCGGCTGCGCGGCCTGCTGCCGGCGGCGGTGCGCGAGGGGGTGTTCCCCGTCCTCGCCCGGCACTGGCCCCGCTCGCCGCGCCTGCCCCGGCCCCTGCGGCTCGCGACGATGCTGGGCAACCTCTCGATGACGCCTGAGCGCTCCTACTTCGCCGACCGCTGCCTGATCCCGGCCCACCTGGAGGAGCGGCTGTTCGGCGAGGGGCTGCGGGCGCGCCGGCGGCGGTTCGACCCGTTCTCCGCTCTCGAGCCCCACCTCGCCCGCGCGCCGCGCGAGCCGCTGGCCCGCGCCCTCTACCTCGACTTCAAGACCTGGCTGGCCGACGACGGACTGGTGAAGGTGGACCGCATGAGCATGGCCCACGCCCTGGAGGTGCGCTGCCCGTTGCTCGACCACCGGGTGGTGGAGCTCGCGGCGCGGGTGCCCGCCCGGCTCAAGCTGGACGGCACCCGCAGCAAGGTGCTGCTGCGCCGGGTGGCCGCGCGCCGGCTGCCGGCCGAGATCCTCAATCGACCCAAGCGCGGCTTCGCGCCACCGGTCTCCCGCTGGTTGCGCGAGGACCTGCGGGACTTCGCCCGCGACCTGCTGCTCGCCTCCGACGCCTTCGGCCGCGACCTCTTCGACCGCCGCGAGCTGGCGCGCCTCTTCGACGACCACGAGGCGCGCCGGCTGGAGGCGGGGTGGGCCCTGTGGACGCTGCTGATGCTGGAGCTGTGGGGGCGGGAGGTGGCGCGCCAAGCGCCCTCCGCCGCGATCGGAGAGGATGAGGAGGTGGCCCGTGCGGTCAGCGCGTGAGACCCGGACCCGGGTGACCCATGTCACCCGGATACTGCTCTTCAGCACCGTCTTTCCCAACGCCGCCCAGCCGACCCACGGCCTCTTCGTGCGCGAGCGGATGCGGGGCCTGCCGGTGGACGACGTGGAGGTGCGGGTGGTGGCCCCGACGCCCTGGTTCCCCTTCGTCTCCGGCCTGCGTCCCGGGCTGCGGCCGCAGGTGCCGCGCGCGGAGACGCAGGACGGCGCGCCCGTGCTCCACCCCCGGTTCCTCTCCTTCCCGGGCATCCTCAAGTGCCTGGACGGCCTCCTCCTGTTCCTCTCGACGCTGCCCACCCTGGTGCGGCTGCGGCGGGAGTTCCGCTTCGACGTGATCGACGCCCACTTCATCTATCCCGAGGGGCTGGCCGCGGCGCTGGCGGGCCTCGTCTTCCGGGTGCCGGTGGTGATCACCCTGCGCGGCATGCTCCCCCTGCTCGCGCCCTACCGGCTGCGCCGGCCGCAGCTCCGCTTCGCCCTGCGGCGGGCGGCGCGCATCATCGCCGTCTCCGAGTCGCTGCGCCGCGACGCCGTGGCCCTCGGGGTGCCGGCGGAGCGGGTGCGGGTGATCGGCAATGGCGTCGATCCTGAGCTCTTTCACCCCCTGGACCGCACCGAGTCGCGGCGGGCTTTGGGACTGGCCAAGTATGGCCCGCTCCTCGTCTCGGTGGGGACGCTGGCGCCGCGCAAGGGCTTCCATCTCGTGATGGAGGCGATGGCGAAAATGAAACATCGCGGACATCGCTGGCCGACCCTGCGCTTCGCCGTGATCGGGGGCAACGGCACCGAGGGAGCCATGGAATCCGAGCTGCGGGCTCTGGCCGATCGGCTGGGGATCGCCGACCGGGTGATCTTCGCCGGCCCGCGGCGCGGCGAGGAGCTGGCTCGCTGGTACTCCGCCGCCGACCTCTTCGTGCTGGCGAGCGGCCATGAAGGGTGCCCCAACGTCGTCCTGGAAGCCCTGGCCTGCGGCACGCCGGTGGTGGCGACGCCGGTGGGCGACGTCCCCGAGCTGATCTCGCCCGCCAGCGGCCTGCTGGTGGAGCGGGACATCAAGTCGATCGTGGCTGGTCTCGACGCGGCGCTACGACGGGCCTGGGACCGTGATGCGATCGCCGCCCGGGTGTCCGGCCGGAGCTGGCGGGTGGTGGGGAGAGAGGTCGGGGAGGAGCTGCTGGCGGCGGTCGCGACCTTCGCCTCAGAGCGCCCCCGCCCGAGGGCCCTCACCCCTGTCCCCTCTCCCGCCCCCACCCACCCCCCTCTCCGGGAGAGGGGAACCCGGTTGGAGCGCTCTTGCTGGTCTCCCTCTTCTCCCGGGGAGGGGGGTTGGGAGGGGGCGGGAGAAGAGGGCCGGGGTGATGAGGGTCTTGGGCGGATCGCGGGGATCGGCGCCGGTCTGAGAGAGACGACCCCATGAAGATCCTCTACCACCACCGCACCCGGGCCGGCGACGCCCAGGGGATCCACATCGCCGAGATCCAGCGCGCCTTCCGCCTGCGCGGCCACGACGTGCGCGAGGTGGCGCTGGTCGAGGCCGGGGCCGAGGCGAAGGCGGCGAGCGACGGCGGCGAGGCCCGGGGGCTCGCGGGGCTCGCCTCCCGCGCCGCCGGCCACCTGCCGCTCCCTCTGCGCGAGGGGCTGGAGCTCGGCTACAACGCCGTGGCCTACCGCCGGCTCTCGAAGGCCATCCGCGACTTCCGCCCCGACTTCGTCTACGAGCGCTACGCCGCCAACACCTTCGCGGGCCTCGCGGCGGCGCGGCGGCACGGCGTCCCCTTCGTGCTGGAGGTCAACTCCCCCTTGGCCCTGGAGAAGGCGCGCCACGACGGCCTGTTCTTCCGCGGCCTCACCCGCCGGGTCGAGCGCCGGCTCTGCGCCGGGGCGGACGTGACGATCGCCGTCACCCGCGTGCTGGCCGGCATCCTGGAACAAGAAGGAGTTCCGATGGGCAAAGTCGTGGTGATGCCCAACGGCGTGCGTAGCGGCTTCGGTCAAGGAGGCGACGGCGCCGCGTTCCGCCGTTCCCGCGGCATCCCCTTGGACGTGCCGGTGGCTGGCGTCGTCGGCTGGTTCCGCCCCTGGCACGACCTGGAGCGGCTGGTGGCGGCGGTGGCCTCGCCCGCCTGGCGCGAGGCGCGCATCCATCTCATCCTGGTCGGCGACGGCCCGGCGCTGCCCGGCCTGCGCGAGCTGCGGGCCGCCTCGCCGGACCTCGCCGAGCGGCTGGTGCTCTGCGGTGCCGTGCCGCGGCAGGAGATCGAGTCGGCGTTGGCGGCCTTCGACGTCGCCGTGCAGCCGGCGGTGACCCCCTACGCCTGCCCGATGAAGATCCTGGAGTACATGGCCGCCGGCCGCGCCATCGTCGCGCCCGGCGCGGCCAACGTGCGAGAGCTGTTGACCGACGGCGAGACCGCGCTGCTCTGCCCAGGGGACGAGAACCCAGCGGCGGCGGACCTGGGGGCCGCCGTCCTCGCCCTGGTGCGCGACCCGGCGTTGCGCGTGCGCCTGGGCGAGGCCGTTCGGCGACGCCTCCACGAGCGGGGCTGGCTCTGGGAGGAGAACGCGCGGCGGGTCGAGGAACTGGTCTTGCAAGTACGTCAGCGCCCGGCGGCTGCCGTCGCCGTGCCGGGCCGGGAGGTGAGATCGTGCTGAACGCTTTTTCCGTCGACGTCGAGGACTACTTCCAGGTGGGAGCTTTCGAGCGGGCCATCCCCCGCGACACGTGGGGAGGGTTCCAGCCGCGGGTGGAGCGCAACACGCAGCGCCTGCTGGCCCTGTGCGAGAAGCACCAGGTGCGCGGCACCTTCTTCGTCCTCGGCTGGGTGGCCGAACGCTGGCCGGAGATGGTGCGCGCCATCCGCGACGCCGGCCACGAGCTGGGCACCCACGGCCAGGACCACCGCCGGGTGACCACCCTGAACCCGCGCGAGTTCCGGGAGGACGTCCGCCGCTCCAAGCGGACCATCGAGGACGTGGCCGGGGTCGAGGTCATCGGCTACCGCGCCCCCAACTACTCGATCGTGCGGGAGACCCTGTGGGCCGTGGACGTCCTGAGCGAGGAGGGGTTCCAGTACGACTCCAGCATCTTCCCCATCCGGCACGACCACTACGGCATCCCCGACTTCCCCCGCTTCCCGCAGCCGGTGAAGACTGGGAACGGCTCGGCGCTGCAGGAGTTCCCCATCTCCACCCTCCGCTTCGCCGGCATGAACCTGCCGTTCGTGGGCGGCGGCTACCTGCGCCAGTTCCCCATGCAGTTCATCCGCTGGGGAATGCGCCACCTGAACCAGCGCGAGCGGCGGCCGGCCATCGTCTACATCCACCCCTGGGAGCTGGACCCGGAGCAGCCGGTGCAGCCCGTGGGTGTCCTCACCCGGCTGCGCCACTACCGCAACCTGGACCGCACCGAGGACCGGCTGGCGACGCTCTTCTCCGAATACGCCTTCACCTCGTGCCGGGAGATCCTGGGCCTATGAGCGCCGAGCCCCTCGTCTACGTCGAGCCGTCGCCGGTGACCGTGGAGACGTTGCGTCCGTTGCGAGAGGCCGAGTGGGACCGTTATGTGCGCCAGAATCCCGACGGCACCTTCTTTCACCAACTCGGCTGGCGCTGGCTGGTGGAGCGGGTCTTCGGCCACCGTGCCCACTACCTGACCGCCCTGCGCGACGGCCGCATCGCGGGCGTGCTCCCCCTCTTCGAGCTCCAGAGCCTGCTCTTCGGCCACTCCCTGGTCTCCATCCCCTTCGCCATCGGCGGCGGCATTGCAGCCAATGACGGCGATGGGGAGGCCGCCTCGGCCCTGCTGGAGGCGGCCCGCAACCTGGCCGAAGAGCGGGAGGTGGACTACCTGGAGCTGCGCTCCGAGCGCCCCCTGCCGGACTCCGGCCTGCTCGCCAAGGACCTCTACGTCACCTTCCGCGCCGACCTGGCGGAGGGCGAGGAGGCGCTGCTCAAACGGATGGAGCGCAAGCGGCGGCAGATGATGAATTACGTCTCCCGAGCGGGGTTCACCCACCGGGTGGCGGGCCTGGAGGAGCTCCCTCTCTTCTACGACCTCTTCTGCCAGAACATGCGGCACCACGGCACGCCCGTCTACCCGCGCCTCTTCCTCCAGGAGATCCTGGACCGCCATCCGGGGACGACCCATCTCTTCTTCGTCGAGCACGAGGGGAGGACGGTCGCAGGAGTGCTCAACCTCCTCTTCCGCGACGTGATCATGCCCTTCTACGCCGGAGCCGCCCGCGCGCAGCGCCCGCGCGGGGTGGACGATTACACCTACCTCGCCATCCTGCGCTGGGGGCGGGATCACGGTTTCCGCCTCTTCGACTTCGGCCGCAGCAAGCGGGGCACCGGCGCCTGGGACTTCAAGCGCCGATGGGGGATGGAGGAGGTGCCGCTGGGCTACCAGTACCACCTGGTGAAGGCCCGCGAGCTGCCCAACGTCAGCCCCGCCAACCCCAAGTACCAGGCGGCCATCCGCGTCTGGCAGAAGCTCCCCCTGCCCCTCACCCGCCTGCTGGGACCCATGATCGTCAAACGGGTACCCTGACGTGGACCTCTCCATCATCGTCCCCCTCTACAACGAGGAGGAGAGCGTGGACACCCTCTACGAGGAGGTCCGCGCCGCGGCGGACGGGCTGGGCAGGGAGTGGGAGCTGCTGCTGGTCGACGACGGCAGCAGCGACGCGACGCCGGCGAAGCTGCGGCAGCTCTGCGCCCGCGACCGCCGGGTGACGGCGGTGCGCTTCCGCCGCAACTATGGCCAGACCGCCGCCCTCCAGGCCGGCTTCGATCACGCCCGCGGCCGGGTGGTCGTCACCCTGGACGGCGACCTGCAGAACGACCCGCGGGACTTCGGCCTCCTGCTGGCGGCCCTCGACGAGGGAGAGGGGTACGACGTGGTGTGCGGCTGGCGGCGGGACCGCAAGGACCGCATGCTGTCGCGCAAGGTGCCGTCCTGGGCGGCCAACTGGCTCATCGGCACCTTGACCGGCACCAGCATCCACGACAACGGCTGCACCTTGAAGGCCTACCGCGCCGAGGTGGTCAAGCGCGCCCGCCTCTACGCCGAGATGCACCGCTTCCTGGCCCCCATGATGAGCCTCTCCGGCTGTCGCTGGAAGGAGGTCGTGGTCAACCATCGGGCGCGGCGCTTCGGCCGCAGCAAGTACGGCATCTCCCGCATCTGGAAGGTGTTCCTCGACCTGCTGACGGTGAAGATGCTGCTCGGCTTCACCACCCGGCCGGCGAAGTGGTTCGCCGTCCTCGGGGTGCCCTTCCTCGCAGGCACGCTGCTGGCCCTGGCGGCGAGCGCCTGGGTCCACCTCAAAGGGTGGCCCGGCTCCCGCTACCCCCTGGTCTTTCCCGCCATCACCATCCTCTGTGCCCTCGCCTGGGTGCACCTGACGCTGGTGGGGCTGTTCTCCGAGCTGGTCGTCAAGGTGGGCGACTTCAAGGCGGCCGAGGCCCTCCTCGCGTCGCCCGTTTCCGGAGGTGGACATGAGAGCCCCGCGGCTGCGCGACCAGCCTGAGGTGTCCGTCGTGGTGCCGGTGGTGGAGCGGCACGGCGACCTGAAGCAGCTCTACGCCGAGTTCGCCGCCGAGCTGGCGCGGCTGGGCCGGCGCGCGGAGTTCATCTTCGTGGTCGACGAGCACCTGAAGAGCGCCCTGCCGGTGCTGCGCGAGCTGCAGCAGCGGGCCGAGCAGGAGGTGGTCATCGTGCTGCTGGGCGGCCCGTTCGGCGAGTCGGCGGCGCTGACCGTCGGCCTCGATCGGGCCCGCGGCACGCGCCTCGTCACCCTGGCCTCCTACTTCCAGGTCGAGCCCTTAGGCCTGGGGCCCGCCCTTGCGGCCCTGGACGCCGGGGCGGACCTGGTGGCCGGGCGGCGCTACCCGCGCACCGACTCTCCGTTCAACCGCCTGCAGTCGCGGCTCTTCCACTCCCTGGTCCGCCGCGTCACCGGCACCGGCTTCCACGACCTGAGCTGCGGCTTCAAGGTGATGACCCCGCAGGTGGCCGACGAGCTGAACCTCTACGGCAGCATGCACCGATTCATCCCCCTGCTGGCCCACACCCAGGGCTTCGCCGTTCGCGAGATCGAGGTTCCCCAGCGCCGCGAGGACCGGGGGACGCGCTACCACGGGGCGGGCGCCTACCTCGGGCGGCTGCTGGACGTCCTCACCGTCTTCTTCCTCACCCGGTTCACCCGCCGCCCCCTGCGCTTCTTCGGCCTGCTGGGGACGGGGATGCTCGCCCTCGGCTTCCTCCTGGCCCTGATGGTGGCCGCCGAGAAGATCCTCTTCGCCACCAGCCTGTCGGACCGGGCCCTGCTCCTCCTCGCCGTGCTCCTCATGGTGCTGGGCGTGCAGACGCTGTCGCTCGGTCTGGTGGGGGAGATCCTCATCTTTACCCATGCCAGGAACGTCCGCGAGTACCACGTCGCCGAGGTGATCCGCTCGCCCATGGAGCTCGCCGCCAATGTCGCGGATACCGACGCCCTGCGGGCGTCCTGACGCGGAGGGGGATAAGCCCGATGTGTGGAATCTGCGGTGAATGGAACCTGCTCGGGGCCGATGCGGCGGTCCTGGAGCGGATGAATGCCGCCCTCGTCCACCGTGGTCCGGACGATCACGGCGCCGTGGTGCTGGGCGAGACCGGCCTCGCCATGCGGCGCCTCTCCATCATCGACCTCGCCCGCGGCCATCAGCCCATCGCCAACGAAGAGCGCAGCGCCTGGGTCGTCTTCAACGGCGAGATCTACAACCACCGCGAGCTGCGCCGCGACCTCCTGCGCCGGGGCCACGCCTTCCGCACCGACAGCGACACCGAGGTCATCCTCCACCTCTATGAGGAGCGGGGCGAGCGTTGCGTCGAGGAGCTGCGAGGGATGTTCGCCTTCGCCCTCTGGGACGCCCGCCGCCGGCGCCTGCTGCTGGCCCGCGACCGCTTCGGCCAGAAGCCGCTGTTCTACCGCTTCGACGGCCGGCGCCTGCTCTTCGCTTCGGAAATCAAGGCGATACTCGCCGGAGGGACGGCGAGTGGAGCCGGCGCGCCGCGGCCGGAGCTCGACCTGCGGTCGCTCGACGAGTACCTGACCCTGCGCTTCATCCCCAGCCCGCGCACCCTCTTTCGGGGGATCCGCAAGCTGCCGCCGGCCCACCTGCTGATACTGGATGCCTCCGACGTCGATCCCCCGACGGGCGCGCTGGCGGCGGCCCCCACCATCGAGGTGCGGCGCTACTGGCAGCTCCGGTACTTCCCCAAGCGGGGGTATCGGGAGCCGGAGCTGGTGGAGGAGACCCGGGAGCGGGTGCGGGAGGCGGTGGAGTCGCATCTCCTCTCCGACGTGCCGGTGGGGGCCTACCTCTCCGGCGGCATGGACTCGAGCCTGGTGGTGGCCCTCATGTCCGAGCTGCGGGAGGAGCCCGTCTCCACTTTCGCCGTGGGGGTGGCCGACGCCGGTTTCAACGAGCTCCCGTGGGCGGCCCAGGTGGCCCGCCACTGCCACACCGACCATCACGAGGAGGTCGTCTGGCCCGACATGGTGGAGCTCCTGCCTTCCATGGTCCACCACCTGGACGAGCCGTCTGACCCCATCGCCGCCTGCATGTACCACGCGGCGGCTCTGGCCTCCCGGCACGTCAAGGTGGTGCTCACCGGCGACGGCGGCGACGAGGTCTTCGCCGGCTACGACCGCTACTTCGGCTTCCGCTGGGTGGGGCTCTACGCCGCCCTGCCCGAGGTGGTGCGGCGCTGGCTGTTGGGCCCGGCCCTCCACTCCCTGCGCGACTCCGCGGCCTACAAGAACCTCACCCAGAAGGCCCGCTGGATGCACGACCTCTCGTTCCACGAGGGCGGACGGCGCTACGCCCAGGCCACCGCCTTCTTCCGCTTCGGCCACGAGGGCAAGGGGGGCCTCTACGCTCCCGACGTGGCCGCCGAGCTCGCCGAGATGGACCCCATGGACTGCGTGGTGCGCGGGTTCGAGGAGGCCGAGGCGCGGGACGACCTCGACCGCATGCTCCAGGCCGACGTCGCCACCCGCCTGCCCGAGCACTCGCTGATGCTCTCCGACCGCATGACCATGGCCCACGGCCTGGAGGCCCGCTCGCCGTTCCTCGACCACCGCCTGGCGGAGTTCGTGGCCACCCTGCCGGCCCACCTCAAGATGCGCGGCCGGCGCCTGAAATATCTCCTGCGCCGGGTGGCCGCGCCCTACCTGCCGCCGTCCATCCTGGAGCGGCCCAAGCAGGGGTTCATGTTCCCCCTCGGCTACTGGATGAAGGGACCGCTCCTGCCCGTGCTGCGCCACCTGCTCTCCACCTCGGCCCTCATCGAGGAGGGGATCTTCCGCCGCGAGCCGGTGGAGCGGCTGGTGGCCGAGCACGTCGCCGGCCGCGCCGACCACCACGTGCGGCTGTGGATGATCCTCAACGTCGAGGTCTGGTATCGCATGTACGTGCGGGGCGAGCCGCGGGAGAACCTGGCGGGGCTGCTGCGGGAGCGCCTGGGATCGGCGGCCTGACCATGGCGGCGGCATCCCGTGCCCGGCTCGGTCTCGTCCTCCGCGTCGCCGTGTCGGCGGCGCTGGTGGCCTGGATCCTGGCCCGCACGCCGTTGCGCGAGGTGGCAGCGGCCTGCCGCTCGGCGGACCTGCGCTTCGTGCTGCTCGCCATCGCGATCAATCCCCTGGGTTATCTGACCAGCGTCCGCCGCTGGCGGCTGCTGATCCGCGCCCAGGGGGGCGACGCGTCCCTGTCCTGCCTGGTGCGCTCGTTCCTGGTGGGGGTGTTCTTCAACAACTTCCTGCCGTCGACGATCGGCGGCGACACGGTGCGGGTGGTCGCCACGGCCCGTACCGGCATGGGGCGGGCCCGGGCGGTGGCGGTCGTCGTCGTCGACCGCTTCGTGGGCCTGCTCGCCCTGATGCTCTTCGCCGCCCTGGGGCTCGCCGTTTCCGGGCGGCTCCACGACCGCGTGCCGGACCTCTACGCCTGGGTACTGGGCGGCGCGGCGCTCCTCGTCGTTGCCGCGGCCCTCCTGTTTCTCCCCACCGGCCGCCTGTCGCGCTTCCTGGTCTTCCAGGGGAAGGGGCGCGTCCTCGCCGGCGCCTTCGCGTGGTCTCTGGCGCTGCAGGCGCTGGTGGTGCTCAACCTCTATCTCCTGGCCCGGGCGCTCCACGTGGCGATCCCTCTGCCCGTCTTTTTCCTCATCGTTCCCCTCGCCCTGTTCGTGATGATGCTGCCAGTCTCCATCAACGCCATCGGCGTGCGGGAGAACGTCTGGGCCTTCTTTCTCGTCGCCTTCGGGGCCTCCGCGTCCGTGGGGGTGGCCCTGGCGTGGCTCGACTACGGGCTGGTGCTCCTCCAGGCGTTGGTGGGTGGGGTGGTGTATGCGCTGGGGAGGAGGAGCGAAACCGTTGCCGCCATCGCAGGGGTGGTGCCGTGAAGATCCTCCTCCTCGCTCCCCACCCCTTCTTCAGCCAGCGGGGCACGCCCATCGCCGAGCGCATGCTCCTGGAGGTGCTCTGCGCCGAGGGGCACGAGGTGGAGGTGCTCACCTTTCCCGAGGGCGAGGACCCGGGGATCCCCGGCTGTCGCGTCCACCGCGTGGCTTTCCTCCCGGGTACCCGCGGCGTTCGTCCCGGCTTCTCGCTCAAGAAGCTGGCTCTGGACGCCGTGATGCTCGGCCGTTTCCTCGCCCTTCTCCGCCGCGGCCGTTTTGACGTCGTCCACGCGGTGGAGGAGTCGGTCTTCATGGCCCTGCTGGGGAAGCAGTGGTTCGGCGTCCCCTATGTCTACGACATGGACTCGGGGCTGGCGCAGCAGATGGTAGATCGCTTTCCGGCCCTGAGACCGGTCCGGCGCCTCCTCGACGCCTGCGAGCGTGCGGCCGTGCGGGAGAGCCGCGGCACGCTCGCCGTCTGCGGCTCTCTGGAGGAGCAGGCCCGGGCGCACCACCCCGGAGGCCTGGTGGCCCGCCTGGAGGACCCAAGCCTCCTGGGGACCGCTGACGAAGACAGCACGGTCGCGGACCTGGTGCCAGAGGACTGGCGGGGCCTCCCCCTGGTCCTCTACGTTGGCAATCTCCAGCCCTACCAGGGGATCGACCTCCTCCTCGCCGCCTTCGCCCACACCGTGAAGGAGGTTCCCGACGCGCGCCTGGCCGTCGTCGGAGGCGACTCTGACTCGATCGAGCGCTACAGGCGGGAGGTCAGGGATGGCCGGGTCTGGTTCGCCGGCCCCCGCCCGGTGTCCGCACTGGGTGCATGCCTGCGCCAGGCCACTGTCCTGGTCTCGCCGCGCACCCAGGGCACCAACACCCCCATGAAGCTTTACTCCTACCTGGACTCGGGCCGCCCCGTGCTCGCCACCCGCCTGCCCACCCACACCCAGGTGCTGGACGACGAGGTGGCACTGCTGGTCGAGCCCGCGCCCGAGGTCATGGGCCGGGGACTGGCACGGCTCCTGCGAGACGAGGTCCTGCGCGAGCGCCTGGCCGCCGGCGCCCGGCGGCTCGTCCAGCGGGAGCTCACCCGCGAGGCGTTCCGGCGCAAGCTGCTGGGTTTCTACCATACCGTGGCGGAAACGATCGGAGACCTGAGCGATGGACAGACCGCGGGACTCGAAGCTCGACCTTCGGGCGGTCGCTGAAGCCGCCGCGGCCGCTGCCGATGCCGCCGCCCTGCGGCGGACCCTGGCGTCCGTGGACCTGGAGAAGCTCTCGACCAGCGACCTGAGCCTCCTCTCCCGGGCCCTGGAACGCCGCGGCGGGACGCCGGACGTCAAGCTCGCCTGCCTCGCCAACTTCACTCTCGACCTGCTGCCGCGCTGGGTGGACGTCCACTTCGCCCGTGAGGGGCTGCGCGCGGCCCACTACCTGGGAGGTTTCGACCAGCACGTGCAGGAGGTGCTCGGTGTCAGCGATGGCTCGGGCCTCGCGGCCTTCGCGCCGGACCTGGTGCTCCTCGCCCTGTCGTTGCGGCGCCTGCGTCCCGAAGCCATGGCCGGGTTCGCGTCGCTCTCCCCGGCGCGGCGCCGGGAGCTGCGGGACGACGTCCTCTCCCACCTCGAGTCCTGGGCCGAAGCGGCCCTGGTACGGCTCTCCTCGACGCTGCTCATCGCCAACTTCCCATCCCCTGTGCGGCCGGCCTTCGGCATCGCCGACCTCAACGAGGAGTACGGCGAAACGGAATTCCACCTCGAGCTCAACCTCGAGCTCCTGCGCCGCTTCAAGGGTCATCCCCGGGTGCAGGTCCTCGACGCCGACCGTCTCGCCTCCGCCTACGGCAAGGAGCGGGTGACCGACGGCAAGCTGCTCTACCTGGCGAAGATGGACTGGAGCCCGGGGTTCCTCGGCTGCGTCGCCGCCGAGTTGGTGCGCCATGCCCGGGCGGCCCAGGGGCGGGCCCGCAAGTGCCTGGTCCTCGACCTTGACAACACCCTCTGGGGCGGCGTGGTGGGGGAGGACGGACCGGCCGGCGTCCGCATCGGCACCGGCGACCCCGAGGGGGAGGCCTTCCTCGATTTCCACCACAGCCTCAAGGCTCTCCAGGCCCAGGGCGTCCTGCTGGCCGTGTGCAGCAAGAACAACCCGGCGGATGTGGCCGAGCTGTTCGACCGCCGGCCCGAGATCCCCCTGCGGCTCTCCGACTTCGCCGCCCTGGAGATCGGCTGGGGCCCCAAGCACGAAGGGTTGCGCCGCATCGCCGCCAGCCTCAACCTCGGCCTCGACAGCCTGGTCTTCGCCGACGACAACCCGGCCGAGACGAGCCTGGTGGCCCAGATGCTGCCCGAGGTCCGGACCGTGCTGCTGCCCCCGGACCCGGCCGACTTCGCCGCGGTTCTCCATCGCCTCGCCGACTTCGAGCGCACGGCGGTCCTCCCCGGCGACGCGGGCAAGACCCGGCAGTACGCCGAAGAGCGCCAGCGCCAGGATCTGCGCGCCGTCCTCGCCGTCACTGGCGACCTCTCCGGCTATCTCGCCAGCCTGCGCACCGAGCTGGCCATCGGCCGCGCCCGGCGGGACGACCTGCCCCGCCTGCATCAGCTTTTCACCAAGACCAACCAGTTCAACCTGACCACGGCGCGCTACACTCCCGCCGCCCTCGAACGCCTGCTGGGCCTGCCCGTGTGCGAGGTCTGGATCGCCCGCGCCCGCGACCGCTTCGGCGACATGGGGACGATCGGCGCCGTCGTCCTGCGGCGGGAGGGTCATCTCCTGCTCGTCGACAGCTTCCTGATGAGCTGCCGCGCCATGGGCCGGGGGATCGAGACGGCGATGATGAATCACGTCAAGCAGCGCCTCCTCGACGAGCCCGGGCATCTGGAGCTGGGCGGCCGCTTCGTACCCACGGCGCGCAACAAGCCGGTCGAGACCTTCTATGAGGACCAGGGTTTCCAGGTGCTGGACCGCCGTGCCAGCGGCGAGACCCTCTACCTCCTGCGCCGCGGCCAGGCCCGCAGGCAGGATTGCGGGTGGATCGAGGTCGTGCAGGACGAGATGGCGCTGGGCATCCGATAAGGGAAGGAGATGAGCTTGCCGCCGGCAGCCGAGCACCGCATCCGGGAGGTGATGGCCCAGGTCTTCGAGCTCGACCCCGGGGCTATTCACGACGGGTTCAGCCGCGCCGACGCGCCGCTCTGGAGTTCGCTCGCCCACCTCCAGATGGTCTCCGCCCTGGAGGAGGCGTTCGGGATCCGGTTCACGATGAAAGAAGTGGGCGAGATGGAGCGCTTCGACTCCATCCGGCGGCTGGTTGCGGCGAGACTCCACGGGTGATGCGGCCCGGCGCGCTCCTGCGGCGGTTCTTCGTCCCCCGTTTCGTGGTGACCCTCCGCGCCTGGTTCGCGTACGGCTGCTTCGTCAGCCCCCGGGCCGAGGTGGAGGTCACGCCGAACCTGCGAATCGGCCGGCAGTCGGTCGTCAGCTCCTTTACCAAGCTGAAGTCGAGCGACGGCCCGTTGCATATCGGCAGCCGGGTCGAGATCTCCACCGGCTGCTTTCTCAGCTCCCACACCGCGGGGGTGGAGATCGGCGACGACTGCCTCGTCGGCCCCAACGTCTCGATCATCGGCAACAATTACCGTTACGACCGGCTCGATGTCCCCATCCGTCTCCAGGACAAAGTCTCCACCCGCGGCGTCCGCATCGGCAACGATGTCTGGATCGGCGCCGGCTGCGTGATCCTGGACGGAGCCGACGTCGGCAGCGGCTGCATCCTCGCGCCCGGCTCCGTGGTCGCCGGTCCCCTGCCGCCGAACTCGATCGCCAGCGGCAATCCGGCGAAGGTGATCTTTACGCGGAGGTGACCTCGTCCGCGGAGGAAGCCAGGACGGCCTGCCGCAGCCAACGGTCCAGGCGATCGAGATCCTGACAGCCCAGGATCTCCTGTCGCTGCGCCTCGCTCACGGCGATACCGCGCGCTGCCAAGACCTTGAGAACGGCCTCGGCACTCGCCTCAGCCCGGCCTTCCGCCAAGCCCGCCGCTTCCCCCTCGCTTCTAGCCGCATCCTCCCGCCTCTTGAGCTCCGGGTTCCCCTGGGCAGCCAAGCCCTTCACCACGGCGATGTCCGCCGCACTGGCATCGAGCAGAGCCGCCACGTGCAGCGGCGTTACCAGGCAGCGATCCTCGATCTGCGAGCCCCGATCCAAGGGGAGCCAGCTCTGGCACTCGGCAGACCACTCGCAGACCTGGTCACTCTTGAGAAAGACGCCGAAGATCCGCCGCACACCTCGCCGATACATCCGAGACGCCTTCTCCGTTACGCTCCACGCCTTCTGCTCGGAGACCACCTCGAACGCGAGCTCCTCCAGGTAGCGGGTGCCGGTCGCGGGATCGGTGCCCTCTTTCCGGATACAGGCGTCGGTGGCGAAGTCCGAATCCTGGTCCACGCGGGTCAGCAACTCCGTTGACCCTCTGTAGCCGGGCGCCACACAGGACCGGAGGACTTGAACGACAGCGCTCTGCTGGTCGGCGTGAGGCGGATTGGCCGGCATGGCGACTACCCGGCGGCCGCCGATGATCTCGTCGCGCGTGACCTCCGGCTCGACCAGATGCTCGTCGACCGGGGGAAAAGGCCCGCGGCCCGGCAGGCGCAGAGAGGAGCCCGAGCCCTCGCGGCCCGGAGCTTTGAGGTTGTACCCCGTGTGGTTCTCGTCCATGCCTGGCATCTTAACACGGAACTGATCGTCGGCCGAGGGAAGGGCCGCGTCGGGCGGTCGCCGGCCGCCGTGCCGGCGGGGGGCTCGCTTCACGTCCTCACCCCCTCCAGCGTCCGCCGCAGGAAGGCCTCGCCGCACCAGACGGCGACGAAGGCGAGGCCCACCGCCCAGGTGAGGAGGCGGAAGGCCTCGTCGTCCTTGCCGAGTTGGACCAGGTTGTAGATGGCGAGGGAGAGGGTGCTGGTGCGGCCGGGGATGTTGCCGGCCACGAGGATGGTGGCGCCGAACTCGCCCAAGGCGCGGGCGAAGGCGAGGAGGGTGCCGCCGGCGACACCGCCGCTCGCCAGCGGCAGGGTGATGCGGAAGAACACCCGCCACCGCCCGGCCCCCAGCGTCCGCGCGCTCTTCTCCAGCAGCGGGTCCACCTTCTCGAAAGCCACCCGCGCCGTGCGCACCAGCAGGGGGAACGACATCACGGCCATGGCGATCACCACCGCCCGCCAGGTGAAGACGACGTCCAGGTTCAGCCACTCGTGCAGGAAGCTCCCCACGGCTCCCCGCCGTCCCAGGAGCTTCAGGAGGATCAGGCCGGTCGCCACCGGCGGCATCACCAGCGGCAGGGCGACGATCGTCTCCACCACCGTCTTGCCGGGAAAGCGGCGGCGTGCCAGCAGCCAGGCGAGGGCGATTCCCGGCGGCAGGATGAGGAGGACGGCGAGAGCCGCGACGGCCGCCGTGAACGCGACGATCCAGCCCTCTCCGTCCGCCATGGTCAGGGCGTGCCCGGCGCCGCGGCCGGCACGAGGAATCCGTACCGGCGGAAGACGTCGAGCGCCGCCGGGGACTCCAGATACGCCAGGAGCCTGCGGGCGGCTTCCTGCCGTTTCGATTCGGCGATCACCGCCAGAGGATATGAGATTTTCGGCCCGCCGGCAGCCCCGGCGGCAGATACCTCGTAGGCGATCTTCACTTTCTTCGAGATCCCGGCGTCGGTCTTGTAGACGATCCCCGCGTCGGCGTTGCCCGACTCGACGGCAGCCAGGGCCGCGCGGACGTTCTCCGTGGGGATCACCTTGTCGATCACCCGGCTCCACAGCTTCTGCGACTGGAGCCACTCCTTGGCGTAGATGCCGGCCGGCACGCTCTGCGGCTCGGCCAGCGCCAGCGCCCTCACCTTCGAATCGGCCAGCTCCGCCGGGGAGGCGATCTTCAGGCTGGAATCCGCCGGCACCACGACCACGAGCGTATTGGACAGCAGGCTCTGGCGCGTCCCTTTCGCCACCAGACCACGCTTCTCCAGACCGTCCATCTTGGCCTCGTCGGCCGAGAAGAACAGATCGGCCGGCGCTCCCTCCTGGATCTGCCGGGCCAGGGTGCTCGACGCACCGAAGTTGAACACCACTTTGTCGCCCGCGGCGCTTTCGTAGGCGGTGGCGATCTCCTGCAGGGCGTCGGTCAAGCTGGCGGCGGCGAAGACGGTGACCTCTGCGGCCGTGGCCGGCAGGGCGGCGGCCGCCCAGACCAGGGTGAGGATCGTGAGGATCTTCCGGATTCTCATGGCAGCTCCTAGAACATCACCTGAAGACGGGCGATGACCTTGTTCTGCGTCTTTTGCGCTCCCGGCAGCTCGGTGCGCAAATAGTCCGCCATCAGCTTGAGATCGTGCCCCTTGAAGTAGACGTTGGCGCCGAGCGTCGCCGTCTTCGTCTCGTCGGCGTTCTTCCGGTCGTTGGGATCGAAGGTCTCGTACTTCACGACAACCTGGAAGCGACTCGGCATCACGAAGCATGACGCTTGGCCGTACCAGCCGCGGGAGTCGAAGCTGGCGCGAGGGATCTTCGAGCTCGGCTCGAAACGCTCGCGCAGCAACTCGCCCCACAGCTCGAAGGGGCCGGCTACGAGCTGGCTGTCCACTCCGGAGCCCCGGCGTTTGCCGGTGAAGAGGCCGTCCCTGTCCGGCGTCGCCGGCGTGGAGTCGAGCCCCAGGTCGGAGAGGGCGAGGCCTGTGTCCTTCGAGGAGAAGCCGTTGACGCCCACCGACCACGTGGCCGTGGCGCTCCCGAGCTTTCCCTGCCAGGGCACGGCCGTGACTCGCCCGACGGTCACGAAGGCATTGTTGTCGTTGAAGTTGTTGTTGACGCCGTTGCCGTTGAAGGCGCCGACGGCGTAGCCCAGCCGCTTTTCTAAAAGGTCGCCGCCCATCTGGGCGCCGAGCTGGCGATTCAACGTCAACCGGTCGTTGACCAGGGTGCGCTCGATGGTCAGCAGCCGCGGATCGCCGTAGAGCTGCTCGAAGCCGAACGGAGTCTTGAACTGCCCCACCCGGACGTTGGCCGCGGGATAGCGGTTCCAGTTGATATGGCCATCCGTCATCTGTGCCCGCAGGCCGGAAGTGTTCGAGAGGCTCCCGGCGAGGTCCATCTCGAGGCGGAAGTCGAATTCCTCCAGGAACCGGCCGGAGGCGTTGAGCCGGGCCCGCCGCAGATAGAAGCGGTCGAAGTCATTGGCGAAGCGGCTGTCACCCTTGTCGCCGGCGTCAAACTGCACCTGGAGCAGTCCGCCGATCGTCAGCGTGGGCTCGCGGCCCGCGGGCTTGACCTCACCCAGCGTCTGGGCGCCGGCGAGCGTGGGCAGTCCCAGGGAAAAGGCCAGCAGGACATGGATGGCGTGGCGCATCTCTGCTCCCCTTGAGAATTGCGGGGAAGGCTAGCAGCGCCGTTATATTCCGTCAAGGATAACGAGATTCAATCCGCCAGGTGCGTCTGCATCTCCTCCCAGGCGGGCTCCACGGCCCTCCGGCTCTCCTCCTCCATGCGCCGATAGAGAGCGAGGACGGCATGGCCGGTCTCCGTGAGGACGGCGCCGCCGTGGACGGAGCCCCCCCGGGCGGTGGTGACGAGGGGCTCCCGGAAACAGGCGTTCATGGTGTGAAGGAGCTTCCAGGCCCGCATATAGGACATGTCGAGAAGCTTCGCGGCCTCGGCCAGGGTGCCGGCGCGCTCGATGGCCTCCAGGAGGTCGGCCTTGCCGGGACCGAGGGCGATCGCTTCGCCGTGGAGAATGCGGAGGCGGGGACGGAATGTGTTGGCGAGCATTCTTGAAGGATACTCTGGAGCAGGGCGGGGCTCATCCGGCGCTCGCACCCACTGCGTAGCCTTGGTGAATGTTGGGCGCCGCGCCCGCGGGAGAACGACTCGGATGACAGCAGCGAGGATCTGGCCCCTGGTTCTGGCCGTACTGGCCACTATCCCTGCGGCCTGGTCTCAAGACCCGGCCGCAACACCGGCGCCGCAGGACGCGAAGCCGGCGGACGCGCAGAAGAAAGAGAAGGACGAAACCCGGCTCAAGGTCTACGACGAGATCCAGGTCACCGACCGCGCCTCGGACATGCTGGGCGTGGCCGACTCGGCGAGCGAAGGCGTCACCGGCCACGCCGACCTGGAACGCCGGCCCATCGCCCGTCCCGGCGAGTTGCTGGAGACCGTGCCGGGGGTCATCATCACCCAGCACAGTGGCAGCGGCAAGGCGAACCAGTACTTCCTCCGCGGCTTCAACCTCGACCACGGCACGGACTTCCGGATCACCGTCGACGACATCCCCGTCAATATGCCCTCCCACGGCTATGGCCGCCTGCTCGCCGCCGACTCGAAGCGGGTGGGGGACGGCGATCTCCTGGGAGCCCTGGAGGTGGGCCGGAACAACGGCCCCTGGGTGCGGCCGGACGACTACCGCAAGCTCAACGGCGTCCTGCGCTGGAACCGGGGCGACGCCGCCAACGGCCTCACCGTCACCGCCATGGGGTATGACGGGCACTGGAATTCTACCGACCAGATCCCCGAGCGGGCGGTGACCGAGGGGCTCATCAGCCGCTTCGGCGAGATCGATCCCACGGACGGCGGCCGTTCCAGCCGCTACAGCCTCGCCGCCGACTGGCGCCAGGGACGGGCGGACTCGCTGACGCGGGCGAGCGTTTACGCCCTGCGCTACGGGCTTGACCTGTTCTCGAACTTCACCTATTTCCTCGACGACCCGGTCAATGGCGACCAGTTCCACCAGTCCGACCACCGCACCGTGGCCGGCTTTCAGGTCGAGCATCAGTGGGCCGCGTCCTGGCTGGGCCGGGAGGTTCAGACCTCACCGTGGGCCTGCAGGCGCGGGGGGACGACATCGACAACGGCCTTTTCCGCACCAAAGACCGCGTGCGCCTCTCCACCACCCGCCAGGACGACATCCGCGAGTTGATCACCGGCCCCTACGCCCAGGCCCGCATCCGGTGGAATTCATGGCTGCGCACCGAGACCGGCCTGCGGGCCGACGTCTGGTATGCGGACGTCCACAGCAACCTCGCCGTCAACTCCGGCCAGCGCACGGCCTCGCTGCTGTCGCCCAAGCTCTCCGTCCTCCTGGGTCCCTGGAAGGACACGGAGCTCTATCTCAACGGCGGCTACGGCTTCCACAGCAACGACGCCCGCGGCGCCACCATCCGGGTCGATCCCACGACGGGCGAGCCGGTGCAGCAGGTGAACCCCCTGGTGCGGGCCAGGAGCGTGGACGTAGGGGTGCGCACGAGCGCCATCCCCAACTTCCAGACAGCCGCCACCGTCTTCCTCCTCGACCTCGACTCCGAGCTGGTCTTCTCGGGAGATGCCGGGAACACCGAGGCGGGCCGCCCCAGCCGGCGCACGGGCGTCGAGCTCCAGAACTTCTACCGCCCGCTCCCCTGGCTCTCGATCGACGCCGACCTCGCCCTCTCCCGCGCCCGCTTCACCAACTTCGATCCGGTGGGGAACCACATTCCGGGCGCCATCGAGCGGGCGATCTCGGCGGGCGTCTCTTTCGACAGCCTCGGGAACGTGTTCGGCAGCCTGCGGCTGCGCTACTTCGGTCCCCGCCCGCTGATCGAGGTACTGGGTCTTTTTGAAATTGGGTGAAATCGGCCGTCCGCGCGCGCGGGTTCTGCGGTAGCTTCCCCCTGTAAGGGGGGGAAGCGTTCCCCCTCTACGATCCCTTGAGACGGCCCGGCGGGTGTTACGAGCACGCCGCCGGACCTGACCCGGACAGGAGCCTAGACCCATGCCCGAGCTGAGTGAGGACTGTACCAAACGCCCGCCCCCCGAAGCACCGCCCCCGGCCGCCTCGCTGATCGGCCCGCCAGAAGGTCCCGCCGCTGTACCCCCGGAGGTCGATCCAGCCCGATGGGAGAACTTCGCCGTCTTCCGTGAGACGTTCCTGGTCTACGTCTCCCACGCCCGGTACAACGCCGCCTTCCGGGCGTTCGGAGATGCGCTCTACGAGATGGTGCTTGAGAGCTGGGGCCACTGGCCCGAGCAGCCGGAAGGGTACCTGAGGAGCCATCTCCGCGCCGTCGTCGCGGACCTGCGGCACCTGGAAGGGTGCCTCTCCACCCTGGGAGAGAACCCCTCAGAAGATGACCCGTATGAGGCGGCGCTCTGCCGGACCTCCTCTCTCATGTCGGCTGAGGTCGGCTCCGTGGCCGAGCACATCGAAAAGAAGCTCGGCTCGTGGCGCGGGGAGCCGTCGTGATGGGATGGGACTCTAAGCCGGTCTACCCTCCCAGCGCGGACCGCCGGGTGACAATCCGCGCAACGTCCCTCCAAATCATCGCCTGGGGAGACGCCGCCCGGCGGCAGAACAAGCCGGTAGGCGCCTTCATCGGGTGGGCGGCAGACTTCACCGCCGCCTACTTCTCTGAGGAAGCTCTCCAGGAGCGTCA
>JAJKHS010000074.1 GCA_021154885.1 Thermoanaerobaculum sp.
CCGTCGACGATCAGGCCGGCGTAGGCGTCGCGGGCGATGTCCTCCGGCCGGTGGCTGAAGCAGACCCAGGCCGGGGTCATGGCGTCGGTGTTGATGTCGTCCAGCAGGTCCTCGACCCGGAGGTCCGCCATCCGCAGGTCCAGCTCTCCCGTCAGTTGCCGGCGGATGAGGTCCGGATCCTTGGTGAGGAACAGCACCCGCTTGCCCGGGGTCAGCCGGATGGTCTCGGGAGGCTTCATCGGGACTCTCCTGGTCGGTCGACGTGAACGGCTCGCCCGGGCCATGGCGGACATGGCGGGCGGGTGACGACGCGCTGACATTGTATCCAAACGCCGGCGGCGGAGGGGACTATTCTCGGCGCCTCGCCGTGAGCTTCGGGAGATCTGGACGATGGGCTTGTCCTCACGCGACGCCTGTGCTATCTTCAGGCCGTCCAAGGGGGATGAAATCATGCGGAGGAATGCCACACTGCCGTCTGCGTCGCCTGAGGAGCTGTGCGACAATCGTCCCATGAAGGAGGCCGTCTCTCCCGATGTCGCGAAGCGGCCCGGTGTCTCGAGGAGGCGGCGGACGAAGAAGCACATTGCTCCCCCTCTCACCGCTGACCAGATCTCCCGAGGGGTGGGGGTGACCAAGAAAGATGCCGCATTGGTTACGAAGGTTCTGCTCGAGCTGGGGTATATCAAAGACGAAGGCAAAGGGAACGGTACGAGAAAAAGGAAGGTCAAGACTCCGAAGAGCTGACCGATCTCTCTCCCTTCCGATCTTGTGGATACCTCGTCTCGACTGCCTGCTCAGACCGTCTTTCTCAACCTGCCTTTCGACGAGGCATATCGGCCGCTACTTGTCGCGCTCGTGGCAGGGCTCACCGCTTTGGGGTTCGAGCCTCACTGTGTCCTGGAGGTGCCAAGCGGCGGGCAGAACCGGCTGGACCGGATTTATGGTTTAATCGAGAGCTGCGGTGCTTCCATCCATGACCTCAGCCGGGTCTCGCGATCCGGTTCCCTCCGAGTCCCCCGATTCAACATGCCTTTCGAGCTTGGGCTCGCCTACGCGATCGCTCAGAGACAGTTGCACAACTTCTTCGTACTGGAGGAGCGTTCTCACCGCCTGCAGGTCAGCCTGAGCGACCTGAACGGCCATGATCCTCATATCCACGGTGGGACCCAGGATGGAGTCCTGAGATGCTTGCTCGACTGCTTTGGGACGGGATCGTACCAACCGCCCTTCGCGACCTTGAAGTCTCTGACGCGAAAGCTGGGCCGCGCCGTTTCGCGATTGGGACATGAGCAGGGGACTCGCACCCCCTTTCATCCTTATCTGTTCCGGCAGACTGTGGACGCCGCCGTCCGGCTCGCTCGCGCGGAGGGCGTGATCGGCTGATCTCTCTCCAAGTGCCGTGATATAAGCCACCCATGGCCAACGATCCCTCCGGCAACCTCTACGAGAAGGTCGTCAGGCAGCCTCCGGGGGCAGAAGCGGGCGCCCTGCCGCCGCCTCGCATCTCGGCGTCGGTGGTGCTCTGGCGCCACTTGGAGGGGGGCGGCCCGGAGGACGTCGAGGTCTATTGGGTGAAGCGGGCGGAGACGCTGGCCTTCATGGGCGGCTGGCACGCCTTCCCGGGGGGTGGGATGTCGCGGTCCGACGCCGGCCTCCCGGTCTCCGGCGAGCCGCAGCTCGCCGCGGACGCGCCGCCGGCCGCGGGTCTGCCGGACTCCCTGCGCGACCTCGACGAGCCGGGCCCGGACCTCCTGCCCGGCCTCGCCGCCTGCGCCCTGCGCGAGCTGTTCGAGGAGACGGGCATCCTCCTGTCGATTCCGGCCGTCGATCCCGAAGACCTGCCGGAGCTGCGCCGCGCCCTGCTGGCGGGCGAGCGCACCTTCGCCGAGATCGTGAAGACCCTGGGCGTGAAGCTCGAGGCCTCGCCCCTGGTCTACGCCGGCCGCTGGGTGACGCCGCCGTTCGCGCCCGTCCGCTTCGACAACCGCTTCTTCCTCCTGGAGTGGCCGCCCGAGGCCCCGGCCCAGCCGTCGGTCCACGAGGGGGAGCTGGAGCACGGCTCGTGGATCCTCCCGGCCGAGGCCCGGGAGGCGTGGCGCCGGGGGGACGTGCTGGCGGCGCCGCCCATCCTCCACATCCTGGAGGTCCTGAGCCAGGACGGGCCCACCCGCGGCCTCGGCCGCCTGCGCGACCCGGCCGAGACCAACCTCGGCCCCCTGCGCCGGGTGGAGATGCGCCCCGGCGTGGCCATGTTCCCCCTCCTCACTCACACCCTCCCGCCGGCGGCCACCACCAATGCCTACCTGCTGGGGACCCGCGACTGCGTGCTGGTGGACCCAGGCGCCTCCTCCGAGCGCGAGCTGGACCGCCTGGAGCAGGCTCTGGCCGCCGCCCGCGAGCGCCTCGGCCGCAAGGTGACCGCCATCTGGCTGACCCACCATCATCCGGACCACGTGGGCGGGGTCGAACGGCTGCGGGCCTCCCTCGGCGTGCCCGTCCTGGCCCACCCGCTGACGGCGGAGCGCCTGGCCGGACGGGGGATCAAGGTCGACGGCGAGCTCCAGGACGGCCAGCGGATCGTGTTGGGCGGGGATTATGCCGTCCTGGTCATCCACACCCCGGGGCATGCCCGGGGGCACCTCTGCTTCCTGGAGGAGGACCAGCGCTCGCTGCTCTGCGGCGACATGGTCTCCGGAGTGAGCATGATCGTCGTCGATCCTCCCGAAGGGGACATGGACGACTACCTGGGCTCGCTCGCCAGGCTGGCCGCTCTCCGTCCCGAGACCCTCTTCCCCGGCCATGGCCCGGTGATCAAGAACGCGGCCGCCAAGCTCCGCGAGTACGTCGACCACCGGCTCTGGCGCGAGGAGCGGATCCTGGAGGCCTGGAACGCGGGTCTGCGCGATCCCGCCGCGATGCTCCCCACGGTCTACGACGACGTGCCGCCCCAGGCCTGGCCGCTGGCGCAGCGCCAGATCCTCGCCCACCTGGACCGGCTGCGGCGGCAGGAGCGGATCGGGTAGCCTTGCCAGGCACGGGAGGTGCATGAATCAGGACGTGGTGGTGCGGCGAAATAAGGTGCTACCTGGTCCTCGTTGTTCCCCGGGGCGATCCTCGCCAGAACGGCAAAGGCCAGGGCGAAGTGATCCCGCGAGATTGAAAAAATAACCCGGCATTGGTTCGATGCCATTGACAGAGCCGAGGAAACCATGAATCCGAACATCAAGGCTTTCGCAGTCGCCACCAGCTTGATGACGGCGGCGCTCCTTCCGGCGGGGGCGGCGGCCCAGGCGCCTCCGGGACAGAACCCTCCCCAGGGCACGCCTACCAACACGGCGCCCACCACGCCGCAGCCCGCCCAGGGACAGCAGGTCACGCCGCCGCAGGACGCCGCCAAGGCCCAGGCGCAGAGCCAGGCCCAGAATGGACAGGCCCAGCCGCCGGCCGCGGGTGAAAAGAAGGTGCTCACCCCGGAGGAGGCCGGCCTCTCCTTCACGCCCCCCGAGGGCTGGAAACAGGGCGATCCCAAGGGCTTCAACGTGCCCGGCAACATCTGCTGCGCCTGGTCGCCGGACAACGTCGCCTCGATCGTCGTCTTCGTCCAGAACGTCGGCCAGCCCTACAGCCCGCGGGTGCTGCTGGAGCAGAGCGCGCAGGCGCTGCAGAAGAGCCTCGGCGCCGACGTGAAGCAGAAGGACGTCATCGACGTCGGCGGCATGCGCGGCTTCTCGCTGGTGGTGACCGGCAACGGCAACGGCGCCGCCATCGACGGCAAGGGCACCGTCCGCACCACCCAGCACTGGGTGGCCATCCCCCGGGACAAGGACATCGTCATCTTCCTGATGAACTCGCCCGAGGCCAACTACGAGAAGAACGACCAGACCCTCCAGGCCATGATCAACACCCTCAAGGTCACCGGCCAGCAGTCGCCCGAGCAGCGGGCGTCCAAGTAAGCCGCCCGCCCTCCCGGCAGTCTCTCCCTCCTCTCCCTCTTGGGGGAGGAGGGCTGTCCCGAAACCTTGCGGACAGGGCATCGTACCTTGCAGTATCGGCACCCAACCCGCCGGGCGCGCCAAGGAGGACGACTCATGCCATCCCTTCGCTTCACGGTCTCGCTCTTCGCGCTGCTCCTGTTGCCGCTGCTCTTCCTCAGTGCCCCAGGATTCGCCCGGGCGGCGGAGGCTCCCGTTCCCGATCTGGCTGCGGGCGCCGCCGGCCACTGGGAGGGCGAGCTCGATCTCCCCCAGAACGCCGGCAAGCTCCAGGTGATGGTCGACCTGGTGCGCGCGGGCGGCGCCTGGACGGGCACTATCGACATCCCGATGCAGGGCGCCAAGGGCCTGCCGCTGGAGGACGTCGCCGTCCAGGACGGCAAGGCCCACTTCAAGATCAAGGGCATTCCGGGCGATCCCACCTTCGACGGCACGCTGGCCGTCTCGCCCACGCAGTCCATCCAGGGCACTTTCACCCAGGCCGGCGCCTCCCTCCCCTTCCGGCTGGGCCGGGAGCCGGTGGCGAAGCCCGTCCGTCCGCAAGAGCCCAAGCCGCCGTTCCCCTACTCGGCCGAGGAGGTGACCTATACCAACGGCGGCGTCAAGCTCGCCGGCACGCTGACGCTCCCACCCGGCGACGGCCCGTTCCCGGCCGTGGTGATGATCACCGGCAGCGGCGCCCAGGACCGTGACGAGACCCTCCTGGGACACAAGCCCTTCCTCGTCCTGGCCGACCACCTGAGCCGCCACGGGATCGCCGTGCTGCGGGCGGACGACCGGGGCGTGGGCGGCTCCACGGGCAGCGTGTCCGACTCCACCACCGCCGACTTCGCCCAGGACGCGCTCGCCGGCGTGCGGTTCCTCAAGACCCATCCCAGGATCGCCAGGGACAGGATCGGGCTCCTGGGGCACAGCGAGGGCGCCGTGGCGGCGCCGCTGGCCGCCAGCCAGTCGAGCGACGCGGCCTTCGTCGTCATGCTCGCGGGCACGGGCGTTCCCGGCGCCGACGTCCTCCTTCTTCAGAGTGAGCGCATCGCTCGCGCCGAGGGTACGCCCGAGGAGAGGATTCAGAAACAGTTGGCGGCGATCCGGAAGATGATCGACGCTCTGCGCACGGAGAGCAGCGACCCCGCGGCCCGCGACGCGAAGCTGCGGCAGACCGCCAGGGAGAGCGTGGCGACGCTGACGCCCGACGAGCTGCGCATGGCGGGCGGCGCCGACAGCCTCGTCGAGCGCGACGTCCAGTTCTTCGGCAGCCCGTGGTTCCGCTACTTCGTCGTCTACGATCCGCGGCCGGCCCTGCGCCGGGTCAAGGTGCCCGTGCTGGCCCTCGACGGCGAGCTCGACCTGCAGGTGATCCCGGACCAGAACCTGCCGGAGATCGAGAAGGCGCTCAAGGAAGCCGGCAACCAGGACTTCACCCTCAAGCGCCTGCCGGGGCTCAACCACCTCTTCCAGCCGGCGAAGACGGGCAGCCCCGGCGAGTACGCGAAGAGCGAGATCACCGTCGATCCACTGGCGCTGGACACGGTGACGGGGTGGATCACGGAGCGGTTCGTCACTGCCAAACGGTGAGGCGCGCGGCAGCAGGGAATCCCGTCCCTCGTCGCCGGGTTCTCACACCAGACCTTCGCGAGGACTCGTCGAATGACCCGGAACCTGAGACTCCGTTTCACTGCCGTCTCCCTGTGCCTCCTGCTCGCCCTGCCGCTGGGCGCCGCGCCGGCTGCCGCCGCTC
This sequence comes from Thermoanaerobaculum sp., assembly GCA_021154885.1. GTDB lineage: Bacteria > Acidobacteriota > Thermoanaerobaculia > Multivoradales > UBA5704 > DATARR01. The sequence goes on from JAJKHS010000074.1 coordinate 5,731, forward strand.
CCGTTGACACCGCGCCGCCGCTCACCCTGGAGCGGATCATGGCCGACCCCGACTGGCTCGGCAACCCGCCCGAGGGCGCCTACTGGGCGGACGACGGCCGCTCCGTCTACTACGAGCGGGAGCGCGACGGCGAGGGCAGGAACCCCAGGGACCTCTATCGCGTCGACCTCGCCGCCGGCCGGACGGTCAAGGTCGAGCCCGCGGACCGCGGCAGGCTGGACGCCCCCGGCGGCGACCGCAGCCGCGACCGCAGGTGGAAGGTCTACGCCCTCCAGGGCGACGTCTTCCTCAAGGACCTCACGACCGGCGCCGTGCGGCAGATCACGCGCACGGCGGAGAAGGAGTCCGATCCCCACTTCCTGGCGGACGGTCAGCGCATCTGGTTCCGCCGCGGTCCTGCGGTCTTCGTCTACGACCCCGCCTCGGGCCTCACCTCTCAGCCCGCCGAGATCCGGCTCGACACCGATCCGGCGGAGAAGGACGACCCCACCTACCTGGCGGCGGAGCAGACCCGCCTCTTCGACGTCATCCGCCAGAAGCAGGAGAGGGAGAAGCGGGACCGCGAGGAGGAGAGAACCAATCAGAAGGCCGATCCCACCCGGCCGCCCCTCCCCTGGTACTTCGGCAAGAAGATAACGGTCGAGGACTCCCGCCTGTCGCCCGCCGCCGGCTGGCTCGCCGTGGTGACCGCCCCCAAGCGGGACGACCAGCTCAAGCCCTCGAAGATGCCCAGCTATGTCACCGAGAGCGGCGAGGTCGAGACCAAGGACGTCCGCTCCAAGGTCGGCGCCGAGGGCCAGGTGCCCCACTCCGTCGCTCTCCTCGACCTCGTGAAGCACAGGAGGATCGACCTCGATCTCAGCGCTCTGCCCGGCATCAAGGACGATCCCCTGAAGCACCTGAAGGACGCCGCCAAGGCGCGCCGGGAGGCGGAGAAGGCGAAGAAGGCCGCCGCCAAGGAGGCCGCCGCGAAGGACGAGGAGAAGGAGCCCAAGAGTAAGGAAAAAGAAGAGGCCACCCAGGAAGAGGAGAAGGGCAAGGACAAGGATGCCAAGGCCCTCGCCGCCAAGGCCCAGACGGACAAGGACAAAGAGAAAGACAAGGATAAGGATAAGGACAAGGACAAGAAGCCCGAGCCGCGCCCCGTGGAGGTCCAGGCGCTCACCTGGTCGGAGGACGGCAGCCAGCTCGCCGTCATGCTCCGCTCCCGCGACAACAAGGACCGCTGGATCGCCATCTGGGACGCCGCCAGCCGCAAGCTCACCCCCCGTCACCGACTGACCGATCCGGCGTGGATCAACTGGGACTACAACGTCCAGGGCTGGCTCAAGGACAACGAGACGCTCTATTTCCTCTCCGAGGAGGGGGGCTGGTCGCGGCTCTACCTGCTGTCCACGAGGACGGGCCAGATCCGGCCGCTCACCCCCGGGGGGCATTTCGAGGTGGGCGAGCCGGTCCGGAGCTGGGACGGCCGTTTCATCTACTACCAGGCCAACGTCCAGCACCCCGGCAACTACGACGTCTGGCGCGTCGAGGTGGCCACCGGCAAAACGGAGCAGCTCACCCGACTGGGCGGTCTCACCACCTTCGCGCTGTCGCCGAACGAGGATCAGCTCCTCCTCACTCACTCCGGCACCACCCGGCCGAACGAGCTGTACGTCCAGACGCTCCAGACCCTCCAGCCGGGAGCGGAGGCCCGGCAGGTGACGCAGACCCGTACGGCCGCCTTCCTGGCCGAGGACTGGGCAGTGCCCGAGGTGGTGCCCATTCCGTCCACCCACGGCGCGCCGGCGCCCGTCTACTCCCGGGTCTATACGCCCAAGGACTTCGATCCCGCGAAGAAATACCCGGCCGTGACGTTCGTCCACGGCGCCGGATATCTCCAGAACGTCCACTACGGCTGGTCGAGCTACTTCCGCGAGTTCATGTTCCACACCCTGCTCACCCGCCACGGCTACATGGTGCTCGACATGGACTACCGCGCCTCCGCCGGGTATGGCCGCGCCTGGCGCACGGCGATCTACCGTCAGATGGGCTATCCCGAGCTCGAGGACCTCCAGGACGGCGTCGCCTGGCTGGTGGCTCACAAGAGCGTGGACCCGAAGCGGGTGGGCGTCTATGGCGGCTCCTACGGCGGCTTCATGACCTACATGGCCCTCTTCCGGGCGCCCGACCTCTTCGCCGCCGGTGCCGCCCTGCGCCCCGTCTCGGACTGGACCTACTACAACGATGACTACACCTCGAACATCCTCAACCGGCCGGAGGACGACCCGGACGCCTACACCAAGAGCTCGCCCATCGAGTACGTGGCGGGGCTCCGGAAGCCGCTGCTGATCTGCGACGGCATGTTGGACGACAACGTCTTCTTCCAGGACAACGTGCGCCTGGTGCAGCGGCTGATCGAGCTGAAGAAGGAAAACTTCGAGACCGCAATCTACCCCGTCGAAAGCCACGGCTTCGTCCAGCCCACGAACTGGCTCGACGAGTACCGCCGGATCTTCAAGCTGTTCGAGCGCACCTTGAAGTAAAGCCGAGTAAGATCTCTCCATCAGTATGCAAGGAGATCTGCACTACCCGCTTTAGCCCGGGGTTGGCGTCCATGGCCGAGGGAGACGACACCAGGATCAGCGACGAGACGCTGATCGGCCGCACGGCGGCGGGAGACCGCTCCGCCTTCGAGCGGCTGGTCCGGCGCCATCAGGCGTCCGTGCACCGCTTCACCCGCGCTCTGGCGTACGACGACGCGGACGCCGAGCAGGCCCTGCAGGAGATCTTCCTGGCCGCCTGGCGGGCGGCCGGCCGCTTCCGCTACGACGCCTCGGCCCGCACCTGGCTGCTGGCCATCGCCCGCCACGCCATCTACCGCCGGCACCGGCGCTGGGCGGACGAGCCGGCCGGCTTCGCCTCCCTGCGGGAGTTGGGAGAGGCCGCCGGCTGGGGGAGCGAGGACGAGGCTTTCGTCGACCGCCTGGTCGACGGCGAGGTGCTGGCGCAGGCTCTCGCGTCGCTCTCTCCCGAGGACCGCGAGATCCTCATCCTGCGCGAGCTCGAGGGACTCTCCCACGAAGAGGCCGCCGGCGTGGCGGGCCTCGACGACGCCGCGGCCCGGGCCCGGCTGCACCGCGCCCGCCTGCGGCTGATGAAGAAGCTGCGGGAGGACCCCGATCATGGCGGTGATCGCAGGGCTCGCGAAGACCGGATCGTGGCCGGGCTCCACTGCGGCGAGGTGCTGGCCGACCTCACGGCCTTCCTGGACGGCGGGCTGCCGGCCGACCGGGTGCGCCGCATCCAGGAGCACGTGAAGGATTGCGAGGACTGCGAGCGCTTCGGCAGCGAGTTCTCCGCCGCGGTGTTCGCCCTGCGGGAGATCCTGCGCGAGCCGGCGCGCGACGAGGAGGCCGAGGCGCGCCTGCTGGCCCGCCTGCGCACGGAGATCGGGTGAGGTGAGCGGCGCCCTCCACATCCGTTCCGGCGACGCCGGCGACGTGGCCACGATCGTCGACTTCCAGCTCCGCATGGCCCGCGAGACCGAGGGCCTGGAGCTCGACCGCGACACCGTCGTCCGCGGCGTGGCCGCCGTCCTCGCCGATGCCGCCAAGGGGAGCTACTGGCTGGCCGAGCGCGCCGGACGTATCGCCGGCTCGCTCCTCACCACCCGCGAATGGAGCGACTGGCGCGACGGCACGGTGCTGTGGATCCAGTCCGTCTACGTGGTCCCCGAAGAGCGGGGCCGCGGCGTCTACCGCGCCCTTTACGAGCACCTGAAGCGCCGCGTCGAGGAGGACCCTGCCTTGAAGGGCCTCCGCCTCTACGTCGACCGGCGCAACGCCGCCGCGCAGCGGGTTTATGAGCGGCTGGGGATGACCCGCGAGCACTACGAGCTGTTCGAGTGGTTGAAGTAGACCCGCCCCTCCCGCACCTCCAGCTTCCCGTCCTGCACCGCCCACTGGAACACCCGCTCCATCCGCGCCCGGATGGCGAAGGTGACCTGGCTGTAGCCGAGATGGGCCGCGAGGTCGCGGACGAGGTCGCCCTGCTCCCGTTCGCCGTCGCGCTTCAACAGGGTCCGCGCCGCGTCCACGAGGAAACGGTATTCGTAGCGGCCGAAGGTCGGCGTGGCGCCGGCGAGGAGGTCGCCTTCGCGGGCCACGATGCGGCGTTCGACGGCGATCTCCAGGTGCTTCTCCAGGCGGGCGCGCACACTTTTACCGAGCTTCGGGCAGCCCAGGCGCGCCGCCACCCGCTCGATCAGCGCCTCGCGCGGCAGGGCTCCGGCGCCCCAGCAGGCCTGGCGGACGGCGGCCAGAATGGCCCCGGAGACCGCCTCTTCGCTCAACGCCTCACCCTCCATCCCCGCTCGGGCCAGGCGCTCGGCGCCGATGCGGTCGAGGACGTCCGCCGCCGGCTCGAAGCCCCGTCCCTCGCCGCGCGCCAGCTCGGCCTCGGTGGGTACCAGCTCGCCGCGCACGGCGCGCCCCAGGATCGTCCGCCACAGCTTGTGGGCCCGCTCGTCGGCCACCGCCACCTGCCGCTCCACCTTGTCGGCGAAGGCGAAGAGCTCCTCGATGCGCCGCACGATCTCGTGCTGCTCGGCGAGCGACGGCGCCGGCACCGGCAGGGTGAGCAGCCGCGAGACGTTGATGTTCGACTGGCTGACGCAGTCCGTTCGCACCGTCCGCGCCCAGCGCCGGCCCCACGGCGAGGTGATCCAGCCGCAGGCGTAGCGGGGGGAGATCAGGCTCTCGTCGCACTGGATGCGCACCAGGTAGGAGGCGAAGACGGCCTCGAGATCGAGATCGAAGACCGCGGCCTTGCCCACCAGCTCGGGGCTGTTCGTGCGGTTGAACAGGACGTCGCCCCGCCGCACCCGGTAGGCCTCGGCGTCCGCCGCCTTGAGGCTCACGTACTTGAGGTCGCCGGCGTCGATCCGCCCCTCCTGGATGTTGCCCATGCGCAGCATGGCGACGCCATTCTTCGCGTCGCTGTCCGCCTTCACCGACAGGCCGTACTGGGCGCGGCGGATGACGTCGTTGAGCGCGACCAGGCACCACCCCTCTGGGACCTCCGGCGGCTCCAGCGGCTCGGGCGCGTGCCAGGGCGTGCGTTCGAGGTTCTTCGGCCGGCGCGGCGCCCGGCGGTCGTAGGCTTCGGCATCGCAGCAGGCGCGGCGGTACTCCTGGCGGCGGAGAGCGAAGGCCCTCTCCAGGCGGCTATCGAAGCGATTGAGGGGGTCGAGGGCCGGCTGCCCGGCACGCCAGTCCTCCGTCAACCGGCCCGCATAGGCGGCGGCGAGGACCGATTGGCGCAGGCGCCGGAGGATCTCCGGCAGGCTCGCCAGGGACTCGAGGGCCCGCTGCACCGGCGCCAGCAGCTCCCGGGCTTTCGCCACGATCCGCGCCTGCTCGGCCAAAGGGGGGAGAGGGAGGATTACCCCCGAGAGGAAGCTCTTGAAGTTGAGGTTGCGGATGTTCGTCGTCTGCGTCTGGTACTCGTCGAACGCGCCGGCCAGATAGAGGTGGTTGAGGACGAGGTGGACATAGCCGGGATCGACCTCGGGGTGGATCCGCATCTGGCGGCAGAAGTTGGCGCAGACGAGGGGTGCGTCGGCGCGGGCGAGCGCCTCCTCGTCGATGAGCAGCGTGCGGCCCACCGGCTGGCCGGCGCCGCCGCCCGAGACCTCCACCACCAGGTCGCCCACGGCCAACCGGCGCTTGGCCAGGCTCGTGCGCTTGATGGTCCGCAGCGCGGCCGTGGTCCCCTTGGCGCGGTGCCAGTCGCGGAACTCGGTGCCGCGCACGACGCGCACCCGCACCAGGTCCGTCTCCGCGGCCTCGGGCGCCTCGCCCCACTCGCCGCCCAGGACATAGACGGCGATCTCCTCCAGGGTGGCCAGCGACCACCCCTCGGGCAGCTCACCTTCGCGCCGGCCGATCTCCCAATCGGAGACCGCGCTCGTCACGAGCCACCCTGCAGCACTCGCGGCCGCTTCGGCTCCGCGTCGTCTTCGAGCAGCAAGAGAATGGAGGACAGCTCCGCGACGGCCTTCCGGAGCTCGGCGATGGCCTCCGTCGCCAGCTCCTCGGGCTCGGGCAGCTCGTCCCCCAGCGACTCCTCCCGCAGCCACTTGAGGCCGTCGATCTTGAAGTCGTGAGCACGGACCTCGGCCATGGAGAACGGCCGCCAGCGGTCCTCCCGCGGGTCCGCTGCCGCGCGCCGGGAGCCGCCGTGGGGATCGCGGCCGTAGCACTCCTCGAACGCGCGCAGGTGCTCGTGGGTCAGCGGCCGGTCCTTCTTCGTGATGCGTGGCACGTTGGTGCGCGCGTCATAGACCCACACCGTCTCCGTGGGTTGCCCCTTGGTGAAGAAGACCACGTTGGTCTTGGTCCCCGCGCTGTAGGGTGTGAACGTGCCGTTGGGCAGGCGGAGCACCGTGTGCAGGTTGCAGTCGTGGGTGAGCTGCCGGAACACCTCGCCCGCCTGATCGGCGAACAGGCAGTTGTCGGGCACGATCACGGCCGCCCGGCCGCCCGACTTCAGCAGCGTCATCACGTGCTGCAGGAAGTTGAGCTGCTTGTTCGACGTCTTGACCGCCAGATCGCCGCGCTCCGGCGCCTGGTTCGCCCCTTTGTTGCCGAACGGCGGATTGGTAAGCACCACGTCGAACCGCCGCTCGTCCGGGATCTGGGCGATGGAGTCCCCCTGCTTGATCACCGGCTCCAACTCGTGCAGGAAGAGGTTCATCAACGCCAGCCGCCATGGACGGATCACCAGCTCCTGCCCGAAGTAGGTGCCGCGCCGCACCCGCTGGAGCAGCTCCGCGTCGCGGGCGCCCTCCCGGGATTCGGCCAGGAACCACTCGTAGGCCACCACCAGGAAGCCGCCCGTGCCGCACGCCGGATCACAGATCGTGAAGTCCGGGTTCTCGCGCGGGTCCGGACGCACGCAGCGCACGATGGACTGGATCAGCCGCCGCGGCGTGAAATACTGTCCGGCGCCCTTCTTGCCTTCGCTCGCCGCTTTTTCGAGCAGCCCCTCGAACACCGCGGCCTTGAGGTCCACCTCCAGCGCGGACCACTCCCTCTCGTCGATGAGATCGATCAACCGCTTGAGGTTCGCCGGGTTGTTGAAGCGCGACATGGCTTCCTTGAAGATGTCGCCCAGCAGGCCCTGCTGGCGGCCCAGCGTGTTCAGCACGCCCGTGTAGTGGTCGATGAGCGACGCCGGCTCCTCGCCCGAGAGCGCCGGCCACGAGCAGTCGAACGCCTTACCCTCCTCCTGCACGACAAAGCGCCTCAGATCGATCCCCCGCTCGTCGGCCATCTTGAGGAAGAGCAGACAGGTGATCTGTTCGATGTAGTCGCCGTAATCGATGCCGTCATGACGCAGCGTGTGGCAGAAGCCCCAGAATTTCTGGACGACATCGCTCATGGGCCGAGTCTCATCCCCCTTCTTAAATCGTTGGAGGCGTGGAACGGCTGAGTATCGTAGCGGATCGGTCATGGATATTGAAGAGCGTGTGAAGAAGGGTGAAATGAGAGGTCTCCGGCAAACCATATGTTTTCGCCGGTCGACGCGTGTTCCATTTTGACGCGACGAACCATCTAGTGGTTCTTCCTTTCGAATCCCGGGGCGATCACAGTCGCCGGCAGATGGCGCCGCTGTTGCGCCAGCGCCCAGCCGCCCCAGGCGAAGGCGGCGAGCATCAGCACGCGGCCGAGCGCATAGGAGAGATTGCCCAGCGTCGTGTCGTAGGGCATCAGGTTCAAAGTTCCCAGGATGTTCTCCCAGTCGTGATAGCCGGGGACGTCGCGGCCGGTGACGCCGCCCAGCAGCAGGAGCGATCCGGAGCGTGCGTCGGCGACATAGGGCGCGATGTCCATGAAATTCTCCGCCAGCCACCAGAGGCCCACCGCGGCGCCGAATGGATCGCGGTTGCGCAAAAGGAAGACCCCCAGGCAGATCGCGGGGATGAGGAGCTGGCCCAGGGTGCCGCCCAGCACCCGCACGAATTCGCCGAACGGCGAGAACAGCACGTGCCCCGCCTCATGGAACGGCAGATTGATCAGATGCATGAACGAGCGGGCCACGTAATCGTCCTTGACCGACGACAGGAGGAACCGCCAGCCCCAGAGGAAGAGGCACGCCGCGAGCGCCGACCGGCCCCAGAAATAGATGGGCTCCACCTCTCTGTCGTCCGCCGGCAGCAGCAGCTCCCGCCACCACTCCCACCCCTTCAGCTCCTCCGGCTCCGCGCTCGCCACGGCCGCCGGGCGCGGCCGGTAGACGCTTCCGGCGCTCCCCTCGGCGGCGTGCAACTCGTGCCAGCGGGCGAAGACGATGCCGCAATGGACGCACTCCGGGTTCCCGTCCGGCTGGTCGAGCTGGCACTTGGGGCAGAGCATGGATGCGGCAATGGTACAGCGCTCCCGGCAAAACTCGAAGAGCGCGCTTGAGCCTCACTCGTCCCCTCCTACCTCCACCACCTCGCCATCGCTCTTCACCTTCCCCTTGTAGCTGCGCCCCTCTTCGAGGCGCCTCCAGGCCTGCTCGTCGGGGGCGCGGTAGTGGGCGGGCCTGCCGTCGGCATCCTTGAAGAGGACCTCGTAGAGCTCCTGGCGGCCGGATTCGCGCTGCTTAGGGGCGAGGCCGGGGTCGGGCCAGGCCGGGGCGAGGCCGCCGCCCTCGGCTCTGGCTTCGCGGTCGCGCACCCATTTCTCGATCTCGTAGCGGATGCGCTGGCGGTAGACGGGCTGCTCGCGGTAGACCGGCTCCTGGTAAGTCTCCTGGTGGGAGCGGTCCTGGTAGACGGGACGGTCCTGATAGACGTCCTGGAAGTAGCCGTTGCCGAGGTCGCGGGTGCCGGTCTTCACCCGCTGGGTGCCGGTCTGGACTCGCTCGGTGACAGTGCGGGTCCGGGTCCGGGTGCCGGTCTGGATACGGTCGACGTGGTGGACTTCGCGCGAGCTGCCGAGGACGCGGGCGCCGGACGGCACCTCCCCTTCCCAGGCCTGCTCGGCGACCGGCTTCTGGACCTCGACGGCGATCGTCCGCGCCCAATGGTGGCCGGTGACCGTGAGGGTGGTCGACTTCGGCCGGCCGAGAAAGATCAGGAGGACGACGAGCCCCAGCAGGCCCAGGCAGCCGAGGCCGAAGCCCTTCTTCCAGAAGGAGCCTCCTCCCCGGACCGGCACGGCGAGCGGCTGTGGCCCCGGCGTGGCCGGTTTCTCGTTCAGCGGGTGGTCGACGACCGCGCGCGTCCTGGCGCCGTCGCGGGGGGCGCCGCAGCCGGAGCAGAAGGCGTTGGCGGCGGGGTTGTCGGCATTGCAGTAGGGGCAGATCCAGTCCGCACCCGCCTGGGACCGCTTCAGGGCCTCGGCGTCGGTCACCTCCGGCGCCTCGTCCGGCAGATAGAACTTGACGTCCGGGCCGCGGGGACGGCCGCAGCCGCCGCAGAACTTCTCCGGTCCCCGGTTCCCTTTCCGGCCACAGGCCGGGCAATCCCAAGCGCCTTCGCGGATGGCCATGGTCGAGCCTCACCCCGGCCTTGAAAAAGAAGCCGGTCAGCCGCCCAGCAGGGCCTTCTTGAAGTCCTCGCCGGGATCCGGCTTGGGGCCGATCCAGGTGGAGAGGATGGCGTCGGCCGTGGGCTTGCCGGGGAGCGTGCCCTTCACCTTGCCGTTGACCTGGACCTCGGTGCCGTCGCCCGGGACGTAGGTCAGCACCAGCTCGTTCCCCTTCTTGATGGGCTCCATCCAACCGCAGAGGGTGGTGAACGCCTTCTTCACCTCGGCGGGAGCGTTGGGGGTGTTCAGCGACAGGCCGTCGTTCCAGGCGTCGCACATCTGCTCCTTGCTGACGCCGTAGAGGAAGTGCATCACCTGCCGCCGCGGGGTGTCGGCGCCGAGGATCTTGGCCGCGGACTTCTCCTTCTGGGGGAGGTAGAGCCCGGCCACATACACCTTGATGAAGAACTTCGTGCGCAGGGCGATGCCGTTGAGCACCAGGCTCTGCCCCTTCACCTCCGCCTTGTCGGGGAGGTTGACCCCGGCGAGGGTGGTGGCGCCGGCGGACACCGTGAGGAGCAGGGAGAGGAGGGCGGAGTATAGAATTCGCATCGGTTCCTCCAACGACGTTTGGCTCTTTGGGGAGCGTCTGGCGGAGAGTCTAGCCGAATCCGCGGCAACCCCGCCCGGGCCCGGCCGTATCTGCCCACGATGGTTGACCACGTAAAAACGGACGCCGAGCTGGTCGCCAGCACTCTGCGGGGCTCCCAGGACGCCTTCCGCGAGCTGGTGGTGCGGTTCGAGCGCCCGGTCTACAGCCTGGTGCAGCGCATGGTCCAGGATCCGGCGACGGCCGAGGACCTGGCGCAGGAGGTCTTCGTCAAGGCCTACCGCCGCCTCGACAGCTACGATCCGCAGTGGAAGTTCTCGAGCTGGCTGTTCAAGATCGCGCACAATACGACCATCGACCACCTCCGCCGGGGGGTGCCGGAGACGGTGCCCCTGGAGTCCGAGGAGGAGGGCCGGGCGGACCTCTCCGCGATGCTGGCGGACGAGGCGGCCGAGAGCCCCGCGGCGGCGGCGGAGCGGCGGGACCTCGCCCGCTCGCTGGAGCGTGCCATCTCCCGCCTGCGGCCGGAGTACCGCCAGGCCGTTCTCATGTTCTACGCTCACGGCGCCTCGTACCAGGAGATCTGCGAGGCCACCGGGCTGCCTCTCGGCACGGTGAAGACCAACCTCCACCGGGCCCGCAAGGAGCTCGCCCAGGCCATGACCGCCCTCGGCTGGGGCCCGGAGAGTGAAACCGGGAACGTGCGGGCCTCGTAGGGCGAGTCATAAGGAGAAATGACGGAATGCGCCCCTCCCCCCACGACGCTCTCAACCGCTGGCTCGCCGCCGAGCGGGATGACCGCGCCGATTCCGCGGATTCCGCGGACATCGCCGACGCCGCGCTGCGCGAGCTGTTCGAGGCACTGCCCAGCCTCGCGCCGGCGGCCGGCTTCGCCGACCGGGTGCTCGCCCGGGCCAGGCTTCAACCTGAGACGCGGGACGTCTTCGCCTCGCGTGCCCTCCGGTTGGTGCTGCTCTTCAGCCTGATCGCCGTCAGTCTCGGCGCGATCTGGCTGCCGCCGACGCTGCGGGCCCTCGCCAGACTGTGGACTTTGAGCGACGTGGTGCGGCTCGGAGCGCGCGCGGTGGCGGAGGGCAGCCGTGGGCTCGCCATGGTGCTCCGCGTGAGCGAGTGGCTGCTCTCGCTCGGCCGGGCCCTCTCCGCGCCGCTGATGACGCCGCAGGTGATGGCGGCCCTCACGGTGGGCCTGCTCGTCTCGGGCCTGGCCTTCCGCTTTCTCCGCGACCAACTCACTGGTGAGAGGAGCTTGAGCTATGTGGACCCCCTCTGATGGCCAACGACTCGCCGGCCGGAGATCACTCCGCGCCGCGGTCGTTTTCTTGAGCCTCGGCCTGTCCGTGGCGATGTTCTCCGGGTTCTCCGGGTTCTCCGGGTTCGCCGCATCCGCCGCCCCCGCCCCGCAGTCTGCGACCAGCCCGCCCGCCTCGGCGGAGGAGAGGGCCAGCCTGCGTCAGACCCTCGAGAGCCGCTACGAGGTGCTGCCGGTACACGGCGGCATCGTGCTCAAACCCCGCCAGCCGCGGGCGGGGATCCGCACCATCGAGGTGACCGCCGAAGGGGTGGCGGTCAACGGCGAGCGGGTGACCGCCCGCACTCTGCACGACTGGCTGGGCGCCGACGCCGATTCCGTCCTGCGCCTGCAGGGCTTGAGCGCCGCCGAGCAGCGGCAGATCTTCGGCCTGGAAGGAGGTAGTGCCCCCGCGGCCACCCCGGTCCCCGCGGCAACGCCCGCCCCCGCGGACGAGAGCGCCGCCGCCACCACCGAAGGCGAGGTGTCCGAGGAGCCGGCGGAGCCGGAGACCCCGGCCCCGGCGGAGACACCCGAGAGCCGCGGGAACCGGCGCAGCTACGGCAGCCGCGTCAACATCCTCGGCAGCGTGACGGTGGAGAAGGACGAGGTCGCCGAAGAGGTGGTGGCCATCGGCGGCTCGGCCACGGTCGAGGGCGAGGTGGGGAGGGACGTGACGGCCATCGGCGGTCCCGCCCGCATCGACGGCAAGGTGGGAGGCGACGTGACCTCGGTGGGGGGAGGGGTCTATCTCGGCTCCAACGCCGAGGTCGAAGGCGACATCACGAGCGTCGGCGGTTCGGTCCACCGCCAACCGGGATCAAAGGTCCGGGGCACGATCAACGAGGCGGGCTCTCCGTTCGGCCGCCCGTTCGGCCGGCACGTCCGTTTCGGCCGCGACTGGGAGCCCTGGCCGTTCTGGAGCGGCGTCTCCGAGGTGATGAGCAGCATCATGTTCACGGTGCTCCTGGGTCTGCTCGTCTGCCTGGTGCTGCTCGTCGCCCGCGTGCCGCTGGAGCGGGTGGACCGCCAGCTCGTGGCCCAGCCCTGGCCGTCGGCGGCCGTGGGGCTCGCCGCGTTCGTCTTCTCCGGGCCGTTGCTGGCGGCGGTGACCATCCTGCTGGCCATCACCATCGTCGGCTGCGCGCTGTTCCTGCTCTACCCGTTCCTGTTCCTCTACCTCGGGCTGCTGCTGCTGCTGGGCTACACGGCGGTCGCCTACCGGCTGGGACGGCTGGTGGAGAGCCGGTTCGAGCGCAACTTCGGCAGCCCCTACATGGCAGCCCTGGTGGGCGTGCTGCTGATCCAGGTCTGGTCGATCCTCGGCCACATGCTGGACGTGCTGCCCGGTCCCTTCGGCTTCTTCTCCTTCATGGTGGGGCTGTTGGGGTTCCTGGTGCAGGCGGTGGCCTGGATCGTGGGCTTCGGCGCGGTCATCCTGGCGCGCTTCGGCCTCGCGCCGGGGTACTGGCCGGAGCGGGGAGCGCCGGTCATCGTGCCGCCGCCCGCCCCGGTGCCGCCGGTTCCCTATGAGCGGCCGGTCGAACCCCTTCCCCTCTCCCAGGCGGAGCCGCCGGCGGAGTGGAACGAGCCGCCGCAGTGACCTCTGGGACGGGGATCAGGACGGCTCGCCGGCGGGTCCGGCGAGCCGCTCCGCCAGCCGCGTGAACCGCGCTCGCACCCGCCGGTTTCCCACCGCGATCCGCAGCGCCCGCTCCTCGCCCACCAGGATGGCCAGCCGCTTCGCGCGCGTCAGGGCGGTGTAGAGGAGGTTGCGCTGCAGCATCACGTAGTGCGTGGAGTGGAGGGGGATCACCACGCAGGGGTACTCGCTCCCCTGGGACTTGTGGATGGAGCAGGCGTAGGCGAGGACCAGCTCGTCGAGCGAGCCGGGATCGTAGACCACCTCGCGGCCGTCGAGCGCCACGGTCACGAGCTGGTCGACCTCGTCGACGGCCACGATCCGCCCGATATCGCCGTTGAAGACCTCCAGGTCGTAGTTGTTCCGCACCTGCATCACCTTGTCGCCCACCCGCAGGGTCCGGCCGCCGCGGGTCACCTCGACTCCCTGCGGGTTCAGCAACTCGCGCAGCACTGTGTTCAGGTTCTCAGTGCCGAGAGGGCCCCGGTTCATCGGGGTGAGCACCTGGATCTGCTCCACGGGATCGAGGCCGAACTTCGCCGGGATACGGCGGGAGACGAGCTGGGCGACGGTCTCCACCAGCTCCTCCGGCTGCGGACGCTCGATGAAGAAGAAGTCGCCGTCGCTGTCCACCGACTCCAGGACGGGCATCATCCCCTGGTTCACCCGGTGGGCGTTGACCACGATCAGGCTGCGCTCGGCCTGGCGGAAGATCTCGGTGAGGCGCACCACCTCGACCGCCGTCGAACGGATGAGGTCGGCCAGCACCCGGCCCGGCCCCACCGAGGGGAGCTGGTCGACGTCCCCCACCAGGATCAGGCGGCCGTGGTCCGGCACCGCCCGCAAGACATGGTTGGCGAGGATGGTGTCGAGCATCGAGGCCTCGTCCACGATCAGCAGGTCGCAGGAGAGAGGGTGCTCGCGGTTGCGCACGAACTGGCGGGTCTTCGGGTCGAGCTCCAGCAGGCGGTGTAGGGTGGTCGCCTCGGCGCCCGTGGCCTCGGCCAGGCGCTTGGCGGCGCGGCCGGTGGGGGCGGCGAGGAGCACCTTCTGGCGCTTCCTCTCCAGGATCTTCACCAGTCCCCGCACCAGGGTGGTCTTGCCGGTGCCGGGGCCGCCCGTGATGACCAGCACCTTGCGGGTGAGGCCGGCGCGGACGGCCTGGCGCTGCTGGCGGGCGAGCTCGATCTTCTCGCTCCTCTCGAACCAGTCGAGGGCGCGGTCGACGTCGATCTCCAGCGGCAGCGGCGGCTGGACGAGGAGAGCCCGGAGGCGCGCCGCCACCCCGGACTCGGCGGCGTGGAGGGACTTGAGGAAGACCGCCTGCTCCTCGGCCGAGGCGAGCGGCTCCAGCACGATCTGCTCGGTCTCCGCCAGGGCGGCCACCGCCTGCTCGACCAGAGCGGGCGACGCTCCCAGGAGCTTCTCGGCCTCCTCCAGGAGCGACTTGCGCGGCAGGTAGACGTGCCCGCGGTCGGCCCCTTGCCCCAGCAGATACAGGGAGCCGGCCTCGAGGCGTTGCGGCGCCGTGGGCGGTACGCCGAGGGCTGCGGCGATCTTGTCGGCCGTCTTGAAGCCGATGCCGTAGATGTCCGTCGCCAGGCGGTAGGGGTTCTCCCGCACCAGCTCCGTGGCCCGCGGGCCGTAGGCCTTGTAGATCTTGATGGCGTAGTGGGTGGAGACGCCGTGGGACTGGAGGAAGATCATCACCTCCTTGATCTCCCGCTGCTCGGCCCAGGCGCGGAGGATCTCGCGGCTGCGCTTGGGACCGATCCCCTCCACCTCGACCAGCCGGTCCGGCCGGTTCTCGATGACGTCCAGCGTCTCCAGGCCGAAACAGGCCACCAGCCGCGCGGCCATGACCTTGCCGATGCCACGGATCAGCCCCGAGCCCAGGTACTTCTCGATGCCGCCCACCGTCGCCGGGGTCACCGTGGCGTAGGAGGTCACCTTGAACTGCTTGCCGTACTTCGGGTCCTGGATCCAGGCGCCGGTCAGGCGCAGGTTCTCCCCCGGCTGCACGCCCAGCAGGCTGCCGACCGCCGTCACCAGGTCGCGGTGACCGGGCACCGAGAGGCGCGCCACGGTCCAGGCGTTCTCCTCGTTGCTGAAGACGATCCGCTCCAGCACCCCTTCCAGGGTGGTCGGGGCGGTGGTCGGCTGGGAGTCGAAGGGGAGGGTCATATCCGCCGAAGCCCGCTCAGTTTATGACAGGTGGTGTCGACTGTGCCAAAATGACCCGCGCATGGCCGACAAGCCCCTGATCCTCGTCATCGACGACGAAACCGGCTCCCGCGAATCGATGGCGATCGCCCTCGAGAAGGCGGGGCTTGCCGTGCGTACGTTCGACGACGCGAAGAAGGCGCTGGAGTTCCTGGACGAGAACGAACACGCCCGCCTCGCCGTCTGCGACCTGCGGATGCCCGGTATGGACGGGCTCGCCTTCCTGCACGAGGTGCAGGAGCGCAAGCTGGACCTCGCCATCATGCTGGTCACCGCCTACGGCTCCATCGAGTCGGCGGTCGAAGCCATGCGGGTGGGCGCCGACGACTACCTCACCAAGCCCGTGGACCTCTACGAGCTGCGCAAGCGGGTGATGAACCTGATCGAAAAGGAGCAGCTCAAGGAGGAGGTCTCGAGTCTCCGGGAGCAGCTCGACAAGCGGTACGGGTTCGAGAGCATCATCGGCCACTCGGCGCCCATGGAGCGCCTCTTCGAGCAGATGCGGATGGTGGCCCCCACCCGCTCCAGCGTCCTCATCATCGGCGAGAGCGGCACCGGCAAGGAGCTGGTGGCCAACGCCGTGCACCGGGCGAGCCCCCGCCGCAACGAGCGCTTCCTGGCCATCAACTGCGGCGCCATTCCCAGCGATATCCTGGAGAGCGAGCTCTTCGGCCACGAGCGGGGCGCCTTCACCGGCGCGGTGACGCGCAAGATCGGCAAGTTCGAGCTGTCCCACCGGGGCAGCCTGTTCCTGGACGAGATCAGCGAGCTCTATCCCGAGCTCCAGGTCAAGCTCCTGCGGGTGCTCGAGGAGCGGCAGATCATGCGGGTGGGAGGCGGCGAGCTGATCCCGGTCGATTTCCGGCTGATCGCGGCCACCAACCGCGACCTGGAGAAGGAGGTCGCCGAGGGGCGCTTCCGCGAGGACCTCTACTACCGCCTCAAGGTGGTGACGCTGCGCATCCCGCCGCTGCGGGAGCGGCCGGGCGACATCCAGCCGCTCGCCGAGCACTTCCTCGCCCTCTTCTGCCAGGAGCACGGCAAGGCCCCCAAGCGGCTGAGCGAGGGGACCCTGGAGCTGCTCTCCCGCTACCCCTGGCCGGGCAACGTGCGCCAGCTCCGCAACGTCATGGAGTCCGCCGTGGTCTTCAGCCTGGCGGAGGAGGTCACTCCGGCCGACCTGCCCATCGAAGTGCGGGAGTCCTCCACGATCTCCACCACCGGCTCGGCCGTCCAGCCGGTGGCGGGGGAGCCGCGCACCATGGCCGACATCGAACGTCAGGCGATCCTCGAGACGCTGGCGCGCACGGACGGCCACCGCGCCAAGGCGGCGGACATCCTTGGCATCGGTTTGCGAACGCTGCAGAGGAAGCTCAAGGAGTACAAAGATGAAGGTTATATCCAGGAAGATTGAGGAGGGGACATGGAGCTTCACACGGAGGTGCTGATCCACAACGAGACCCTGGGAGTGAAGGGGGGCAAAGGGGTACTTCTGCAGATCAGTCAGGATGGTTACTACGAGGTCAACTGCGTCTTCGGCGAGCGGGTGCATCGCACGCTCTTCCCCATCTTCGGCACGGTGCTGATCAGCCGCGAACCCGAGGACAGCACACGCCTCGATCTGGAGATCGAGCGCTGATGGTTGCGAAGGCGGCAAGGGAGGGTGCGAAGCTCTCGGTCAACGTGGATCATGTCGCGACACTGCGGCAGGCCCGCAAGACCCACTACCCCGACCCGGTCGAGGCGGCGCGGATCGCCGAGAACGCGGGCGCTTCGGGGGTCACCGTCCACCTCCGGGTGGACCGCCGGCATATCCAGGACGCGGACGTGGAGCGCCTGCGCGCCAGCGTGCGCGGCAAGCTCAACCTGGAGATGTCGAGCGCCGAGGAGATGGTGAAGGTCGCCCTGCGGGTCAAGCCGCACCAGGTGACCCTGGTGCCGGAGCGGCCCGAGGAGGTGACGACGGAAGGGGGGCTCAACCTGATCCTCTACGGGCGGCGGATCATCGACGTCGCGGACCGCCTGGCCACGGCGGGGATCGCCATCTCGTTGTTCATCGATCCGGATCTGCGGCAGATCCAGGCGCTCAGCGCCCTCAAGGAGCACGGGGTCACCGGTTTCGAGATCAACACCGACGCCTACACCCGTGCCGCGGACCCGGCGGCGGGCGACTCCGAGCTGCGACAGATCGCGCAAGCGGTGGAGCAGGGGAGAGCTGCGGGTCTGCGGGCCTACGCCGGGCATGGCCTCAGCACGGAGAACGTGGGGGCCGTCGCGGCCGTCCCCGGCATGGAGGAGCTGAACATCGGTCATGCCATCATCGCCCGGGCGGTGATCGTGGGCATGGAGACGGCGGTCAAGGAGATGCTGGCGGCGATCTCAGCCGGTGCGGCGAAGGTTTAGGGGAGGCCAGGGCGGTAGAAGTCGAAACAGGGTCTTCAGGGACAGCAGGGACAAACAGGGACACGATACCGCCGAGACGGGGGCTTCCTTGTCTCTGCTGTCCTTGGTGTCCCTGTTGTCCTTGCTTGCCCAGGATCAAGCCTCTACCCCGCCCCCAGCTCCCCCCGGATCGCCGTGGCGAGCTCGCCTGCCAGGCTGTCGATCAGCCCCTGCTCGGGGCCTTCGATCATGATGCGGGCGAGGGGCTCGGTGCCGCTGTAGCGCAGGACAAGGCGGCCGTCGTCCCCCAGGCGCTGCTCGACGTCGCGGGCGGCGGCAGTCACCGCAGGCAGGGACTCGAAGTCCAGCTTCTTCGCCACTCGCACGTTGAGCAGCACCTGGGGATAGCGTCGGAACGGGGCCAGCATCTGCGAGAGAGGCCGGCCGTTCTGAGCTTTAAGGAAGGCCATCTGGATCGCCGTAAGGAGGCCGTCGCCGGTGCTCGACAGTTCACTCTGCACGATGTGGCCGGACTGCTCGCCGCCCAGCAGGATACCCTCCCGGCGCATCGCTTCCACCACGTAGCGGTCCCCCACGTTGCAGCGCACGAGGCCGATGCCCTCGGCGGCCAGGGCCCGCTCCAGCCCGAGATTGCTCATCGAGGTGGCCACGATCCGTAGGGGATGGAGCCGGTCCGACCGGTGGAGGCAGGTGCCCCAGAGATAGAGGATGGCGTCGCCGTCGCGCACCTCGCCGCGCTCGTCGGCGAGGATGCAGCGGTCGGCGTCGCCGTCGAAGGCGGCCCCGAGGTCCGCCCCCTCGGCCGCCACCCGGGCCGCCATCTCGCCGGGCGCCGTCGAGCCGCACCCTTCGTTGACGTTGCGGCCGGTCGGCTCGGCGTGGAGCAGGGTCACCCGCGCCCCCAGCCGCTCGAACAGCTCTCCCGCGTAGCCGGAGGCGGCGCCGTGGCCCGTGTCGAGCACCACCCGCAGCCCGGCGAGCGGATGCTCGCCAGGGCGCTCGAGGGGGACGGTCGCGGCCAGATGCCGCAGGTAGCGCTCCCGCAACTCCGGCTCCGCGGCCAGCGCTCCCGGCGGGATGTCCGCCACCGGTGCGGATGGCTGGGTCAGCAATCCTTCGAGCGCCGCCTCGTCCTCGTCGCTCCACTTGAAGCCCTGCGGGTCGATGAGCTTGATGCCATTGTCCGGCCAGGGGTTGTGGCTGGCCGAGACGACCACCCCGGAGGCCGCCCCGAGCTGGTGGGTCAGCCAGGCGACGCCCGGAGTGGGGATGACTCCCGCGTAGCGCAGGTCGATGCCGCCGGCGAGCAGGCCGGAGGCGAGCCAGCGGCAGATCTCGGGCGTGCTCTCCCGGGTGTCGCCGCCGAGCACCACCCGGGGGGGAGCGCCGTTGCCGCGGTGACTGCGATGGCCGCGCGAGCGCAGGGTGGCGGCGAGGTGGAAGGCGAGGCCGGTCACGGTCTCGCGATCGAGGGGAAACTCGCCGAAGCGGCCGCGGATGCCGTCGGTGCCGAAGAGTCGCTGGGAGTGGGAATTCGGGCTCAACGCTTGTCCTTTCGCGGTTTCGTCTTCGAGTCCTGGGGCTTCGGCTCGTCGTGTATCGTCATCGGCACCTTGACGTTCACCTGGGTGGGCTGGACGATCTGGATCAGGGGATTGGGGGAGGCCACCGACACCGTCACCTCGAAGGTGATCGCCCGGCCGTCCAGGCTGATGGGCGACGTGGAGAGGTGGCCGGCGTGGGCGATCATGGATGCGGGGCCGCTGACCAGCACCTGGTTGGGAAAGATCTCCGGCTCCTGGACCGTGGCCCCCGCCGCCGGCTCGCCCGTGAGCTTGGCCACCACGGGGAGCCGCTGCGTGATCTCCGGCTCGAGCTCCACCTGGATGGTGGGCGGCTCGATGGAGACCACGTCCAGGCCGTCCGGCGCCGTCACGTTCTCCGGCCCGAGCTCGATGGTGGCCATCCCCTCCTGGCGCCGCGACAGCTCGACCGTCACGTCCACCGTGAAAGGCTGGAGCTTGCGGATGGCCTTCTTGCTGCCTCTCAGCCGCACGTTCACGCTCGGCACCGGGTTGATGATCATGAACCCCCGGGGACGGTTGTAGCTGACGCTGGCCTCCACCAGCCGCTCGCTGGAGACGAGGCGGTCCTGCAGCGAGGCGTTGAACCAGATGCCGACGGCGATGCCCAGGGCCAGCAGCCGCAGCCCCCAGGTGCGGGCGGTCTCGCTCATGGCGTCCCCCGCTGCGGGTTCAGCAGGTACTTGTAGAGGGCGTTGCGCAGGCCTTGACTTTCGAGGTCGCGGATCATCTCGCCGTCGAAGGCCACGGAGATGGTCCCCGTCTCCTCGGAGACCACGACGGCCACGGCATCCGTCTCCTCGGTGAGGCCGAGGGCGGCGCGGTGGCGGGTGCCGAACTCCTTCGACAGCTCCGGATTGGGCGTCAGCGGCAGGAAGCAGGCCGCGGCGGCGATGCGGTCGTCCTGGATGATGACCGCGCCGTCGTGCAGCGGCGTGTCGGGCTGGAAAATGTTGATCAGCAGGTCGTAGGAGACGACGGCGTCGAGGGCGATGCCGTTCTCGACGTAGTTGCGCAGTCCGTGCAGTCGCTCGATGACGATCAGGGCGCCGGTGCGCCGGGACGAGAGCGTGGTGGCGGCGAGCACGACTTCACTGAACGATGCCACCACGTTCTGCTGCTTGGCGAGCCCCCACAGCGGGTTGCGCCCGAATCTCACCAGGGCGCGGCGGATCTCCTGCTGGAACAGGACGATGATGGCGAACGGCAGGACGATCAGCAGGTTCTCGAGAATGCGCTGCAGGGTGGGCAGCTCGGCGAGCAGCGCCCCGTAGTACACCAGGACCAGGAAGAACAGGCCGAGCAGCATCTGCACCGCCCGCGTGCCGCGGATGAGCAGCAGCAGATTGTAGATGATGATGGCGACGGCCAGGATGTCGACGGCGTCGCGCCAGTTGAGGATCTCGAGGAAGCGTAGCAGGCTCAAGGCTGGTCCCCCGGTCGCGAGATGGCGCAGATGGCGTGCCAGACGTCCAGGAACTGCGCCGTCTCGGCCACGTCGTGGACCCGCACGATGGCGGCCCCGAGCGCCGCGGCCCAGGCCACGGCGGCGAGGCTGCCGCCCAGCCGGTGGTCCGGCGGAGCGAGGGGGGCGCCCGGCCGCTCCGCCGCCCTGGCGAGGAAGCTCTTGCGGCTGGCACCCACCAGGAGCGGCCGGCCGAGGGTCGCGAGCTCGGGGAGGCGGCGGATCAGCGCCAGGTTCTGCTCCCAGGTCTTGCCGAAGCCGAGGCCGGGATCCAGCACGAGCTGCGACTCGTCGATCCCGGCGGCCGCGGCGCGGCCCACGGCCGCCGCCAGCTCAGCCCTCACCTCGCCCAGCAGGTCCGCGAAGTGGATGCCCCGCTGCATGGTGGCGAGGTCGCCCCGGCTGTGCATCAGCACCAGGGGGCAGCCGGCCGCGGCCACCGCCCGGCCCAGGAGAGGGTCGGCGAGGGCGCTGACGTCGTTGATCAGGTCGGCCCCGGCTGCCAGGGCCTGCCGCGCCACCTCGCCCTTGCGGGTGTCGACCGACAGGGGTGCGTCCGTGGCCCGGCGCAGCCCCTCCAGCACCGGCAGGAGACGGGCGACCTCCTCCTCCGGCGGCACCGTCCGCGCTCCCTCGCCATAAACCCCGCCGCCGGGGCGCGTCGACTCGGCTCCCAGGTCGAGGAGGTCGGCGCCCTCGGCGAGCAGGGCGAGGCCGCGGTCGACCGCCCGCGCCGGATCGCTCCATCGGCCGCCGTCGCTGAAGGAGTCGGGGGTGAGATTGAGGACACCCAGGACCCGCGGGCGTCCTCCCGGTGATCCCAACGGGAGCGAGCGGCCGCGAGGCAGCCGCAAGGTCCAGGTCCGGGCGGTGTCGGGTAGGGTCGCGATCTCCATCCAGGGGGTGTGGGCCGACCTTATCCTGTGGACTGCCCGCTCAAGTCTATCGTGAGAAGCAGGCCCTCACCACCGGCAAAAGAGAGTTATGCCGGCTGTTCGGGCTCGGGCACCGGCTGGGCGGTACGGCGCTTGGGGCCCGTCACTTCCGCCTCGACCGCCTCAACCTCTTCCGACACGTCCGCGGCCCCGGGCACCTCGGCCGGAATGCCGGTGGCGGTCGCCCGGGCAGCGGTGACCACCGACTCCGGCACCTCGTGGCCGCCCACGACCAGCCCCTCGCCGGGAGGCACCGGCCGGGTGGGAGCGTGATCGTGCCCGGTCATCGTGCGGATGGTGTTGTAGACCTCTTCACCGTCCAGGGTCTCGCGCTCCAGCAGGTCGCGGGCCACCTTGTCGAGCACCGCCCGATTCTGGGTGAGGATCGCGCGGGCCTGCTCGTAGCCGGTCTGCACGATGCGGGTGACCTCATGGTCGATGCGGTTTGCCGTGTCCTCGCTGTAGTCGGCCCGCTGGGCGAAGTCGCGGCCGAGGAAGACCGGCTCGTCCTTGATGCCGTAGGCGAGGGGGCCGAGCTCCGACATGCCCCATTCGCAGACCATGCGGCGGGCCATCTCCGTGGCGCGCTCGATGTCGTTGCCGGCGCCGGTGGTGATGTCGTCCTGCGTCAGCTCCTCGGCCACCCGGCCGCCCATGAGGATGGCGATCTGCGCCTCCACGTACTGCTTCTTGTAGGTGTACTTGTCCTCGGTCGGGAGCTGCATGGTCAGCCCCAGGGCCCGGCCGCGGGGGATGATAGTGACCTTGTGCAGCGGGTCGGCGCCCGGGGTGAAGGCCGCCACCAGAGCGTGGCCCGCCTCGTGATACGCCGTGATCGACTTCTCGTCTTCGGTCAGCATCATGGTCTTGCGCTCGACGCCCATGATGACCTTGTCCTTGGCAAACTCGAAGTCCTCCATCTCGACCTTCTTCTTGTTGCGCCGGGCGGCGATGAGGGCCGCCTCGTTGACCAGGTTGGACAGGTCGGCGCCGGCGAACCCCGGGGTGCCGCGGGCGATCACCCCGAGCTGCACCTTCTCGTCGAGCGGGATGTTGCGGGTGTGGACCTTCAGGATCCCCAGCCGGCCGTTGATGTCCGGCCGGTCCACCACCACGCGGCGGTCGAAGCGGCCGGGGCGCAGCAGGGCCGGGTCGAGGACGTCGGGGCGGTTGGTGGCGGCGATCAGGATGACGCCCTCGTTGGATTCGAAGCCGTCCATCTCGACGAGGAGCTGGTTGAGCGTCTGCTCCCGCTCGTCGTGGCCGCCGCCGAGGCCCGCGCCGCGATGGCGGCCGACGGCGTCGATCTCGTCGATGAAGATGATGCAGGGGGCGTTCTTCTTCCCCTGCTCGAACAGGTCGCGCACCCGCGAGGCGCCGACGCCGACGAACATCTCGACGAAGTCGGAGCCGGAGATGGAGAAGAACGGCACGTTGGCCTCGCCGGCGATGGCGCGAGCGAGCAGGGTCTTGCCGGTGCCGGGGGGGCCCATGAGCAGCACGCCCTTGGGGATGCGGCCGCCCAGCTTCTGGAACTTCTGGGGCTCCTTGAGGAACTCGACGATCTCCTGGAGCTCCTCCTTGGCCTCCTCGACGCCGGCCACGTCCTTGAAGGTGACCTTCTTGCCGGAGGTATTCAGCAGCTTGGCCTTGCTCTTGCCGAAGGAGAGGGCGCGGTTGCCGCCGGTCTGCATCTGGCGCATGAAGAAGATCCAGAGGCCGACGATGAGCAGCACCGGCGCCCAGGTCAGCAGCACGGCGAGCAGCGGGTTCTCCCGGGGCTCCTCGGCCTTGATCTGGACGTTGGACGCCTGCAGGTCCTTGACCAGGTCCGGATAGTCGGGAAGCTGGGTCTTGAACTCCTGGCCCGCCCGGGACTCCTTGAACTTGCCGCTGAGTTGCTTGCCCCGGATCGTCACCTCCGCGACCTCGCCGCTCTTGACGGCGGAGGTGAACTCCGAGAACGTCAGCTCCTTCTGGGCGGTCTTGCCGCCCTGGAAGGTATTCCAGAGCAGGATCACCACCCCGAAGATGGCCATCCAGAGAAACAGGGTCTTGACAGTAGAGTTCAAAGCTCGGCTACCTCATCTGGAACGCCCCGCGGGCGCTCCTCTTTCGTATTTCGTCGCGATCCGGGACGGAACGTCCCTTCTTCGTGACAACCAGTCGTCCGGTCCGTTCGATTCCCGTCCCCTCTCCGTCAATCTCCGTCGCTCAGCCTGCCGACATAGGGCAGGTTCCCATAACGCCCCTGGTGCTTCAGCCCGTAGCCCACCAATAGGCCGTGTCGGTGGGTGGTCAGGGCGCTGTAGTGCAGGCCGAAGGCGGTCTTGCGCTCGTCGGGCATGTCGATCAGCGCGGCGAAGCGGACCTCCCGGGCGCCGTGGTCGCGGAGCTGCTGCTCCAGGTACGGCTCGGTGACACCGGAGGCGACCACGTCCTTGAGCACCAGGACGCTCTGGCCGGCGATTTCGATGGGGATCGGGTACTCGATCCGCAGCACCTCGGCCGACTCCTCGCCGTCCGCGGGGTTGGCGGGCTCGGCGCGATCGGCGCGGTAGGTCACGTCGATGAGCTCGTAGCGCACGGGGATCTCGAGGGCCCGCACCAGGTCGGCGAGGAAGATCACCGAGCCGCCCACCAGGGCGACCAGCAGCGGATCCTCGGCGCCCAGCTCGGCCGCGATGCGGCGGCCCAGGGCCGTGACGCTGTCGCGCACCTCGGCGACCTCGAAGAGGATCTCGATGCCGGCCTGCGGGATGTCTACAGTCATGTCGTCGCAACCTCGGCGAC
Source organism: Thermoanaerobaculum sp. (assembly GCA_021154885.1). Classification (GTDB taxonomy): domain Bacteria; phylum Acidobacteriota; class Thermoanaerobaculia; order Multivoradales; family UBA5704; genus DATARR01. Next base: position 30,197 of record JAJKHS010000074.1, read on the forward strand.
CCAGGCGGTCGCGTGTCCGGCCAGGCGGAAGCGCTGCTCGATCGCGATGCCCGGCACCCAGGCGATCCGCTCGCCGACGCAGAGCAGCGGCAGCCGCTCGCGCACCGGCCGCGGCACCCGGCGGTCGATGAGCACCTTCTTGAGCCGCCGGCTGCCGTCCGCGCCCAGGGGATGGATGCGGTCCCCGGGACGGCGGTTGCGGATCGTCACGCGATCTCCCTCCGTCAGGGGGAGCGCGAGCCCGGCGCGAAGGGACGACCCCTGAAACATCCAGGGCTCGACCGCGCGGCGAAAGAGGCGCATCCGGACGGAGACCTCCGGGACGTCCAGCTCTCCCGGAACCTCAAGAGTATAGGTGAAATGGGGGACGGGTTCCTGCGCCGTTGGCGCCCGGCGCAGGGTCAGGAGGCCACCGCGGGCCTCCCAGCGCCAGCCGCCGCCGCAGTCGCAGGCCGCAGGTCCGCGCGGTCCTCCTCCGGCAAGCTGCCGCAGGAGCTCGGCCCGGGCGGCACTCGCCGCCGGATAGGGCGCGCCCGCCCGGCGGTGGAGCCAGGCCAGGGCGAAGGGCCGCAGCTCCGAGGGGAGCCCTTCCCAGGCCGCCCGGCCGATCGCCATTCCGTCTTCCTCCACCGTGGCCACGAGCAGGCTTTCCAGGCGGCGGTCGAGCGCGGCGCAGGCGGCGCGGGAGCGGCTGGCCAGACGGGCGAGCCGGGCGGCGAGGTCGGGATCGGACCGATCGGTCCGATCGGTCCGATCTTCGCCGGCGAGAGCCGGCAGAAGGCGGTGCCGCACCCGGTTGCGGGGCACGCCGAGGTCGCGGTTCGTGGGATCGTCCACCGCCGCCAGCCCCGCCGCTGCCACCGCTGCGGCGAGCTCGGCCCGCGAGGCGCCGAGGAGGGGGCGCACCACGGCGCCGTGCACGGGACGCACGCCCGCCAGCCCCTCGAGGCCGCTGCCGAAGAGGAGGCGCAGCAGCACGGTCTCGGCCTGGTCGTCCCGGTGGTGGCCGGTCGCCACCCAGCGGGCGCCCAGGCGCTGGCGCGTCTCCTCCAGGAACGCATAGCGGTGCCGCCGCGCCGCGGCCTCGTGGCTCTCTCCAGGTTGGCGGGCCGACGGGACATCGCGCCGCTCGGCGATCAGCGGCACGCCGAGCCGTGCGGCCAGGTCCGCCGCCGCCGCCGCCCGTGCCGCCGAGCCGGAATCCATGGCATGATCGAGATGGGCCGCGAACAGTCGCAGAGAGAGACGAGGGGCGAGCCGGGACATGCCCCACAGCAGGGCCGTGGAGTCGGGACCGCCGGAGAAGGCGACGACGACGCCCTCCCCCGGAGCGAGGTCCACCGCGGTCCGCAACGTGCGGAAGAAACCTTCCAGCCTGTGGAGAAGGTCCATGGTCGCTCGATGGTGGCGGTGACGGGACTCGAACCCATGACCTAGCGGTTATGAGCCGCTCGCTCTAACCAACTGAGCTACACCGCCGGGATCGGATGAAGGAAGGGATGGCCGCCTCACGGGACGGACCGCCCTTCGACGCGGGCGGATTATACCTGAGACCTCAATCAATGCGGAGGGCGCCCATCGACGGGCGCCCTTCTCCCCCAATGGCGGCCCGCTCAGGCCTCAGCGCATCACTTCCTGGCAACTATGGAACTGGCCAAAGAACTCCTGCATCGAATTCGACAGAGCATTGTCGTTCAGACGATAAATTACGTTCTGACCCTGGCGCTGGTCGACGACCAGGTCCGCTTCCTTGAGGACTGACAGGTGGCGGGAGATGGTAGGCTGGGAAAGATTGAAGTTCCCGACGATCTCGCCGACCGTGCGCTGGCGCCCTTCGAGCAGCCTCAGGATCTCCTGTCGTGTGCCGTCCGACAGAGCCTTGAAGACTTTGGTCAGATGCCGTTCCTCACGCCTGAAGTCATGGGTGATGCGGTCGATGTTAGCCATGTCCGTCTTTTCTCCTTCAATTGGGTTGCTGAGCAAGCCGCCTTTGATAGACACATTGTAGAGAGCCATACTTGAACGAGACTTGATACTGCGCGGCCGAGGATGCAGGTTCGTGCCCAATTCTTGAGCAGACAGGTGCAAACTTCTCTATAACCAAAAAGTTGCGTCGATGTCACCGGGTGGCCGCAGGAGGGTTCGCGGGTAGCCGCGGGTAGCTTGGACGGGGAAAAACGGGACAGGGCTCCTCATCGGAGCCCTGTGCGAGGGATTGCTCAGCCGCGGGCGTAGCGTTCGCCCACCGCCGGCCAGTCGATGGTGTTCCACCAGGCGGCAAGGTAGTCGGGGCGGCGGTTCTGGTACTTCAGGTAGTAGGCGTGCTCCCAGACGTCGACACCCAGGATGGGCGTCTTGCCCTCCATCAGCGGGCTGTCCTGGTTGGGCTTGGCGATCACTTCGATCCTGCCGAGCTTGCCGAGGCTCACCAGCCAGGCCCAGCCGGAGCCGAACTGGTTGGCCGCGGCGTTGGTCAGCTTCTCCTTGAACGCCTCGAAGGACCCGAAGTCGCGCTTCAGCGCCTCCGCCAACTCGCCCGTGGGAGCGCCGCCGCCGTGCGGCGCCATGACCTGCCAGAAGAGGGAATGGTTGGCGTGGCCGCCGCCATGGTTGCGCACGGCCGTGCGGATCGCCTCCGGCACGCTGTCGATGCCGCGCAGCAGATCCTCCACCGACTTCGCCTGCAGGTCGGGGTGACTGGCCAGGGCCTCGTTGAGCTTGTTGACGTAGGTGGCATGGTGCTTGTCGTGGTGGATCTCCATCGTCCTGGCGTCGATGTGGGGCTCCAGCGCGTCGAAGCCATAGGGCAGCGCAGGCAACTGATAGGGCATCGTCACTTCCCTCCTTGGTCTCTGGTCGGGTGGTGCGCGCGGCGGCGCCGGCGCAGGTATGCGAGGGGGGCGGGTGAGGCTTGGGGTGATCCGCCCCCCGGCCCGCGCCTATTCTTGCAGAAATCGTCTTGCAGAAATCGTCTTGCAGAAATCGTCTTACAGAAACACCAAGGCCCCCGCGAGGGGGGCCCGAGATGCAACTGCGGAGGGAGGGAGCTGGAGGGACCTAGCGCAGCTTCTCTTCGACGAACTCGACGTGCTTGCGGACCTTGGGGTCGTACTTCTTCATCCGCAGCTTCTCGGTGGAGAGCTTCTTGTTCTTCGAGGTCGTGTAGAAGTAGCCGGTGCCGGCGGACGAAACCAACTTGATCTTCTCGCGCATGTCAGGTCTCTCAATCTTTCAATCTTCTGGGATGATTGGCGGGGCCGACGGGGCTCGAACCCGCGACCTCCGGCGTGACAGGCCGGCGTTCTAACCAACTGAACTACAGCCCCGCAAAGAGCTTCACTCTGTTTCCGACTGGTTCCGACGGCGGCGGACCCTCGACCTCCTGGTGGGAGGTGAGGGATTTGAACCCGCGACCCCCTGCGTGTAAGGCAGGTGCTCTAACCGCTGAGCTAACCTCCCCTGCCGCCAAGGAGCGCCAATGATAGGGAAGGGCGGAGGGGTTGTCAACGGGCTTGCTCCGCGTTCCTCAATCCTGTATAAAGGTCTCCCTTTCCGTGCCGGGTGTCCGCCCGGCGCTGTCCCTGCCGCCACCGCCCTCTCCTTTCCTGCGAGGAGAGAGGGCGATGCCCCCATCGAAAAAGAAGAAGCGCCGCCGGGAGAGGCGGCGGGAGGACCTCTTCCAGGCCGCCTGGGAGGAGCTGGTGGGCCGCTACGGCCATCACTTGCGCGGCCAGGTCCGCTGGTGGCTCCTGCGTGCCGGCCTGCGGCCCGAGCCCGACCAGGTGGAGGACCGCGTCCAGGAGGTCTACTGCCGTCTGCTCCTGGGCGGCACGCTCCTGCTGCGGCAGCTCCGGCGGTGGAGCGAGCCGCAGGTGGTCCACTACCTGGCGCGGACGGCGCAGCGGGTGATCTGCGACGAGCGCCGGGCCGCGCTGGCCGCCAAGCGTGGCGCCGGGTTCCAGATCGCCCTCGCCGGACGGCTGGCGGAGCTGGCCGACCGGGTGGCGGACTCGCGCGGCACGCCCGAGGAGCTCGCCATCCTCGCCGATGCCCGCCGGGTGCTGCTCGCGCGTTGCCGCCTGCTGGCCGCGACCGCCATGCGCCCCGAGGACCGGCAGCGCAACCTGCGGGTCCTGCGCTGGGCCCTGCTCGAGGGGTGGAGCAGCCGGGAGATCGTGCGCGCCGAAGGCGGTCGCCTGGCCATCAGCACCGTCGACACCCTGGTGCACCGCGCCCGGCGCCGCCTGGAGGACGGTGCCGACCTGCCGCGCCGGACGGGAGGGTGCCTGAGGGCGCGCGGTTGAGGTTGATGAGGTTGATATGCTCAGCCCACCATGCTCCGCGTCTTCACCAGCGCCGCCTGTCTCGACCACCGCACGCCTCCGGGCTACCCGGAGAAGCCCGAGCGGCTCGCCGGCGTGATGGCCCGCCTGCGGGAGGGGGGCTGGGCGATTGAAGAGGAGATGGAGGAGGAAGAGGCCGGCGCCGCCGCCCGCGACGCCGTGCTGGCCGTCCATGACGAGGCGTACGTGGCTCGCTTCGAGCGCGCGGTATCGCGCGGCGACTCCCTCCTCGACGCGGCGGACAACCCGTTGTCCGCCGGCACCTGGAAGGCCGCCTGGGCGGCGGTCGCGGCCACGCTGGCGGCGGCGGACTGGGTGGCGGGCGCCGGCGACCGCACGGCCCTCGCGGCGGTGCGTCCGCCCGGCCACCACGCCGAGCGCTCGACGGCCATGGGCTTCTGCTTCTTCAACAACGTCGTGGTGGCCGCCGAGCACCTGCGCCGCCGCCACGGCGCCGCGCGGGTGGCGATCTTCGACTTCGACGTCCACCACGGCAACGGTACGCAACACAGCTTCGAGTCCCGCGCCGACGTCCTCTACGCCAGCACCCACCAGTATCCGTTCTACCCCGGCACCGGCGCCGCGGCCGAGACGGGCCTCGGCGCCGGCGAGGGCTTCACCCTCAACGTCCCCCTGCCCGCCGGCACCGGCGACGAGGGCTACGCCGAGGCGATCCGGACCCAGGTCCTGCCCGCGCTGCGGCGCTTCGCCCCCGACGTCCTCCTCCTCTCCGCCGGCTTCGACGCCTGGCAGGCCGACCCGCTGGGCGGCATGCGCGTCACCCGCGACGGTTTCCGCGCCTGGGGCGACTGGCTGCGCGAGTTGGCCGCCGAGCTCTGCGGCGGCCGCATCCTCGCCCTCCTCGAAGGCGGCTACGACCTGCGCAACCTCCCTCTCCTCGTCGAGGACCACCTCGCGGGGCTCGCCGGCGGCCGGCCGTAGAAGCCCCTCATCACCCCGAACCCCGTCGCAGGCCTCGCCAGGCCCGGCATTGGCATCGCGAGGCCCGTCGCGGGCTTCGCCATGCCCGTCACGGGCCTCACGAAATCTCGTATCGGCCTCGCCAGGCCGGTCACGGGCCTCGCGAGGCCCGGTCAAGGCTTCGCGAAGCCCGTCAGCGGCCTCGCGAAGCCTCGTATCGGCATGGCGAAGCCCGGCATCGGCTTCGCGAAGCCTGTGACGGGCCAGCGCTGACCACGGGACCGGAAGCCGCCGCGCCTCGGGTCCTATCTTTCCCCAAACGTTTCCCCTCCGGGCCCCCTGGGACCGCCGGCGTCCCGCCGGCAACTAACTCCTGTTTTAAAGAAGAAGCGGAGTAAGTGGCCGGCGGGACGCCGACGGTCCCAGGGGGCCTGGCTCAGAGGGTCGGGGCGGCAAGGAACCTCTCCAGATACCTCACCTCCCGCTCCCGTCGCCCAGATCGGGCAAGCTCCGCCTTGGCCTCCTCGCCGGGAGTTGCTGGGACTGAGACCATCAGGGCCAGGCCGAGACGCCCCGCGGAGTTCCCCACGGGGCGTCTCTACAATGGGATGGCAGGACGGCTCACCCTATAGACGAACGCCAATGATTGACTTTCCGGCAGCATCCCCATAAAATCCCCCAAAGTTCACGTAATACTTGAAGGGTGACCGTATAGGTCCGCGTCCTTCGGCTGTTTCCGACGATTCACACCGGGGTTGCAGGGCGGAGGGGTTGTGGAGGAGGTAGGAGCAATGAAGCGCAACGTCATCCTGTTTGTGCTCGCTTTGGCCGTGCTGGCCGCGGCTCCGGCGTTCGCGGCGGCGCCGTTCGGCTGGTTCGGCGGCATCCTGGGCGCGGTCGACAATGCCGGGTCGGGGGTCATCCCGGTGGCCGGCTGGGCGCTCGACGACAACGGCATCCAGAACGTCGACATCCTGGTGGACGGGGCCGTCGTGGGACGGGCCTTCTACGGCATGGCCTGGGAGGGGGTGGCGGCGAGGTACCCCAACTTCCCCGACTCGGCGCTGCCCGGCTTCGGTTTACTGCTCGATTCCACCCGCTTCCTGAACGGCCGCCACACCGTGCAGCCACGGGTGCGCAGCCGTGCCGGCGAGGTGGCCCTCCTGGAGCCGCGGGTGATCCAGTTCACCAACAACGAGACCGTCCTGCTGCCCTTCGGCACCATCGAGTTCCCCAAGGCTCATGCCGAGCTGCGCGGCAACTGCGACCTGACGTCGCCGAACCGCCGCTTCAGCGTCATCTCCGGCTACGCCCTGGACCCCGGCCTCACCGATCTGGACACCGGCGTCGCCTACGTCCAGCTCTTCATCGATCGCGCCCTGGTGGCCGACACGGACCTCGACTGCGGCTCCTTCGACATCACGGGCGGCCTCACCGACTGCTACGGCCTGCGTCGCCAGGACGTCGAGCGGCAGTACCCGGGTCTCAAGGACAGCCCCCACAGCGGCTTCCGCTTCGTCCTCGACATCGGCGCGCTGGTGACCAGCCCGGAGCCCGGCGTGGTCGACGCGCCGTTCAACCAGGGCGCGCACATCCTGACCGTCCGCGCCGGCGACCACGCCGACCAGGTGCGCAATATCGCCGAGATCCCGGTCACCTTCTTCTGCGACCAGAACAACAGCAACGAGAATTCGTTCGGCGACATCGACGTGCCGGCCCGCGGGTTCATCTACAGCGGCGTCATCCAGACCACCGGCTGGGCCCTGGACTGGGAGGGGGTGAAGACTGTCTTCATCCAGGTGGACGGCAGCCTCGTCGGCGCCGCCAACTTCGGTATTCCAAGGCCGGACGTCGGCGAGCTGGCCTTCCACCCCGGCTATCCGGACAGCTCCGCCCCCGGCTGGCGGTTCGCCCTCGACACCCGGCAGTTCTCGGACGGCGAGCACTTCCTCGACGTGGTGGTGCTCGACAGCGCCGACATCCACACCATCATCGGCCGGCGCCGGTTCGTCATCGGCAACGGCCAGTAAACCTGCGGCGCTGCCCGCGCTCCTCGAACGCCCCGTCGCACGACGGGGCGTTTCATGCTCTCAGGCCATGTTTTTTCTCCGGTGCTATCCTTCGCGCGGATGTCTGCGATCGACCGGATCGTCTTCTTCGGCACACCTGAATTCGCGGTTCCCACCCTGGCGGCGCTGGTCGCGGCGGGGCGGGCTCCCGTGCGCGTCGTCACCCAGCCGGCGCGGCCCGCGGGGCGCGGCCAGAAGCCGCAGGACCCGCCGGTGGCCCGCTGGGCCCGCGAGCACGGTCTGCCGGTGATGCAGCCCGAGCGCGTGCGCGATCCCGCGTTCCTGGCAGAGATCGCGGCGCTGGCCCCCGACGTGGCCGTAGTGGTGGCCTTCGGCCAGATCTTCCCCCGCGCCCTGCTCGACCTGCCGCGGCATGGCTGCGTCAACCTCCACGCCTCGCTGCTGCCGCGCTGGCGCGGCGCCTCGCCCATCCAGGCCGCGGTGGCGGCCGGCGACGCGCGGACGGGGGTCGCCACGATGCTGATGGAGGCGGGGCTCGACACCGGCCCGATCCTCCTCGAAGAGGCGACGGACATCGGGCCGCGGGAGACCGCCGGCGAGCTCGCCCGGCGGCTGGCCGACGCTGGCGGCGGGCTCATGGTGCGGACTCTGCAAGAGCTGGAGCGGGGGAGCCTCGCGCCCCGCCCCCAGCCGCCGGAAGGGGCGACCTACGCGCCGCGCCTGATCCGGGAGAGCGGCCGGATCGACTGGTCGCTCACCGCGCTCGAGATCCACCACCGGCTCCGCGCGTATACCCCATGGCCGGGGCTGACGGCCGAGCTGCGGGGCGCGCCGGTGAAGATCGTGGCCGCGGCGGTGCTGGACGGCAGTCTGATCGCGACGAGTGCGGGCCTGGATGCCGGCCCGGGGACGTACCTGGGCTTGCGGGAAGGGCTGCTCGCCGTGGCTTGCGGCGGCGGCGTCCTCGGTAGTGTCCTCGGAATTGTGGAGCTGCAACGCCCGGGCAAGCGGGCCCTCCGCGCCCCCGACTTCGCCAACGGCGAGCGCCTGCAGGCGGGAGAGAGGTTCTCCTGAGCGGCCCGAACAAAATGTCGAAGCGTCACTTCGCCCCACCCCCCCAGGCCCAGACCGACGCCGGCCGCGGCCGGGCGCCCCGGCGGACGCCGCAGGACAACGTGCGCGCCGCCGCCGCCTGGGTGCTCGAGCGGACTCTCCAGTCGCTGGCTCCGGCCGACTCATTCCTGGAGAGCGCCCTGCCGCGCTTCGACGAGCGCGACCAGGGGCTGCTGCGCGAATTGGTGATGGGGAGCCTGCGCTGGCTGCGCCGCCTCGACCACATCATCGCCGTGGCGAGCAACCGCTCGTTCTCCCAGATCGAGGCGCCGCTCCACGCGCCGTTGCGCGTGGCCATCTACCAGCTCCTGTTCCTCGACCGCGTCCCGGCCCACGCCGCCGTGCACGAGGCGGTGGAGCAGGCGCACCAGGTCACCCACCGCGGCGGCGCCAGCTTCGTCAACGGCGTGCTGCGCCGCATCGCCCGGGCGCCGCGGCTGGAGGACTGGCCGGTCGAGGACACCGATCCGGTGCGGCGGCTGGCGATCGAGAAGAGCCATCCCGACTTCCTGGTGGCGCGCTGGCTGGAGCGCTTCGGCACCGCGCGCACCCTCGACCTGCTCGACGCCAACAACCGGGCCAAGCCCATGCAGGTCCTCGCCTTCCGCGACCGCGGCGGGCGCGAGCTGCTGGCCGAGGCGCTGATCGACGAGGGATTGGAGGTGGAGCCCGCCGTGCTCTCCCCCCTGGGACTGATCGTCCGCCGCGGGAATCCTCTGACCTCGGCCGCCTTCCGGCGCGGTGAGCTCTATGTGCAGGACGAGGCGAGCCAGGCCGCCGCCCTCCTCCCGCCGCCGCTCCCGGGCGAGACCATTCTCGACGCCGCGGCGGCGCCGGGCGGCAAGAGCTTCTCCCTCCTCGCCGCGGAGCCGCGGGTGCGTCTCACCCTGGCCGACGTCTCCCTGGGGCGCGCCCGCGCGCTGCGCGCCAACCTGCGGCGGCTGCGTCGCCCCCTGCCGCTGGCCATGGCCGATGCCGGCGCGCCCCCCTTCCGGCGGCCGTTCGACCGCGTCGTGCTCGACCTCCCCTGCACCGGCACGGGGACGCTGCGCCGGCATCCGGAGATCAAGTGGCGGATCAGCGAAGAGGAGATCGGCCGCCTCTCGCGCCAGGCCCTGCGCCTGCTGGAGGGCGCCGCGCCCCTGGTGGCCCCCGGCGGCCGGCTGGTGGCCATCACCTGCTCGCTGGAGCGCGAGGAGAACGAGGACGTCGTGGCACGCTTTTTAGCAACTCATCCGGAATACGCCCCCCTGCCGCTCGCCGGCCTGCTGGAAAAGCCCGTGGCGGCTGGCGTCACGGGTCCCGGGGCGTGGCGGATCCTCACCGGCGCGGACCACGATGGCTTCTCGGTCCACGTGCTCGCGAAAGCCCGGATCTAGGCGGCTCCGGAGCTCCCCGGCCGTATTGACAGCCCCCCCGCGTTGTCTTATCGTTTCTGGCAGTCACTTTCGTTCAATAAAACGACTGAAGGAGGAGAGAGATGGCTGGCAAGGCTGACCTGGTGAATAGTATTGTGGACGCCGTCGAGGGCATTTCCCGCCGGCAGGCCACCGCGGCATTCGAAGCAGTGTTCTCGGCGATCACGGACGCGCTGAAGGCCGGCGAGTCCGCCAAGGTTCCCGCCTTTGGCAGCTTCGGCGTGGCGGAGCGCGGCGCGCGCAAGGGGCGCAATCCCGCCACCGGCGAGGCCATCACGATCAAGGCCAGCAAGACCGTGCGCTTCAAGGCCGGCAAAGAGCTCAAGGAGAGCGTCAACGTCAAGAAGCGGGGCCGCAAGTAGGCCGCGAAAATCACAGCCAGGGACGGCAGGGGCTTCAGGGACAGCAGGGACTGGAAGAGAAATCGTCGTTTCTCGTCCCTGCTGTCGCTGTAGTCCCTGTAGTCCCTGTTTCGGGGCCCTCTACCGGATCTGCCGGTACAGCCGCGCCAGCCGGTGCGGCGAGACGCCGCAGAAGAACAGCAGCCAGATCAGCCAGTTGATCGCCACCGTGCGCACGGAGCCCAGCTCGAGGAAGCGGCGGGCGCCGGTGGTGACGGGCTCTGCGATGATGGCGAAGCCCGGCAGCCGCCGCAGGCGCCGCATGAAGTCGACGTCCTCCAGCAGCGGCCAGTCGGGGAAGCCGCCCAACCGCTCGAAAGTCTCCCGCGTGGCCCATTGCGCCTGGTCGCCGAGCGGCACGCGCAGCCACCGCGTGCGGCGATTGACGAGCCACGAGCCCAGCCGCTGCATCGGGCGGTCCGCATCGAAGCGCAGGAAGAAGGCGCCTCCCGGCGCGCCACGGGCCGCGGCCGCGCGCACCGCCTCGGCGCCTCCCGGCGGCAGCGTGGTGTCGGCGTGGAGGAAGAGGAGGATCTCGGCCTGCGCCGTCGCGGCGCCGCGATTGAGCTGAATACCCCGGCCCGGCGGCCCGGTGACGACGCGGGCCCCCAGCGACCGCGCCATCTCCACCGTGCCGTCCCGGCTGCCGCCGTCCGAGACGATCACCTCGTCGGCGACCGCCAGTGCGGCAGGCAGAAAGCGGCGCACGGTGTCCTCTTCTTCGAGAGTGGGCACCACGATCGCCAGTCGCATGGGGTCCAAGATGGCGAAATGCTAGCATGCCGGGGCCAGTTAGACCGTTGGGAGATGTCGCCTCATGAGCTCGCAAGGTTCCTTCAGCCATCTCGATCCCCAGGGCAGTGCCCACATGGTGGACGTGTCCGAGAAGCCCGTCACCCGGCGCGTGGCCCAAGCCTCCTGCCGCGTGCTGCTCTCCGCCCAGACCCTGATCCGGCTGGCCAATCTCCCCAAGGGGGACGCCTTCGCCGTGGCCCGCCTCGCCGGCATCCAGGCGGCCAAGCGCACCTCCGAGCTGATTCCCCTGGCCCACCAGATCCCCCTCGACCAGGTGGAGATCGAGATCGCGCCCATTCCCGAGGGGGTCGTCATCCACAGCCACGTCGTGGTCAACGCCCGCACCGGCGCCGAGATGGAGGCCCTGGTCGCCTGCTCGACCGCGGCCCTGGCCCTCTACGACATGGTCAAGGCGCTGGAGAAGGGCGCCGTCATCACCGACCTGCGCCTCGACGCCAAGAGCGGCGGGCGGACGGGCGTGTTCCGGCGGGACGGATGATCCGCACCGGCCTCGACCGCCTCCTCGCCCAGGCGGCGGACCGCCTCGCGGGGCGGCGCTACGGCGTGCTGGCCCATGGCGCGTCGATCACCGCGGCCGGCGTGCCCATCCACCTGGCTCTGGCGGCCAGCCCGGCGGGCCCGCCCCAGGCCCTGTTCGGACCCGAGCACGGCTACTATGGCGTCGAGCAGGACATGATCGCCGCCGAGAGCGGCCGTGACCCGTGGACGGGCGCGCCCATCGTCTCCCTCTACGGCGACTCCGAGCAGACCCTGCGGCCCTGTCCCACGGCGTTCCAGGGGCTCGACCTGCTGATCGTCGACCTTCAGGACGTGGGCTCCCGCTACTACACCTATGCGGCGACCGGCGTCTGGGCGGCCGAGGCGGCCATGGCGGCGGGGTGCGAGGTCTGGGTGCTCGACCGGCCCAACCCGCTGGGCGGCGTGGTGATCGAGGGCAACCTCCTGCAGCCGGGCTTCGAGTCGTTCGTGGGCGCCTTCCGCCTGCCGGTGCGCCACGGCCTCACCCTCGGCGAGCTGTTCCGCCTGGAGGCGCGCCGCCGGAGCTGGGCCGGCTCCCTCGTCCACTTCGCCGTCTGGTACATGGAGGGCTGGCAGCGCGCCATGTCCTGGAAGGAGACCGGCCTCCCCTGGGTGGCGCCGTCGCCCAATATGCCGACGCCGGCGACGGCCCTGGTCTACCCCGGCGGCTGCCTCGTCGAGGCCACCGAGCTCTCCGAGGGGCGGGGCACCACCCGGCCGTTCCAGCTCACGGGCGCCCCGTTCATCGATCCCAAGCGTCTGGCCGACTATCTCAACGGGCTCAACGAGCTCAACGGCCGCCGCCTGCCAGGCGTTGTCTTCATCCCCACGTATTACCGGCCCCAGTTCCAGAAGCACCGGGGAGCCATCTGCGGCGGCGTCGAGCTGCTGGTGACGGACCCCGCGGCTTTCCGCTCCTACCGCACCGGCGTCGAGCTGCTGGACGCCATCCACCGCCTCTGGCCCGCGGAGTTCGCCTGGCGCGCGGCCCCCTACGAGTTCGTCTCCGAGATCCCGGCCATCGACCTCCTCACCGGCGGCCCTGAATGCCGCGAGGCGATCGAGCGGGGGACCGGCCTAAAAGACTGGCTCGCCACCTGGGGACCGGACGAACGGCAGTTCCGCGCCGAGCGCCGGGAGATCCTGCTTTATCCGGAGGAGGAGCCGTGAAGTCCCCCCACCTCCTGCGGGTGACGGCCTCCCCGGACCGCTTCGCCCCCCTGATCGCCGCCGCCCGTGCCCTGGACCTGCGCGTCGGCTGGCTCGACCTGCTCGCTCCGGACGCCGGACCCGATCCCATCCCCCCAGCTTTGGAGGCGGCGGCGGACCTGGGAGTCCTCCGCGCCGTCGCGGTGGGGGAGGGGAGAGCCGTCGCCGTGAAGCCCCTGCGGGGTCAGCCGGTCCTCAAGGACCTTCTCCGCGAGCACTTCCTCGGCTGCGCCCTCGTCCTGGTGCGGGGAGACGTGGACGCGCCGGCCCTGGAGCCCGAAGAGGATGGCTGGCGCCTCCTCCGCGCCGAAAACGCGACCCGCCGCCTCACCACGGCCGAGCTCGCGGAGTCTCTGCGCAAGCCCCATCCCTGGGGCTCGAACACGGCTCCGGACACCGCGGTTTCGCTCTAGAGCTGCTGCTCGGTCGGGCCGGAGGGGGCGCTCCGGGCACTCCCCGCCGGACTGTGCTCAGTTGGCGATTTCCGGGTCCGCCTCTCCTGCGTCGGGCTCCCCGAGCAGGCGATGCAGATCCTCGACCAGGAGGTCGACGTCGCGAAGCGTCAGCTCGATCGAGAGACGCAGGCCGGCCAGGTTTTCGGTCAGGCTCGCCGGCAAGGCGACCTCGGGCGGCAGGCTCGCGGTGAGCTTCTGGAGCCGTGCACAGAGATCCGTGAGCTGCCCGGCCGTCTTCTGGGCACGCTCGCGAAAGTGAGGCGGCATGGCCTCTCTCTCGGCAACCTTGAGCAGATGATCGCGAGAGATGGGCACCGCCCAGACCAATTGCCGGAGCTGTTCTACGACCTCGCCATCCTTATCGTCCATCCGCGCTTCTCCTGTCTCGCGCCAATCGAGCCCGAAGGAATTCTAAGCTGAAACCCGGTCCCCTTCTCCCCCTTCCTGCGCACTCCTTGAAGGTATCCGCGCCTTCCGCGGGCCGCCTTGCCCCCGGGGAGGCGTTTTGCCACAATGCGGCATAGATGACAGGGGTCCCTTCTTGACCCCGGCGAGCGAGGTGTTGCGTGTCTGATTCCGTAAATGAGCAGATCAAGTTCTTTCTTCCCGGACCGACCTACGTCCCCCAGGACGCGCGGGAGGCCATGACCAGGCCCATGGTGGGGCACCGGTCTGCGGGGTTCAAATCGTTCTATCTGTCTCTGGCTGAACGGCTTCCGAAGGTGCTCCGCACCTCGGGCGACGCCATGGTCGCCACCGGCAGCTCGACCCTCATCATGGAGAGCGCGGTCGTCTCCTGCGCGGCTCAGGACGTGCTCAACCTCACCAATGGCGCGTTCTCGGAGCGGTGGCACTCGATCTCCAGGTCCGTGGGCAAGACGGCGGACAAGGTGTCGGTGCCCTGGGGCCAGCCCATGGACCCGGAGATCGTCCGTTCCGCGCTGCGGCGTAAGAAGTACGACGCCGTCACCCTGGTCCACAACGAGACGTCGACGGGCGCCCTGTCCCCCATCGCCGAGATCGCCCGGGTGATCCGCGAGGAGAGCGACGCCGTGATCCTCGTGGACACCGTCTCCTCGCTGGCCGGCGCGCGGGTGGAGAGCGACGACTGGGGACTCGACGTGGTTCTCGCCGGGACGCAGAAGGCCATCGCCGTGCCGCCGGGTCTCACCCTGTTCACCCTCTCGGAGCGGGCGGCCGAGCGGGCGGCGAAGGTGCCGCACCGCGGCTTCTACACCGACCTGCTGCGCTACCGCGAGAAGCACCGCGAGGGGGGCTTCATCACCACGCCCGCCATCCCGCTGCTCTACGCCCTGGACGTCCAGGTGAACCGCATCCTGGCCGAGGGGATGGAGGCGCGCTGGGCCCGTCACGAGCAGCTCTACCGGCGGACGGCGGAGTGGGCCGCCTCCCGCGGCTGCACGTACGCCTCGGCGGAGGGTGCCCGGTCGGTCACCGTGAGCTGCCTCCACCCTCCCGCGGGCGTCGATCCCCAGGCCATCGTCAAGGGGCTGGCGGCGCGCGGCTACACGATCGGCGGCGGCTATGGCGACTGGAAGCCCACGACCTTCCGCATCGGTCACATGGGCGAGGTGCGGGGGAGCGACCTCGAGGCGCTTCTCTTGGAGATCGATCAGATCCTGGAGACGGTCGCCGCGCCGGCGGTCCGCTGAATCATGGCAACCATGGGAACGACCACGGCGCACCGCATCCTGATCGCCGATACCCTCGATCCCTCCGGTCTCTCGCTGTTCCAGGAGGCCGGGGTGGAGGTCCATCAGCTCACGGCGGAGGAGCGCCCGCGCCTCGCCGAGATCCTGGCCGATTTCGACGCCCTGGTGGTGCGCAGCTCGACCCAGGCCACGGCCGAGCTGCTCAAGGCGGGCAAGCGTCTGAAGGTGGTGGGGCGCGCCGGCATCGGCGTCGACAACGTGGACGTGGCCGCCGCCACCGA
This sequence comes from Thermoanaerobaculum sp., assembly GCA_021154885.1. Taxonomy (GTDB): domain Bacteria; phylum Acidobacteriota; class Thermoanaerobaculia; order Multivoradales; family UBA5704; genus DATARR01. Next base: position 45,376 of record JAJKHS010000074.1, read on the forward strand.
GCTCGGCATCCTGGTGGTGAACGCCCCGACGGCCAATCTGATGTCGGCCACGGAGCACACCTTCGCCCTCCTCCTCTCGCTCGCCCGCCGGGTGCCCGAGGCCGACGCCTCGGTGAAGGCGGGGGAGTGGAACCGCAAGCTCACGGGCGTCGAGCTCCACGGGAAGACCCTGGGGATCATCGGCTTCGGGCGCATCGGCCAGCGGGTGGCGGACCGCGCCCGGGGCTTCGAGATGAAGATCCTGGCCTACGACCCGTTCCTCGACGCCGCCGCGGCCCGCCGCATGGAGGTGGAGCTGCTGCCGCTCGACGACCTGCTGGCCCGGGCGGACGCGGTGACCCTCCACGTGCCGTTCACCGAGCAGACGAAGAACATCCTCGGCCGGGAGCGGCTGGCGAAGATAAAGAAGGGGGCTCTGCTGGTCAACTGCGCCCGCGGCGGCGTGGTGGATGAAAGTGCGCTGCTCGAGTCGCTGGAGTCCGGCCATCTCGGGGGCGCGGCCCTGGACGTCTTTGCCGAGGAGCCGCCCAAGGACCTGCGGCTGGTGCGTCACAGGAAGGTGGTGGCGACGCCGCATCTGGGGGCCCAGACCCGCGAGGCGCAGGAGCGGATCTCGATCGAGACGGCGGAGATGGTCCTCGCCGCCCTCTCGGGGTCGCTGGCGGTGGCGGCGGTGAACCTGCCGTTCCGCCCCACGGGCGCCGGCAGCCGGCTGGAGCCGTTCATGGCCCTGGGCGAGACTCTCGGCTGCATGTCCTCCTCGCTGCTGGGCGCCGCGCCCCAGCGGTTGCAGGTGGACGTCTGGGGTCTCGACGAGTCGCTGCGGGCGCCGGTGACGGTGGCGGTGCTCAAGGGCGCGCTGACGCCGTTCCTGGGCGCGGCGATCAACTACGTCAACGCCGAAAAGGTGGCCGAGGCGCGGGGCATCGAGGTGGTGCGCTCCACCCACAGCGCCCGGGGCGACTATCCGCAGCTCGTGGACGTCACCCTCTCGGGCGGCGGCCGGAGCGTCGAGCTGGGGGGCACCCTGTTCGGCGACCGCGATCCCCGTGTCGTCCTCTTCGAGGGCTACCGCCTGGAGTTCCAGCCGGAGGGGAACCTCCTGGTACTGGAGAACCTGGACAAGCCGGGCGTGGTGGGAAAGGTGGGCACCCTGCTCGCGGAGCACGACGTCAACATCGCGGACATCCACCTCTCCCGCCGCGGTGACGAGGCCCTGGCCGTCCTGCGCGTGGACCAGGAGCCCACGCCGGCGCTGCTGGAGAAGCTGGCCGCACTGCCGGAGGTGAAGTCGGCGCGGCGGGTGTTGCTGGGGTAGGGGGGCCTAAACTTCCTCCTTGCGAGATAGACTCCCGCACGTCCCGCTGGGGACGCACACAGGAGATCCCTTTCATGGCCCACGTCGGAGTCGTCTTCGGAGGTCGCAGCGTCGAGCATCAGGTCTCGATCCGCTCGGCGCGCACCGTGATCGCGGGGCTGCGGGCGGCGAGGCACGAGGTGACGCCGCTGGGCATCGCCGCGGATGGCTGCTGGATCGACGCCGCGGCGTCCGAGGCGGTGATCGCCGGGGGGACGAAGGAGATCCCGCCGGTGGACGTGCCCATCGCTCCCACACTGCGGCACCTGCTGGCGTCGGGGATCGAGGTCGCGTTTCCCATCGTCCACGGCACCTGGGGCGAGGACGGCACCATGCAGGGCCTGTTCGAGATGCTGGACCTCGCCTACGTGGGTCCGGGCGTCGCGGCCAGCGCGCTCGCCATGGACAAGGTGCTCTCCAAGCGCCAGTTCCAGGCCGCGGGCGTGCCGGTGGTGGATTATGAAGCGGTGAGCCGCGCCGACTTCGAGCGCGATCCCGCCGCGTTCGTGAAGCGCTGCGAGCGGCTCCCCCTGCCGCTCTTCGTCAAGCCCAGCGTCGGCGGCTCGAGCGTCGGGATCAAGAAGGTGGAGAGCCGCCACTGCGTCGAGACCTCGGTGCGCTTCGCCCTCCAGTTCGACGATACGGTGCTGGTGGAGCGGGGAGTGACGGGGCGGGAGCTGGAGTGCGCCGTCCTCGGCTACCGGGAGCTCTCGGCCTCGGCGGCGGTGGGGGAGATCGTCCCCAGCCAGGACTTCTACGACTACGCGGACAAGTACCTCCTCGACTCGGCCGGCCTGATCGCGCCGGCGGACCTGCCGGAGGCCGTGACGGAGCGGCTGCGGCAGCTCGCCGTCCAGGCCTTCGCCGCCATCGGCGGGGCGGGGCTCGCGCGGGTCGACTTCCTCTATGCAGGGGGTGACGCTCTCTACGTCAACGAGATCAATACCCTCCCCGGCTTTACCAGCATCTCCATGTACCCTCGCCTCTGGGGCCTCTCGGGCGTCCCCCTCCCCGCGCTGGTGGATCGTCTCGTGAAGATCGCCCTCGAGCGCCACCAGGACCGCCGGCGGCTCGACGAGGGGATCAAGGCCTTCCTGGCCGAGCTGGGGTGAGCCCGCGCCAACGAGCGCCTCGGTCTGCGCCAGCTTCTGCGCGGAGCAGTCTCCGCCGCCCCGCTTGCCCGCCGCCCGGGGCTTGGCTAAGCTCCGGGCGGTCTGCCGGCCTTTTTCTCCCCCAGACCGAGGAGCCCTGATGCCCATGCGCGCTGTCCGTTTTTTATTCGTCCCCCTCCTGGCCGCCCTGCTCGCGGCGGCTCCGGCCCTGGCCGCGAAGCCGGCGCCGGCGAAGAAGGAGCCCCCGACCGACACGAAGCCCACGGGGCTCACGGACCTGCCGGAGCTCAAGGCCATCAAGTACCGCCTCCTCGGTCCGGCCTGGGGCGGCCGCGTGGCCCGCGTCACGGGCGTGCCGGGGGACCCCGGCGTCTACTACGCGGCCACGGCCTCGGGCGGCGTCTGGAAGTCGGTGGACGGCGGCGCCTCGTTCAGCCCGGTGTTCGACGATCAGCCGGTCTCGTCCATGGGCTCGGTCGCCGTGGCCGCCTCCGACCCCAACGTCGTCTACGCCGGCTCGGGGGAGGCCAACATCCGCGGCAACGTGGGAGCGGGCAATGGCATCTACAAGTCGGTGGACGCCGGCAAGACCTGGACGCACGTCTGGAAGCAGGAGGGGCAGATCGGCCAGATGGCCGTCCATCCGAAGAACGCGGACGTCGCCTTCGCCGCCGTGCTGGGGCACGCCTTCGGGCCCAATCCCGAGCGCGGCGTCTATCGCACGAAGGACGGCGGCAGGACCTGGCAGCAGGTGCTCAAGAAGGACGAGAAGACGGGCGCTTCGGCCGTGACGCTCGATCCCTCCAATCCCAATATCCTCTTCGCCGGTCTGTGGCAGGCGCGGCGCTACCCCTGGGACCTGACGAGCGGCGGACCGGGCTCGGGCCTCTACGTCTCCCGCGACGGCGGCGACACCTGGAAACAGCTCACGGGCAACGGTCTGCCGGACGGGATCTGGGGCAAGGTGGGGGTGGCGGTCGCGCCGTCGGAGCCCCACCGGGTCTACGCCCTGATCGAGGCGGAGAAGGGAGGGCTCTACCGCTCGGACGACGGCGGCGAGAATTGGACGCTCGCCTCGGGCAGCCATGAGCTGCGCCAGCGGGCCTGGTATTACTCGACGCTCGCCGTGTCGCCGGCCAATCCGGACGAGGTCTGGGTGCCGCAGGTGCCGATGCTGAAGAGCATCGACGGCGGCAAGAGCTTCGAGCACGTGTCCGGTATGCCGCACGGCGACAATCACGACGTCTGGTTCGATCCCCTGAACGCGAAGCGGATGATCGCCTGCGACGACGGCGGGGTCTATATCTCGTACAACGGCGGCCAGAGCTGGATCGCGCCGCCGCTGCCCATCGGCCAGTTCTACCACGTGGGGGTGGACAACCGGGTGCCGTTCCAGGTGGCCGGCGCGCTGCAGGACATCGGCACGGCCCAGGGGCCCAGCGACTCGCTCTCCGGCCATGGCATCCGCAACACCGACTGGCACGGGGTGGGGGGCGGCGAGGCGGGCTGGGTCGTCTCCGACGCCGCGGACCCGAACGTCGTCTACGCCGGCGAGTACCTGGGCTATCTCTCCCGCTACGACCATCGCACGGGCGAGTCGCGCAACGTCAGCCCCTGGCCGGAGAACCCCTCGGGGCACGGCGGCGAGGACATGCGCTACCGCTTCCAGTGGACGGCGCCCATCGCCGCCTCGCCCCACGATCCGAAGATCCTCTACTACGGCGGCAACGTCGTCTTCCGCACCGCCGACGGCGGCCAGACGTGGACGACGATCAGCCCGGACCTGACCCGCAACGACAAGTCGAAGCAGAAGTGGGCCGGCGGCCCGATCACCGGGGACAACACCGGCGTAGAGACCTACGACACGGTGTTCGTCATCGCCGAGTCGCCGGTGAAGAAGGACCTGATCTGGGCGGGGAGCGACGACGGCCTGGTGCACGTCACCAAGGACGGCGGCAGGAATTGGCGCAACGTCACGGCCGCCGTGCCGGGCCTGCCGGAGTGGGGGACGGTGTCGATGCTCGAGCCCTCTCACTTCGACGCCAACACCGCCTGGCTGGTGGTGGACGCCCACCGGCTGGACGACATGCGCCCCTACCTGTGGATGACCACCGATCTCGGCCGCACCTGGAAGCGGCTGGACGGCGGCCTGTCGCGCGACATCTATCTCCACGCCGTGCGCGAGGACCCCGCGCACCGCGGCCTGCTGTACCTCGCCACCGAACGGGGCGTCGTCTTCTCCCGCAATGCCGGCGACCCTGGCGCCACCTGGCACACGCTCAAGCTCAACCTGCCCACCGTGGCCGTGCACGACCTGCAGGTGAAGGACGACAAGCTGGTGCTCGCCACTCACGGCCGGTCGATGTGGATCTTCGACGACCTCGGCGTGGTGCGCAATCCGTTGCCGTCGCCGGCGCCGGCCGCGGGCGTCCACCTCTTCCCCGTGCCGGCCGCCGTACGCTGGGAGATCCGCGGCGCGGCGGCCGACCGCTGGAACGCCCCGAACGCCCCTCATGGCGCCCGTTTCTACTACTGGCTGGCGAAGGAGCCCAAGGGGGACGTCACCGCGCAGGTGCTGGACGCCTCCGGCACGGTGGTGGCGAACCTCTCCAGCAAGCCCAAGGAGCCGACCGGCTTCAGCGAATACGTCAAGGAGGAGAAGGAGCAGCTCGCCGAGCTCGCGCTGCCGAAGGGCGCGGGCGTGCAGCGGGGGGTGTGGGACCTCGCCTGGGACGGCGCCGAGATGATCCCCAAAGGTGTTCTCGACTCCGGCTATCCGGCCTTCGGGCCCGAGGCCGTGCCGGGCAACTACACGCTGCGGCTGACGGTGGACGGCCAGACGGTCACGGCGCCCTTCGTCCTCCGTCCCGATCCGCGGTCCACGGCGTCGCAGGCCGACCTCGAGGCGCAGCTCCGTTTCTCCCTCCAGGTCCGCGACGCCATCACCCGCCTGACCCGCGACGTGGTGCGCCTCCAGACCGTCCGCCGCCAGCTCGCCGAGCGCAACGACCTGCTGGCGAAGGACGAGCGGGCCAAGCCGCTGATCGATCCCGCGAAGGCGCTGATCGCCAGGCTCGACGACCTGGAGGCGCGGCTGCACAACCCCAAGGCCGAGATCGCCTACGACGTCCTGGCCCAGAAGGGGGGCACCAAGCTCTACTCGCGCCTGGCACCCCTCCTCGGCTGGGTGGACAGCGGCAACGGCGCGCCGACCTCCGGAGCGCAGGAGGTCTTCGCCGAGCAGTCGAAGGAGCTGGCCGGCTATGAGACGGAGCTCGACGGGCTCCTGGGCAAGGATCTGACGGCGCTCAACGACTCGGCGGGCAAGCTCGGGGTGCCGGTGATCTATGTGCCGCCGGTGGCGGCGAAGTAGGGTTTTCCTGGGGTTTTTTCCTGGGACCGCCGGC
>JAJKHS010000075.1 GCA_021154885.1 Thermoanaerobaculum sp.
CCGCTGACGGCGATCCTCTTCACCGTCGAGCTCACTCACGATTGGAACGTGCTGCCGGCCCTGCTGGTGGGAGCGGTCGTGGCGCACGGCACGACCGTCCTGCTGCTGCGCCGCTCGATCCTCACCGAGAAGCTCGCCCGGCGCGGCCATCACCTGGTGCGTGAATACAGCGTCGATCCTTTCGAGGTCCACCGCATCGCCGAGGTCATGGATCGCGGCGTCGTGACCATCCCGGCGACGATGACGGTGGCCGAGCTGTCCGCCCGCATCGCCGCCGGCGACCCGGCTCTGACCAGCCGTCAGGGTATCCCCATCGTCGACGCGCGAGGCGAGCTGGCGGGGATCATCACGCGCAGCGATCTGATGCGGGCGATGGAGAGCGAGCAGGGGCGAGCCGCGAGCGTGCTGGAGGCCGGCACGCGGGACCTGATCGTCGCCTATCCCGACGAGCTCCTGCGCGACGCCGTGGCGCGCATGTTGGCGCACGACATCGGCCGGCTGCCGGTCGTCGATCGGCAAGACCGTCGCCGCTTGCTGGGATATCTGGGCCGCGCCGGCATCATGCGGGCGCGGGTGCGGCTTTTCCAGGAAGAGAACCTGCGCGAGCGGGGAGGCGGGTCTTAGAGGGTGTCTCAAAAGATCGCCAGCGACTCCGATGGCGCCCGGGATTGAAAGGACGGAACGTTTGTGGAGGAGGAGTAGGCGGGGCACCGGATCTCCGCTCTACACTCCGACGACCCTGCCGCAAAACTCGCGAGCCCTGGTGCGGCCTCGCGAAGCCTGCTGCAAAACTCGCGAGGCCCGGTCCGCGCCTCGCGAGCCCTCTACGAGATTTCGTGAGTTTTGCAACAGGCCTCGCGAAGCCCCGCACAGGGCGCGGGAATTTTGCAGCAGGCCTCGCGAGTTTCGCAACAGGGCTCGCAATCCCCTTCACCGGGATTCGCGAGCTCCGACCGGTGTTTCGGGCCGTAGGCTTACCAGCCGCCCTACACGCCGCCCGGCCACGCCTTCTGTAGAGCCATCGTCGCCTCCCAGTGGGCCTTCACCTCGGCCATGGAGTCGCCGCCCACCTTCTCCAGCAGCGCGTCGGCCAGCACCAGGGCCACCATGGCCTCGGCGATGACCCCCGCGGCGGGGAGGGCGGTGACGTCGCTCCTCTCGTACTGCGAAGCGTGGGGCTCCAGGGTGTCGAGGTCGACGCTGGGGAGCCCCTTGCGCAGGGTGGCGATGGGTTTCTTGTAGGCGGTGATCACCACGTCCTCGCCGTTGGTGACGCCCCCCTCCAGGCCGCCGGCGCGATTGGTGGGGCGGGTCCAGCGGCCTTCGGTGCGCTCGATGGCGTCGTGGGCGACGCTGCCGAAGCCGCGGGAGGCCGCGATCCCCGAGCCGATCTCCACCCCCTTGACGGCGTGGATGGAGAGGATGGCCTGGGCGAGGCGGCCGTCGAGCTTCTCGTCCCACTGCACGTGTGAGCCGAGACCCGGCGGCACGTTGTGGGCGATCACCGTCACGGCGCCGCCGAGGGTGTCCCCCTCCTCCTTGGCCTGATCCACCAGGCGAACCATCTCCGGCTCCAGCGCGCGGTCGATGGCGCGCAGGGGAGAGGTCTCGTCGACCTTCAGGAGGTCCTCCCAGGTGGGAGGGGGAGCGTCGGCGCCGACGGGACCGAGGAAGCGGACGCCGCTCCTGATCTCCACTCCGAATTCCCGCAGCAGCATGCGGGCGAAGGCGCCGGCGGCGACGCGGGCGGTGGTCTCCCGGGCCGAGGCCCGCTCGAGGACGTCGCGCAGGTCCCGGCGGTCGTACTTGATCCCCCCGGCGAGGTCGGTGTGACCCGGCCGCGGGGACTTGAGGCGCCGCAGCTCGGCGAGGCGGGGATCGACCTCTTCGGGGCCCATCACCTTCTCCCAGTTGGCGTAATCGCGGTTGGCGATCCACAGGGTGACAGGGGAGCCCAGGGTCTCGCCGCCGCGCACGCCGCCGCGGATCTCGGCCGTGTCCTTCTCGATCTGCATCCGCCGTCCACGGCCGTAGCCATGCTGGCGGCGGGCGAGGTCGTGGGCGAGCAGTTCGAGATCCACCCGCAGCCCGGCGGGCAGTCCGGTGAGGAGGGCGGTGAGGCCGGGACCGTGGCTCTCGCCGCCGGTCGTGAGCTGAAGCCGGCGCATGGCGGGGAAGGATAGCAGGAGGCGGGCTGGAGCGGCGGCCCTTGAAGATGGCCGGCGACGGCTGTATAAGGATGCACTGGTCCTACACTCCAAAGGAGAGCGCGATGAAGAAAGAGGTCAAGCGGAAGTTGAGTCTCAATCGGGAGACCGTGCGCACGCTGGAGGACGAACGACTGCAGACGGTGGTGGGAGAGCGCGGACCGACGGATGCTTCGGCCTGCAAGAGCTGTATAAACACGACGTGCTGCCCGAGCAGGACCTGCTGAGAGGCCGGGCACTCTCTCCACCGGGGAGAGGGCCCCAACCGCCGCCGGACACGATATCCTTCTCCGCCCATGATCGAGTCGCGTATTCAATCTCAATCCTCCTGGCGTCCCATCCTCCCTCCCGAAGCCGCGGAGCGCGCCTTGGGGGCAGTGGAGGAGATCGCCGCCGACCTCCGGTCCCATCTGGCTTCGTCGTCGCTCGCCACCGGCCCGAGCCTGGCCGGCGGCACCGCCGGGCTCGCCCTGTTTTTCTCCTATCTCGACCAGGTCCGGCCCGGGGAGGGGTACGACGACCTCGCGATGGAGCTGCTGGAGCAGGCCGTCACGGCGACGGCCGAGAGCCCGCTGCCGCCCAGCCTCTACAGCGGCTTCTCCGGGGTCGCCTGGACGATGGAGCACCTGCGGGGCCGTCTCTACGAGGACGAGGACGGCGAGGACGCCGGCGAGGAGGTGGCGACAGCGCTGGTGGAGCACGTGGGGCTGACGCCGTGGCGCGGGCACTACGACGTGATCTCCGGCCTCGTGGGCTTCGGCGTTTACGCCCTGGAGCGGCTGCCGCGCCCGGGCGGAGAGGAGTGCCTGCGGCGGGTGGTGGCCCGGCTGTCCGAGACGGCCGAGCACGGTCCCCAGGGAATCACCTGGCTGACCGGGCCGGAGCTCATGCCGGAGCGGGACCTCGAGCTGTTCCCGGCGGGGAACTACAACCTCGGCGTGGCCCACGGCGTGCCGGGGGTGATCGGCCTGCTGGGGCTGGCACAGACGGCGAGAGTGGAGTGCCGCCCGCTGCTGGACGGCGCCGTGGCCTGGCTGCTGGCCCAGAAGCTGCCGCCGGGATCGGGGTCGGTCTTCAGCTACAGCGTGGCGGCCGGCGTCGAGGCGAATCCCACGCGTGTCGCCTGGTGCTACGGCGACCTGGGGATTGCCGCGACCCTGCTGGTGGCCGGCCGCGCCGTGGGAGAGCGGGACTGGGAGCGCGAGGCCGTGGAGATCGCACGGCAGTCCGCCGCGCGCACCCTGGAGGATTCCGGAATGCAGGACGGGGGGATCTGCCACGGCGGAGCCGGCATCGCCCACCTCTTCAACCGTCTCCACCAGGCGACCGGCGACCCGGCGCTGGGGGAGGCGGCCCGGCGCTGGATCGACCAGACCCTGGCGCTGCGGCAGCCCGGGGTGGGAATCGGAGGTTTCCAGATGTGGGTGCCGAACGAGGAGAGGGAGCTCGGCTGGCGGGACGAGGCCGGCTTCCTCACCGGCTCGTCCGGCGTCGGGCTGGCCCTGCTGGCGGCAGCCACTGAGGTCGAGCCGGAGTGGGACCGGGTGCTGCAGATCTCACCGGTTTGAGAGGTTTGTAAGGCGTAGGATTACAGTCAGAGGAGGTTCGGGCTCTTGGCCTGGATGGAGCGGCTATGAACGAGCAGGTCAAGGATCTCCTGGAACAGGGAGCGGCGCTCCTCAAAGCCGCGGGGGCGAGGGAGGTGTATGTCTTCGGTTCGGTGGCCGAAGGACGGTCGCGTGAGGGCTCCGACATCGACTTGGCCGTGGCCGGACTGCCACCGAAGACCTTCTTCGCCACCATGGCCCGCTTGGCCGATCTTTTCGATCGGACTGTGGACCTGGTGGACCTGGACGAGGTCAGCCCATTCACCGCACATCTGCGCAGCAAGGGACTTCTGCGACGTGTGGCCTGAGCTGAAAGAGCAGATCGGTGTCGAGGAGGCACAACTGCAGCATCTTCTGGAGCTCCACCGTTCGCTCTTGGAGAAATGTCAGTCTGAGGAGCCCGGTCCCATCGAGCTCTCCGCCTTGGCGGCACTGCTGCATTCCTTTTACACAGGGATTGAGAACCTGTTTCGCAGGGTTGCGATTGAAATTGACGGCGGCGCAACACACGGTGACGCCTGGCACCGCCGTCTCCTGCAACAGATGACCGAGGATAGAGGGGGCAGACCTCACGTCATCTCTTCAGATCTTCTTGATCGTCTCCAATCCTACCTTCAGTTTCGACATTTCTTCCGGCATTCGTACTCGTTCCAGCTCAGATGGGACAAGCTGGAGCCCTTGATCCTGCAGTGTGAGGAGACTTTTACCATCCTTCGCGGCGAGATCGCGGCTTTTTCCGCCCGCATGGAAGAGCTTCATCAAGGCTGAGCCGCGGAGATGAGGGCTCCGGTGGGCGAGAGCCCTCACGAAGCCGCCGCCGGCACCGGCTTGTCCGGCTTGCCCCCCTTGCGTGCCCGGGCCGCGCGCGATTCGTGGAGCTGGAAGAGGAAATCGTAGAGCACCAGCTCGTGGGCGCGGGCGGCGGAGCGGATCATGCGGTTGACGTGCATGTGGATGAAGCTGGGCGCGAGGTCGGCGACCGACTGGTTGAGCCGGCCGGCGACGGCGCGCGCCCGCAGCTCGGCGCAGAGCGGCGCCAGGCGCTCCGAGCGGCGGCGCAGCACGGCCAGGGCGGGCGCCAGCTCGCTCGCCTCGTCGCCCGCCGGATCGAGCAGGGGGGCGAGGCTCCGCCCCTCCTTGCGGAACTTCTGATCGAGCTGTACGCGCAGGCCCTTGCCGCCGCCGAACTCGCGGCCGAAGCCCTCCTTCATCACCCGCATCGTGCGCGTCCGCTCCTCGCCTTCGAGCCCGAGATCGGTGAGCAGCATGTCGGCGCCGCGCAGGGCGATGCGCCAGCGCACGTCCGCCCCCTCGTCGCCCTCCAGCATCTCGACGATGGCGAGGACGGCGTCGCTGTCGGCCTCGAAGATCGACTCGGCGAGGAGCATCCCCTCCGGCCCGCCGTAGCGCTCCACCTCCCGTTCGTAGGTGTCGAGTTGCACCTTCCACAGCCGGCCATCGGCGAGGCGGGGGTCGAGCTCTGCATGGAGACGGGGGAGGAGCCGCCCGCCCAGCTCCGCCGGGCGGCCGTGGAAGCGCAGGCGCAGGTGCCACTCCGGATCGCCGTAGCGGATGAAGAACCAACTGTCGGCCGTGCCTTCGGCGAGCGCCTCGCGCGCCACCGGCGCCACCACCTCGCGCAGCAGGCCGTCCGCCGTCGAGGTGCCGGTGTAGACCTTGACGTACAGCCACTCGGAGCCGGGCGGGAAGGTGCGGCGCAGGGGGGGAGGCGGCGCCTGCTCCCGCCGCTCCGGCCGCGGTCTCGGCTCGGCGGCGGCCTCCCGAGGCTTGCGCACGTAGGCCACCAGGATCTCGTGCAGGAACCGCCCCTCGGGACCCGTCGCCGGCAGCTCGTCCGGTCCCGGGAAGAACTCCACCAGGCGGGCGCGGTCGCGCTCCTCGATGACGTCCAGGAAGGTGTCGATCGAGAGGACGTTGTCGAGATCCACCAGCAGCTCGTTGTCGGCGTCCACCAGGGCCAAGAGGCGGGGAAGGTTCCGCTTCCCGCGCCACTGCTGCACCGCCGCGTAGCGCTCCGCGCCCTGCGCCTTGACGAGGGCCTTGATCTCGGCCTGCGTCATCCACCAGGAGGCGCGGGTGAGCACCAGCCGGCCGGTGGTGACGCGGGGGAGGAAGGGGGCGCCGTCGAGGGCGCCCCAGCTCCAGCTCAGGCCTCCCAGGTTCCCCTGGCCCTGGAGCATGCAGAGGAAGCGGTAGACGCCCAGGCTGCCGCGCCAGAAGTTGTGGGCGCTGGTCAGCCGCGGGATCACCTCCCGTCCCAGGCGCGCCGAGCGCAGCACGATGCGGTTGCCGGCCACCGAGACCCGCAGGTCGGAGACCGGGATCTGCCGCTCGGCCGGCGCGCCGGAGCGGCCGAGGAAGGGGATCTCGTACTCGCGCAGCACCGGCCGCGCCAGGATGTTGCCGATCCGCCCCTGGGGGAGGTGGACGATCTCCGCGAAGATGGCGTCCGGGTGGTGCGCCTCCTCGGCCCGCAGGTGCTCTTCGACGAGGCGGCTGAGCTCCGGATCGGCGTGGCAGAACCGTCCCAGCAGCCGCGCTCCCGAGGGGCCGCCGCCGTTGTCGAAGAGGAGCCGGAAATCGCCCCGCGCCAAGGCCTCCGGCGAGGCCGCGGCGAGGGTGGCCATGACGTGGAAGGTGTCGGGCAGCGGCGACTTGGCGGGAGCTCCCTCCCCCGGCGTCATGGGCGCCATCCTCTCCAGGTCCTCCGGGGTGATCTCGATCTCCCGGCTGCCTTGAGCCAGGGCTTCGTGGACCTTGGCGAGGAGCACCGCCATGACCCGCCCCCAGGGGACGTTCTGCTCGGCGGGCAGGCCGGCGAAGGCGATGCCGCGCAGCAGGGGCGAGGCCTCGGCGCCGAAGTCGGACGAGCGCTCGAAGCCGACGCCCACCTCCTCGTCCAGCGCTTCGAGCAGGGGGACCTCGCGCCCTTCGTAGCGCTCGTTGAAGTCTTTGCGGAAGCGGTCCAGCCCCTCCTGCGGCCGGTCCGTGGCCAGGCGGTAGAGGACGTCGAGGGCGCGTCCGATCTCCTCCAGGACGTCGGCCCCCAGCATCGCCTGGTCCGCGGGCTTGACCATGTCGAGCTGGAAGAGGCGGGACATCTCGACCGGCGTGGGGAGCTCGCGCAGGGTCTCGGCGATCTTCTCATAGCGGGCCGGCTCCTGGCCGGGGCCGGCGGCGTCGAGGGCCGCCAGCTCGTCGCGCACCTGCACCAGGCGTTCGAGGGCGCCGGCGACGGAAGCCCCGGCAGGCATCGCGGCGAGTTGCTCGATCAGGTCGTGGATGGCCTCGGGGCCGGTGACCGGGGTGGAGAGGTCGGAGACCAGGATCTGGCTGTCGATCAGCTCGGCGACGAACTCGGACGCCTCCTCCGGGCTCACCTCGCCGTCGGGGTCGAAGGCCACCAGGGCGTCGGCGACGTCGCGGGCGCGGGCGCCGCCCTCGGCGCGGCGCAGGGCCTCTTCCAGGTAGTCCGAGGCGTCGACCGCCACGAGGTGATGGGAGCGGACCTTGTTCTCCAGCCGCGCCTCGGCGTAGCGCAGCCGGGCGGCGGCGCGGTAGAGGCTGGAGTTGGGGCGATACAGGAGCGCCTCGCGCACCGCCGGATCCCGCCCCAGGTCCTCGCAGAGGGCGAAGAGGTAGTCCATGTCCAGCCGTGTGTGCCGCTCGTAGGCGGCGCGGGGGGCCACGGCGATGCGGGTGGGAGAGCCGGGGGCGGTCTCGACCGGCCCCAGCGAGCAGCCGGAGAACAGGCCGAACGGGGTGGCCCGGGCCGCCATCCTGTAGATATAGCGCAGCAGGGCCCGCTCGGCCCGCAGCCCCTTCTTGCCGTCGGGCGCCGCCCGCCAGGCGGCGAGGCTGTCGTAGAGCGAGGGGGAGGCGAGGAAGACGGCCTCCAGCACTTCCGGACGGGCGGCCAGGGCGGCGAGGCGGGCGCGCAGCCGCTCGCGGTCGACGGCCAGGGCGGCCGCCAGGGCCTGGGGCTCGGGGCTTCCCATGGCCCCGGGCGCCTCCAGGCCGGCGGAGAAGGACTCAAGCTCCTCGAAGGGGAGCAGGGGAGTGCGGAAGGCGAAAAAGCCGGAGGGGGCGAATGGCCTCTCAGGACCGCTTGGCTTGGCCATGGTTCTCCCGGGCGAAGTCGATGAAACCGCGCTCGACGTCGGTCGAGATCAGGCGGACCCGCACCTTGTCGCCGACGTCGAGCCCCTGGAAGCCCCGCTCGAGGCGGCCCTCGACCAGGGGGTGGAACGTGCGCACCCAGGTCCCTTTGTCGGAGGCGCCGGTGACGATGGCGTCGAAGGCCTCGCCCACCCGGTTCTCCAGCAGCAGGGCCGCCGCGGACTTGCGCACCTGCCGCTCGACCTTCTGGGCGGCGTCCTCCTGCTGGGTGCAGTGTTGGGCGAGCTGCGTCAGCTCGTCCATGGAGTAGGGAGCCGGTCGCTTGCCGAACGCCGCCTTGAGCAGGCGATGGGTGATGAGGTCGGGGTAGCGGCGGTTCGGCGCCGTGGAATGGGTATAGTCCTCGACCGCCAGCCCGAAATGCCCCGGCGGATCGCCGCCCGGCGGATCGGCCACGTACTCGCCGGGTCCCAGCAGCTTGATGACCGCGAGAGACAGCTCGGGAAAGCGGGTGGGGTCCTGCTGGTGCCGCTGCTCCAGGAACTCGTTGAGGGCGCGAGCATCCGGCGCCGCGGGCAGGTGGCCGCCGAGGCCCGCCGCGAGCTCGACGATGCGGTCCCAGCGCTTGGGGGTGCGCACCACCCGGCGCAGCGAGGGCAGGCCGTGCTGGTCGAGGAACCGTGCCGTGACGCCGTTGGCGGCGACCATGAAATCTTCGATGAGCTGCTTGGCCCGGTTGGGCTTGTCCTCCTTGAGGTCGGTCACCTTGCCGTCGACGATCACGGGCCGGGCCTCGCTGGTCTCGAGGTCGAGGGCGCCGTGCTCGTGGCGCAGGCGGCGCAGGCGGGAGGCGGCCTGGTCCTGGAGGCGGACCTGGGCGTCTACGCCCGGCGCGGCGGCCAGGGCGGGTGGCATGGGGCCGGTGCCGTCGAGCCAGGCGGCCACCGAGTCGTAGGCCAGCTTGCAGCGGTTGTGCACCCAGGCGGGGTAGAGGTCCGAGCCGGCGAGCGTGCCGTCCGCGGCCACCGTCATCTCCATGACGATGGCGAGGCGGTCCTCGCCGTCGTTGAGCGAGGTCAGGCCGGTGGACAGCTTCTCGGGGAGCATGGGAAAGATCCGGGCGGCGGTGTAGACCGAGGTGGTGTTGGCCTTGGCGTGGCGGTCGATGGCCGAGCCGAGCTTCACCAGGGCGTCGACGTCGGCGATGGCGACCCAGACGCGGATGGCGTCTCCCGGCTGGGCCTCGGCCACCTCGAGCTGGTCGAGGTCGCGGGAGTCGTCGTTGTCGATCGACGACCAGAGGAGCTGGCGCATATCGCGGGTGCCGGCGCCGGCATCCCGGGCAGGGGACGACAGGCGGTCCGCTTCGGCCCTGGCGTCCGGCGGGAAATCGGGCTCCAGGCCGCGGTCCCGCATGACGCGGTGAGCGATCGCTTGCAGATCGTGGTGAGGGCGTCCCGAGTTCGCTTGCATGGCGGCCAGAGGATATCAGGAGATGCCGGGGGTGGGATTGTCGCCGCTTGCCGTTTAGAATGGAGAGAGCCTCGGGAGAACACGCCTTGCCGCCGAAGAACGGTCTGCGCACCTTCGCCTTCCACCGTGACGAGAGCGCCGCCTCGCCCGCCCTGGCCATGGCCCTGGGAGCGGCGCCCGGCGCCGCCCTCCCGGGGGCGGCGCCGGGAGAGGACCTCGCATCCATGGAGCCGGAGCGGGCGGCCCTGCTGCTGCTCCAGAACGCCCTCGCCAGCGAACGCCTGCCGGGCTTCACGGCCCCCGACGTGGACGGCGGTGCGGCGGATTTCAAGGCCCTCGGCCACCGCAAGCTCTTCCTCACCAACTCGCAGACCGTCAAGTTCCGCGAGCTCTATCGCAAGGTCCCCATCTACGGCTCGCTGATCACCGTGGAGATGGATACCCGCAACCGGCTGTTGTCCATCAACTCCTCCCTCGGCGAGCCCGCGGGCGTCGACCCGGTGGCCAAGGTCTCGCCGGCCGATGCTCTGGTCACGGTGCGCCAGGCGGCCGGCTTCGGGGAGGAGTCGCTGGATGTTCAGCCAGCCCTCTATTACTACTTCGACGCCGCCGGGGCGTGGCGGCTGGTCTACATCGTCCAGGACGTCCCCCGCCGGGAGGCCCCGACGGCAGACCATCACCCTCCCGAGGTCTTCGACTACGTGGTGGACGCCCACACCGGCGAGCTGGTGGCGACCCTGCCGCGCACCCAGACGGTCGATCCCCAAACCCCCCCGGTCATCGAAGAGGAGGCGCTCGATGCGCTCGCCGTGCAGCGCCGGTTCCGCTGCTCGGACGTGCCGGGCCAGGGGCGCGTCCTGGCCGATCCCGGGTCCAACGTGCGCACCTACGACTTCGCCTTCCGCTCCCTCGACGCCGAGCGCGGTGGGCTGCCGGGCGCCGCCGTCGTCCGCCGCGATCCGGAGCCGTGGGACCCGGCGGCGGTCTCCGCCCACGCCAACGCCGCCGAGGTCGCGGACTTCCTGCAGCGGGTGCTGATGCGCCGGGGGCTCGACGATGCCGGAGGGGCGTTCATCTCCAGCATCAACTGCGTGCGCGCTGCCGGCGTCCAGGAGTGGCGCAACGCCGCCTGGATCGGCACCCAGATGGTCTACGGCCAACGCGAGGTCGGGGGCAAGATGCGCTCCTACGCCGTGGCCCGGGACGTGGTGGCGCACGAGATGTTCCACGGCGTCACCGAGCGCACGGCGCGGCTCGACTACGTGGGGGAGAGCGGGGCCCTGAACGAATCGTACTCGGACATCTTCGGTATCCTGATCGCCAACTCCCACCAGCCGGACGTGGCGCAATGGGACTGGCAGATCGGCGAGGATCTGGACGGCACGGGCCTTCCCCTGCGCGACCTCTCGGCACCGGAGCGCTGCGGCCAGCCCGCCCACCGGAAGGACTACAAGGAGATGCCGCGCACCGCGGCGGGGGACTGGGGCGGCGTCCACACCAACAGCGGCATCCACAACAAGGCCGCCCACAACCTGCTGACGGCAAAGCGCAACGGCGCCCCGATGCTCGATTCGGCGACGGTGGCAAAGCTCTTCTACGTGACTCTCACCGAGCAGCTCTCGCGCACCTCCGCCTTCGTCGACAGCCGCCGCGGCCTGGAGCTGGTGGCCCGCAGCCTCTTCCGCAACGACGCCGGCCGCGAGGCCAAGCTGGCGGCCATCGCCAAGGCGTTCGAGGACGTGGGGATCGAGGCGGGTTAGGCGATTCCCGCCAGCCGCTGAAAGGGCTCACGCACTGCCTCGGGAGTACGGCACGGCCGCGCCGTCGCCTTGTCGATCCATAGGTGCTCGGTGGTACCGGTGACCAGCCGCTCGTCTCCCCGGGTCACCTCGTAGGCGAAGCGCAGGCCGCGGCTCCCCATCCGCTCGCACCAGCAGGCGACGCGGGCCACCTCGCCGTAGCGGGCGGGCCGGTGATAGCGCACCTCGACGCCGGTGACCATCAGCAGGTAGCCGAGCGCCTCGATCTCGGCGTAGTGGAGACCGGAATGCGAGCAGAGGCGGGTCCTGGCGAGCTCGAACCATACCACGTAGTTGGCGTGATGGACGACGCCCATCTGGTCGGTCTCGGCGTAGCGGACCTCGATGTCGAGCTCGGCGCGGATTGCGGTCACGGGTGCGTTCTTCCAATGTGTCCGATATGTCGGGCCACCGTCCACAGGATCTTATACCCCGCGCGCAGCGTGCCGGAGACCGTGCCGGTGATTTTGGAGACCCCCACCCGGCGGCGATAGGAGACGGGGACCTCGGTGGCCTTGAGCCCTTCGCGCACGGCCTTGACCTGCATCTCGGCCGTCCAGCCGAAGTCCGGGTCCGCCATCCCCAGCCGCTCCAGGGCGTCCCAGCGGATGGCGCGGAAGGGCCCGAGGTCGGTGAAGCGGTGACCGTAGAAGAGCCGGATGAGCAGGCAGGCCACCAGGTTGCCGGCCCGCGCCTGAGGGAGGAGGGCGCCGCGCTCGCGCCGGCCCAGCACGCGGGAGCCGATCACCAGGTCGGCCTCGCCGGCGAGGATGGGCGTCACCAGCGACGGCAGCTCCTCGGGATGGTCCGAGTAGTCGGCGTCGACGAAGACGACGACGTCCGGCGGCCCGGTCCGCCGCAGGTGGGCAAGGCCGGCCAGGCAGGCGCTGCCATACCCTCGGCGGGGCGCCGTCACCACCTCGGCGCCCCCCTCCCGGGCCACCCGGGCCGTGCCGTCCACCGAGCCGTTGTCCGCCACCACGACGCGCCGGACGAAGGGGTGGGGGACGTCCGCCAGCACCAGGGCCAGGGACGCCTCCTCGTTGAGGGCCGGGATGACGACGTCGATCTTCGCGACGTTCGCGACGTTCGCTTTGGACACCCGCGGATTTTATGCCATGCTCTGGGGCCCGGCGCGCGAGGCCGGGGCTCAATTGAAATGGTCAAGGAACCGCTATGAATCTCAAATCATTGATCCTCTATGCCGCCTCCGCCGTCGTGCCCGCCCTGGCTCTCGCGGCGCCGCCATCTACCGCCACCTCCGCCGCTCCGGGCAAGCCTGCCGAGGGGACCTTTCACCGGGTCGAGCTCAAGGGCGCCACGGGGCAGGCCCTGCCGTACACGATCGAAGTGCCCATGGGCTGGGAGGCGCGCCAGGTGTCGGGCTTCCCCGGCCTGTGGATCGGCCCCGCCGACGCCAAACCGCCCGAGGATCCGCGGCTGATCTGGGTGCGGGGGAGCCTGGTCAACCTGACCGAGCCCGACAAGGTCGCGGCCAACATCCGCGCCAACGACGCCGCGGATCCGAAGTGGTCGGCGCCGCGGGTGGAGGTCAAGGAGGCGGGTGGCGTGCGCGGAGTCCTCGTGCAGATGGAAGCCGGCGAGGGCGACAAGGCGCGCAGCAGTCTCACCTTCAAGCTGCCGCTGGAGAAGGTCTCCGTGGACATCGTGGCGTCGGCTCCCAAGGCTGAGTTCCCGAAGCACCTGCCGCTCTATGAGCGGATCCTCCTCTCGGCGCGGCCGGCGGCTGCCGCGGCGAAATAGCAGCGCGGTCATGCCCATCCATCCGTACCAGGGGCGCTGGCCATCCCTGGGGGCCCGGGTGTTCCTGGCCCCCGGCGCCCACCTGGCGGGCGACGTGACGCTGGGCGACGACGTCTCCTTCTGGTTCCACACCGTGGCCCGGGGGGACGTCAACTTCATCCGCATCGGCGCGCGCACGAACGTCCAGGACGGGACCGTGCTGCACGTCTCCCATCTCCGACACCCGCTGGTGATCGGCGAAGGGGTGGTGGTGGGGCATCAGGCCGTGCTCCACGGCTGCACCGTCGAGGACGGCGCCCTGATCGGTATCGGCGCTCGCGTCCTCGACGGCGCGGTGGTGGAGCGGGGGGCGCAGATCGGCGCCGGCGCGGTGGTGGCCCCGGGGCACTGCATCCCGGCCGGCAGCCTGGCGCTGGGCATCCCGGCGCGGGTGGTGCGGCCGCTGACGGCAGAGGAGACGCTGCGGATCGCGGACACCTGCGAGCGCTACGCGGCGTTGAAGGAGCACTATCGCGAGGTCCTGGGCTCGGGGGTCGAGCCGGGGGCGCGGTCAGACGAAGAAAAGGAGAGGTCATGAAGCGTCGGGGAGCGGGGACGATCACGAGCGGGGACGTGGGGCAGCGGGTGCTCCTCCAGGCCTGGGTGCAGCGCCGGCGGGACCACGGCGGCCTGATCTTCTTCGACCTGCGGGACAGGAGCGGCGTCGTCCAGGTCGTGCTGCGCCCCGAGGACCGGCCCGAGGTTGCGGCGGCCCTGGCGGCGGCGCGCAACGAGTGGGTGGTGGAGGTCGAGGGCGAGGTGACGCGCCGCGAGCCCGAGCACGTCAACCCCGACCTGCCGACGGGGGAGGTCGAGGTGGTCGCCGGGCGGGCGGCCGTCCTCTCCCGCTCCGAGCCGCTCCCCTTCGCCCTCGACGGCAAGAGCGAGGCCGCGGAGGACGTGCGGCTGCGCTACCGCTTCCTCGACCTGCGCCGGCCGGAGCTGCAGAAGAACTTCCTGCTCCGCGACCGGGTGACCCACGAGGTCCGCAACTACTTCCACGAGCGGGGCTTCGTCGACGTCGAGACCCCCATTCTCACCAAGTCGACCCCCGAGGGCGCGCGCGACTACCTGGTGCCCTCGCGCGTCAAGCGGGGGAGCTTCTACGCCCTGCCGCAGTCGCCGCAGCTCTTCAAGCAGCTCCTGATGGTGTCGGGCTTCGAGCGCTACGTCCAGATCGCCCGCTGCTTCCGCGACGAGGACCTGCGGGCCGACCGCCAGCCGGAGTTCACCCAGGTGGACGTGGAGATGTCCTTCCCCAAAGAGGAGGACGTCTACGAGCTGGTCGAGGAGCTCTTCGCCCGCATCTTCCCGCTGGGTGGAATCGACCTGCCCAAGCCGTTTCCGCGCCTGACCTACGACGAGGCCATGGCGCGCTTCGGCAGCGACCGCCCCGACCTGCGCTTCGGCCTGGAGATCGTGGACCTCTCTGCGCGCCTGGGCGAGAGCGGTTTCCGCGGCTTCAAGGAGACGGTCGCGGCCGGTGGCGTGGTGCGGGGCTTCGCCGTGCCCGGCGCCGCCGAGGCCAGCCGCAAGGAGGTGGATGCCTGGGCCGAGATCGCCCGCCGCTCGGGTGCCGCCGGCGTGCTGACCCTGCGGTCCAGGGGGGGCGAGCTTCTCTTCCAGGTGAAGAACGCGCTCACCGCCGCCGAATTGCAGGGCGCCGCCGAGGCCCTGGGACTGGAAGAGGGTGGGCTCGCCCTGATCGTGGCGGCCCCGGCCAAGGTGGCGGCCACGGCTCTGGGCACTCTGCGCCTCGAGCTGGCGAAGGCCTTCAAGCTGATCCCGCCCGATAAGCACGCCTTCCTCTGGGTGACCGAGTTCCCCCTCCTCGAATGGGAGGAGGAGGCCGGCCGCTGGTTCGCCACGCACCACCCCTTCACCAGCCCCGACCCGCGGGACCTGGGCAAGCTGGAAAGCGATCCCGGCGCCGTCCGCGCCCGGGCCTACGACGTGGTGCTCGACGGCACGGAGCTGGGCGGCGGCTCGATCCGCATGCACGACCCGGCCCTCCAGAGCCGCGTCTTCAAGCTCCTGGGCATCGGTGCGGAAGAGGCTCAAGGACGCTTCGGCTTCTTCCTGGAAGCCCTGCGCTACGGCGCGCCGCCCCATGGTGGAATCGCCCTGGGCCTCGACCGTATGGTGATGCTCCTCGCCGGAGCGCCCTCCATCCGCGAGGTGATCGCCTTCCCCAAGACCGCCTCGGCCACCGACCTGATGACCGATGCGCCCTCTCCGGTGGACGACCGGCAGTTGCGGGAGTTGGGGATTGCTCTGGTGGAAGAAGATCGAGAGGACGCAAAAGACACCTGAGAAGTGGTATGATCTGCCTATGAGCGCCGGTGCCGCCAGGAAGCTCGACCCCCCAGCGCCCGATCCGGCAGGACGGACGCCGGAGTCTTTCCTCGAAGAGATTCAACAGATCTTCAACGCGGGAACCCTGCGTGGAGCGCGCGAGGTGGCAGAGCAGGGGCTGGCGCTTTATCCCAACCATCCCGAGCTTCGGCGGCTACATCACGCCCTGCGGCCATTCAAGAGCCGAATCGTTTCGGGGCGTAGGCAACCAGATCGGAGGGAGACCTTTCGGTGGATTACTGAGAATGCCTGGAAGTACGAAGGACAGTGGGTCGCGGTCCTTGGCCCGAAGCTGATCGCGGCGTCGCCTAAGCTCTCTGAGGTTCTGGAGGTGGTCGAGAAAGGCCACTTCGACGAATCTCCCCTCCTCTATCACGTTGTCTGAAACGCCCACTCTGCCGGGCTGGGAACGCGGGCCGTTCGCGACCGGAAGGGCTCGGTATCTCGACAATCCTATCCGGGCGATCACCCGGTCTCCTCGGATTTTTCTCGAAGTCAGGCCGGGCACGCTCCCGACGCCTGTCCTCGCCATGGTGGATACGGCTGCACCCTGGTGTGTCTTCGACGCAGATATAGGAGATGCACTCCGGGATTCGTTCGAGTCGATCCCTGGCCGGGTCGTCTTGACTACTCGCCTCGGAGCTTATGCCGGCGCCTTGTATCGCGGCCAAGTGGCCTTCGAAGATTTGGAGGGTGAGAGCCTGGACTTCGAGGTCACCGCCTTCCTGAGCTCGGATTGGCAGGGCGGGAACTTTCTCGGCTACGAGGGCTTCCTCCAGAGGATCCGCTTTGCCGTCGATCCGGAGAGCAACCTGTTCTACTTCGGCCGGATCTAAGCTGCCGTCCGGGGATGTTGTATCGTCCCCTCCGCCATGCCCCCCTTCGGCGACGACATCAGCCGTCTGATCCTCGATCATCCTGACGGCGTGACCCCCGTCCTGGTGGGGGAGGACGCCTTGGTGGCGGCCCGGCCGGAGCTGGCGGCGTGGCTTGCGGGACGCACGGCTTTCGTGGTGACCACGGCGCGAGTCTGGGCGCTCCACGGCGACCGGCTCGAGCCGCTCTCCCGGTCCGCGGCACGGTGGGTGGTCCTGGAGGTCGAGGACGGGGAGGAGGCCAAGTCGGTCGAGTCAGCCGAGCGGCTGTGGAACGAGATGCTCGCCGCGGGCGGCAAGCGCGACAGCCGGCTGCTCGCCTTCGGTGGCGGCAGCGTCGGCGACCTCGGCGGGTTCGCTGCCGGCTGCTTCCTGCGCGGTATCGAATTCGTGCAGGTCCCCACCACCCTCCTCGCTCAGGTGGACGCCTCGATCGGCGGCAAGACCGGCGTCGACCTGCCCGGCGGCAAGAACACGGTGGGCCTCTTCCATCACCCGCGCTGGGTGGTGTCCGACACCTCGGTCCTCGCCACTCTCCCGCGGGAGGAGCTGCGGTCCGGCATGGTCGAAGTGGTGAAGATGGCGGCGCTCCTCGATCCCGACCTCTTCGTCCGGCTGGAGGAGCGGATGGAGACCCTCCTCGCCGGCGACCCGGCAGCCCTGGGGCCTGTGGTCACCGCCGCCGCGGCGGCCAAGATCGGCGTGGTGGAGCGCGATCCGACCGAGCAGGGGGACCGGCGCCTGCTCAATTTCGGCCACACCCTGGGGCACGCCGTCGAGTCGGCCTGCGGCTACACCGGGCTGCGCCATGGCGAGGCGGTGGGCTACGGCATCCTCTTCGCCCTGCGGCTGGCCCTCTCCCGGGGTCTCGACCGCCCGAGCGCGGAGCGCATCCACGCGCTGATCCTCCGGCTGCGTCTGCCGCCGCTGCCGGAGCTGGACCCCGAGACCCTTCTCGCCGCCATGGCCCGCGACAAGAAGGCCCTGGAGTCGGGGCTCGTGTGGGTCCTGCCCCGCACCCTGGGCGAGGGCTGGATGGTTGACGGCGTGCCATCGCACGAGGTCCAGGCCGGGCTGCGGGCCTTCCTGCACAGCCCGTTCACCCTCCCCGCGTAGCTCTCGATGGCGCATCCTTTTCACCGCGGGGGCGAAAACCTCCTCGCTCAGGTTATAATCACGTGCAACAGTTCCCATTGCTCAGAGACATGCCAAACCGTCGAAGCTTTCTGCGCCGCCTCAAGCTGAGGACGGTCCTCGTCGTAGCGCTGCTGCTGTCCGGGATCATCCCGCTCGGCGTCAGCAGCTTCGTGCTCATCGGGGAGAGCTACAAGGTCCTGGCCCGCACCGAGCAGGACAACCTGACCGGGGAGGCTCAATCGCTGTCGGTGCAGGTGAATTCCTACCTGGCCGACGTCCGGCGCCAGCTCTCGCAGTTCGGCAGCGGCCTTCTCCTCGCTCCCGGTCCGGAGGAGATGACGGCGCGCCTGCAGGAGCGCTGGGTGCAGCAGCATCTCCAGAGCTTCCAGCACAGCAGTCCGGACCTCCTGGCGATCCGGGTGCTCGACGCGACCGGTGTGGGACTGGAGCCGAATCTCGCTCCCGAGGTGAGGACGGCCATGGACGCCGCCTTCGAGCAGGCGCGGAGTCAAAAGCAGCCTGCCTACCGCTTCGTGGCCCTGGGTCGCAACCGTGAGCCCCGGGTGGTCCTGGCGACCCCGATCGTCCTCAAGGCGGGCGACGCGCCCAAGCTGATCCTGGAATCGCTGGTCAAGTTCCGCCCCCTGGAGAAGGTCTCCCAGGACGTGGCGCGCCAGGGGGTCGGCGTCTTTCTCATCGACCGCACGGGGAAGATTCTGTGGTCGGGCGGCGGCGGCATCAAGACGACGGCGCTCGATAAAGAGACTTTGAAAATGTTCATCAGCCGGCCGATGACGCTCACCTCGACCACCCGGGTGCGGACGCCCGAGGGTGAGCGGCCGTTCTTTGCCCAGGTGAGCGACATCCCGGAGAGCGGCTGGGGCCTCATCGTGCAGAAGCCCCTGTCCGAGGCCTTCGCCGACGTCAACAAGATGATCTTCAACGCCGTCCTTTCCACGGCCCTGCTCGTCGGCCTGTCCCTGCTCTTCTCCCTGCTCGCGGCGCGGTGGGTGAGCCAGCCCATTCAGCGCCTGGCCGCTACCACGCATGAGATCGCCGAGGGGAAGTTCGGCGGCGGGGTGGAGATGCAGGGGCTCACCTTCGAGCTTGCCGACCTGGCCGAGGATTTCAACCGGATGAGCGGCCACGTGGCCTCGCACGTACAGCAGCTCCGCCAGGCGGCGCAGACCAACCGCGAGCTGTTCATCGGCTCGCTGCGCGCCTTCGTGGCCGCCATCGACGCCAAGGACCCCTACACCCGCGGCCACTCCGAGCGGGTGGCCTCCGTCAGCCGCACCATCTCCCGCTACCTGCAGCTCCCCGAGGACGTGCAGCACAAGGTCTGGATCGGCGCCCTGCTCCACGACGTTGGCAAGATCGGCGTCGAGGACCGCATCCTGCGCAAGGCAGGCGTGCTGGCACCCGACGAGTACGAGCAGATGAAGCTGCACACCGTGATGGGCGCCGAGATCATGACCCCCTTCGACCAGCTCCGGGAGATGATCCCCGCCATCCGCTCGCACCACGAGGCCTGGAACGGCCGCGGCTACCCGGACGGCCTGAAGGGCGAGCAGATCCCCCTCTTCGCCCGCATCGTCGCGGTGGCCGACACCTTCGACGCCATCACCACCAACCGGCCCTACCAGCAGGCGTACAGCCTGCAGTTCGCCGTCGACACCATCACCCGCCTGACCGGCAGCCGCTTCGACGCCAAGATCGTGACCGCCTTCCTGCGCGCCTTCGAGGCCGGCGAGATCCGCGCCGGCGCCACCCGGCCGGCGCGCACCGAGGCCACGGTTGTCGAAGCCAAGGCGGCCGGCGGACAGCGCTGATACACTCCCGGTATGGTGTTTCAGTACGTCCTCGCCAACCTCCTGGCCCACAACGACCACGCCCTGGGCGCCCTGTTCCTGGACGGCACCGGCGAGACGGTCGACCTTGCCTGCGGCACCGATTTCAGCCCCTATGAGATGCGGGTGATCGGCGCCTACCTGGGGATCTATCTGCGCCAGCTCGAACGGCTCCTCGCCAGCAACGACCTGGGCGAGGCGCGGATGATCCACATCGAGAAGAAGGCCCTCCACATCTACGTCGTCCCCCTGCCCGAGGGCTACCATCTGGCGCTCGTCCAGGGCCACCCCGCCATGGTCGCCCACGCCCGGGAGACCATGGCCCTGGCCGTCGAGCAGCTCCGGCAGGAATTGTTCGCGGGGTAGGGCTATTATTGGTCCTGCCATGGCTGACGAACCCAAGAAGAACGACATTCTGGAGCTCGCGCCGGAGACCCGGCTCCCCGAAGAGGACGAAGGGGAGCAGGGCGGCTTCTGGACGAAGCTGAAGCGCGGGCTCTTCATGACCCATACGGAGATCATGGAGAAGGTCTCCGATGCGATGAGCAACCGCGTCACTCTCGACGACCACACGCTCGACTACCTGGAGGAGATCCTCATCGGCGCCGACCTCGGGGTGGACACCTCCCTGGAACTGGTCGAGCGCGTCAAGAAAAACGCCCTCAAAGAGCAGACGACCACCGCCGCGAAGCTGCGCAAGCTGCTCTCCGACGAGGTGGCGGACGTGCTCAACGAGATGCCACGCCCGCGCGTCTTCGGCCGCGGGCCCATGCTGACCCTGGTAGTGGGGGTCAACGGCGTGGGCAAGACGACTTCGATCGCCAAGCTCGCCCGGCGGCATCAGCAGAAGGGCGAGCGGGTGATGCTCGCGGCCGGCGACACCTTCCGCGCTGCGGCCATCGAGCAGCTCGCCCTCTGGGGCGACCGGCTGGGCGTCGAGGTCATCCGCCAGGGCCAGGGCGCGGACCCGGGCGCCGTGGTCTACGACGCCATCCACGCCGCCAAGGCCCGCCGGATCGACCAGCTCATCGTCGACACCGCCGGCCGCCTCCACACCAAGGACCACCTGATGGCCGAGCTCAGCAAGGTGCGCCGGGTGATCGACCGCGAGGCCGCCGACTGGCAGAAGCGGACCATCCTGGTGCTCGACGCCACCACCGGCCAGAACGCCCTCGCCCAGGCCCGCACCTTCAGCCAGGTGGTGCCCATCGACGGCGTCCTGCTGGCCAAGCTCGACGGCACGGCCAAGGGCGGCATGGTGGTGGCCATCGCCCGCGAGCTGAGGCTCCCCGTCCTTTATCTGGGAGTGGGGGAGAAGGCCGAGGACCTGGTGGATTTCCGCCCCCGGGAGTTCGCCTCTGCCCTCGTCGGCTGACCTCCTCCGCCGGGCCCTCCGCCTCGCCGCCCGCGGCCGCTACCGCACCTCGCCCAACCCGATGGTCGGTGCCGTCCTGGTGCGGCATGGGGAAAAGGACGAAGTGGTGGGGAGCGGCTGGCACCGGCGGGTGGGCGGCCCCCATGCCGAAGTCGAAGCCCTGCGCGAGGCCGGGGAACGGGCCCGCGGCGCCACCCTCTACGTCACCCTGGAGCCCTGCGCCCACCACGGCCGCACCCCGCCGTGCGCCGACGCCGTGGTGGCGGCCGGCGTCGCCCGGGTGGTGGCCTGTCACGGCGACCCCGACCCCCGGGTCGCCGGCCGCGGCTTCGCCAGGCTGCGGGACGCTGGGATCGAGGTCGAGGTGGGAACCCTGGCCGAGGAGGCCGTGCGCCTCAACCTGCGGTTCCTCGTCGCCGCGACACTCCAACG
This sequence comes from Thermoanaerobaculum sp., assembly GCA_021154885.1. Classification (GTDB taxonomy): domain Bacteria; phylum Acidobacteriota; class Thermoanaerobaculia; order Multivoradales; family UBA5704; genus DATARR01. Next base: position 21,054 of record JAJKHS010000075.1, read on the forward strand.
ACCCGAGGTCACCCTCAAGTGGGCCATGAGCCTGGACGGCAAGATCGCCACCGTCACCGGCGCCAGCCACTGGATCTCCTCGCCCCGGGCGCGGCGCTGGTCCCTGGGGCTGCGCGAAGAGCACGACGCCATCCTGGTGGGGAGCGGCACGGTTCTGGCGGACGATCCGCGACTGGACCGCAGGCTGGGGCTCGCCGGATCGCCCAATCTCCGCGTGATCCTGGACCGGCGGCTGCGGACGCCCCCCGAAGCCACTCTCCTGGCGGTGCCGGGTCCGGTGCTGATATATACTCAAGCGACGGACCGCGAGCGGCGCGAAGCCCTGGCAGCCAAGGGGGCCGAGGTGATCGGATTGAATCCCGCCGACCCCGCCACCGTGCTCGCCGACCTCTACGGACGAGGCGTCCGCAGCGTGCTGGTCGAAGGCGGAGGTGAGGTGCTGGCGAGCTTCGTGGCGAGCGGCCTCTACGACCAGGTGTTGGTGGACTGCGCGCCCCTCCTCATCGGCGGCAAAGACGCGCCGGCGCCGCTGGGGGGAGAAGGATTCCAGACCTTGGCTTCGGCAGCACGGCTGGAGGATCTCGAGGTGCGGCGGCGCAGCGGTGACCTGCTCATCCTCGGCTACCGGCAAGGACTCTTACGAAACCTGCTGGTAAAGGTCGGCGCCGAGGCGGGTTTGCTAGAATCCCATCCTGGAACAGAAGGAGGAGCGCCTTGAACGCCGTCACTTGGAAAGAAGCCGAGCTCAATCTGGGACAACTCTTCGAGAGAGTGATCGCGGACGCGGAGCCGACGATCGTCATCACGGAGAGCGGCGAGCGAGTCGTGCTTCTTCCTCTCGATGAGTACAACTCCTGGAAAGAGACCCTCTACCTGCTGTCGAATCCCGCCAACGCAGATCACCTGCGGCGGTCGATCGCCGAGGCCCAGGCGGGCAAGGCACAAGAGCGGGAGCTCCTCGAAGAATGAAGCTGACCTTCACGCCCTCAGCGTGGGAGGACTATCTCTGGTTCCAGAATCATGACCGCAAGCTTCTGAAGCGGATCAACTCGCTGATCAAGGAAATCCTCCGCACTCCATTTGAAGGTACGGGCAAGCCGGAGCCCCTCAAGGCCGACCTGGCAGGGTCGTGGTCCCGCCGTATTACTGAAGAGCATCGCTTGGTCTATACCCTAACTCCGACCGAGGTGACGATCGTCGCCTGCCGGTATCACTACGTGAGGTAGAGAGTGGACGGCGGTATGTTCCGTCAGTTGACTGTGGAGCCGCGCGCACGTATCCTGTGCTCATGAATGTGACGCTCTCTATCGACGATCAGACTCTCAACCGGGCCAGGCAGCTCGCCCAGCAGAGAGGAACGTCCCTTAACCAGATGGTTCGGGACTATCTGGCCTCCCTCACTCGCGACGATCCCCACCAAGCCCTCGCCGAGTTGGAGAGGCTTTGGAGAGAAGAGGCAGGCAATTCGGGCGGCTGGAAGTGGAATCGCGAGGAAGCGTATGACCGGCCGATGCTTCGTTGACACCAACGTCTTCATCTACGCCGACGATGATGACGCCGGTCCCAAGCGCGATCAGGCGCGCGAGCTGATCCGCGAAGTGATGAGCTCGAGAGCGGGTGTCTTGTCGCTTCAAGTTCTGCAGGAGTACTTTTCGATTGCCACGAAGAAGCTCGGCATCTCCGCGGCATCCGCGCGGCAAAGGATCGAGTGGCTAAGCCGCTGGGACGTGGTGATCCTGGGTGTCGAAGATGTGCTGGCGGCTGTCGATCTCCACCGTCTGCATGGTTTCTCCATCTGGGACGCTCTCGTGATCCGCGCCGCTTTGAACGGCGGTTGCCGGGTGCTCTATAGCGAGGATCTCCAGGACGGCCGGCGCATCGAAGGGCTTGAAGTGGTGAACCCCTTCAAGAGTTAGCCATGTTCACCGGCCTCATCATCGAGCGTGGCACCCTGATCGCGGACCCGACGCCTTCCAACCAGGGAGGCGTGCGTCTGACAATCGGCCTCTCCCCGGACCTCGCGGCGCGGCTCGCGATCGGCGACAGCTTGGCCGTCTCCGGCGTCTGTCTGACGATCACGGAGAAGGGGACGGACCGCGTGGCCGTGGAGCTCTCCCCCGAGACCCTCTCCCGCACCACCCTGGGCGAATTGAGCCAAGGCGATGCTGTGAACCTGGAGCCGGCCCTGCGCATGGGCGACGCCCTGGGCGGCCACTGGGTGCAGGGTCACGTGGACGGCACCGCCCGCGTGGTGGACCGGCGCGACCTCACGGATCACCGGGTGCTCGCCTTCTCGATCCCGCCCGACCTCGCGCCGTTCCTGGTGGAAAAGGGGTCGGTGACGGTCGACGGCGTCAGCCTCACCGTCTCGGCTCTGTGCTCCGACCGCTTCGAGGTGGCGCTCATCCCCCACACCCTGGAGGTGACGACCCTCTCTCGGCTCGTCCCTGGCGACGCCGTCAACCTGGAGATGGACGTGCTGGGCAAGTACGTGCACCGCATCCTGGCCGCCCGCGGGCTGGTGGCGCCGCTGCCGTGAGCCGTTCGGCCGCGGGAACGGAGGCGAAGCCGGCCGCCCAGCTCCCGGAGCCGGGGCGGTTCTGGATCCGCTACGTCCCCCGCTCCTGGGAGCCGCCCGAGCGACCCTGGGTGAACCTGGCGGCGGGCGCCCTCGGCGAATGGGGGAGGGCGCCCAAGTCCCGGACCTCCGACCTCGCCGCCCTGGCGGACACGCCGCTCGACGACGTCCTCTATCTCCCGCCCGTGCCGGCGCGCCGGGCCGCGGCCCGCGACGAGATGGCCCGTGCCCGCCTGATGGCCGGCACGCCCGTGCTGGTGCAACTCCTCCCGGGCGACGAGTCGACCGTGCCGTCCGTGACCGGCGCGGCCTTCGTCTTCGACCTGCTGCCGGTCCTGCTGGACCGTGATCTGGGCCGGCTCCGCCGGCTGCCGGCGGGAGCCTCGGCGGTCTTCCCCCTGCTTCCCGGCGTCACCGATGATCCGGCCCTCTGGGAGCTGGCCTGCCGCGACCTGGCGGCGGCCGGGGTGCGCTGCGTCCAGGCCCTGGCGCCGGTCCTCGCGCCCGCCGACCGGCGGCGGCTGGCGGAGCGGTGGGGAGAGGAGGAGGCCTTCGAGGCTCTCTTCCACCGTGAGCCCCCCGCCGAGCGCGACTTCGCCCGCCTGGCCCACCGCCACGGCCTGGAGCCGTTCCTCCCGCGGCCGCTCCCCCGCCCGCCGGTGCTCGGCGCCGGCAACCGCCGCATCGCCGGCGTCCTCGCCTTGGCGGCGGAGCTGTGGCTGCGCCTCGGCCGGCCGGTCGAGGCCGGACAGGCGCTCTACAAGGACGCCCGCTGGATCGATCGCAGCCCCTACGACCTCGAGGCCCTGGCCCGCGAGGGGAACCTGGGGGTGCTCCCCCTCGACGCCGCGAGCCGCGAGATCGTGGCCGAGCACGCCGAGACCGGCGGGTCGGAGCGCCTCGACCGACTGCTCGCCGAGTATCTGGCGCCGGACGCACCCGGCGCGGACGAACCCTGGAGGACCGACCATGCCCAGTCAACTTAGAAAATTCGGCCGACGCATGAGACCTGAGCCGCTGCTCCTGGTTCTCTTTGTCTTCCTCGCCGCCGCGCCCGTCCGGGCCTCCTGGTCGGTGAGCCCGCGGGCCACCCGCGGCGACTTCGAGGCGTTCCACCGCCGCTTCAGCTCGGACGCCTACTTCTACCCGCGCCACGGCGCCGCACCCCTCGGCCTGCTGGGTTTCGAGGTGTACGCGGACGCGACCTACGAGGACAAGTTCGACGCCCAGTCGTTCAACACCACCGCGGTCGACGGCAGCTACACGGGCGGCTTCCTCTCCGTGGCACGGGTGGGAGCGCGCAAGGGGCTTCCCGGCGGGGTCGACCTGGGCCTCTCCTACGGCAAGGCCCTGGATGGCGACGTGAAGCTGATCTCCGGCGAAATCCAGTACGCCATCATCAACGGCGGCCTGCTCTCGCCGGCCCTCTCGGTGCGCGTCACCGGTACCCGCACGGTGAGCGCCGCGGCCTACGAGCTCAACCAGTACGGCGCCGACCTGCTGCTCTCCAAGGGCTTCACCGTGCTCACGCCTTACGTCGGGGCAGGCTTCGTCCGCAGCCAGGGGCGGCTCGCCCGCGGCGGCTCCCTGCCGTCCTTCGACGACACCGAGACGCACGCCGTGGCCTTCGCCGGCGTCCGGCTCAACCTGCTGCTGCCCAAGCTCGTTTTCGAGCTGGAGAAGGGCGAGGCCGTGCAAGGGGCCGTGCGGGTGGGATTCGGATTCTGATACTTTGGACAGCCGATGAGCACCGCCGCGATCGACCTGCGCTCCGACACCGTCACCCGTCCCGACGACGAGATGCGCCGCGCCATGGCCGAGGCCGAGGTGGGCGACGACGTCTATGGCGAGGACCCCACCGTCCGGCGCCTCGAAGAGGAGGCCGCGGCGGCGGCGGGGATGGAGGCAGCCCTCTTCGTCCCCTCGGGGACCATGGGCAACCAGATCGCCCTCCACCTCCACGGCCGGCCGGGCGGCGAGGTGATCTGCGAGGCCCTGTGTCACGTCGTCAAGCACGAGATCGGGGCCATGGCTGCCCTCTCCGGCCTCCTCCCCCTGCCGCTCTCCTCCCCCTGGGGACTCCTCGACCCGGCCGCCGTCGAGGCCGCCATAGCCCCCGACGTCAGCTACCACTCCCGCACCGTGCTCATCGAGGTGGAGAACAGCCACAACATGGCCGGCGGCACGGTCTATGACCGTCCCCGGCTGGAGGCCATCCTGGCGGTGGGGCGGCGCCACGGCCTGCCCGTGCACCTGGACGGCGCCCGCATCTTCAATGCCGCCCTGGCGCTGGGCACCACGGTGCCGGCCCTGACGGCGGGCTTCGACTCTGTGATGTACTGCCTGTCCAAGGGGCTGGGCGCGCCCGTGGGCTCGCTGCTCTGTGGCCGGCGGGACTTCGTGACCGAGGCCCGGCGGGTGCGCAAGATGCTGGGCGGCGGCATGCGCCAGGCGGGCGTCCTGGCCGCGGCGGGGCTGGTGGCCTTACGCAAAGGGCCGGCCCGTCTGCCCGCGGATCACGAGAACGCCGGCCGCTTGGCCCGCGCCCTCGCCGAGATCCCCGGCATCGAGCTCGACCTCGCCACCGTGCGCACCAACATCGTCATCTTCCGCCTCGGGCCCGAGCTTTGCGCCGGCTCGTCCGCGACGTTCCTGGCCCGCCTCGAGGAGGCGGGTGTCCTGGGCGGACCGGTCAGCCACGACCAGGTGCGGCTGGTGACCCACCGCGACGTGGAGCGCGCCCAGATCGATCAGGCGATCGAGAAGATCCAGGGGCTGGTGCGGGTGGCGGCATAGCGCGGCCTTACAGCCGCGCCACCAGGTCGATCTCCACCAGGGCGTTCTTCGGCAGGCCCGCCACCTGCACCGTGGAGCGCGCCGGCCGGTGGTCGCCCATCGCTTCGCCATAGATGGCGTTGAGCTTGGGGAAGTCGGCGAGGTCGGCGACGAAGACCGTGGCCTTGACCACGTTGGCGAAGGTGCAGCCGGCCGAGGCCAGCACCGCCTTCAGGTTCTTCAGCGTCTGCCGCGCCTGGGCCTCGAAGCCGCCCGGCACCAGCTCGCCGGTGGCCGGGTCGATCCCCACCTGGCCCGAGGTGTAGAGCCAGCCGTCGACCTCGACGGACTGGGAGTAGGGTCCGATCGCTTGGGGGGCGTCGTTCGTGTGATGGAATCGCATCGTAAGTCGAATCCTTTCTAGGAAGGCGACGGTACGTCCGGCGCGTCCTCGTCCAGCACCGCGATGTAGGGGAGGTTGCGGTAGTGCTCGTCGAAGTCGAGCCCGTAGCCCACCACGAAGAGCTTCTCGATCTCGAATCCCCGGTAATCGATCTTCACCTCCACCTCCCGGGCCGCCGCCTTGTCCAGCAGGGCGCAGAGGCGGACGCTCCTGGCGCCGCGGAAGCGCAGCAGGTCGAGGATGGTGCGCAGCGTGTAGCCGGTATCGACGATGTCCTCGATGAGCAGGACGTCCTTGCCGCGGATCGACAGGTCGAGGTCCTTGCGGATGCGCACCTCGCCCGGGCTGGTCGAGGAGCCGTAGCTCGACGTCTGGAAGAAGTCGATGGCGAGCGGCACTTTCAGGCGTTTCAGCAGGTCCACCATGAAGAAGACGGAGCCCTTGAGCACGCCGATGCAGACCAGCCGGTCGCTCGCGGCGTAATCGCGGTCGATCTCCGCCGCCAGCTCCGCGATCCGCCTTTCGAGATCCTCCTGGGGAATCAGGATGCGCACGCTTGTTTTCCTTTCGGTTTTCCTTTTGGATGGGCTTGGCGTAATATCCTCACAGCTCAATGTGACTTTGCTTCTGCCGAAGCCGGCGACAGGTTTCTCCCATGACGACCGTCCAGGAACTGAGTGTCCTCCACCGCCGTTACGCCGACACCTCGCACCGCTTCCGGGCCAGTTGGACCTTCCACCAGTTCCTGCAGAGCCTGGGCAAGACCCTCCTGCAACGGGTGGAAGATCCCCACTCGACGGAGTTCCAGGACCTCTATACCGGTCTCAAAGAGATCTCCCAGAGCCTGAACGCCTCCGAGAGCGAACGCATCCGCCACCGGCTGGAGGCGATCGACCGCCGGCTGACGGACCTCATCCGCGAGCTCAGCGAGGAGGATACCAAAGTCACCCCCGACTTGCTCCGGCAGTTCTTCCGCCGGGTCAAGAACTACGACGAGAAGATCCTCTCCCAGCTCGTGCGCTTCTACCTCTACGCCCATGCCGGCGGCGGCTCCTGGCCCTCGGAGCGGCTGGACAAGGTGGACTTCCTACTCGCCCGCCTCTCCGAGGAGATGGACGATCGCACGGGCGAGCTGGTGCTGCGCAGCCACCACCGCCTGAACGAGGTCTTCCAGGGGATCTGGACCCAGCTCGGCGAGCCCCCTCCCGGCGACCAGGCCGCCGAGGAGCGGCGGGCGGAGATCGACGCCGTGCGCCACGAGATGGCGGCCGTGGAGAGCCTCGACCATCTCAACGAGAGCGGCCTCATCCGCCGCTACCGCGATCTCAAGCACGGCCTGGGCACCTGGTATTTCTACCCCGACCTGCTGCTCCCCATCCAGGAGACCAACCTGGTCTTCAAGGCGCGCATCCACAAGCTCTATCGCCAGGAGGAGCAGCGCATCATCGCCGAGTACCAGCGGGTCTTCGAGCTCGAGCGCGAGGTGCCGTTCGACACCGAGCTCGACCGCGAGCTGGGGGAGTTCCGCGAGGAGATCGAGCGCTTCGAGAAGCAGCTCCAGCGCGAGGAGTTCCGCCTCGGCGACATCGCCCTCATCCGGCAGCGCGTCAAGCAGCTCCTGCCGCGCCTCGCCGCCGGCCGCGCCGGCACCGTCGACACCCTCGGCCGCTCCGCCGGCCATCCGCCCACCGCCGACACCGGCGAGATCACCCTGCAACGGGCGGGGGCCGCCGCTTCGACGCCGCTCAAGTCGCACGAGGAGCTGCTGGGGGACCACTACCGCCGGGTGGTCGAGGCCCTGCGCGACGTCAATCCGCCGGACCTGGCGCCCGAGCGGGTGATCCTGAAGCCCGAGGTCTTCGCCCTGCGCATCGAGGTGCGGGAGGTGGAGGCCTACCGCCGGGTCTTTGGCAAGGGGAACGCCGACCGCGAGCTGGAGCAGTTCCTGCTCGAGTCGGCGGCCCTGCGCGTGCGCATCAACGAGGAGGCGCACGAGATCGCCAGCCTGCTCGACGAGACCTCCGTCACCGGCGACTCCGTGGTCTTCGCCCGCGCCCGGCTGACGGCCCGCGCCGCCGATGCCTACCTCTGGCGCTTCAATCACGTCCTCAACGAGCTGATGCTCGGCGGCGACCTGGGCGAGTGCCGGCAGGTGCAGCTCCTGCGCATGCGGCTCATGCGCGACTACTCCGGCCTCTGGCTGCTCGCCTTCAAGCCGCTCTACAAGCGCCTCCCCGCCGGCACGCTGGCCTGATGGGCCTGATCGTCTGAGCGCAGTCCCGGATGCGGTCCCGGGAATTCGGCACTCCTGTCCAGGACTTATCCTTGAAAGCCACGACCGGGCCGAGGGAGCGACGGCCCGGTCGGCATCGTCGATCGGATAGAATGGGAGTTCGGTTTTCGCCGGCGCAGAGGCAACCTCGCCCCTGGAAATTCGTATTGCTGAAGCTGGTACAAGGGAGACTCGCCGTCATGAAGAAACGCATGTTCCTGATGCTCCTTGCGGTGGCCGTCTTCGTCGCGGCCCTCGGCACTGTCAAGGCCCGTCAGATTCGAGGGGCCATGGCGCAGCACGCGTCCTTCCAGCCCCCTCCGGAATCCGTGACCACCACCGTCGCACGGCAGGAGGAGTGGCCGGCGACGGTGAGCGCCATCGGCACGGTGACCGCCGTGCAGGGCGTCACCGTCAGCGCGGACCTGCCCGGCGTCGTCGAGAAGATCAACTTCGAGTCCGGCCGGATGGTGCGGGCGGGCGATGTCCTCGTGCAGTTGGACTCCCGGCAGGAGGCTGCACAACTGGTCGCTGCCGAGGCGGCGCGCGACCTCTCCCGCCTCAACCTCGACCGCATGAAGGGCCTGAAGGAGGGCGGCGTCATCGCCGTGGCGGACTACGACCGCGCCGCGGCCGACTTCAAGCAGGGGGACGCCAAGGTGGGGGAGATCCACGCCACCCTCGCGCGCAAACTGATCCGGGCGCCGTTCTCGGGGCTCCTGGGCATCCGCCAGGTCAACCTCGGCCAATATCTCGCCGCCGGCGCGCCCATCGTGCCGCTCCAGTCGCTCCATCCGATCTACGTGAACTTCTCCGTGCCGCAGCAGGAGGTGGCCCGCCTGCGGCCCGGCGCCGGCGTGCGTATTTCCGCTGCGGGGGCCGCAGGGGCCGAGAGCGTCGAGTCCGCAGGCAAAATCACGGCCGTGGATTCGATCGTCGATCCGGCCACCCGCAACGTCCAGATCCAGGCCACGTTCGCCAACGCGGACGGCCGGTTGCGCCCCGGCATGTACGTCGACACCCGGGTCGCCCTGGGGGCGAGCCGGCCGGTCCTCGTGCTGCCCGCCTCCGCAATCAGCTACGCCCCCTACGGCGATTCGGTGTTCCTCGTCGAGGACGTCAAGGGCCCTACGGGTAAGTCCTACCGCGGCGTGCGCCAGCAGTTCGTGAAGCTCGGCGGCACGCGCGGCGATCAGGTGGCGGTCGTCTCCGGCGTCAAGCCCGGCGAAGAGGTGGTCACCTCGGGCGTCTTCAAGCTCCGCAACGGCGCCGCCGTTCAGGTGAACAACAAGATTCAACCCGCGAACAACCCGGCGCCGCGGCCGGAGGACAGCTAGAGGACGCGCGATGAAGCTGACCGATCTTTTCATCCGCCGGCCCGTCCTGGCCGTGGTGGTCAACCTGGTGATCCTGATCGCCGGCCTGCAATCCATCCGTTCGCTCACCGTGCGGCAATATCCGCGCACCGACGTGGCGGTGATCAACGTCACCACCGCCTACGTGGGCGCCAACGCCGCCCTGGTGCGCGGCTTCATCACCACGCCGCTCGAGCGGGTGATCGCCAGCGCCGACGGCATCGATTACATGGAGTCGTCGAGCGCGCAGGGCGTGAGCACCATCACCGTGCACCTGAAGCTCAACTTCGACACCAACGCCGCCCTCACCCAGATCCAGGCCAAGGTGGCGCAGGTGCGCAACAACCTGCCGCCCGAGGCCGAGGCGCCGGTCATCTCGCTGGAGACCGCGGACAGCCAGTTCGCGGGCATGTACCTCAGCTTCTCCTCCCGCGACCTCGATCAGAATCAGATCACCGATTACCTGGTGCGCGTGGTGCAGCCGAAGCTCACCGCCATCAGCGGCGTGCAGCGCGCCGACATCTTCGGCGATCGCACCTTTGCCATGCGCATCTGGCTCAAGCCCGACCGCATGGCCGCCCACGGCATCTCGCCGTCCCAGGTGCGCGACGTGCTGGCGGCCAACAATTACCTCTCCGCCCTGGGCCGGACCAAGGGTTCGATGGTGTCCGTGAACCTGGTCGCCAACACCGATCTCAAGACGCCCGAAGAGTTCCGCCAGATCGTGGTCAAGGAGGAGAACGGCGTCGTCGTGCGGCTCGGCGAGATCGCCGACGTGGTGCTCGGCGCTGAGAATTACGATCAGGACGTCCGTTTCAACGGCGAGACCGCCGTCTTCATGGGCCTCTGGGTGCTACCCACCGCCAACACCCTGGACGTGATGACCCGGGTGCGCGAGGCCATGCCGGGGATTCAGGCGCAGTTGCCGGCCGGGATGAAGGCCGGCATCCCCTACGACTCGACGGTGTACATCCGGGACTCCATCCGCGAAGTGCTCAAGACGCTCACCGAAACCCTGCTCATCGTGGTGCTGGTGATCTTCCTCTTTTTGGGCTCGATGCGCTCGGTGATTATTCCCGTGGTGGCGATCCCCATCTCGCTCATCGGCGCCGTCTTCCTCATGCAGGCGGCCGGCTTCACGATCAACCTGCTGACCCTGCTCGCCATCGTGCTTTCCGTCGGCCTCGTGGTGGACGACGCGATCGTCATGGTGGAGAACGTCGAGCGCCACCTGCACGAAGGCAAGAGCCCCTTCCAGGCGGCCCTCGACGCCGCCCGCGAGCTGGTGGGACCGATCATCGCCATGACCATCACCCTGGCGGCGGTGTACACGCCGGTCGCCATCCAGGGCGGCCTCACGGGCTCGCTGTTCCGCGAGTTCGCCTTCACCCTCGCCGGCGCGGTGATCGTCTCCGGCGTGGTGGCGCTCACCCTGTCGCCGATGATGGGCTCGAAGCTGCTGCGCGCCGGCGACACCGAGCGCGGCTTCGCCGGCTTCATCAACCGGCGATTCGAAAGCGTCCGCAACGCCTACACGCGGCTGCTGGAAGGGACGCTCAAGTACCGGCCCGTCGTCCTCACCTTCTGGGTGACCGTCATCCTGCTGCTGGTGCCGTTCTATCTGTTCTCGCAAAAAGAGCTGGCGCCGGCGGAAGACCAGGGCATCGTCTTCGGGATCATCCAGGCTCCCGCCAACTCGACCCTCGACCAGACCAAGCTCTTCTCGGACGAGATCTACAAGACTTTCCTCTCCTTCCCCGAGACCGAGGCCACCTTCCAGATCGTCTTCCCCACGGGAGGCTTCGCGGGCATGGCCGTCAAGCCGTGGAGCGAGCGCAAGAAGTCGAGCGCCGAGCTCCAAGTGGAGGTCTCGGCCAAGCTGTCGCAGATCGCGGGTCTGCGAGTCATCCCGATCACCCCGCCCGCCCTGCCCGGCGGTGGCGGCGGGCTCCCCGTCGACTTCGTGATCGCCTCCACGGCCGAGCCCCAGCAACTCGTCGAGATCGCCAACCAGCTCGTGCAGAAGGCCTTCGCGAGCGGCCAGTTCATGTTCGCGGACACCGACCTGAAGTTCGATCAGCCGCAGGCCGAGGTCGTCTTCGATCGCGACAAGCTGCGCTCCCAGGGCGTCGACCTTGCGCAGGCCGGCCGCGACCTCTCGACGCTCCTGGGCGGCAACTTCGTCAACCGGTTCAGCATCCAGGGCCGGAGCTATAAAGTGATTCCGCAGGTCAAGCGTAGCGAGCGACTGACGCCCGATCAACTGCGGGACGTCTACGTCACCGGCGCCGGCGGCAAGCTGGTGCCGCTCTCGACCTTCGCCACCCTGCGCACCACCACCGAGCCGCGCGAGCTCAAGCGCTTCCAGCAGCTCAACGCCGTGCGCATCCAGGGCGCGATTCCGCCGGGGGTGCCGCTCGACCAGGCGCTGCGCTTCCTCGAAGACGAGGCGAAGAAGATCCTGCCCCAGGGCTACACCGTCGACTACTCCGGCGAGTCGCGGCAGCTCCGGGTCGAAGGCGGCAAGTTCCTCGGCACCTTCCTGCTCTCGGCGATCCTGATCTATCTCGTGCTCGCGGCGCAGTTCGAAAGCTTCCGCGATCCATTCATCATCCTCGCCGGCTCCGTGCCCCTGGCGCTGGCCGGCGCCCTGCTCTTCTCCTTCCTGGGCTTCACCTCGCTCAACGTCTACAGCCAGGTGGGATTGATCACCCTGGTCGGCCTGGTGGCGAAGAACGGAATCCTGATCGTTCAGTTCGCGAACCACCTGCAGGAGACGGGGCTGGAGAAGCTGGGGGCCGTCGTCGAGGCGGCCACCACGCGTCTGCGTCCGATCCTGATGACCACCGCGGCCACCGTGGTGGGACACCTGCCGCTGGTCTTCGCCCACGGCCCGGGAGCCGGCGCGCGCAACAGCATCGGCATCATGCTGGTGAGCGGCATGATCATCGGCACGCTGTTCACCCTCTTCGTCGTGCCGTCCATCTACGTGTTGGTGGCGCGGACGCACCGGACCGAAGCGGTGGAGGAGCGCGAGGCGGAAGCCGGCACGGACGCGACGCCGGCGCCCGTATAGGATGGGTGGTGTCTCCATGGGGGCGAGCAGACACGGCAAGCCACGCGCCAGGGGGCAACCCGCCTCTACCTCCCTGGCGTCAATCGTTGGCGTCAAGCCGTCACCAGGTGAAACCTGCCGCGCTCGAGTAGCAAGGCACCGGACTCGCGAGTCAGGTCATCCGCAACTCGGATGAGGTCGCTCACTTCGCGGATGAGATGACCTGCAACTCGGATGAAGTCACTCAATCCGCGAATGAGGACATCTGCAACTCGGATGAGATGACCTGTAACTCGGGGCAGGTCATTCGCCCCGCGAATGAGGTTACTCACTTCGCGGATGAGAGGACTCGCAACTCGAATGAGATAACTCACTTCGCGGATGAGATGGCCTGCAATTCGGATGAGGTCATCTCCAACTCGAATGAGGTGAGCCGTAACTCGAATGAGGTCACCTGCAACTCGAATCAGATCATCCGCCGGCGATGTTTTCGTATGCGCAACCGCGATTGGACCGGGGAATCTGCCTTGCGCGAGTATGCTCCGCGCCGTCGCGCGCTCATCCCAAAAGTGGAACCGACGGGAGATCGCGGGCGGCACCACCTGCACGAACGAAGTCTCCAGAAGGCATTCCTGGCGGCCCGGCGCAAGGCTGGAGTCTTCAAGCCCGCGAGCTGCCACACCTTGCGCCACTCCTTTGCCACCCACCTCCTCATAAACGGCTACGACATCCGCACGGTGCAGGAGCTTCTCGGGCACAAGAGCGTCAAGACTACCATGATCTACACCCACGTCCTGAACCGGGCGGGCGGGGAGTGCGGAGCCCCATGGACGCGCTGTAGCCCTGGGTCTGCATGGCGGCTCCGCCACTGGCAGTGCCTGGAATGCATATCGCTGCCGGCTATCATTCCTTGAGCCTGAGCTCTGGGACGCTTATCCGAACGCCGAGGCCGATCTGCTCCCGCCAACTCCAGTTCCTTCAATCAGATACGCCGGGGACCTGGACTGGAACGGGCCTCCGACAGGGTGCCCCCCGATCTGCCTCCACCTGAGCGTGCCTATCGCTCGGCACCACAGGCATTGACGAGGTTTAGGAACCGGCGTATGATTTCAGCACCCCGAAGAATGAGGGAGATACAGCAGCTTGAAGGGTATCCGGACCGGAACTGTGGCGATCAGGGGGGTATGGCGGAGAAGTTCAAGTAGAGGTTATGCGCGGAGACCGGCGCCTCGAGGTCCGTCACGAGAAGCGCTACGACGATCGGCACAGGAGGACTGTTGTTATGAAACCGACCCGCAGCATGATTGACCAGTCGTTCGGGAAACTCGACGAAATCGTGAAGCAAACGATGGAGCGGACGGGTCTGCCGGGCATCGCCCTGGCCGTCGTCTTCGACGATCAGGTTGTTTACCAGAACGGCTACGGCTTCCGCTCCACCGAAACGAAGGAGCGCGTGCAAGCCGAGACGGTGTTTCAGATGGCCTCGCTGTCCAAGCCGGTGTCGGCGACGATCATGGCCGGGCTGGTCGGCGGTGGAAAATGGAACAACTATGAGAAGGGAACGTTCGCCTGGGAGGACCCAATCATCAAGTACGCGCCCAACGTCGTCCTGAGCGATCCGTGGGTGACCGACCACGTCACGTTCAAAGATCTGTTCGCACATCGCGGTGGGCTACCAGGCGCATCAGCCGGCAACGATCTCGAGTTGATCGAGTACGACCGCGACACGATCCTGCAGCGGCTTCGCTACGTACCCATCATAGGATTCCGCGACAGGTACGACTACTCGAACTTCGGCATGACGCTCGCTGGTGACGTGGCTGCCAAGGTGGCCGGGTCGAACTGGGAGGACATCTCGGAGCGGGTGCTCTTCGATCCGGTGGGCATGGCCTCCACGAGCATGCGCCACCATAGCTACCTGAAGCAGGCCAACCGTGCAGAGCTCCACGTGAAGATCGACGGCCAGTGGAAGCCAGCGTTCAAGCGCAATCCCGACGCCCAAGCCCCAGCCGGCGGCTGTAGCTCGAACGTCGTCGACCTCGCTCGCTGGGTGCGCCTCTCGCTCAAGGGCGGGAGGTTGGGCGACCAAACTATCATCGACAAGGAAGCACTGGACGCGACGCACACCCCGGTGATCATGAACGGGCGACCGCACCCGAACATCGCCGACCCGGCCTCCTTCTACGGACTCGGGTGGGTTATCGGCATGACGCCCTATAGGGAAGTGGAATGGAATCACAACGGTGCATTCACCGTCGGCGCCGCCACGGTCGCGAAGCTCATCCCTAGTGAAGGCCTCGGCATCGTTGTCCTCACCAACGGTGCCCCCATCGGCGTACCCGAGGCCATCGCGGACGCGTACTTCAACCACCTCCACTCGATAGCGGTGACCGACGACGAGGTCTTCGCGTTGTGGCAGAAGAGGTTTGCCAGTATCTTTGGCGAGCGAATCAAACCTTCGAAGCCGGAGAACCCGACCGCAGCCCGGCCGGACACCGCCTATGTCGGTACCTACACGAACCCCTACGTGGGTGACATCGAGATCGTGGCGCAGAACGGGAAGCTCGAGATCGTCGAAGGTCCGAACCACATGCGATTCACGCTCGAGCACCTGGACGGCGACACGTTCATCTACACAAATGCCCCCGAAAAGCCCGACTACCCGGCGGACGTCAAGTTCACGGTCGGCCCCAACGGTGTCGCCACGGCGCTGACCAACTCGGCGTTCAACGCCACTGGGCAGGGCACACTCACGCGGGTCTGATGCCGTCTGGCGAAAAGCTCTGGGTCAAGCTCCGAAGAAGGAACCTTGACGAGAAGCCGCCGAACCAACGCTCCCACCGGACAGCCGGCTTCGCCGTCCGCGCGGTGAAGCGTCAAACCGTTAGGCGCGAGAGAGTCTAATTGACCCATTAGCTGGAAGCGCATGATAAAATGGATAAAGCATCATCTACGCCGATTCGCATCGTGCTCGATACAAGTGCTTTGCGAAATGATCCGCGCCTGAAGGGGGGTGGCTTTGAAGCACTAGCGCGTCTCGCCGAGGCCGGACATGTCCAAATCTACATACCGGACATCGTAGCTCGGGAGTTTAGATCAGCTCCATTGAATCTTGCTGAAGCATTTGCAGAGGCTCGCAAGGCTCTTAAAGAACTTTGGCGCCTTGTTCCAGAAGATGTCCAAACTCGAGTGGTTGCATTTGAGTCCGATTTAGGCGATGAGTTCGCGAAGATACAGGAGACAACTGCGTCTAGGTTCGACAACTGGATAAAACGTGCCGGTGCTCAAATCGTCCCAGTAGCGGACCAACATGGAAGTAAGGTGCTCGATCGCTATTTCTACGGGAAACTACCCTTCCGCTCCGCAAAAGCGCGGCAAGACTTGCCTGATGCGTTTGTCCTTGAGGCAATGGTTGATCTAGCCAAAGATGGGCCCCTGTTGGCAGTCATACATGACAAGAAACTTTCGGAGGCTGTGGCTCAGATCGAAAGGGTTACCGTCTTTCGTGATGCAAAGTCGGTCATCGAGTCGGATAGTTTCGTCGCTTTGAAAGGTGAAGTGCTTAGCCAATATGAGTTAGAGAATGTGAGGCATGCAGTAAAGGCTTTTGTGCAACAAGAGAGCCGGTTTAATGCCCAAGTGGTTGACGATATTATTAATGATGTTGCCGGTAGGGTTATCTCTAATCGCCAACCTGGATGGAGTTCGACAGAAGAATACGAGGACGTATACGTAGACTCTGTCGATGTTGTGAGCTGGTCTGTGGACGCGGAAGAAATGGAATATTTAGGGGAAGGTGTTGTATCGTTGCGGCTTAACGCATGTCTGGAAGTAGAACTCGACCCCTCAATCAATTATCCCTTTCCTGACAACCTGCATGTGTCATCGAGCGAAGAATGCATGCATGTCTCTGGCTCGCTCTCTCTCATATTGGATCAAGATGGACTCCGCCGCCTTCCGGTCGAAGGCATTGGAGTGAATCTTCTCGACAAGGCGACGATAGAACTAGATTACATCGACGACATTGCAATCGAGCGGCGGAAGGAGTACTGAACCCGCTAGATAAGGTGCCAGGGTTACCGTAAAGATCGTACGCCGATCTCTCGGGATTGACCCTCCGCACCCGCTCTGAAGCGACGAGGAGTGGTTCCGAGACATCTTTTGCAAAGCCGTACCAGCCGGTCTGGACACACCTCTCCCCACGCGAGCTCGAAGCTCGGAAAGTTGGCCCTCCGGCGGGCGGTGC
>JAJKHS010000076.1 GCA_021154885.1 Thermoanaerobaculum sp.
GGCGTAGCGGACCTGCGTTTGCGGGTGACCATCCCTCCAAGGGGCGAGCTATGCCGTAGCGCTGGGATAGGCCGGTAAACAAATACGTCTCGCCTTGATAGGTGAGCGCGATCCGGGCGGAGTTGAGCAGCGCTCCCGCGGTTATGTTGGCCACCAATTTGGGAATCGCATTCTGCTCCTGTCCAGGGGATGAGTCCCAGTGGATCGTCGCCACGATTCGCCCTTCACCGTCCTGGCGGAGCTCTAGGTTCCAGGAAACCGTGTCTGCCTGGATTCCACCAATGGCCCTTCCTACCGAAATTGTGTTGTACAGTGTGCGCGATACATGGAGGGTTCCTGCATTTCGGTCCACGGTGATTTCGGTAAATCCCTCTTGTCGAAACAGTGACTCAGTGACGGTCAGTAGGGCGTCCACGGTGGTCATGCCAGCGGGGACCACCGCGACTCCCGACTCCGCTACGGAAGAGGACGGAGCGCCTGAGAGGGCGAGGATCGCGAGAAATCCTACGGTGTGCCAGAGCATTGGCGGGCCTCCCGCCGCGTGGATTTGGGCGCGGCGTCTCGGTAGTTTCTCGGTTCCTAGGCTTCTGCTGCCGGTTCATGTACCTGCGTACCGAGATATCGCTGTGCCGTAGCTTTGAGCTGAGCAGCGTGTTTGTACAGATCCGAGACATCGGTGATAGCTACCCGGGTCTCGGTGTGGTTATCGTCGAAGAGTCCGACGTAGCGTTTAGTCCGAGCATGGAAGTGGAGACGACAAATGGGACGCCGGTTCTTATCGTCGAAGAGGATAGCACAGTAGCTCTGCTGCTCGCGGATGGCTACCCGGCGCGGGTCTACAATCTCAGCAAGGATGGCGCGGACAATGAGCCAGCCCTCTTTCTCCTCATCCGAAGGCTCGGTCCGCTTTCCTTCTTCTTCAGCCGCCTCGGAGGAGGAGGGAGGGGTTTCGACGGCTGGCTGGCGCGCCGATTCGTTTGCCAGGGCCGACTGGAGACGCTCGCGGACACGCTCACTGACGAATTCCTGAAGCGATCGACGGACGAGCTCTGAAAACTGACCTCGAACCGCCGTCGTTGCACGACCCTCGTAGACTCGACTTAAGAAGAAGCGGACGAGGTCCTCGGATGGCTGCTGCATCTCAGAGGCAATGACTCTCTTGATCTCCTTCATATACTTGAGCTCGCTGGCAGTGGCGAGAATAGCGTTTACGTCGAATGCCGGCTTCGAGAATTTAGCCAGCTCGCCGATGGCGACTTCGTCCAGCGACTTCATGTTGATCTCAAGGAACGGCTTAGCATCCATCTTATTGACAGCATCAAGATCAGAAAAGAACCGATACTGAAGGCCATTGGTCAGGATTCCAAATCGGGCATCCGTCACCGAGAAATAGCGGTAAAGTTGGGACGCGTGGTTGGCGTCGAGATCGCAATCCCAACCCTTGCACTCAAAGAGCATGATGGGCTTCCCGTCTTTGAGAATAGCGTAGTCCACCTTCTCACCCTTCTTGGTTCCTACGTCGGCGATCAATTCAGGTGTAACTTCCCGTGGATCGAAGACGTTATAGCCCAAGGCATTGATGAACGGCATGACGAGGGCGCTCTTGCATGCCTCTTCGGTACGGATGTGCTCTATCTGGCTTGGGATCCGGGCCGCCAGCTCCCGGAGTTTTTCGTCGAAATCGCCCATTGTCCGGCCTCCATAAGAGTACTGCATGGTCACGTAGTCGGCTGAATGAGTTCATTGTAGAGGAAAACAGGCACGCTGGCCAGTTCTGGGATCTCGAAACCCTCAACTCTCTTTCTTGGCACGAGATGGGGAGGAGGAATTCAGGGGACGCAGAACTGACTGCTCCCCCATACAAGCCGGTTGGGTCACCTCAGGCCGTCTGGTCGTCCACGGTCGCGTCGGGAGCGTTTTTCTTCACCGATTCGATGCCGTTCTCCATGGCGGCCGCGGAGCTGTAGGTCTCGCTCTGGCCGATGATCTCGCCGTTCGCGGCCTTGAGCACGAAGTAGGGCTGGTCATTCTTCGCCGTCTTGCGCTCGTAGCGGTTGTCGAGAGGGGCGTTCTTCCTGACCGACTCGATCCCCCCGAGGGCGCTGCGCTTCTCCTTGTACTGCTCGCTGGCGAGGATCACCTGGCCGTTGCTCGCCTTGAGGTGAAAATAGAACTGTCCGTTGCTCGCCTTCTTGACCTCGAACTTTCCAGCCATCTTCGTCTCTCCTTTGGAATCGGATCGCTGCCCTTCATCCTATCCGATTGGGTAGACTGAGCGCCTATGAGCTGCGTCTTCTGCCGTATCGCCCGCGGGGAGGCCCCTGCCCACGTCGTCTGGCAGGACGACCTTTTCCTCGCCTTCCTCGACGTTCAGCCGATCAACCCCGGCCACCTGCTGCTGATCCCCCGCGAGCACGTGGACTACCTGTTCGATCTCGACGATGCCCTCTACGGACCGCTCTTCGCACGGGCGAAGGAGCTGGCGGAGCCGCTGCGGCGGGCGACCGGGTGCGGCCGCGTCGGCGTGGCCGTCGAGGGCTACGGCGTGCCCCACGCGCATATCCACCTCGTGCCGATCAACGGCCGCCTGGAGCTCGATCCCAATCGCGCGGCGTTCCGCGAGGAGTCCGAGCAGGCGGAGATGGCGGCGCGCATCCGTGAGGCGCTTGCCTCGACCTCTTGATAACCAGGGACAACAGGGACTTCAGGGACAACAGGGACAGGAAGAAAAATCGCCAGACTTTCCGCGTCCCTGTTGTCCCTGAAGTCCCTGCCGTCCCTGGTGTCTGTGGTGCAGGCTCCCAGGCTCTCCCTACTCGTGCCCCATCACGCGGTGCGGCCGGTAGGGCGCCTCGAGCTCTTTGCGTTCCGCCTCGGAGAGGCGGATCTCCACGGCGGCCACGGCGTCTTCCAGGTGCCGCATCTTCGAGGCGCCAACGATGGGGGCGGTCACGCCCGGCTGGTGGAGGAGCCAGGCGAGGGCGATCTGGGCGGGCGGGACTCCCCGGCGCCCGGCCACGGCCACCAGCCGCTCGACCACGTCGTAGTCCTCGGGCTGGAAATAGTAATCCTGGGCGAAGGCGTCGGTCTGGGCGCGGACGGTCTCGCCCCCCGGCTCGCCGCGGCGGCGGTTGCCGGCCAGGAAGCCGCGGGCCAGCGGGCTCCAGGGGATGACGCCGACCCCCTCCTCGCGGCACAGGGGGAGCATCTCCCGCTCCTCCTCGCGGTAGGCGAGGTTGTAGTGGTTCTGCATCGAGACGAAGCGCGTCCAGCCGTGGAGGTCGGAGAGGTAGAGCGACTTGGCAAGCTGCCAGCTCTGCATGCTGGAGGCGCCGAGGTAACGCACCTTGCCGGCCCGGACGAGATCGTTCAGAGCCTCCAGTGTCTCCGTGATGGGCGTCTCGCGGTCGAAGCGGTGGATCTGGTAGAGGTCCACGTGGTCGACTCCCAGGCGGCGGAGGGAGGCGTCGATGGCGTCGAAGATGTGCTTGCGGGAGAGTCCGCGGTCGTTGGGGCCGTCGCCCATGGGAAAGTTGACCTTGGTGGCGATCACCACGTCCTCGCGCCTGGCGGCGAAGTCCTTGAGCGCGCGGCCGAGGACCTCCTCGCTGACGCCGCGCGAGTACATGTCCGCGGTGTCGAAGAAGTTGATGCCCAGCTCGAGGGCGCGGCGGATGAACGGGCGGCTCGACTCCTCGTCGAGCACCCACGGGCGCCACGCGGGGGTGCCGTAGGTCATGCATCCCAGGCAGATACGGGAAACCTTGAGGCCGGTCCTTCCAAGGCGGGCGTAGTCCATGGCGGGGGATCGTAGCAGAGGGCCCGTCGCCGGGCCCTCTCCAGAAGGGCCTCAGTTGTTGACGCAGTTGCAGCGACCGCAACCGGTGTTGGCCCCGCCGCAGGCCGGGTGCCGGGTTGAAATGCAGTGCAGGCCCGCGCAGTCGGCGTCCACGTCGCAGCAGACCGAGAGCCAGGTCGGTTTCGGCGTGAAGCCCTGATCCGGCGACGAGGGCGCCGGGGACAGGATCTCGTCGAGGCAGACCGGAGCGGCCGGTGCGGCGGGCGCCGCGATCTGCGAAGGAGCCGCCGGGGCCGCCTGGGGATTCGCCATCGCGGCCAGAGGGAGAAGCAGGACCAGGAAACAGAGGACGAGAATGCGCCGCATTTGAACCTCCTCGGAGCTGGACAGAGCGGAATTGCTCGAGCCTGCCCTACAAACAGGTATGTGTTTGCACGCCCGGGATCGTGACAGCGGCTCAGGGCCGGCGTTTCGCTTTGACGAGTACGGCGATTTCGTCATTGCGTGGATTGACGAAATCAAGGCGGATGCGGCCGTCCGGCGTTTCAGAAACCAGGGCCGGAATCGAGCTCACGGTCAGGTACCAGCCGGTCGGCAGGACGACGGCGTTGCGCGGGCGGCCGAAGCTGCGGTCGAAGACCAGCTCGTCGCCCTCCAGGCGGTAGCTCTTCGCGTCGGTGTAGGTCTCCGCGATACGCAGGCGGACCGAGCCGCCCGGCGGGACCGCGGCGAAGTGGATGACCACCACGTCGGAATCCGGCGTCACCTCCTCGCCTTTCTCCAGGCCGGCCTTGAGGAGGTCCTCCCCCTTCTTCGCCTCCACCTGGAGCGTCTCGCCGGTGTCGAGGACGCGCGCCGACGGCGCCGAAGCCGTGCTCCCCTTGCGCACGACGTTGAGATAGCGGTCGATTCCCGGCCGCGACTCCGTGTAGTCGTGGTAGAGGTCGAAGGCGTGGGTGTCCGGCGGGCGGAGGAAATAAACGATCTCGCGGTCCTGGTGCGCCCGTTCCGAGAGGCGATCCGCATCCTGCGCCGCCGCCGGCAGAGTGATCATGAACGTCAAGAGGAACGTTGTGAGCACTCTCATTTCCCGAGCCTCCGCGCCTTGAGCACCAGCGGCACCGCCTCCGGACCCGGGTGCATGAAGCTCACCTCGATTCGTCCGTTCGCGCCGGTCACGATCTGCGACGGGTAATTGCAGGCGATCAGCTCGTAGCCCGCGGGCAGCACGATCGCGTTGCGGCGGATGCCGAGCGTGCGTGAGAAGACGATGCGGTCCGCACCCTCCCGTGCATAGCTCTTAGGGTCTTTATAAGTCTTTTCGATCAGCAGCCGGATACCCCCTTCCGGGGGGACCGGATGTGGCAGGTGGACCCGGATGTAATTCATCGTCAGCTCGGCTTCGGGCAGTCCGCTCGTCCGCGCCTCCTCGCCGCTCACTACTTCGAAGGGAAGCGGCTGCGACGTCGCCCGGTCGCGCACCGATTCGCCGCTCGCCTCGCTCCCTTTGCGGATCGGGTTGAAATAGGCCGTCGCGCCGGGAGTGATGGCGGTGACTTCGAAGAGGATGTGAAACTGGGCCGAATCGGGATCGAGCAGCTCGTAGAGGGTGTACTCGTCGGCCTCGCGCCGGACGTCGGGCGCGCGCCTTTCCGCCGTTGGCGGCGGAGATGGCGGCGGGGCAGCCGGGGGGGCCGTCTTCGCCGGGGGCGGCGGGGCGCAGGCGGCGAGCGCCGGCAGACTCAAAAGAAGAAGCGCGAGGCGCGTTGTCATGGTTTTTCTTCTCCCTCCTCCACTCTCAACATCGGCCGCGGCTCGCGCCGGACCGTCAATTCGAAGACGTCCGGCCGTCCATAGTGCCCGGCCACGTCGAGCTGCCAGCGGGGACCCCGCAGTTGCCGGGGATCGACCTCGGCATAGAGGATCTCCTCCCGGTTTTTCACCGGCTCGACGAGGAACTTGCCGTCGGGATCGAGGATCGCGCTGTCGCCCGGATTGATCCATTCCGAGTCCGGGAGGAATTTCTCTTTGAAAGTGAAGCGGTCCGGAACGTCGCTGCGGCGCATGGCGCTGCAACAGCCGAGGACGTAGACGCGCCCCTCCTTGGCGATGTGGCGCAGGGTCGAGATCCATGGCTCGCCGCGGTCCCACGTCGGGGCGACGTAGATCTGCACGCCCCAGGCGTACATTGCATAGCGGGCCAGCGGCATGTAGTTCTCCCAGCAGATCAGGCCGCCGACCCGGCCGACGTCGAGGTCGTAGGCCGCCAGCGTGCTGCCGTCCCCCTGCGCGTGCACGAGGCGCTCGCCGGCCGTGGGCACGAGCTTGCGATGGCAGCCCAGGATGCGCCCGTCGGCGCCGATGTAGAGCAGCGAGTTGTAGAGCGTCGAGCCGCTCGCCTCCGCGTTGCGCTCGTTGATGCCGACCGCGACGTTCACCCCCGCCTCGCGGGCGGCGGCGCAGAGCCGGTCGGTGGCCGCGCTGGGGACGGTGACGGCCTGGTCGAGCAGCTCCGCATAGAGCTCACGCAGCGCGTGGGTGTTGCCCGCCGGAATGAACCAGACCCAGAACGGGTAGGCGGGGATGAAGCCCTCGGGGAAGGCGACCAGCCTGGCGCCGCGGGCGCCCGCTTCGGCGATCAGCGCGCAGGCCTTGTCCACGGTCGCGGCGCGGTCGAGGAAGACCGGCGCCGCCTGGACCGCGGCCACGAGAAAGGGTGCGTCGGCGGCATCGCTCATCAGTCCTCCCGGAAGAGGCGAGACTTACGGCGTGAACAGCTCGAGTCGCGCCGAGTAGATCACGGATTCGCCCGGCGCGAGGATCGCCATTCCGGTGTCGACGCCCGACGGCCACTCCTTGCCGAACGGATCGGCCCAGTTGAACTGCGGCTCGAGGACGATGAACCCTTTGCCTGGCGGAGCATAGACCTGAATGGCCTTGACGTGGGGCGAGGCCGCCACGACGCGCAGCCCATACGACGCTTCCGGATCGATGATCTCCGCGATGGCGTCGCCTGCGGCCGACCTCTGGAGGTCGACGAAGCAGTCGTCCATATAGAGATCGCCGAGCGCCCGGCCGCCGGGCATCGAGAAGTCATAGGCCGTTCCGACGACGGGCACCACCTCGCCGGTGGGCAGCACCTCGTCATAATCGTTTACAACCGTGCGTTGCCGAGCCGGGAGATGCAGGCGGGCCTGCTGGCGCCTGCCGCTCGGGAGCGCGAAATAGGGGTGCCAGCCGATGCCGATCGGCAGCCGCTCGTCGCCCGCGTTCCGCGCTGTGATGGTGAGGGTGAACGAGTCGCTGCGGAGGACGTTTTCGAACGCGAGATCGGTCTGCGACAGCCAGCGGTGCTCGAAGTTCCCGGCGTGGAAAGAGCCGAGCAGAGCGTCCTCTTCGTCCGTGGTCCGCCGCTGAAGATCGTCGATCCGCGCGGCGAGCAGCAGGCCGTGCATGGCGTAGCGCTCCGCTCCGGGCCGCCTGCCGCCGTGGTTCGCCGGCAGGCGGACCCGCCGGCCCAGGATCTCGGTTTCCAAAGTCCGGCCGTCCGGCGACACCCGTCCGCGGATGCGGTTGGCATAGGGGATCAGGACGGCGCCGCCGAAGCCGTAGGACCTGCTGCCCACGAAGTCGTCCGGCCCGCCGTCGAGGATCTCGCGAGCCTGCTCGGGCGCCGGCGCCGCGAGGAGGTCGAAGTCCCCCGTCCGCGGGAGGTGAGCCCTGACCTGCAGAGTCATCATCCCGCGTCCCGGCAGGATCTGGGCGCACAGGAAGGCGGGCCGTCCGGGGTCCGAGGGCCGCGGTCGTTCGAGCGTGACGACCGGCGCGCCGCCGATGTTCAGGGAGTCTGGTTGAGGCATGGCCGTGGTGGCAGCAAGCCGGATGCCACGGGGGTTGAACCGATGATAAGTTAGGCACCCAACCGACTCGCGAGGGCTCCGATGATGATTCGCAAGGCTCTGCTGCCGCTCCTCCTCTGCCTCTCCGCGCCGCTCTTCGCGGCCACCGCCGACCGGCCGCTCAAGAGCTTTCCGGAGGCGGCGCTCAAGGACAAGGACCCGAAGGCGGACGTGATCTTCGTCGTGGCCGGGGACAATCGACCCGCGGCCAAAGGCGCGCCGATGCCGCGCGTGCTGGACACGATCTTCTCCGAGATCGCCCTGATCCGGCCCGACTTCGTGCTCTGGACGGGTGATACCGTCTACGGCTACTGCGACACCGAGCCGGAGCTGGAAGCGGAGTACCAGGCGTTTCGCGACAAGGCCAGGTCCATCGCCGGCGTCGTGCCGCTCTTCAACGCCCCCGGCAATCACGAGATCCACAGCGATCAGAGCGACTGCAAGACGGGAGGAACGCTCTGCTGGGCGGATCCCCAGACGCCGGCGCCCCGTTGCTCGGAAAGGTCGTTCCGCAATCACTTCGGCGAGCTCTACGGCTCGTTCAATTATGCGGGAGCCCACTTCATCGCGCTGGACACCGCCGTGCCGGGCGACGAGGACGCGATCTCCGGCGATCAGCTCCAGTGGCTGAAGGACGATCTCAAGAGTGCCAGGGACGCGCGGGCCATCTTCCTCTTCACTCACACGGAGTTCTTCTCGTCGCCCCTGATCGATCCGCCGGCGGGCCGCAGCCATCCCGCCGTCGCCCGCCGCTGGGAGCTCATGGACCTCTTCGAGCGCTCTCCGGTGGCTGCGGTCTTTTCCGGCCACGAGCACCTGTTCTGGCACGAGCCGCCCGAGAAGCACAACTTCATCGATTACTTCGTGGCCGGCGGGGCCGGCGCGCCGCTCTATGCGCCTCCGGACCGCGGCGGGTTCTCGCACTACCTGGTGGTCAAGATCTCCGGCGGCAAGGTGAGCTACGAGCTGATCGAGCCGGGGCGGCTCTACGTCGAGAGCGCCGCCGGCACTCTCTGTCCGGGCGCGGCGTGCTTCTGGTTCGTCGATTCGAACGACGTCCAGCAGCCGCTGCTGCTGCGCGGCCTCGACGTCGAGGTCCCGGCGAGCCTGGGGGACTGCGCCGGCCTGACGGCCACGGCCCAGGCCCGGAGGCGCGACGGCTGGGTTCCCGTCCCGAACGTCGCGATCGACTGCGCCGCCTCGACCGGCGGCAAGCTGCACGTCAACGCTCCCGCGCTGGCGCAAGGATCGGTGCTGCTGACGGTGAGCCGAAAGAGCAACCCCTGAGCGGTGTCTCGAAAGTCCTGCTGAATCCGGATCGGTCTGCCCTCCGAAGCCTCACCCCCGGCCCCTCTCCCGGGGGGAGAGGGAGGACTTGGCCGAGAGGATGGAGCTTGTAGGGTGCGCTGGGCGTTTCAACACCCGCCGTGGAGAGTACAGCGCATCCTAACGGCAATCCACCTTCGCATGAGACCCCCTCTCCCCCCGGGGAGAGGGGCCGGGGGCATAGGCGCTAACTTTGGCCTCCGAGGGCCCCCTCCCAAGACCCTCATCACCCCGGCCCTCTTCTCCCGCCCCCTCCCAACCCCCCTCACCGGGAGAAGAGGGAGACCAGCAAGGTCGCTCCAACC
>JAJKHS010000077.1 GCA_021154885.1 Thermoanaerobaculum sp.
ATGCACGATCAATGTGGCTTGGCGTCACGTGCAGCGCGCTCGAGGCGTGGTGATAGTGGCCCCTTCTTCCTGATACGCGAGACGGGGCCGCCCCGGTCGCCTAACGCTTGGGCGATGAGCGGCGGGAGCGCGCGATAGCGCGGTATCCGTCCGCTCGATCGGTCGGGTTAAGCGCGCTCCTCCTCAAAATCCTCTTCCTCGATGTCATCGCATTGGATCTTGCAGCCGCTGGCGTCAAAATCGCACGGATCTCCAAGTTTGCCAGATTCTAGTTCTCGACGTTTCTCCGCGTACCCCTTCGTGAGCCAGTTCCAGAAGCGCTCGATCGCCTCGGCTTCTGTGGTATTTCGATGACCCTGCGTTTTAGCTAGCATACCAGAAAACTGTTGATCTATTGGGATAGCGTCACGGCCGAAGTAGAAGAAGTCAGTCGAGATTAGGACGCACTCGCCACTTGTATCTCGCTCTTTGTGCTTTGAGTCGTGTAGCGCTCCAGGTGCAACCTGCCATTCTCCAGAAGAATCCTTGTGCCAGATGTTATCGCCACGCACGCTCTCGCGCGTCTGATTTGATGGTATCTTATACGCGAACTCTGACCGTCTCCAATATTGCTTATAAGGAATGGTTTCTTGGACGCGCATTGCAAAAACGAGATGTCCTGCAAGTCCGTAGCCTGCCGAGCCGGTCCCAACTATAATGTCTCCACGGTGCGCCTTCCGTCGGACCACAGGCTTGCAGCATGCAAGAGTACAGTAGGGCCCGAACGGATTGGGAGCAAATCCAGCGTCAACCCGCACGATATAGGCAGATAACTTTAGGGGAGGTTCCTTGGGCATATACCATCTCCGAATCTGTGTGCGCGTAACGTCTTCGGGCTTCAGCGGGGCCGCCAGGCATCCGCTGCAAGCCCAGGGTTATCTGCTTGGCTTGGTTAGGTTCCATAAATGGCCAATTACCGCCCAGCCCAGGTCCGTCGCGTGCATTCCAAAGGCGTCATTGCCATTGATAGCCTTTACCTTCCAGTCGGTCCAAATCAACCCTGCGTGAAGCAGGTCACGGCTACAGGCCTCAAACCGCTCATAGGCGCGGTCGCCTGGGAATATGATACCTGCGTTTTCTGCATGAAGTGAATTTGCCCAGTGCTCCTGCTGGAACTCAGCATAACGCTTGAGGCAGATGATCGCATCTGGCGTCAACCTCCGCGTTATCGCCGATATATACTTCTCCTGGTCAGCGTCAAATGAACCGGCTGCTTGGATCAGCGCATTGGCTATGGCGTCCACTGACCCGCCCGAGTTGTACTCCAGCACGTTGTTGTTGCGGATATTAAAGCTCAGGTCGCTCAGCTTGCCTTGAGTGATAAGTATTATCTGCGGATTTGGCTTCATGCCGAATGCGACGCCGGTTTCAAGCAATACATTGGTGTTTTCAAAGGTTAGGTCTGCCAAAAAGATGTGTGACTCTAGGATCTTGACAATGATCTCTTCGCTCAGCACACGAGCGGTCCCACCGCGTTCGTCAACCCGCGTCGGCTGGTCGAAGTTACGCCGCGTGCCGCCCTTCTCATTTGCGCGCTCTGCGGCCTTACAGACGACCTCGCGATACACTTCACGTGAGCGATAGCTAAACTGCTCCCCAAATGGCATTGCTACAAACGTTGTGTACTTGGAGGCTGTGATCTGCCCAGCAAGGGCGTCGTCACGATACTGCCGATATATACGATCTGGGTTCATCGTGTTCTGGCTCTTTGTGCAGATAACGCTGTTCCCGATGAGCGGCGAACCGGACGCGAAGCGGCCGGTTTCGTCCACTCGATTGGCAGGTTAGGCGGCAGGCCGCCATCGTTCGCTGTCCTCTTCATGGCGAGGTTGCAGGAGAGGGCGTCTCGTTAGCTTGCGTAGCATCGGGAGCCGCTGCGCACTCAGGCGCGGTCCCTTGGACGATCTTCTTGGAGGCGACACCGATAATCTTCTCGAAACTCTGAGGGAGTCGTGTAAGGTCCCACTCGCCATTGAATTCGGGCATTACGACGCGGAGTGTCTTGCCAGTTAGGAGTTCAGTTAAGTCGCTGCACGTCACTGGCCATGACGCTTCGTAGTCAGTGACGCCCATGTGTCGCTTTCGCTTATTCAGAGTCGGCGAAACCGTATGGGCGGTCTTTCCCTCAACCATCCAAGAGACCGTCTCGCCGAGATCTTTTGCAGATCGGGAGGTAGCTAGGCCTGGCGCCCAAATCGTCGTCTGGGTATTGGTGGGTTGCGGCACGACGAACCGCATTTGGTAGCCTTGAGGCCCTTTCAAGATGTCGAGAAAGCGCCTATTTGTTCCTGACAAGCCGCTGGCGATGCGGAGATACGAATAGTTCTGTCCCGTGAGTAAGTCTTTGTCCGTCTCTGAGGTGATCCAAGTAGTCGCGGCCGCCGAGGCTGCCGTGAGCACCCCAAGGAAGAGTATCAGTGCGATGCTTTTCCAAGTCTTGTTGCAACACATTGTCGGTCTCCAGTTTCCCTTCTCACGCGGAACGCTTCCATGAGTGTACCCTCTACCGCCTAACCTTTAAGCGTCTATCCTTTAAGCGTCTATCCGAAGTCCTCCCTGCGAAGTCCGCCGAAGGATTTCGGATAGACGCAGTTGAACGAAGCCGCGGGCTAGCCCGAGGCGGTCCTATGGGGATTCAATCCCTGGCAGGGGCTTCGCGCGACTCCCTGCCGGCCTCCACGCCACCCCGACAGCCGCCGTGAGGCTGTCCGAGGACCGTCCAGCGAGGGGATCTGCCGCAGGCCCAGGCTCCACAACCGCGATTTCACGTCGAGGATTATACCGCAGGACCCGGGTGGGATACACAACTCCCTGCCTCCACGACTGAGCAGATAAATATGGGCATCGAGCTATGAACGGTAGGATCATCGCGGCGGAGCCCTCGGAACTCGGGCCGGTGCCACTTCACCGACCTCGGCGCCGGCACCCGCACCGGAGCCTCCAATCATCGACTCTGAGATCCGGGCGTCATGCCGCGTTCACGGTGACGGTGTAGCGGAGTCCGACGCGGCGCAGGGCATCCTGAAGCGCGAGGCGCACAAACTGCGATTCCGCATAGCCCAGGCGCGCCGCCCAGCTCGCCGCACGCTCGGGGCTGACGATCTTCCGACCGTTCTCGATGTGCGACAGATGCTGCTTGGAGATTCCGAGCGTGTCGGCGAGCTCAGCCTGCGTCAGGGCCTCTCCCTCCCGGATGGACCGAAAGAGCTTGGCGAGCGTGAGCGGGCCACCACTCAGGTTTTCGAGGAAGGCCATTGCGTCCGACCGGCCGCGCTGACGATGCGGGTGCTTTTTTTCAGTAGACATGGGGTGTCACCTCTTCAACCGACACAAAGTTGGGCTTCACCGCTGGTGCGAATCTCATGAATCGCGCGCCATGGAGGTGCCGGGCCTGCGGAGGAAGGGAAGGGGAGCGGGCAGGCCCGCTCCCCTTCTTGGAGGGTAACTGAAGCGTCAGCGGCGGATCGCCACCGTCGACGTGGCCGTCGCCGTCGACGCAGGCACCCGGGCCGCAGCCTCCTTGGGTCTCGCGTACACCGGACGCGGACCAAAGGCCTGCCGCAACACCCGCCGCAGCACGGAGGGATGGAACAGGGCCGCCGGCGACTTCATCATGTGGTTGACTTCCTGGAACCGGCGGAACACGTCCTCGCTCTGCGGGATCAGCCGGATCACCTGCTCGATGTACCAGTGCATGAGCTTGAGCTTGGCGGTGATCTTGCCGCCCTGTGTGGTGGGCCAGCGCAGGTCCTCGCCCGTGGTCAGCGCCCAGGGGCCGGCCACCAGCTTCGACACCCGCTTCTGGAAGCGCCGGGTATCCAGCGTGCCGCGGCCGTGGCTCAGGCACTTGCCCAGCTCCAGCGCCTCGAGGCCGGTGAGGGTCATCCCCAGGCCGTAGACCGGGTTGAAGGCGCAGACCGAGTCGCCCAGCGCCGCGAAGCCCTGGGGCAACCGCGCCTTCTCGTAGCTGCGCAGCCGGTTCTCCGTCCGCCGGTAGCCCCAGACCTTCGACAGCGGCCGGGCTTTCTGGATGGCCCGGTAGAGCTCCGGCGATGAGAGGCTCCTGGCGAACTGCAGGAACCCGTCCTCGTCCGTCGGCGGATAGTCGTGCATCACTCCGGCGATGGTCACGATCCAGCGGTTTCCCTCGACGGGCTGGATGATTCCCGCCCGCGGCTGGTAGGGCGGCCGGTTCATGATGAACAGCGTCTTCCACTCCTTCTTGTACTCCTCGACCGGCTCGTAGAGGCGGGTGGCATATCCCCAGAACGCATCCACGACCATCTCCTCGGGCCTCTCATAGCCCACGGCCTCCAGCCAGTCCGGAGCCTTGGAGCCCCGGCCGCTGGCATCCACCACCAGCTCGGCCGCCAGCAGCTCCTCCTCGACCGGCGCGTTGGGGTCGCGGTGGCGCGGCCGCAGCCGCACGCCCGCCACCCGGGCCTTGTCCTCGTCGAGCTCCAGGCCGGCCACTTCGAAGCCCTGGCGGAGGAGCACCTTCGGATTCGTCATCAGGTGACGGCGGACGGTGGCCTCGAAGAGGGGCCGGGTGAAGGTACAGAACTCGAGACCGATCTCCTTGCGGGGCGACCAACCCGAGCGATAGAGGATGCGAAAGTCGCTGCCCTGATCGAGGAGATGGCTTCCCGCCTCCTGGAGGTCCGCGGTGATCCCCGGGAAGAGCTCCTCGGCGACCATCAGGCCCCGCTTGAAGAGGAAGTGGAGATGACGGGCCTGGGGCACCCCCGGCCGGTTCTCGCTCCCCTCGGGCAACTGGTCGCGTTCGACGACGGTGACCTGATCGAAATGATCGGCGAGCACGCGCGCCGCGAGCATGCCGCCGATGCTGCCGCCGACCACGACGGCGTGACGGTCGACTACGCCTTCCTGCCGTTGCTGCCTCCAGCTACGGTCCTGCATGATGTCCCCCCCTTTCAGGGTTCCTGCTGACTACTTGAACCTCCAATGGGTGCATACGTAATGCCAGATGGAGAGTTGCCTCCCGCGCAGGGAAGCGTTTGTAAAGAGTTCCACTTCGCAGGTCACCGAAGCCCACCGGCGAGGACGCCCGCCGGAGGACCTCTCGCGGTATCCTCCTCCCCGGAGGTTTTCCAGCCATGCGCCTTCACGTCCTCGGCAGCTCCGGCGGCTACCCGGCCTCCGACAACCCCAGCACCGGCTTTCTCCTGGAGCACGGCGCCACCCGGCTGTGGATCGACGCCGGCAACGGCACCTTCGCCGTCCTCCAGCGGCTGACCGACTTCACGCAGCTCGACGCCCTCGTCCTCAGCCACCTCCACCCCGACCATTGCGCCGACCTCTATTCCCTGCACATCGCCCTGCGCTACCGGGTCGACGGCGCCCTGCGCCTGCCTCTTTATGGGCCCCCGGGCACGCTCGAAGCGCTCGGTGGCCTGCTGGGAGCGGACGGCGCGGAGAACCTCGGCGCCACCTTCCCTTTCCACGCCGTGGACGCTGGAGACACCGTCGAAGTGGGTGATTTCCGCCTGCGCTTCCTGCGCACCGACCACCCCGGCCACACCCTCGCCATCCGCGCCGAAACCGATGCCGGCACCCTCACCTACTCGGCCGACACCGGTCCGAACGCCGACCTTGCCGGCTTCGCCCAAGGGAGCGACCTGCTCGTCTGCGAGGCCACCTACCAGGAGGGGAAGGTCGGCGCGCCCGTCCATCTCACCGCCCGCCAAGCCGGCGAGACCGCCCGCCACGCTGGCGTCCGGGAGCTGGCCGTCACCCACGTCTGGCCCACATTCGACCCGCAGATCGCCGTGGTAGAGGCCCGATCCGCAGCCGGCGACATCCCCGTCCGCTGGGCGCGGTCGGGGGAGGTCTTCACGGTCGGCAGCGGACCGGCCGCGGAGATTTGAAAGTTCTTCCCTCTCCTTTTCGAAGAGAAATGTAAGTATGTCTTGAAATCCACCGGGGCCTTTCGGGAGCGTCGGCGCGTGTCAGGAGTGTCAGGGAATGTCAGTGGGTCTGTCATTGACAGAGCGCAGACAGTGCGCGATCCAAGTCTTCGGCCTGCCACGGAAACGCGCACACGCCGCGCTTCTTTGCCCGCTCGCAAAAATTCTCACAGGTCTCTACGAAAATTTGTCACCCACAGGCGGCTTGGAATCAGGATGCACCCGGCCATGATCTAATGGGACGAGGACCAACGCTGAAGAGAAGGAGCGACGGAGATGAGCTTTCTGGCAGGCATGTTCGGCCCGCGACGCGAGGAGGTCTGGAAGCAGCTCTGCGGCGAGATCGGCGCCGACTTCGTCGACGGCGGCTTCTGGAAGGGGGACAAGGTCCAAGCCCACGTCAAGGGCTGGACGGTCACCCTGGACGTCTACACCGTGTCGACCGGTCACAACCACGTCACCTACACCCGGATGCGGGCGCCCTTCGTCAGCCAGGACCCGTTCCGTTTCCGGATCTACCGCAAGGGCTTCTTCAGCGACTTGGGCAAGATGCTGGGGATGCAGGACATCGAGGTGGGCTACTCCAGCCCGTTCGATGACGACTTCATCGTCCAGGGCAATGACGAGACCAAGGTCAGGGCCCTGTTCGCCAACCCGGAGATCCGGCGGCTGATCCAGGAGCAACCGCAGATCCGCCTGGAGCTCAAGGACGACGAGGGCTATTTCCGCGCCCGCTTCCCCGAGGGGGTGGACGAGCTTCACTTCCAGGTGGTGGGGGTGATCCGCGACGTGGAGCGCCTGAAGAAGCTCTTCGACCTCTTCGCCGAGGTCCTCGAGGAGATGCACCGCCTCGGCTTCGCCTCGGACGCGGACCCGGGAGTGAAGCTCTGATGGCCGGACCCGACGAGTGATACCGTACGTCCTGTAGTTGGGTCCCAATCTTGGGGAGGAGAGAAGGCATGCCGTGGATTCAGGTCACCCAGAGCACGAGCCGCGACATCTGGCTGCGCACCGAGTCGATCATCGGCCTGGCGCCGGCCGAGCGCCACGGCAGCGGCACCAAGGTCCTCCTCCTCTCTGGCGCCACCCTCGACGTCATCGAGGAGCAGGACGATCTCCTCGGCAAGCTCCGCGACCTGGAGGGGACGGCGGGCCGGGAGCGGCGGGTGGGTTTTCCGGCGGAGTGACGGTCGCTCGCGGGCTCGGAATTGCCCGGTTTTTTTCGGCCACTGAGCAATTCCGTTTTTACAACAGCCGCTTGAACTGCTCTACGGTGAGCCCTGCCTGGCGGATGATCGTGCGTAGCGTACCCTTGGCAATTTCTGGATGATCAGGAACGGTCAGCCGGCGAAAGGGAGACAGTCCTTGCCTGAGGATGATGTGGCTGCCGTGCTGCCGATCCTTCTCGTAGCCGAGCTTGCCCAATGCTTTGACGACCTCCCGACCGGAAACGCGGGGAAGCTCGCTCAAACGTCGAGCTCCACGAGCTCTTCAGAGATGGGCAGCGGCACGGGCTCGCCGTGTTCTTCCAGGCTCACGATGTAGCCCTCAATGGCCTCCTTGATGTTCGCAAGCGCTTCGTCTCTCGTGCCGCCCTGAGAAATGCAGCCGGGTAACGCTGGCACCTCGGCGACGTAGACGCCGTCTTCGTCTTGCTCGAGAAAAACGCGGTACTTCATCAGAATACCTCCTGCTTGTTTAGCTCGCCCGAATAATAACCCTCATGGGCTTTTGGAGTCTCTTCATCAGGCGGCCGAGCGCCATCACGCAGACGCGCCTATTCTAGACGAACCCGGGCCTTTCCGGCACGTGGTCGCGCAACTCCCGGCCCCTCCCCGCGTATATACTTGTCGAGACACCCTGCTTCCGGGAACGTCGTCTTGCCCTCATCTTTCAGGAGGTCCCATGCATCGCCTGACCCGAATCGTGCTGTGCCTCGCGGTGGCTCTCGGCCTCGCGGCCGGGGCTTCGGCCCAGACCAAGCTGCTGCGGTTCCCGGACGTCTACAAGGACAAGGTGGTCTTCACCTATGCCGGCGACCTGTGGACCGCCGCGGCCAGCGGCGGGACGGCGACGCGCCTCACGGCCCATCCGGGCCTCGAGCTGTTTGCCAAGTTCTCGCCGGACGGCCAGTGGATCGCCTTCACCGGCCAGTACGACGGCGACGAGCAGGTCTACGTCATCCCGTCCACCG
This sequence comes from Thermoanaerobaculum sp., assembly GCA_021154885.1. Classification (GTDB taxonomy): domain Bacteria; phylum Acidobacteriota; class Thermoanaerobaculia; order Multivoradales; family UBA5704; genus DATARR01. Next base: position 8,161 of record JAJKHS010000077.1, read on the forward strand.
GCGGCGTCCCCAAGCAGCTCACCTTCTATCCCGCCCGCGGACCGCTGCCTCCCCGGTGGGGTTACGACAACCAGGTCCTCGGCTGGACGCCGGACGGCAAGTCCGTCTTCTTCCGCTCGCTGCGGGACGGCTGGGACCTCTCCGACAGCCGCATCTACACCGTGCCGGTGGACGGCGGCCTCGGCGAGCCCCTGCCCATGCCCAAGTCCGGCGGCGCCGACCTCTCGCCGGACGGCCGGAAGGTCGTCTACACCCCGTTCGCCCGCGACTTCCGCACCTGGAAGCGCTACCAGGGCGGCTGGGCCCAGGACCTCTGGATCTTCGACCTTGCCACTCACGAAACGAAGAACATCACCAACACCCCCGTGACCGAGCGCGATCCCATGTGGATCGGCAACAGGATCTATTTCAACTCGGATCGCACCGGTACCCTCAACCTCTACTCCTACGACGTCGCGACCGGTGCCACGGCGCCAGTCACGACGAGCACCCAGTGGGACGTCCGCTGGCCGAGCGCCGACCCGGACGGCCAGATCGTCTATGAGATGAACGGCGAGCTCAACGTCTACGACACCCGCAACGGCGGCTCACGCCACCTGTCCATCCAGGCGCCCTCGGACGCCGTGGACAGCCGCCCCGCCGAAACCCCGGCCGCGGACCACATCGAGGACTTCGCGCTCTCGCCCAAGGGTGAGCGGGCAGTGTTCACGGCCCGGGGGGACGTCTTCAACGTCCCCGTCGAGAAGGGGGTGACCCGCAATCTCACCCGTACCTCGGGCGCTCACGACAAGCGGGCACGCTGGTCGCCGGACGGCCGCAAGATCGCCTTCGTCTCCGACCTCACGGGCGAAGACGAGGTCTATCTCGTGGACGCTCTCGGCAAGGGCAAACCCGAGCCGCTCACCTCCGGCGGCAAGGGCATGCGCTACCACCCGGAGTGGTCGCCGGATGGCAAGCGCCTCGCCTTCTCCGACAAGGACGGCCGCCTCTACGTTCTCACCGTGGCCGGCAAGAAGCTCGCCGAGGTGGCCCGCGACGTCCGCCGCCAAGTCCGCGACTACACCTGGTCGCCGTGCGGCGGTCACCTGGCTTTCAGCCTCTCGGACCCGAACGGCTTCAGCTCGCTCTGGATCTGGAGCGTGGCGGACGGCAAGCTGCGCCGGGTGACGGGCGAGCTGACCCACGAATTCAGCCCGGCCTGGGACCCCAAGGGCCAATACCTTTATTTCCTCGGCGCCCGCAACTTCGCCGCCCAGCTCGACTCCCTCGACTTCAACTTCGCCTTCGACCGCAATATCGGCGTCTACGCCCTCGCCCTGCGCAAGGACGTGGCCCACCCCTTCCCGCCTGAGGAGGACCAGGTGGCCGTGAGCAGCGACGAGAAGAAAGAGGATAAAAAGGATAAAGAGGACAAGAAGGACTCCGTGCCGGCGCTCACCAGGATCGACTTCGACGGCCTGGCCGGCCGGGTGGCCCGCGTGCCCGTACCGTTCGATAACTACGATGACCTCGCCGCGGCCGAGGGGCGCCTGCTGTTCGTGAAAATGGCTCCGAACGTCCTGGCCGGCGATCCGCCGGCGAAGAACGCCCTGCAGATCTTCACGGCGAAGGACCGCAAGGTTGCGACGCTCGTCGAGGGGATGAACGGCTACGCGCTCTCCCAGGATGGCGAGAAGGTGCTCGTCGTCCAGGACGGCCAGCACAACGTCTACGACGCCAAGGCCGGCGGCAAGGACTCGAAGAAGACGATCGACACCGGCGGCATGATGGTGGACCGCGTGCCGGCTGAAGAGTGGGCCGAGGTCTTCCGCGAGGCCTGGCGGCGGTACCGCGACTTCTTCTACACCGACAACATGAACGGTTACGATTGGGAGGCGCTGCGCAAGCAGTACGAGCCGCTCCTGGCCTACGTCGGACACCGCTCGGACCTCAACTACGTCATCGGCGAGATGATCGCCGAGCTCAACAACTCCCACTCCTACGTGGCGGGCGGCGACTTCAAGCTGCCGCCGCGGCCGAAGGTGGCGCTGCCCGGGGCCCGCTTCGCGCTCGACAAGACCGCCGGCCGCTACCGGATCGCCAAGATCTTCGCCGGCCACAACGACGAGGAGACCTACCGCTCGCCGCTGACCGAGATCGGCGTCGACGTCCACCCGGGCGACTACGTGCTGGCCATCGACGGCGAGGAGCTGGTGGCCAAAGACAACCCCTACCGGCTGCTGCGCCAGAAGGCCGACCGTCCCGTGCGCATGACCGTCAACTCAAAGCCCACCGCCGAAGGTGCGCGGGAGATCACCTTCCGGCCCATCAGCTCGGAGACGGATTTGATCTACGGCGAGTGGGTGGACGGCAACCGCGAAAAGGTTTCGAAGCTGTCCAACGGGCGGCTCGGCTACATCCACCTCCCCGACATGGGCGACGACGGCTTCCGCGAGTTCGCCCGCCAGTACTTCGGCCAGATCCGCAAGGAGGGAATGGTCGTCGACGTGCGCAACAACGGCGGCGGCAACATCTCGCAGATGTTGCTCGAACGGCTGGCCCGGCATCCGCTGGCGGTCGACTTCGGCCGCACCACCGACGATCCGCTGCCCTATCCGCAGGTGACCTTCTATGGCTCGATGGTGTGCCTGATGAATGAAGGCTCGGGTTCGGACGGCGACATCTTCCCCTACATGTTCCGCCAGCTCGGGCTCGGGCCCCTGATTGGCACCCGCACCTGGGGCGGCGTCGTGGGCATCACCTTTCACGGTCCGATGATCGACGGCGGCCAGATCTTCGTCCCCGAGTTCGCTTCCTCTTCCATGGCGGGGCAATGGATCATCGAAGGGCACGGCGTCGATCCCGACATCGTGGTGGAGAACGACGTCAAGTCGGTCCTCGACGGCCGCGATCCGCAGCTCGAACGGGGAGTGGCGGAGGTGATGAAGCGGGTCCAGGAGCATCCGAAAGCGTTTCCGAAACGCCCGGCGGGGCCGGTGAGGACGCACGCGCAGCCGTAAGGGCAGGCCGCCGGCGCGGGCGAGGCTCATCCTAGTTTCCCGGTTGGTACTCGCGAATCACACCAACCTGAACGATCCAGAGCCTGCCGTCGATCTCGCTCTTTTCGAGCCCGCCGATCAGAGTGCGTACGGCGTTCAACAGATCCTCGGCGGTCGGGCGTGAGCCGAGCCTGAGGACTGCGATCCCCGAATACTGTCCGGGATCGAACCGTAGCGGGTTGGAGAAGTCGAGGTCGAGCGTTACGATGCAGCGGCCTTCCTCCACACAGACGGTAGCGAGATTGAAATCCTGAGCGGAGGTCAGGCCTTGCTCGACGACGGTTGCGACGTCGTGTCCAGCCTTGCGCAGCAGGGCCGCTCCCCGCGTCCCAAGGTTCTCGTCCAGCTTCAGCTTCAAGATGCCTTCTCGAGCGGAATCTCCACATACCGCTCTCGGGACATCTCCGCTCCATAGGCGATGCAGGCCAGCACGTCAGCCTCTTCAAGTTGGGGGTAATCTTCTAAAATCTCTCCCACTGTCGAGCCGGAAGCCAGAAAATCCAGGATCAAGGACACCCAGATCCTGTGTCCTCGAATACAGGGTTTCCCGAAACATATATTCGGGTCGATCGAGATCCGGGACAGGAGATCTTCTCGCGTCATTGGCTCACCTCCACCACCACCTTATACGATCTCTGCTACTCGGTGTCCACCCAGCCATACAGACACAACCTCCAAACAGCGGTCGATCTCCTCCTCCGTGTTGTAGAAGTGCGGGGAGATCCGGAACCGGCCGGCCCGGGCGGCCACCACCACGTCCTGCTCGCCGAGCCGCTTCACCAGCTCCTGGGGATTGAGACGTGGATGGATGGCGGTGACGATGCCGGAGGTCTCGCCCGGGGTGCGCGAGCTGACGACCGTGAAGCCCAGGTCCGCCAAGCCCCGGGCGGCGCGGTCGGCGAGGCCGAGCACCCGCGTCTCAACGTTCGCGACATTGCCGGCCCCCGCCTCGCCGAGGACCTCCAGCGAGCCGCCCAGGGCCACGATGCCGTAGACGTTCAACGTGCCGCTCTCGAAGCGCTTCGCCCCTGGAGCCCAGGTGAGGTCGTAGTCGGCCCACTGGAAGATGTCGCGCGTCGAGCGCCAGCCGGAGCGCGCGGGGCGCAGGCGGTCCACCACCCGGTCGGAGACGTAGAGCAGGCCGAGCCCCTCCGCTCCCAGCAGCCACTTGTGCCCGGAGCCCGCCGCCACGTCCACCATCTCGCGCTCGACGTCGAGCGCCAGGGCGCCCAGCCCCTGGATGACGTCGACCACGAAGAGGACGCCGCGCTCCCGGCACGCCGCCCCCAGCCGGGCGAGGTCCGAGCGGAAGCCGCTGGCGTACTGCACCCAGGAGAGGGCCAGCAGGCGGGTGCGGCCGTCCATACGGGCGATCAGCTCCTCGGGATCGATCCGCCCGTCCCGCTCCGGCACCTGGCGATACTCGACGCCGAAGTCGGCGAGCTGCATCCAGGGATAGACGTTGGAGGGGAACTCCAGGGCCGCGCCCACCACGTTGTCCCCCGGTCGCCAGTCGAGCCCTCCGGCGACCATGGAGAGGGCGGTGGAGGTGTTCTCGACGAAGGCCACCTCCCGCGGCTCGCGGGCGCCGAGGAGAGCGGCGGCGAGGCCGCGCACCCGCTCAACCTCGGCCTGGCGGTCGAGCCAGCGGCGGTCGCCCGTGCGTGAGACGAGCTCCGCCAGGGCCGCCATGCGCTGCGCCGAGCGGCGGGGCAGCGGTCCCATGCCGGCGTGGTTCAGGTAGGCGCACTCGGCGACGACGGGAAATTCGGTCTCGCGCAGGGCGCGCAGGCGGTCGTCCATGCTCAGGTCTCCGATCCTCCGTTTTCGAGGTTCTCGAGGTTCTCGGCGTCCGCGATGTCCTCGGCGATCTCCCCGCGCTTCGGCCGCAGCTCCAGCACGGTCAGCGCCGGCAGGCCGACGGCGAGGATCGAAGCGTAGTGCAGCCCGCGGTAGAGGAGGATGCCCGCCGCGGCCACGACCGCGTCGACCCCCATCAGCTTGAAGGAGGCCATCATGGCCACCTCCGTCGTCCCCATGCCGCCGGGAGTGCCGGTGAGGGTCCCCACGGCCGTGCCCAGGGCCACCACGGCGAGGACCACGAAGGGGCTCACCGGCGCCCCGATGGCCTGGAACATGGCCCATTGCGCGGCGACGTTCACCAGGAAGTAGGCCACTCCGAGGAGCGCGGCCTGGACCAGCAGCGGCCCGGAGCCCAGCAGGCGCACGAACACCCCCACCGCCTCGTGCCCGTGGGCAAAGAGGCGGTCCAGCCTCCCCTCGTCCCGCTCCGCCCGGCGGGCGAGGAAGCGGACGATGGGATTCTGCTCGAAGGGACCCCGGAGCCGGCCCCAGATCCCGAGGACGATCGCCGACGCGACCAGCGCCCCCAGCGAGGCCCAGCCGAGCCAGGGCCGGCCCAGGTAGAAGGCCGTGGCGCTGAAGACGATCCAGGTGCAGACGCTCATCACCGCGTGGTGGGCCACCTGGTCGTAGAGCACGACGCCGTAGAGGAGGCCGAAGGGGCGCTGGTAGCCGCGGGCGAAGTAGCGCGCCCGCATCAGGCCGCCGATCACCCGCGCCGTGGGGGTGATGAGGTTGAGCGCCGCCGAGGCCATGAGGACGAAGAAGCCCAGGAACGGCCCCGAGGCCGTGCCCAGGATGAGGCGCGTCGCCCGCCGGAAGCGCCAGTCCCAGAGCCCGTAGCGCGCCAGCAGCAGCCCGGCCCCGAGGGCGACGAACGGCGCCCGCGCCGCCGCCACCCGCTCGGCGAGCCGCGACCAGGAGAGGTCGGAATGGGTGAGGAAGCGCCAGGTGAAATAGCCCGCGAAGACGATCACCGCCGCCTGGAAGAGGCGGAACCCCCAGACGCGAAGGCGGGAATCCTGGTCGGGCTCTGGGGGCTTCATGATCCGGTGTCAGGGCGTCTGGGCTTCTGAGGAAAGAACAGCGGCCCAGGATATCGCAGGCCCGGGGGGTTGACGGCGGGCCTCCGATCGGGAACGCTTGCCGGCGCAGGGGGGCCGGCGCTGCGGTCCGGGTCCCGTCTTCGAGAGAGAGGCCATCGCAATGTCCGACGTCAAGATCACCGTCATGAAGAACGGTCCGCTCCGCCTGGAGGGGGCGGACGCTCTGCAGATCCTCGATCCCACCGGCCAGGCCTACGGCCTGGGCGGCCGCACCGCCCTCGCGCTCTGCCGTTGCGGCGCCTCCGCCAACAAGCCGTTCTGCGACGGCAGCCACAACCACCACGGCTTCCAGGACGACCCTCAAGCCCGGGACCTGCCGCCGAAAAAGGTGTGAGGTCCCTCCCGCCCCGGTCCTGGCCCGCCGCTCGTGGCACGAGCCTTGCGGAACGATCCCCGAAGAGCGAACCTCCCCCGCGTTGGAGGCTCCGGCTCTTCTTTGAACCAAAGGAGCTGCCATGCAGATACCCCTGGAGATTTCCACCCGTGACGTCACGCTCACGCCGCCCATTGAAGCCGAGCTGCGGAAGCGTGCCGACAAGCTGGAACGCCACTACAACCGCATCACGAGCTGCCGCATCGCCCTCGAGCTCCCGACGGGCAACCACCATCACGACGGCGGTCCCTACCGAGTGCGGGTCGACGTCACCGTCCCCGGCTCGGAGCTGGTGGCGGACAAGCAGGCGGACGAGATCTTCGCCGCCATCCGCGACGCCTTCGACGCCGCCGAGCGCCAAGTGGAGGCCTTCGTGGAGCGCCGGCGCGGCTATGTGAAATCTCCGGTGCTGCCGCCAGAGGGGGAGGTCGTCCGCGTTTTTCCTGAAGAAGGCTTCGGTTTCCTCACCGCCCCCGACGGCCGCGAGGTCTACTTTCACCGCAACGCCGTCCTCGACCCTCCGGGGTTCGACAAACTGACCGTCGGCTCCCGCGTCCGCTTCGCCGAAGAGCAGGGCTTCGAAGGCCCCCAGGCGAGCACCGTGAGCGTGGTGGAGGCGGGGAACGGCGGCGCGGCCCCGGCCACGGAAACCGCGTAGGGAGGGTGGGTGGGAGTGATCACGCTCGTCACAGGCGGGGAGGTCCACGCGCCGGAGCCGCGGGGACGGCTGGTGCGCGGCGGAGAGATCGTCAAGCGCGAGGGTTTCCTAGCGACGAGCACTTGGACGTGCGGTTCCGCGAGCAGGCGAAATCCGAGGACCGGGTCAAGGCCGTGGCGGGGGCGTCGGTCGTCTTCTTCACCGGCGGCGACCAGTTGAAGATCACCAGCCAGCTCGGCAGGCCCCGACGCGGCGCTGGCCCGAATCTGGACCCTCGACGTGGAGGAGAACGTCCTTGAGCTTCAGGCCAGCGCCGGCCTGTACACTCACCTCGGGGTACAGCATGCACGTGCCCGAGCCGGCCGAGCTGGCGGTGGTCATCGCCAGCCTGACCCGGCGGGTGCGGCCGAGTTGAGCGATTCTTCAGAGCGCGATCGGCTCGCTTGACACCAACGCACCTCGGACCCCAATGTGAGATACTCTTTCTAGTTATTGTGTCACAGCAGACCTGTAGGGCGGGGCTCGTCCTGAGGAGCTACTCACAAGGAGGGATGTCATTATGATGCGAAAAATCGCAACGCTGGTGCTCTGGTCTACGTTCGGCGCCTGCACGATCGTTCCCAATGCACCACACCGCCTCCAATTGGACAACGGATCATGGCGCCCATGGCCAGACTCGCGCGAGACGTTCACTTTGCCCGACAAGGGCCCGGTCGACAACGCATATTGGGCTCCCCTGGCGCGAACGTCACTTGAGCACTTTGACACTTTTGACGTCGGAGTGATCGAATTCAAAGATTCCGGTGAGCTATGGAGCCCCGCACAGAGAGACTTGGTCCTCAGCCACGTCAAGCGGTTGGCTGAACACGGAGGTGCTACGATCGTCGTCTTCATCCACGGATGGCATCACTCGGCGGCACCTGCCGATGGCAACATCGTGTCGTTCAGGCGAATTCTCAAGACATTGAGCGCACAAGACATCGGTATGCGCTGCCAAGACGACGACCGACCGAAGCCAAACCGTGTGGTGGGTATCTATGTCGGCTGGCGCGGCGAGTCCATTGGAAACGAACCTTTAAATCTCACGACCATCTGGCAGCGGAAAAAGGTCGCGCAGAGGATCGGGGGCTGGCCCCAGCGCGCCGAAGCCGAGAGAATTCAGCAAGGTAAACAGCAGGAGGGCCAACTGGCGGACTTGCTGAAACGTTTGGACAAAATTCAAAAGGATGCGAACGCCTCGCTGCAGAATGAAAATACGTTCACTTCGTTGATCGCTGTCGGTCACAGTCTCGGTGGCGCGATGTTGCTTTCTGCGATGGATCGAATTGTCCTGGAGGGTAAAGACGAGCTGACTTGCGGGGAGGCCGTACCTCGGATTGGAGATCTCGCCATTCTTCTCAATCCGGCGGCCGAGGCGCTTCGCTATAAAGGCTTTAATCGCTCGCTCAACTGTCAATTCACTGCGGAGCAGGCGCCCGTGCTTCTGACCTTGTCGTCCCGCGGCGATACGGCCAATCGCGCGGCGTTTACGTTCTCACGCATACTTGCAACCCTGGTCATTCCACCGTATTGGCCGGATTTTCCGAGCAGCCTGTTCACGGTTGGCTTCCGGCGGACCATGCGCACGCATGAGCTGAGCGTGCCTGATGAGAACTCCAAACCAGAGATAACGTACTATCGATCGGATCTCTCGCCCAGTATGACGGATGTGAAGCGCTTCGACATGGCAGCGGCGGGCCGGTATGGGACGACGCGGTTGAAGCCCAAGGGGAATCGACACCCTAACGCTACCGAGCCGTTCATGGTGGTTTATGCAACACGCGACATCATCCGCGACCATAACGACATTTTCTCGGACCGCGTCGTCGAGTTCTTGCTGCCGTTTGTAACCTCGGTTGAGCGAAAAAATATTCTTCATCTCTGTTCGCAACGGCAAGACAAGGAGGCGTCTGGAGGTGCCAAATGACCTCTGAGCATCTAGGTTCCATCCGCACCCTCGTCGAGCGGCTGAACCAGGCTTGGCTGGCGGGCCGCTACGACGATCTCGAGCCGCTGTTTCATCCCACCGCCGTGCTCGTCGGTCCGGGTTTCACCGGGCGGGTCGAAGGGCGGGCGGCTTGCGTGCAGAGCTATCGGGATTTCGGTGCGGCGGCGAAGGTGGAGGCGTTCGAGATCGGGGATCTGATGATCGAAGAATGGGGTGCGGCGGCCGTCGTGAGCTGCCCCTTTGCGATCACCTATCAGTTGAACGACGTGCGGTACGAGGAGCGCGGACGGGACCTTCTCGTCCTCGTCAACGAGGATGGCGCGTGGAGGATCGCCTGGCGGACTCTGCTCGTCGAGTCCACCGCCCGGGCCTGAGATGCCTGACGAGAAGGAGACCGGCCGCCTGGAGGCGTTCAGCGACGGCGTCTTCGCCATCGCGATCACCCTGCTCATCCTGGAGATCCGGGTGCCGAAGCCGGAGGAGCTGCATGGGCACCTGCTGCCGGCGCTCACGGCGCTGTGGCCGAGCTATCTGGCCTTCGTCATCAGCTTCGCCACCATCCTCGTCATGTGGGTCAACCACCACCGGATCTTCGCGCTCATCCGGCGCAGCGATCACCCCTTTCTGTACTGGAACGGCTTCCTCCTGATGATGGTCACGCTCGTCCCCTTCCCAACCGCGGTGCTGGCGGCGTACCTGATGCACCCGGAGGAGGCCAAGGTGGCGGCCGGCGTATTCGCCGGCACCTACTTCTTCATCGCCCTGGCGTTCAACGGCCTCTGGCGGCACGCCTCGAAGAACCGGCGGCTGCTCGCCCACGACGCCAGTGCGCAGGAGGTGGACGGCATCACGAAGCAGTATCGCTTCGGCCCGGTGCTCTACCTGGTGGCCTTCGCGGCCTCGTTTTTCTCGGTCGGCTTTTGCGTGGGACTATGCCTCGCCCTGGCGGTCTTCTTCGCCGTCCGCGGCGGAGCGCCGGAGACCGCCTGAAGGCCGCCGCCGCCGCCGAGCAATGCTACCATCCCGCCGGCTTTCCAGGAGAGTTCACACGGGCGAAGACTGAAGACGAGACACCGGACCCTTCCGGCGCCGCGCCGGCCTGACCGGGCCTCTCGATCGCCCTCGATGACGGCTCGACTCCCCCTTCCTGGGTCTCGGGAGAAGGAGGGAAAGCCTCTTTCCTTTCTTTCAACGCCTCATCGCAAAAAGGGAAAGTCTCTTTCCCTCCTTCCCGGGAGCCGCTGAAGACAGGGAAAGAGGCTTTCCCTCCTTGCAGGCGCCGTGGGAGACGGGGAAAGCGGCTTTCCCTTCTTCGGCACGAGCGTTGCAGAGTTCCGCGAAGGCGCGCTGAGGCGCCCGGTCGAACACTTCCAGGAGAGCAACGGACAAGGAGGATGAAGTCATGGCCCATCAGAAGGAGACGCTCATCAGTTGGCTCAACGATGCCTTCGCTATGGAGAAGAGCCTGGTGCAGGTGTTGGAGAACCACGCCAGCGACGTCAAGGACCGCCCGGAGATGTTCCGCAAGATCTCGGAGCACCTGGAGAAGACCCGCATGCACGCCGAGCGCGTCCGCGACTGCATCGAGCGGCTGGGCGGCAGCACCTCGTCGATGAAGACTGCCCTGGGCGCCGTCACCGGTTTCCTTCAGGGTCGCTCCACGGGGATCTCGCCGGATGAGCTGGTGAAGAACGCGCTGTCGGACTACGCCGCCGAGCACTTCGAGATCGCCTCCTATAACGCGCTCATCGTGGCCGCCCGCGCTCTGGGCGAGCCCGAAGTGGCCCGCATCTGCGCGGAGATCCTGCGCGACGAGGAGGACATGGCCCGCTGGCTGGAGAAGCAACTCCCCACGGTGGTCCAGGAGTACCTCGGCCAGGAGGTCCACGTCGGGGCCGGGGCCGGCACTCCGAGCCGGGGCTCGGCCGGGTACTAGCTCTGCCGCCGCCCTTTCGGGGCGGACCCCACTCTCCCAGCCCTCTCTCTCCCGGCCTCCCCGTCCGCCGGAAGAGAGAGGGCGCTCCGCAGCCGCCGAAGACCGCGATCACGGCCGGTCCTGCCGGAGATCGCGCGCCACCAGCACCGTCCACAAGCAGTAGAAGCCGATCGTGGGGCCGGTCGAAGCCAGGAGAAGAGCTGGAGAGAGGAGAAGGCCGGAGAGGACCATGACCGCGCCCGAGATTCCCGTGGCCCATCCCGCCAGACGCGCCGGCACGCTGGCCACCGGCCGCAGACAGAGGATCATCAGCACGATACCGACCGTGTAAAAACCGTTGGCGACCGTGGCGCCGCCGGTGAAGGCGATGCGCTCCAGAACGAGGAAGAGGCTCACCGGCCCGGCCGCCACCAGGGGCAGGGCCTGGATCTGGATCACGTCGCAGAGGAGATCGACGCTCATGCCGGCCGCGGCGCAGGCAAGGGCCAGGTCCGCCGCGGGGCCCGGCGCCGGTAGACAGCTCCGCAGCACGGCCATGAAGGCGACGAGGAGGAGGGGGCAGGCCATCCAGATCCCCCAGCCCCAGATCCAACCCGCAGGCCGGTCCGCGAGATAGGCCATGCGTGCCGCCAGTGGAACCGCGACGCTGCCGGCGCGTATGCCGAACCAAGCCAGCCCGAGACCGGCAGCGTGAAGGGCGACGTTGGCCCAGGCGAGGGAGGACAGGGCTCCCTGGAGTCGGGAGGAGGACATGGTCGAACCGGGGATTGCGACCGCCGAAGTATACCCTCCCCTGGGACCGCCGGCGTCCCGCCGGCCACTTACTCCGCTTCTTCTTTAAAAACAGGAGTTAGTAGCCGGCGGGACGCCGGCGGTCCCAGGCAATCTATGATCCCGCCATGCTCCCCCGCCGCATTGCCTTCCTCGGCGGCAACGGCCACTGCGCCGCCCGGCTGGCCGCGGCCCGCCGGCACCTGCCGGAGGAGGTAGTCCTGCTCGACACGCCCTACCCCGGCTTCGAGGGCCGGCCACGGGCCGGCGGCTTTGAGGAATTCCTGGAAGCCGTGGGATCGCACCTGCGGGACGCCGCCCCGGAGCGGGTCTACGCCACGGGCATCGGCGGCTTGGTGGCTCTCGCACTTCGGGCCCGGGGAGAGCTGGCGGGAATCCCCCTCCTGTTCCAGGCGCCGATCCTCTGGGGGCTGGAACGGCGCCTCATGCCGCGAGTGATGCGGCTGGGGCTGGCCCGCTTCGCCCTGAACCGGCTCTTCGCCACGGCGCCTTTCCAGCGGCGATTCGTAGCTACCTACTTCACCCATCCGCCGTCGCCGGAGACGGCGCGGGCCTTCTTCGACGGCTACGCCCGGTGCGCCGCGGCGCCGGACCTCTTCGCCTGGCTCACCCCCGCGCTGCTGCGCTCCCTGGAGCGGGACCTCACCGCGCGGCCGGCGGCGCTGGACGGCGTCGAGATCTGGTGGGGAGGGAAGGACCGGGTGGTCGCTCTCCAGGAGCTCGATTGGACCCGCGAGGCCCTGGGCTTAAGGGAGCGCTGGCCGGTGCGGGTCTTCCCGGAGTGGGGGCACTACCCCATGATCGACGATCCCAAAGGATGGGCGGAGGAGCTGGCTCGTGCCGTGGCGGCCTCTCGCTCGGTTTAGGAACCCGTCGGTCCCCAAGCTCGACAACCTCCGCCGCGCGGCGGCGGCCGGGTTGCGCGTCCCCGAGACATGGTGGCTGCCCGCCGCCGAGGCCGCGGGAGTGGCGGCTCCCCCGCCCTCCCTGGCTGGCCGGCCGGTCATCGTCCGCTCGGGCTCGCCCACCGAGGATACCCAGGCAACCTCCAACGCCGGCCAGCTCCTCTCCCTGGCCGTCCGCGAGCCGGCGGCCTTCGCGGAGTCTCTGTCCCGGGTGGTGACGGCTCTCCCGTGCGAGGGGGGAGCCCCGCTGGGAGCGGTCTTCGTCCAGCCTCTGGTGGAGGCGGAGGAGGCCGGGGTGGCCTTCTTCGACGGCTTCTACTGGGAGCGGACCACGGCGCCCGGCGGCAACGAGAGTCTGACGTCGGGACTGGCTCGCGGCGAGGTCGCGCGGGGCCATCTGGCGCGGGACGATCCCTGGTCGGAGTGGCTGATCGCCGTCCACCGGCCGTATCGGAAAACGGCGCCGAGGATCGACGTCGAATTCGCCCGCGATTCCCTGGGCTGGGTCCTCCTCCAGGCGCGGCCGGCCCTCTTCCCGGTCGCCCGCAACGAGACGCTGTCGCTCGCGAACCACAAGGAGATCCTGGGAGATCCGCCGAGCCCGTGGATCGTCTCCGTCCTCGCCGACGCGGGGCGCGAGGTCCTCTCCTATTTCGCGGCCGTGGATCCCGAGGTGGGGCGATGGGGCGAGGTTTACGCGGTGGAGCTGGCGGAGCGGGCCTGGATGAGCTTCTCGTTTTTCTTCCGGCTCATGGACCACTGGGGTCTCCCCCGCTCCTTCGTCACCGAGGGCGTGGGCGGCGAAGGGGGCGGACCGGCCGACCGCCGGCTCCTCTTCGGGCGCTTCGTCCGCAAGTCCCCCCGCCTGATCCTCCTCCAGATCCGCAACCTCGCCGCCATGGCGGGGATCGGCCGCGAGCTGGCCCGGCTGGACGCCCGCCTCGCCGCGGCGTCGGGCCTCCCGGACCTCCACCGGGCGAGCGCGGAGGCGCTGGGGCTGGCGATCCGCACCAACTTCGCCATCAACGGCGCGCTCTCGGGGGTGGTCCGGATGCGGCGCTTCCTGGGTATCCGAGGGTCGGCCCGGGTGACCACGCAGGAGATGATGGAGGAGTACGGCCGCCTCGCCGCAATCTCCGATCCCGCGGCGCGGGAGTCCGCGTTGGACGCCTGGCTCGTCCGCTACGGTCACCGGGGGCCGCTGGAGAGCGATCCCGCCCGCCCCCGCTTCGCCGAGCTGCGGGAGGTGCTGCTGCGGGATCTCGCCGCGTCGGCTTCCGCAGGCTCTCCCGCGATCCTCAGCGCGCCCCATCCCCATCCAGGCCCCTTCGCCCGCCCCTGGTTTCGCATCGACGAGATCCGGGAGCATTTCCGCGACGAGCTGATGCGGCGCTGGCAACGGCTGCGATCGGCGATCCTGCAGGAGGGCCGGCGTCTGGTCACGGCTGGCGAGCTCGACTCTCCGGAGGACGTCTTCTTTCTCCGCCGGGCCGACCTCGAATCCGGCCAGCCCCTGCGGGAAGCCGCCGCGGCCGGCCGCGATCGGATCGCCCGGGCCGCGACGCTCGACCTCCCTCTCACCGCCTCGCGGGACGAGATCGCGGCCGCTGTGGTCCAGGTCGAGCGGTCCCAAGCCGAGGCGGAAGGCCGGCGGATCTTTCCCGGGATCTCCCTGGGGCCCGCCGTCGTGGAAGGCCGGGCCGTGAAGGCGGATGACCTCGTCGCCCTCCTGGGCCGACCCGGTGAGCTGGGGCCGGACGCCATCCTGGTCGTCCCCGCCCTGGAGCCCTCCTGGGCCGTCGTCTTTCCCCGGGTGGCCGGAGTCGTGGCCGAGATCGGCGGCGAGCTGAGCCACGCCTCGATCCTCCTCCGTGAAGCCGGCCGGCCCGCTGTGGTCAACTGTGCCGGGATCTGGCGGGCGGTCGCGCCGGGGGATCGGCTGAGGCTGGATGGCGGGCGGGGGGTGGTGGAGATTGTGGGGGGATCGAGACCTTGACGCCACAGTCGGCAAGATTTAGCCTCTTCATGTGTCTCCTGAAGATCTCGCGGAATTCCGGGCGCGTTTTCCGGAGCTGGATGCCTGGCTCTGGGATCAGCAGATTGCGGAGAATCTCGAGGCGGGCAAGCTTGACAGACTCATTGCTGAGGCGCGGGAGGAACTCGAAGCCGGCAGAGCGCGAGAGGCGCCGCCCATTTCCTAATCCAGCCATCATGTCATGCCATTACACACCATCTTGCTTGGCAAGGCGGCCTGCCCTCCGAAGCCTCACCCCGGCCCCCATAGGCGCTAACTTTGCTTAGGGTAGGAGGGGTTCGCCCCCAATGTAGAGACGCCCACGGGGAACCCCGTGGGGCGTCTCTACAGAGGCCAACGGAATCGCCTCTTTCGCAAAGTTAGCGCCTATGCCCCCGGCCCCTCTCCCGGAGGGAGAGGGGGGACTCCTACGAAGGGGGATTGCCAATAAGGCGCGCCCTGCGCTCCACGTCCGGTGTTGAAACGCCAAGCGCCTCCTGCAAGCTTCATCCTCTCAGCCAAGTCCCCCCTCTCCCTCCGGGAGAGGGGCCGGGGGTGAGGCTTCGAAGGGCATACCGCTTCGACGGGCAAGATGTGTATGAGCTGGCGTTCATGCCCTGGCGACACCCCCGTGCAATCCCCCGACCGTTCGCGCTAGACTTCCCGCGGCGCGCGCCTCCCTGCGGCGGCGGCTCGCCGCGAGCTTTCATGAACACGATTCCATTCACAGATACGGCAACGTCCGGCGGGGTGAAGTCTTGAAGGTCGAAGCGGTCGAAGAATCATCCCTGCCCATCTCGGCGCGGCTGGCGGACTTCTGGGAGATGACCAAGCCAGGCATCACCTTGATGGTCGTGCTCACGGCCGGCCTGGGCTTCCTGCTGGCCGAGGACCGGTCGTTCGCCTTCGTACTCCTGGTCCACACCCTGCTGGGCACCGGGCTCATCTCGGCCGGCGCCTCGGTGCTCAACCAGGTCCTGGAGCGGGACACGGACGCCCTCATGAATCGCACCGCCGCCCGGCCGCTGCCGGCGGGGCGCATGGACCCCGACTCCGCTCTGTTCTTCGGCGTCGTGCTGGCCGTCCTGGGCCTCGCCGACCTCGCGCTGGCCGTGAACCTGCTCACCGCGCTGCTGGGGGCTGTGGCCCTCGCCGGCTACGTCTTCGTCTACACGCCGCTCAAGCGCGTCAGCTCGCTCGCCACGGTGATCGGCGCCGTGCCTGGGGCCATTCCCCCCATGATGGGATGGAGCGCCGTGCGCAACGAGCTCGATCCCGCGGCCTGGGTGCTCTTCGGCATCCTCTTCTTCTGGCAGCTCCCGCACTTCCTGGCCATCGCCTGGCTCTGCCGCGAGGACTACGCCCGCGGCGGCTTCCCCATGCTGACGGTGCTCGACCCCAAGGGGCTCCGGGCGGGTCGCCAGGCCATCCTCTATGGCGCGGCCCTGGTCCCTGTCTCCCTCCTCCCGTCGCTGCTGGGCTTGATGGGCACCGTCTACTTCGTGGGCGCCCTCGCCTTCGGCCTGGTCTACCTGGGGTTCTCCTTCGCCTTCGCCCAGGCTCGCACGAACCCCGGAGCGCGCCGCCTGATGCTGGCGTCGCTCCTGTACTTCCCGGCCCTGCTGCTGATCATGCTGCTGGACCGGGTCGTCTCCTGACCTCTCCCATGGCCTCCGAGACCGCTGCCGTCGAGGCCCGGGGCCTTCGATATTCGTATCCCGGCAAACGTAAGAGCGGCCCGACCCGGCCCGCGCTCGCCGGTCTGGATTTCGACGTACCGGCGGGGAGCATCTTCGGCTTCCTGGGGCCGAACGGCGGCGGCAAGACGACCCTGTTCCGCATCCTGGCCACCCTCGCCCGGCCGGAGTCCGGCACCGTGCGGATGTTCGGCGCCGATCTCGCCACTCAGGCGCGGGAGGTACGCCGTCGGCTCGGCGTGGTCTTCCAGAGCCCGAGCCTGGACGTCCAGCTCTCCGTGCGCGAGAACCTCGTCCACCAGGGCCACCTCTACGGCCTCTCCGGCCGGGAGCTGGAGGGCCGCATCGCCGCCGCCCTGGAGCGCTTCGGCCTCGCCGAGCGGCGGGAGCAGCGGACGAAGGAGCTCTCCGGCGGCTTGCGGCGGCGGGTGGAGATCGCCAAGGCCCTGCTTCACGATCCCCGCCTGCTGCTCCTCGACGAGCCCAGCACGGGGCTCGACCCCGGCGCCCGGCGCGACCTGCGGGAGACCCTGGAGTCGCTGCGCGCCGCCGGGGTGACGGTGCTCCTCACCACCCACTTCATGGAGGAGGGGGACCGCTGCGACCGCCTCGTCCTCCTTGACCGCGGGACGATCGTGGCCGAAGGGGCTCCGGCCGCTCTCAAGGAGGAGATCGGCGGCGACGTGGTGACGCTCACCGGGCCGGACCCCGAAGGGCTCGCTCGGGATCTCGCTACGCGTTTCCCCGGCCCCGCGCCCGAGGTGCGGGAAGGGGCCGTGCGGATCGAGCGGGAGCGGGCCCACGAGCTCGTGGCCCGCTTGGCCGAGGCGTTCCCGGGACGGATCGACGCCGTCACCGTGGCGCGGCCGACCCTGGAGGACGTCTTCCTGCACCGCACGGGCCGGGCGTTCGAAGACCGCGAGGAGCCGCGCGGATGATCCTCCCCGTCTTCACCCTCTGGCGCCGGGAGCTGACGCGGTTCTTCCGCCAACCCAGCCGCATCGCGGGCGCCGTGGCCACGCCGCTCCTC
Organism: Thermoanaerobaculum sp.; assembly: GCA_021154885.1. Lineage (GTDB taxonomy): Bacteria > Acidobacteriota > Thermoanaerobaculia > Multivoradales > UBA5704 > DATARR01. Next base: position 25,560 of record JAJKHS010000077.1, read on the forward strand.
TTCTGGCTGCTGATGGGCAGCGGCCTCTCCGGCTCCTTCCGCCTCCCGGGCGGACCGGCGGGCCTCAACTACTTTGGTTTCTTCTTTCCGGGCACCATCGTCCTGGTGCTGCTCTTCGCCGCCATCTTCTCCAACATCTCGGTGATCGAGGATCGCCACGAGGGCTTTCTCCAGGGCGTGCTGGTGGCGCCGGTCTCGCGGACGGCCCTGGTGATGGGCAAGGTACTGGGCGGGGCGACCCTGGCCTGGCTGCAAGGGGTCGTCTTCCTGGCCCTGGCGCCGGTCTCGGGAGTCCACCTCACGGCCGCGTCGGCGCTGGCGGCGGCGGGAGTGCTGGCGCTGCTCGCGGTCACACTGACCGCTCTGGGCTTCTTCTTCGCCTGGAAGCTCGATTCGGTCCAGGGCTTCCACGCCATCATGAACGTGGTGCTGCTGCCGATGTGGCTCCTCTCGGGCGCGTTCTTCCCGGTGAACGGCGCGCCGCTCTGGCTCTCGGCGCTGATGCGCGCCAACCCCCTCACCTACGGCGTGGCGGCTCTGCGCGAAGTGCTCTACGGACCGGCCGCCTCGCAAGGGAGCGGCCTGCCGGGAGTGGCGGTCTCGCTGGGGATCGCCGCCGTCCTGGGCCTCGTCTGCCTGGCCGCGAGCCTCGCCGCCACCCGCGGCGGAAGGGTGGACTAGATGGCTCCGTCCATCCGCCGCGGCCTGCTTTGGGGTTTCCTGATCGCCGCCCTGGTGCTGGTGGTCGCCGCCACGGCGGTCCAGCGTCTCCGCCGGCCGGAGCCGCCGCAGGTGATGTGGAATGTTCCCGACTTCAGCCTCACCAACCGCGACGGCCGCACGGTGACCCTCAAAGATCTCGCGGGAGCCCCCTGGGTGGCCGACTTCATCTTCACCCGCTGCCCCGCCTCCTGTCCCATGATGACGGCGCGAATGGCCCGCTTCAACCGCGGCCTCCCCCCCAACCTCCCCGTGCGCCTCGTCTCCTTCTCGGTCGATCCGAAGTACGACACCCCCGCCGTGCTCCAGACCTACGCCCAATCCTTCAAAGCCCCGGACCGCTGGCTCTTCCTGACCGGCGACGGCGAGCAGATCTACCGCCTCTCCAAAGAAGGCTTCAAGCTGGGGATCGACAACACACCGCAAAACCCTACGGCCACGCCCACGGCCGAGCCCATCCTCCACAGCACGCGCTTCGTGCTGGTGGACGGGCAGGGGCGGATCCGCGGGTACTACGAGGCGTTCGACGAGGAGTCGATGAAGAAGCTGGAGCGGGATCTCAGGGCGTTGGGAACCTAGTACCTCGTCACTCCAGAAATGACGAGTGAGTTCCCGACAGGCTCCTGGAAAAAGGCACCTCATCTGTCGATCTATCCACCGGCCCAACGGGCCGGGAGACCTAGCCCAGGGCTGAGGCCGCAGGCCGATGCCCTGGGGAAAAAGGCCACCCCATCCTTGCGGCCTGAAAGGCCGCGAGAACTTTTCGACCAAGGACTGGCCGGCCCAACGGTCTCGCGGCCTTTCAGGCCGCACCGCGTTGTCATCCCTCCACCCAGGGCATCGGCCTTCGGCCTCAGCCCTGGGCTGGGATCTCCCGGCCCGTTGGGCCGGACGGGCAGACCATAATTAGCGCGCCCCATGGGGGCACCCCGTCAAATCTGCTGTGATGCTCCATTAGCACGCTGGATGGTAGACTGCTCCCATGCTCCGGACCGGATCTGCTGAAAGTCTCGACCAGGAGCCCATCGGCAAGGTCGTCGGGCGCCGCAAGACCACGCGTACCACCCTCGAGGATGCCGACCAACTGTTGCGCACGGCCTGGGCCTTGCGCGGAACGGACAAGCTCGTGCCGGGTGGGCTCTATCGCTTCGAGACCTTCGAGGAGGCCGACAGGTGGATGACCCAGATGATGGCACGTACTCACGCCCGCCAAGCCTGGAAGATGTCGCCTGCATCGACCAAGCCCTCAATGACGCGCAAGCCCGGCATGTCCTGATCGGCGGCTTCGCCGTCATCATAACTGATGAGCAAGAACACTATTAGAAATCATTTCAGTCCCAGGTTTACCAATGAACCTTGGGCGGATAAAAATGGGCTCATCATAAAGTTTAGCCGAAGAGCTGACGGCACCCTCATTAAGGGCCGAACAGGGCCTAGAGAATGGGGGGCGGAGAGTTACCTCTACAGCCAGGATCTGGAGGATGCGTTATCTTACTTCGAACGGCTTGTGAAGCCATTATACGAAAAACTTCTGAGCGGCCAGATTTTGAAACCCGAAGAACGCTTGGCTTGGAGCTATTGGCTTCTGTGCCAGTACTCGCGAACTCCTTCCTTTATGATCGAGCTAGCCAAACTGCCGGAGGATATTCTGGCCCGCCACTCTTCTGTGGACGTTTACTCTACACTCCTGAATACAGAGGAACAGCTCAAGGCGGCCCAGTCAAACATTGCGACTTTTGCAACCAGCCAGGAGCTGGTGCCATTTCTCGTTCTTAGGGACTGGGTTGTTTACGAGGCAGCTCCAGATGGATCTTTCATCAAATCGGATGTGCCGGTCATTATAAGAGGAGCGCTGGTCGAAGAAGATACCACCATTCTGTACCCCCTTTCTCCGGCAAAGTGCTTCTCGGCCACGGTGGCTGGTGGGTTTTTTCCTCCACGGCAGCTTCAGCTCGAGTCCTCGCTTACTGCTGGTCAAACTGTAGATTTCGTCAAGCTGATTGCATCGACGGCGGACCGCGAGGTGATCTGTCATGTCGATAATGTGAGTAGCAATTTGGTAGAGTTGCTGACTGCCTATCTGGCTATTGATTCAGGATATATCAAGCTTGGTGGATTCCCTGATTGAGGATGACAATGAATGATCCAAGTAACCCAGATCCGAAAGAGTGGCCTTTCGAGGCCCACATCGAATATCCCGACGGCCGAGAATATTGCCAATTTGCCAAAGATAACGACGATGGGACCGTCTCGGTTATTTCCTGGGACGGAAATGGCCCGGCCGCCAAGGTGGTGCCAAAGTCTCAAGTGAGATTAAAGGTGCGCCCCTGGGAAAAGGCGAAGGCTTGGCGGAGTTTGTATGCAGAAGTCTACGGAGAAAAGGAAGTTGAGAATAAATTCAATCAAGAATCGCTGGATGAGTGCCTCAGGGTTGGGCGAGAACTAGTAGCGAAGGGGGAAAAGCCAGAATCAGAGTTGGAGATGCTGAGGGAATTGGAGGAAAGTTTTCGGGGGAAAACTCAGGAGGATTGGGATGCTTACAATTTCTTCTTCACTCATTTCCCATCCGGCACCGCCGATCACTCTCTCTTGATTACTCGGGGTCTTTTCCTGATCGACCGGAAGATCCTCCAGAAGTTCGATGCATTCCCACGAAGTTTATCTGTGTTTTGGCGAAAAATCGGGAAACTAAACTTCCTCAGAGAACAGGTAACCCGTGGGTTTTCTTCACACGAGTTGACGGAGCTCATCGACGATTTTGTAGCTGAATTTGAGTTGCAATCCTCACCGGAGGAGTGGGGCGATAAACTAGCACTGGCGATCGGTCTTCTTTATGGCGAAGTACATCGGCGAGGTCGGCCGACAAGTCGATGAAGAAGCTGGGGATCTCAGGGCTTTGGAGGAGTAGGGACGCAGGGCCGCCGAAGTCTTTCCACATACTCCGCACCGCTTGGAACATCAGAGTCTGACCACGCGCCGATCTCTGGTGACTGGGCGATCTCTTCCGCGGTGAGCCTGGCGCCCTTCAGATCCTCATCGGTCAATTCGAGGTCGTCCTCGGGCACCAGCTCCACGGTCACGACAACTCGGCCGCTGGGCAGATCGGGGGCAGATCGACGAGCAGGTGTCCGTCCTCGGTGATCTCGCCTTCCATGATTAGCGGTGTCTTCATGGCGGGTCTCCGTAATGAGCCTAGCCCGGAAGCCGGGAGGCGCCGAGGCCCCTCATCACCCCGGCCCTCTGTCCGCTTCAACACAACCCGGCAAGCACCTGCTGCGGGGTCATCACCTGATCGCTGAGCGATCCCTGGACCGGCGCTTTGAGCCACAGCGCCAGAAAGACTTTTCGCCCCTCGACGAGAGGAAGCTGCGCCGCTTTCCTCTCCAGCTCATGGAGCGTGCGCGCCGGGTCGTCTGGCGCCGTCCACTTCACTTCGCCGATGAGGAGGGCATCCCGTGTCTCACTCTCGGCCACGACATCGATCTCCAGCGGCTGGCGATCCAGGCCGGGGCCCCACCAGCGGCCGGCCGGTCCCCAGGTCCTGCCGAAGCATTCGAGCGCGGGCACGCTCGCCCGCGCCAACTCTTCCCACACCTCCCCGGCGTGGCGTGGAAAGCTGGCTGCCACGTCCCTCTCGACAGCGGCGAGCTGCCGGGCCTCCAGCCGCGAGCGATCGGGTTGAACGAAGCGAAACCAGAAGCGCAGGAAGGGATCGGCGATCCGGTAGAGAGTGCGCTTGCTGCTGCGCACCGAGGTGCCGAAGGGCGTCTCCCGCGCCACGAGATCCATCTCGATCAGCCGCTCCAAGGGCCGCGACAGGGAGGTGGCCGGCTTGCCCAGACGGGCCGCGATCTCGGAGGCCCGGTGACAGCCCTGACCGATCAGGCCGAGGATCGACGCCGCCTGGGCCGTGTCGCGCAAGTCGTCGAGGAGCAGGCGCGAGGGCTCTTCATAGAGCACCCCGAGAGGGCTCAGGACCAAGGCCCGCACGGCCGCGGCAAGGTCCGGATGATCGCCGGCCAGCTCCCAGTACCGCGGGACACCGCCCCAGACGGCATAGGCCTCGACAGCCTGGATGGGATCGGGCAGGGGAAGGGCGCGTTGAATCCAGCCGGCCCTGAGGGGGGCGATCTTGAGGATTTCCCGGGCACGACCGAACAGTGGCGTCGTGCGATCCAGCGCCAGGCCCTGCATCAGCCGTTGCGAGGAGCCCGCGAGGAGGAGATGGAGGCGCCGCTCGGGGAAGCGATCGACGTATTTCTGCAACACGCTCGGCAGCTCGCCGGCTACGGCGGCCAGGGCCGGAAACTCGTCGAGGACCAGCGCCGTCCCAGGGCTGGCTTCGTTCCAGAAGCGGGCACAGAGAGAATCCCAATCCGGGTAAGCCACCCGGTCAAACCCGGGGAGGAGCCGGGCGATCTCCGAGGCCAGGCTCGCTCTCTGAAGGGTGGCCTCCCGTTCGTCGCCCACGTAGTAGATGGATCGCTCCTGCGGCAGGACTTCCCGCAGGAGCCGCGATTTGCCGCAGCGGCGGCGGCCATACAGCACGGCCAGAGAGCCCTCCCGGCTCTCCAACAGCCGTGTCAGGCGCGCGGCCTCCTCGTCGCGGTCGAGAAAAGGTAGCCTCATCGGAATTATGCAGCAGAAACATTATGTACGAGGTGCATAATGAATTCAACCCCCTTCTAGACACCCTTGCGGGCCGTCCCAACCCTGTCGTAGACTCCCGCCGTCTCTTACGCCAAGTCGTTCGCATGAAGCATCAAATGTCGCCAAAGTCGTTCAGGCCCCCAGGCGGCTGGATCGCGGCCTCCCGCGGCTTGGGTGTGTCCTGACGTTCGGTCACCGTCTGAAGGAGAGCGTAGATGGCATTAGTCGATGAACGGGTTGCCCACGGGCACGGGGAAGCTCACCACGAGGAGTTGGGCTTCTGGCAGAAGTACGTCTTTTCCCAGGACCACAAGGTCATCGGCATCCAGTACGGGTTCACCGCCCTCTGCTTCCTCCTCTTCGGCTTCTCGCTGATGATGATGATGCGGTGGTCGATCGCCTACCCGAACCAGCCGATCCCCCTGGTCGGCAAGCTCCTCAAGGCCAGCGGCGGCATCATCGTCCCCGAGTTCTACAACCAGCTCGGAGCGATGCACGGCACGATCATGGTCTTCCTCGGGATCGTGCCGCTGGCCGTGGGCGCCTTCGGCAACTACATCGTGCCGTTGCAGATCGGCGCGCCGGACATGGCCTTCCCCAAGCTCAACATGGCATCCTACTGGTCCTACTTCATCGGCGGCGTGATCATGCTGTCGAGCTTCTTCGCGCCGGGCGGCGCCGCCCAGTCCGGGTGGACCTCCTATCCGCCGCTGTCGGACATCGCCCCCACGGGGCAGACGATGTGGCTGTTCGGCATGCTGTTCCTGATCATCTCCTCGGTGCTGGGCTCGATGAATTTCCTGGTCACCATCATCCAGCTCCGGGCCCCGGGCCTCACCTGGATGCGGCTGCCGTTCTTCGTCTGGGCGCAGTTCGTCACCTCGTTCCTCCTCCTGCTGGCCTTCCCGGCCCTGCAGGCGGCGGCGGTGCTCCAGATGATGGACCGCCTGGCGGGGACGAGCTTCTTCCTGCCCTCCGGCCTGGTGGTCTCGGGCCAGCAGCTCCAGGTGGCCGGCGGCGGCAGCCCGCTGCTCTGGCAGCACCTGTTCTGGTTCCTGGCCCACCCGGAGGTCTACGTCCTCATCCTGCCGGCCTTCGGCATCGTCGCCGAGGTGATCGCCAACAACACGCGCAAGCCGCTGTGGGGCTACCGCTCCATGGTCTACGCCGTGACCTTCCTCGGCTTCATGTCGTTCATCGTCTGGGCCCACCACATGTTCATGACCGGCATGGGCACGGTGATGAGCACCTTCTTCCAGACCACGACGATGATCATCTCGATCCCGTCGGTGATCGTGCTGACGGCCCTCCTCATTTCCCTCTGGGGGGCCTCGATCCGCTTCACGGTGCCGATGCTCTTCGCTCTCGCCTTCCTGCCGATGTTCGCCATCGGGGGCTTAACCGGCCTGCCCCTGGGTCTCGCGCCCGCGGACATCCACCTGCACGACACCTTGTACGTCATTGGCCACTTCCACTACGTGGTGGCGCCGGGGACGGTCTTCGCCATGTTCGCCGGCATCTACTACTGGTTCCCCAAGGTCACCGGCCGCAAGATGAGCGAGCTCCTGGGCAAGATCCACTTCTGGCCGTCGTTCCTGTTCATGAACGGTGTCTTCTTCCCGATGCTCATTCAAGGGCTCGCGGGTGTGCAGCGCCGGCTGTACGACGGCGGCGCCTCCTACTCCCACGCCCAGCCCGTGCTGCACTGGAACGCCTTCATGTCGGGCTCGGCCTGGCTCCTCGGCCTGTCGCAGATCCCCTTCATCTTCAACCTCTTCTGGAGCATGAAGAAGGGGGAGAAGGTGGGCGCCAACCCGTGGGAGGCCACCACCCTCGAATGGGCTGCCGCGCCGTCGCCGCCCATCGCCCACGGCAACTTCGCGGAGATCCCCACCGTCCACCGCGGCCCCTACGACTACAGCCTGCCGGGCGCGTCGACGGACTTCACCCCCCAGCACCAGCTCCAGGAGGCTTGAAGCGATGGAGATTCCCTATACCGTAGAGGCCCGTCCCGACACCGGAGTGTTCAACGCCAAGCTGGGCGTCTGGCTCTTCCTCGCCTCCGAGGTGATGCTGTTCGGCGCTCTGTTCTCCTCCTACGTGCTGCTGCGCACGGGCGCTCCGGCCGGCACCTGGCACCACGGCCGCGAGTTCCTGAACGTGCCGCTGGCGACGCTCAACACCATCATCCTCATCGCCTCGTCGGTGACCATGGTGATGTCGTGGGCGTCGCTCAAGCTCAACGACTTCAAGAAGTACCGCATCTACATGGGGCTCACGCTGCTGGCGGGCGTCGGCTTCCTGGTCGTCAAGGGCTTCGAGTATGGCCACAAGTTCGAGATCGGCCTGCTGCCGAAGACCAACACCTTCCTCGCCATCTACTTCACGCTGACCGGCCTGCACGGCCTGCACGTGATCGGCGGCATGATCCTCAACGGCTACTTCCTGGGCCCCGGTTCCAAGATGTTCAAGACCCAGCCCGAGCGGTTCACCAACCGCGTCGAGGTGGCGGGCCTCTACTGGCACTTCGTGGACCTGGTCTGGATCTTCCTGTTCCCGACTCTCTACCTGCTCTGAGGAGAGCCCAAGCGATGAGCGCGAGCGACGCCGAATCGATCCGCAAGCAGACCCGAGCCTACATCGTGGTCTTCGTGACCCTGATGGTCATGACCATCCTGACCGTCGCGGTCAGCTACTTCCACATGCCCGTGGGTCTCGCCATCCTGGTGGCGCTAGTGATCGCCAGCTTCAAAGGCTCGCTGGTGGCGGCAGTGTTCATGCATCTTTCTCACGAGCGGAAGTTGATCTACTGGGTGCTGCTGCTCACGGTGATCTTCTTCGTGGTGCTGATGGCCATCCCCTCGCTCTCGCAATGGGACCAGCGGATGCTCCGATGAGCCTGTCGTTACGCTCCTTCCACCTGTTCTTCATCGCCGCCTCGGTGCTGCTGGCGGCCTGGGTGGGCGTTTGGGGCGTGCAGAGCTGGCAGGCGACGCGCAGCGGGGGCGACCTGGCCGTCGGGCTGCTGTTCGTCGCCCTGGGACTGGTCCTGCTGGTCTACGGCCTGAGAGTACGCAAGAAGCTCCGGGAGCTGGCTCCCGACGACGAGGACTGATCGAGGAGTGACGATCATGAGGAAGAATTTAAGATCGTTCCTGACGCTGACCGCAGCGGCGGTGTGGCTCTCCCTGCCGCAGGCCGCCGTGGCCTGCGCCACCTGTTACGGCGCCGCCGATGCGCCGATGACGAAGGGGATGAACAATGCCATCCTGACGCTGATCGCCCTGGTCGGGGTGGTCTACGTGGGGATCGGCAAGGTGTTCCTGGACTTCCGCCGGAGGTCCCGAAAGCTGAACGAGAAGGCCATGGTGCGGCAGCGGCTGCGCCTCATCCACGGAGAGAAACACTGATGCAGACCACGCTCGGTCTCCCCATGAATTTTCCTCCCGTCGCCTCGTCGCACGGCGAGCAGCTCGATCAGCTCACGGCGATCGTCCACTGGTTCATGCTGCTGCTGTTCGTGGGCTGGGGCATTTTCTTCGTCTACTGCCTCATCCGCTTCCGCCGCAAGGCCAACCCGGTGGCGACCTACGCCGGAGCCAAGGCCGGGTTCTCGACCTACGGCGAGGCGGGCGTGGTGCTGGTGGAGGTGATCCTCCTGGTGCTCTTCGCCGTCCCCATCTGGGCCAAGCGGGTGAACGCCCTGCCGGACAAGTCGCAGGCTGTGCAGGTCCGGGTGGTGGCCCAGCAGTTCGCGTGGAACGTCCAATATCCAGGCAGGGATGGCGTCTTCGGCCGCACGGACCTCAAGCTGGTGACGGACGGCAATCCTCTCGGACTCGATCCCAACGATCCCGCGGGCAAGGACGACATCACGACCGTCAACCAGCTCCACCTGCCGCTGGCCAAGCCGGCGCTCATCTACCTCTCCAGCAAGGACGTCATCCACAGCTTCTACCTGCCGGTCATGCGGGTGAAGCAGGACGCCATCCCCGGCCAGGTGATCCCGGTCTACTTCACCCCGACCGAGATCAATCCGCCCAAGGCGAAGCTGCCGGACTGCGCTGTGGGCAAGACCTGCTGGGAGATCGCCTGCGCCCAGCTCTGCGGCCTCACCCACTACCGGATGCAAGGCTACCTGACCGTCGAGAGCGAGGCGGATTTCCAGAAGTGGCTGGACGACAGCGCACCGAAGGCGGCGGTGGCGCCCGCTCCGGCGCCTGCGGCCGTGGCGGCGCCGGCTGCCGCTGCGGCGGCTCCGGTGGGGACCACGAAATAGCTTGCCGGGTGAAGGCCTACTCCGCGGCGATCCGCCGCCGCAGGTCCGCGATCCACTCCTCGGCCTCCTGCCGGCGGGCGGCCCCCAGCGTGGCGCCCCGCGCCGTGCGGTAGCGTTCGGGCGGCGGGCCGGGGTCAAGCTGGCTCAGGGCTTTCGCCAGGGGTGTCCGCTTCTTCCCCAGGGCCATCAGCCGCTCGGCCGCGGCGGTGACGCCCGCCGATTCCAGGAGCCGGGCGTCGTGGAGGAGCTCCTCTTCGGGCCCTTTGGGATCTTCCCCGATCCTGCCGAGGCCGGCCCGCACCCGGCGGGCGAGGGTGTCCGGCAGGCCGAGGTCGCGCAGGAAGAGGTCCAGCCGGCTGCCGGGGGCGAGGGAGCCCAGGCGGTCCACGACGCCGTGGAAGAGGAGGAGGAGCTCCAGGAGATCCTCGTCCACCTCCGATCCCTCCGCCAAGCCGGCCACGCGAAGGCGGAGACGCTCCACGCGATCGAAGGTCTGGACGCCGTCCAGCCCGGCGTAGAGAGGACGGACGAACTGCTCGGCCCTTTGACGAATCTCCGGAGTCACGAACGGAGTCACCGCCGGCTGACCTCGGCGAAGAGCCGGTCGAGCCCCTCGGGGGTCAGCTCGCGGAGGCTCGCCGCCACGGCGTCGGCCCGGGAGAGGCGGCCAACCGGAAAGGTGTGGGCAACCCCGAGGGTGGGGAAGCCCACTTCGGCGGCGGCGGCGAGGCCCGCCGGACTGTCCTCGACGGCCAGCACCTCGTGGGGGTGGAGCAGGCGCTCCGGCAGCGGGGGCTGGGAGTTGAGGCTCTCCAGCGCCTTGAGATATCCCTCGGGATCGGGCTTGCTTTCGGCGACGTCCTCGGCAGTGACCAGCACCTTGAAGCGGTCGACGATGCCGGCCTGGCGCAGCGCCCCCTCGACCTCCTCGCGCTGGGCGCCGCTCACCACGCCGAGCATGCGCCCGCCCGCGGCGAGGGTCCTCACCAGCTCGACCGCGCCGGGGAAGAAGGGGTAGCCGCCGCGGCGAATGCGCTCCTGGTAGTAGCTGGCCTTGCGCGCCATCAGGCGCATCAGGCGGGGGACGGTGACGGGCTCTCCCGCTCCTCCGAGCACCGCCGCGAAGCAGGTGCGATCGTCGAGACCCGGGTAGCGGGCCCAGTACTCTTCGGCGGAGAGGGCGATCCCCTCCTCGGCGAGCACCCGCTGGAACACCTCCAGGTGGATCGGCTCGTCGTCCACCAGAACGCCGTTGAAGTCGAAGAGGACGGCGCGGATCACCCGGGCATCATATCGCGCCGCCCGGCACCGCCCGGCCTTGCAGCCCCCGGGCGATGGCCTCGACCGCGGGTTCCTGAAGGATGTCCAGGTGCCCTCCCTCCACGTCCACCACCGCGATGGATCCCTCCAGCCAGCGCTCCCAGCCGAGGGTGGGCTGGCCCCGGTACTCGTCCGGCTGCTCGGTGGCGCGAAAGAGGACGGCGCCGAGGAGCAGCGGGCCGTCGGGAACGTAGGGGCCGATCGCCCGGACGTTGCTGCGCATCACCTCCCACCGCCGCTGGAGCTGGCCGGCGTCGAACGACTCGCCGACGATCCCCGTCTCCCGGGCCTGCGCCACCACCCGTCCGATCCACTCGTCCGCCGGCAGAGCGCGCAGCTCGGCCGCGGAGATCTCCAGGTCGCCGCCGTGGGCGCGCACCAGGGAGGCCAGCAACTCGGCGTCGTCGCCTGTCTTCGGGGGCGGCGGGGGCACGGGAACGGGCCCGGGGCTGTCGATGAGCACGAGGTCCTCGACCTCCTCGCCCGCGGCGCGGAGCTGGCGGGCCATCTCGAAGGCGACGGCGCCGCCGATGCAGTAGCCGCCCAGGCGATAGGGTCCCCACGGCCGGGCGGAGCGGACCGCCTCCACGTAGCGGGCGGCCATCTCCGGCACCGAGGCGAAGAGCTCCCCACCCGCCAGACCCGGCGACTGGAGACCGTAGAAGGGCTGGTCCGGACCGAGCCTCTGGGCCAGGCTCACGTACTCATGGGCGAGGCCGCCCGCGGCGTGGACCAGGAAGAGGGGCGGCCGGCGGCCGGCGGTCTGGAGCTCCACCAGCGGGCTGACCCTCGGCGGCGCCGGCTCGGCCGAGCTGACCGTAGGAGCTGAAACCGCCGCGCCGCCGCCCACCCATTTGCGCAGCAGGGCGCGGCGGTCCGCCGAGAGCTGACCGCGGCGGGAGGCCACCTCGCCGCGGCGGCGCTCGAGCTCCGCCCGCCGTGCCTCCGCGAGGGCCGCCGTATCCTCGGAGACCGCTGCGGGGAGCGCCGCGGGGGTCACCGCCAGCTCCACCGTGAGCTGATGCCGCTCCGCCGCGGACCACAGGGGAGCCTGATCGATGGACTGGCCGGAATCCACCACCATGGCCTCCAGCAGGCGCCGGTACTGCTCCAGCAGGCGGAGGATGGTGGCCGGATCGAACAGCTCGGCGGCATAGGTGATGCCGCAGACGATCCCCCCGTCCACCTCCATGGCGCCGAGCGTGAGGTCGAACATCGCCCCGCCGCCGGTCCGGGCGCCGGTCCCGGGCAGTGCGGTCAGGGTGAGGTCCCGCAGATCGAGCTCGGTCCGGGCGTTGTTCTGCAGCACGAACATGACCTGGAACAGCGGCTGGCGGCCGGGATGGCGGTCGCGGGCCAGGGCCGCCACGAGCTGCTCGAAGGGGAGGTCCTGGTGGTCGAAGGCTCCGAGGGTGGCGTCCCGCGCCCGGTCCAACAGCTCGGCGATTGTGGGGGGATTGGGCTCGCCGCCGAAATCCGTGGCCAGGACCAGCGTGTTGACGAAGAGGCCGATCAGCTCCTCCACCTCCACCCGCGTGCGGCCGGCCACCGGCGAGCCCACGGCGATCCGCTCCTGGTGGGTGTGACGGTGGAGCAGCGCCTGGAAGCCCGCCAGCAGGACGATGAACGGCGTCGCCCCCCGGCGCCGGGCGAAGGCCGCGAGCCGCTCCGCCAACTCGCGAGGGAGGACGAGCCCCCGCGTCTCGCCGCGGAACCCGCCGGCCGGCGGCACGGCCGGTCGCGGGCGATCCGTGGGCAGGGCGAGCGGCGCCGGGTTCTCGCCGAGACGGTTCCGCCACCAGGCGAGCTGCGCCGCCACCACCTCGCCTTGCAGCCATTGCCGCTGCCAGCGGGCGAAGTCGGCGTATTGGATAAGAGGCTCCGGCAGGGGGGACGGCCGCCCTGCGGAGAAGGCTCGGTACAGGGCCGACAGCTCGCGGGTGATGACGTCGAGCGACCAGCCGTCGCAGATCGCGTGGTGCAGGTCCACCAGCAGCGCGTGCTCGCTCTCGCCCACCCGGACCAGGACGGCGCGCAGCAGGGGGCCGCGGGCGAGGTCGAACGGCGACCGCAGAGCAGCGAGGCGGCCCAGCTCGGCACGGGCCGCGGCGGCGGGGAGCCCGTCCAGAGCCACGAGCGGCAGCGGCGAGAGGCCGAGCCACGAGACCGGCTCGACGATCTGGACCGGCCCACCGTCGGTGGCCACGAAGCGGGTGCGTAGCACCTCGTGGCGGCGGGCGATCTCGATCAGCGACCGGGTGAGAGCCGGCACGTCGAGCCGCCCGGCGAGCGCCAGGGGGAGAGGGAGGTTGTAGGCGGTGCTCCCGGGCTGGAGCTGATCCACCAGCCACAGCCGCTCCTGGGCGAAGGAGAGGCGCGGCCGGTCCCTGCCGGGGGCGCCCGGGACGTGGACCAGGGGCGGCGGCACGGCCCTACGCCGCTCCTGCCGCTCCTGCTCGGCCAGCCGGGCGAGACCGGCCACCGTGGGCTCCTGGAAGAAATCGCGCAGGGACAGGTCGACGCCGAGGGGGCCGCGCAGGCGGGAGAGGACGCGGCTCGCCAGCAGCGAATGGCCGCCCAAGTCGAAGAAGTCGTCGTCCCGTCCCACCCGCTCCCGGCCGAGCACCTGGCCCCAGGCACCGGCCACGATCTCCTCCACCGGCGTGCGCGGCGCCTCGAAGGTGGTTTCGGAACCGTCCATCGGCGTCATGGGCTCCATCGCTTCCAGGGCTCGGCGGTCGATCTTGCCGCTGGGGGTCCGCGGCAAGGCGTCGAGGATCGCGAAGGCGGAGGGGATCATGGCCTCCGGCAGCCGTTGGCGCAGGAAGCCGCGCAGATCCGGCGCGGCCCCCTCCTCCAGCGCCAGCCAGGCGACCAGCCGGCGACCTTCGTCCTCCCCCTTCACCACCACGGCGCACTCCTGCACCCCGGGAGCCTGGGCGAGCGCGGCCTCGATCTCCCCCGGCTCGATGCGAAAACCGCGGAGCTTCACCTGGGCGTCGGTCCGCCCCAGGAACTCGAGGACTCCGTCGGCCCGCCGGAGGGCGAGGTCGCCCGTGCGGTACAGGCGCTCTCCCCCTCCGGCGGCGAAGGGATCGGGCACGAAGCGCTCGGCGGTGTGGTCGGGCCGGTGGAGATAGCCGCGGGCGAGACCGTCCCCAGCGATGCACAGCTCGCCGGGAGCGCCCACGGGTACCGGCCGCAGGTCGCGGTCCACCAGATGGACGCGGGTATTGGCGATCGGCAGACCGATGGGGATGGAAGCCGCGCCCTCCGGCACCGCTTCGACCCGGTGCCAGGTGGCCAGGGTGGTGCTCTCCGTGGGACCGTAGCCATTGAGGAGTCGCTGCTCCGGCATGGCGGCCCGCGCCTCGCGCATGCGGCGAGGCGAAGCCGCCTCGCCGCCGACCACCAGGTCGCGGACCCCCACCAGCGACGCCGGGGCCTCGCGCACCACCTCGTTGAAAAGCGAGGTGGTGAAGAACGCCACCGCGATTCCCCACCGGCCGTACTCGGCGCCCAGGGTTGCGGGCGAGAGGACCACCTCGCGGGGGATCACCACCAGCGCCGCCCCGTTGAGCAGTGGACCCCAGACTTCGACCGTCGCGGCATCGAAAGCCGTGTTGGACATGTGGGCCACCCGGTCGCCGGGGCCGAGCCTCAGGTAATTGGTGTTCACCACCAGACGGACGATGGCGCGATGGGGGACGGCAACCCCCTTCGGCTGGCCGGTGGAGCCGGAGGTGTAGATCACGTAGGCCAGGTCCAGAGCGTTCACCGGCACGTCCAGGCCACCGTCCGCCCGACCGGGCTCCTCAGCCGCCATCACCTCCTCGCGGCCGATGTGCACCGGCGCGCTCCCCGTGGCAATGTCCGCCAGGATCCAGGCCCGCCGCTCAACGGGGTCGGCAGCGTCGAGGGGCACATAGAAGCCGCCGGCCTTGAGCACGGCGAGCATCGCCACCACCAGCTCGGGCGAGCGCTCCAGGTCCAGGACGACGGCGGTCTCGGGGCCTACCCCCTGGGCGCGCAGGCGCCGGGCCAGGCGGTTCGCCCAGCGGTCCAGCTCGCCATAGGAGAGCGCCTCGCCGCCCACCGGGCCGTCCCACAGAACGGCCTGGGCCTGCGGGTTGCGCTCCGCAACCACCTCGAACAGGCGGTGGACAGGGGTCTCGCGCGGGATCTCGGCGGCGGTCGCGTTCCAGGCCTCGGGGGCGGGCTCGGCCGGCGCCGCCCGCACGCCGTCCTCGGAGTCGATCACGGGACGGCGCACGGCGCGCCCCCGCTGCCCACCAGGGCCTGGACCTCCTCGTCCTCCAGCGCCTCCAGGGCGTCGAGGATCCTCTCCTCCACCACCACCGCGAGTTGCTCGACGGTCGGCATCTGGAAGAGCGCGATCAGCGGCAGGTCGACGCGCAGGCGCTCGCGCAGGCGGGCGATCACCTGCGTGGCGAGCAGGGAGTGGCCGCCCAGCTCGAAGAAGTTGTCCTGGACGCCGACGCGTGCGATCCCCAGCGTTTCGGCCCAGATCTCCACCAGCGCCTCCTCAACCTCGGAGGCCGGCGGCACGTACTCCCGCTCCAGGCGTGGACGCTCCCCCTCGGGCCGGGGCAGGGCCCGGCGGTCCACCTTGCCGCTGCCGGTCCGGGGAAGGGACTCCAGGATCACGAATGCCGCGGGCATCATATGCTCCGGCAGGCGATCGGCCAGGAAGCGTCGCAGCTCGCTGGTGGTGGGCGGCTCGGCCCCGGGCTCGCCGGCCGGGACCACATACGCCACCAGCCGTGGCGAGCCAGGATCGTCCTCCCGCAGGGCCACCGCGGCAGCCCGGACCCGGGGGTGGGCCGTCAGCGCGCTCTCGATCTCCCCCGTCTCCACTCGGAAACCCCGGATCTTCACCTGCCCGTCGATCCGCCCCAGGAACTCCAGGACGCCGCCTGACAAATACCGGACGAGATCGCCCGTGCGATAAAGACGATCGCCGGGAACCGTGCCGAAGGGATCGGGGACGAAGGCCGCCGCGGTCAGCTCCGGCCGGCCCAGGTAGCCGCGGGAGAGACCCGCGCCGCCCACCAGCAGCTCGCCGGCCACGCCGGGCGGCACCGGCTGGAGCCGGCGGTCCACCACGTAGACCCGGGCGCCGGCGATGGGCCTCCCGATGGGGATCGTTGAGACATCCGGCGCCGAACCGGCCAGCTCGTGGCGGGTGGCGACGATGGTCGTCTCCGTGGGGCCGTAGGTGTTCACCAGCCGGGCCGGGTGGCCCGCCGTCCCCCGCCGCCACTGGGCCAGGGCCTCGGGGAGAGCCCGCTCGCCGCCGAGGATCACCCGCCGTGCTCCCTGGGGGAGCGCCGAGCCTTCCAGTCCGGCCGCCAGCGCGTGCCAGTACGCCGTGGGCAGGTTGAGGACGGTGATCTCCAGGCGATCCAGGTCGGCGAGGAAGCGGGGGACCGAGTCCAGCATCGACTCCGGCCGCAGCACCAGGGTGGCGCCGGTCACCAGCGCCGGATAGATCTCCTCGGCGCTGGTGTCGAAGCTGATGGAGGCGAACTGCAAAGCCCGCTCACCCGGTGCGAGGCCGTAGGCCGCCGCCGCGTCCAGGACGTAGGCGGCGAGGGACCGGTGCTCCACCACCACCCCTTTGGGCCGGCCGGTGGAGCCCGAGGTATACAGCACATAGGCCGCGTTCCCTGGAGAGACATCCCCTTCGCTCCAGTCGTCCTTGCTGTCCCTGCCGTCTCTATCGTCCCTTTCCTCGCTTTCCCAGCCATCGAGAAGCACCGTCCTCACCTCCGGCCACCGCGGCGCCAGGACCCGCCGGGTCAGCAGCAGGGGGGCGCCCGAGTCCGCCAGCATCCAGGCCAGTCGCTCCGCAGGATACGAGGGATCGAGAGGCAGGTAGGCGCCGCCCGCCTTGAGCACGGCCAGCAGGCCCGTCACCAGCTCGGGCGAGCGGTCCGCGGCCAGTCCCACCACGACCTCCGGCCCCACTCCCAGCCGCCGCAGGAAGCGGGCGAGGCGGTTCGACCGCGCCTCCAATTCGCGATAGGTCGTGCGCAAGCCGTCGTGCTCCACGGCCACGGCCTCGGGCGTGCGCGCCGCCTGGGCCGCGAAGAGGAGGGGGACCGGGGGCGGCGGCGCCGCGGCCAGCCCGGCGGAGGCCACGGCCGTGCCGCTCCACTCCACGAGGAGCTGCTCCCGCTCCGGCGCCGACAGCAGCGGGAGCTCGTGCATCGGCCGTTGCGGCTCGCGGACGGCCGCCGCCAGCAGCGCCGCCAGGTGACGATTCAGACGCTCGATCGTCCCGGCGTCGAACAGCTCGGCGTTGTAGCCGGTGACGCCCTGCACCTCGTCGCCGGCCTCGGCGAGGATCAGCTCCAGGTCGAAATTGACGTGCTCCTTCGTCCCCCCTTTCGGGCCCCCTCCGCCGAGCGGTGCCAGGCGCACCCCGGAGAGCTCCACGGCCTGGAGCGGAAAGTTCTGCAGCACGAAGAGCACCTGGAAGAGGGGAGTATGGGAGAGGTTCCGGTCCAGCCGCAGCTCCTCCAGCAGCTTCTCGAACGGCACCTCCTGGTGGGCGAAGGCGCCGAGCGTCACGTCCCGCACCCGCGCCACCAGAGAATCGAAGCCGGGAGCGTCCTCCAGCCGGGTGCGCAGCACCAGGGTGTTGATGAAGAAGCCGATGAGCTTCTCGAGCTCGGCCCGCCCGCGGTTGCCCGTGAAGGTGCCCACCGGTACGTCGTCCTCCCCGGTCCAGCGGGCGAGCAGCGCCTGGAAGGCCGCGAGGAGGACCATGAAGAGGCTGGCCCCCTCCCGCTGGGCCAGGGTGCGGGCCGCCCGGGCCAGCTCCGCAGGCAGCGCGAAGGGCTCCCCGGCGCCCCGCAGCCGCTGGACGGGCGGGCGCGGCCGGTCCGTGGGCAGGGGCAGAAGCGGCGGCGAGCCGGCGAGCTGGCCGCGCCAGTAGCCCACCTGCTCCGCCATGAGCTCGCCCCGCAGCCGCTCGCGCTGCCAGACGGCGAAGTCGGCGTACTGGATGGGCAGCTCCGGCAAGGGCGACGGCAAGCCCGTCGAGAACGCCTCGTAGAGCGCCACCAGCTCCGCGAAGAACAGGCCGATGGACCAGCCGTCGGAGACGATGTGGTGCATGGAGAAGGGCGCCAGGTGGTCCTCGGGGCCGAGGCGCAGGACGAAGAACCGCAGCAGCGGCCCGCGGCCGAGGTCGAACGGCAGCCGCCGCTCCACCGCGATCAGCCGGCCGGCCTCCGCCTCCCGCACCTCAGGCGGCAAGGCCGAGAGGTCGAGGAGCGGCAAGTCGTTCATATTGACGGACGCGACGGACGCCTCGGGGGCGACGACCTGCACCGGCTCGCCCGAGCTCGCCTGGAGAGGCGGCTGAAAGGTCGTGCGCAGCGACTCGTGGCGCCGCACGATCTCGCCCACGGCGCGCCGCAGCGCGTCCAGGTCCAGGGCCCCGAGCACGCGCGCTCCCCCCGGCATGTTGTAGGCCGGGGTGCCGGGCGAGAGCTGCTCCAGGATCCACTCCCGGAGCTGGGAGAAGGAGAGGGGGAACCGGCCGGCCTCCTGCGGGTCCCGCGGCTGGCGAGGAATGCGGTCCGCCGGCCCGGGAGCCTGCTTCGCGGCGAGCTGCCGCAGGAGCAGCTCGCGACGCCGCGGCGAAAGCCCGGCGAGCCGTGCCGAGATGTCGCTCATCGTGGTTCCGTCTCTTTTTCCTTTGGGATCTCTTCCGAGGTGCTGAACGGAGTGCCGGCCCGCCGGCGATAACGCGCCGGAGGGGCCAGTTTACACGCACCCGGAGGGCGCACGGAATTTGACAAGCCCTCCGCCCTCCCGCTATCTTGGTAGATGCTCCCGGTGGCCAACCGGGGCAAGGAGCCTTCAAATGGAAAATACCGAGCAGGTCCCGACCTCGTCCCCGCAAGCTCCTGCACCCCAGGAGGACTTCCCCGTCACGCTGACCCCCAAGGCGGTCGAGATGGTGAAGATCACCCGCGACCAGGAGGGAATCGATCCCTCCCACGGTCTCCGGGTCGCCGTCCGGGGCGGTGGCTGCAGCGGTTTCGAATACGCCCTCGACTACGAGAACGAAGCCCGGGAGACCGACTGGGTGTACGAGCAGAGCGGCCTGACCGTCTACGTCGACGCCGTGAGCGCCCGCTACCTCCAGGGCACCAGCATCGATTACGTCCTCGGCATGGCGGGAGCGGGGTTCAAGTTCAACAACCCCAAGGCCGCCGGCACCTGCGGCTGCGGCTCCTCGTTCACGGTCTAGGCCAAGTTTGGGAAGGCTGAAGGGTCGGAGGGGAAACTCTCCGGCCTTTCGCCGTCTGCTACGATCCCTTCGCGAATGGCTACCAGGGTCCAGATCGATCCCCAGAGGATCCAGAATTTCTGCCGGAGGAATCACATCCGCAAGCTGGCCCTCTTCGGCTCGGTCCTCCGGGACGATTTCGGCCCCGACAGCGATGTCGACGTCCTGGTCGAGTTCGAGCCGGGTCACGTGCCCGGGCTCGCCTTCCTGTCCATGGAGCAGGAACTTTCCGGGATCGTGGGCCGCAAAGTCGACCTCAACACCCGAGGCTTCCTGAGCCCCTATTTCCGGGATCGGGTGCTGTCCGAGGCCGAGGTCCAGTATGTCGAGGCCTGAGACCGCGATCAGCCTGCGTCAGATGCTGGACTATTCGCGGGAGGCAGTGGGGATGATGCAGGGGCAGGTTCGAGCGGATCTCGATACCGACAGAAAGCTCAATCTCGCCTTGATCCGCCTGCTGGAGATTCTCGGGGAGGCCGCGAACCGTGTACCGCCTTCGGATCGCTTTAGGTATCCCCAAATTCCATGGCCGCAGCTCATCGGCCTTCGCAACCGGCTGATCCATGGCTACGACCACGTGGACTTTGACATTCTGTGGCAGATCGTGACGCAGGATCTACCCGGTCTCACCAGAGAGTTGGATGAGATCGTCTCTGCTTTGAGCTCTTCCTAGAACGGCTCCCGCACCTCCGCCACCCCCCCGCCCGGCAGGTCCAGCCGCGTTCCCGGCTCCGCGGCCCGGCGGTGGAGGATGGCGAGGCCGATGGGCCGGCCGAGGGCCGCGGAGTCGACTACGGTGGTGGCGATGCCGGACTCGCGGCCGTCGTGGAGGAGGGGGGTTCCGGGCTCGGGGGCGGGGCCGGACCCGAAGTCGAGGCCCCGCAGGGTCTTCTGCACGCCGCCACGGTAGTGGATGCGGGCCACCACCTCCTGGCCCAGGTAGCACCCCTTGGTGTAGCTCACGGCCGCCTCCGCCGCCCCGGTCTCCTGGGGGAAATTCTCCGGACCGAAGTCGCGGCCAAAACGCGCGATGCCCGCCTCGGTGCGCAGCACCTCCAAGGCCTCGAAGCCGGCCGGGACGACGCCGGGGATCTCCAGCAGCCGCTCCACCAAGTGGCCCGCGATCGAGGCCGACACCCACAGGGTCCAGGCCTCGGCGCCGAGCCGGCCGGTGCGCTGGAGCGCCACCTCGGTACCGTGGACCCTGGCCCGGACGTGATGCCAGTCTCCTGTCGGCGGCAGCTCCGTCTCCAGGACCTCGGCGGCCCGGGGACCGAGGAGGGAGAGGGGCAGCATGTCCTCCAGCGGGCGCACCTCCACCCGGTCCGACAGGACGTACTTGCCGAGGTGGGCGGCTACGGGACCTTCCTGTCCCGGGGGGAGCTGGAGCCAGAGGCGGTCCTCATGGACGAGCACCACGACGTCGGAGAGGATCCCCCCCTTCGGGTTGGTGAAGAAGCCGTAGGCCCCCTCGCCGGACTTGAGCCCCTTGACCTCGCAGGTTACATAGGCGTTTAGGAAGCGGTGGCGATCCGCGCCCAGCAGCTCCAGGCGCCCGGTCCAGGAGCGATCCACGAGGCCGCACCCCTCGCGCAACGCCCGGACCTCCCCGGCCACCGGGCCGTAACGGAGGGGAGCGGTGGCGCCGCCGTCGACGGTCCCGAGGACGGCTCCCAGCCGCTGATGGAGCTTGACGAGGGGCAAGGGCTTCGGCGTGGTGGTCTGCGGAGCGGTCGTCATGGCCTCAGTCTACAATCCCCAACGTGGATGATGTGAACGAGACGATCCCCTTTCGCCTGGAGACGCCGTCGTCCACCCTGCACGGCCTGATCGACCTGCCCGCCGCTCCCGGCGAGCGGCCCACGGTGGTGATCTGCCACGGCTTCAAGGGGTTCATGGAGTGGGGGTTCTTCCCCTACCTGGCCACTCTGCTCGCCCAGCGGGGCTTCGTCGCCATCCGCTTCAACCTCTCGGGTACCGGCATGCAGCCCGGGGACGAGCTGGCGGACCTGCTGGCCGTCCTCGCCGCCACCGGCGAGACGCTCGCGCCCGGCCGGGTGGATCGCCGCCGGCTGGGCCTCTTCGGCCACGGCCGCGGTGGCGGCGATGCCATCCTCGCCGCGGCCCGCTCCCCCTGGCGCGACCGGGTGAGAGCCCTGGTGACCTGGGCGGCCATCGCGGACGCCGACCGCTTTCCGCCGGCCCTGCGCGCCGCCTGGCTGATCGTCCACGGCGCCGACGACGAGACCGTGCCCGTCGAGGAGGGCCGGCGGCTGGCCGGGCGGGCCGGCGGCGAGAAGGAGCTGCGGGTGATCCCCGGCGCCAGCCACACCTTCGGCAGCCGTCACCCGTTCGCCGGCCCCACCCCCCAGCTCATCCAGGCCCTGAACGCCACTCAGCGCTGGTTTCGAGCTCACCTTTAAGATCTTTTTCAGGGTCTTCTCATTAGGGTGGCCTCATCCACCCGAGGAAATCTGCGTCGGTGCGAGACGTTCTCGGTTTCCACGATAGCGGTGGTCCAAGCCCGCGCATTCTTTTTGTCCCAGAATTCCGCTCACCGGCAACGAATATTTGATGGAGGTCTGATGATCGACTTGGACCGTCCCTGGGAGGAATTTGCAATGAGAGACGAGCACTTCTCGCGAGACACAGCAGAACAATTCTTCCGGTCCGAGCTCCCGCAGTCTGAGGCCATGCTGTTCGTGCGTCACCTCCTGCGGCAATGCCCCTCCTGCGGCGAGGTGCTGCGGGAGATCGCCCAGAGGAGGCACTTCCGGCTCGTGCTCCTCCGTGCTTCCGAGGATTCCGGCAACTACGGCGAAAAGCTGCTGGACCGTCTGAGAGGGCGGGGCGTGGCGAGACCCCGGGACGTCGCAGGTCCATGGCGCATGATCCGGCGCGCATGAGATACCATCCGGGCACACCAAGGAGGGTGCCATGGACCCGCATTTCGACGGGGTGATCTTTCAGACCCACGCCGCGGAGCTGATTCGTCGGCTGCGCCGCCCCTTCCCGCCGTTCTGCGTCGTGGACGCGCGCTGGCGGGGGGACTACAACCAGGGGCATGTCCCGGGAGCCGTTCCGGCCGGTCCCGATGGACTGACCGCTCTGCCGCCGGGCACGACTGAGCATACCGAGTTCTTCGTCATCGGCAGCGGACCGCAGGATCCCGGGATCCGCCGGGTGAGCCTGTCGCTGCGCGGTCTGGGAGCTCATCGGGTGGTGGAGCTCACCAATGGCATGGGGGAGTGGAAGAAGGCCGGCGGCCTCGTCGAGGCCGCCGGGCAGGCCGCTTGAGCTAGGCCAGCCAGCCCACCGCCCGGCCGGCGTCCCGCAGGTCGTGGATGAGCCAGTCGGCGCCGGCCGCGCGCAGGGCCTCCGGCCGGGTGAGGCCGGTGGCCACGGCGAGGACGGGGATGCCGTGGGCCCGGCCGCAGGAGACGTCGTGGACGCTGTCGCCCACAATCAGCGTCTCCGCGGGGCGGAACCGCCGCCCGACGGTCCGTTCCGCCCGCTCCAGGGCCACCGGCGGCAGGTCCGAGCGGTCGATGCCGTCGCAGCCGAAGGCCCCGAAACCGAAGAAGCGGTTGAGATCGAAGCGCGACAGCTTGGTCCTCGCTCCCCGCTCCCAGTTGCCGGTGAGCAGGGCGAGGACGACGTCATCCCGCGTCGCGAGCCTCCCCAGCAACTCCTCCACGGCCGGCAGGAGCTGCATGCCATGCCGGTCGAGCGACCGCTCGAGGCGCTCCAGGTAGAGGTCCCGCATCCGGGGCAGCTTCGCCCGCGCGTCCGCCTCCGCAACACCGGCCCCCATCACCAGGTCGAGCACGATGCGGGGGTCCGTCCGCCCGGCGAAGTCGTAGCCATCCACGTCCCCCGCCGTGCCGAAGACCTCCTCCAGCGCCGAGGCGAACAGCGGCCGCACCTGGGGACCGCAGCTCAACAGGGTGCCGTCGATGTCGAAGAGGATGAGCTTCATGGGCGCCGGTCTATCTCCATTTGGGCGGCTTCTTGGTCTCCAGGAAGGTGGCGATTCCCCGCTTGCAGTCGTCCGTGGCGCGGGCCGCGGCATTGACCTCGGCGGCCAGCGCCAGGGAGTCGCTCAAGGGCCGGCCGAGGACGTCGAGCAACAGCCGCTTGGTGCGGGCGATGGACTCGGAGCTGCCGGTCTCCAGGATCTGGACGGCCAGGGCCTCGCCCACGCCCACCAGGTCTTCGGCGGGCACCCGGCGGTTGATCAGGCCGATCTCCAGCGCCTTGCGGGCGTCCACGAACTGGGGATTGAGCAGCAGCTCGCGGAGGTCCGAGCCGCGCAGGCGCAGGGGGAGGAAGGTGGCGACCAGGGCCGCCACGAAGCCGATGCGCACCTCGCTGTAGAGGAAGCGGGCGTCCTCGGCGGCCACCACGAAGTCGTGGGCGGTGGCGAGGCCGCAGCCGCCGGCCACGCAGGCGCCGTGGACGAGGGCGATCGTCAAGGCGTCCTGGCGCAGGACGGACTCGAAGAGGTCCTTCAGACGCAGCGAGTCGCGAAGGTTCTCTTCGGGACCCGCGTCGCGCAGCGAGCGCAGGTGCTCCAGGTCCGCCCCGGCCGAGAAGTTCCTGCCGGCGCCGGAGAGGAGGATGGCCCGCACCCCCTCCTCGCGCCACGGCCGGCGGTAGATCGCCGTAACCTCCCCGATCATGGCCGGCGACAGAGCGTTGGCCCGGTCGGGATCGTTCAGCGTCACCCACAGGAGATCCTCCTCCCGCCGCACCTGAACCCGCCCGCCTCCCTCTCCGCTCATCCCCCGGCCTCCACCAGCCCGGCGGGGACCTCGACCTCCATCTGCAACAGTCCCTGGGCGTGGGTCTTGCCCTGGGCATCGTTCTTCAGGCTCTCGGTACCGCCGCCGCCCAGCGAGTCGTGAAGGATGAAGTTGAGGGCCAGGAGGTTCGGCAGCTCATAGCGCTGCACGGGGCCGCGACAGACCTCCCGGAAGTGCTCCTTCACCCGCTCGGCGGTCACCTGCTCGCGGATCACCGGGTAGAGCTCCGGCGTCTGGGCGATGAGGCCGACGTTGGAGGCGTCGCCCTTGTCCCCCGAGCGCGCGTGGGCGATCTGCCCGAGCTTGACCCTCATGTCATTTCTCCTCCGGTGCCGGCGGATGTCGGCGGATAACGGCGGACCAGCGCCACGATGAGCACTCCCGCCCCCGCAACCCCCAGGACCGCGGCCAGGACGCCGGCCGTCCCGGGCCGGGTGGCGAGAGGATGATAGACCGCCGGGAACACGGCCCGGAACCCCAGGTCGAGGATCTCGCCATGAGCGGACTCCAGCGCCGCGAAGACGGCGAAGGCCGCGGCGAGGAGCAGCAGGAGAGAGCCGGCCCGCCGCAGCGCCGGCCAGCCCGCGGCGAGCCCCTGGCGCAGCAGCACCACCCAGAGGGTGCCGGCCACCAGTGCCCAGAGGGCGAAGACGGTGCGGTCGGCGAGGGCGCTGTAGACGAAGCCGAGCAGGAGGATGGGCAGCAGCCCGGCGACCAGGCCGCCATACCAGGCGCGAGCCAGGGCGTGATCGCTCACGCCTCCTCCACGGTCACCTGGATACGGCTCTCCACCTCCTCGCGGGCGAGGAGGGCCGGCCAGTAGGCCACGATCTCCTGCGGCTTAGGCCGACCGCCGGCAAAGCCGGTCACTCCCGGCGGACCGGCGGTGACCAGCGGCGCGATCTCCTTGCCGAACCGCTCGACCTTGGCGGACTCCGGGTCCTTGACGCCCAGCCGGAGGACGACCTCCGGCAACTCGTCCGGCGCCTGGAAGATCCCGGGCAGACAGGCGCCCGTGCCCAGGAGCTCCTCCTCCCGGTCCTCCGGCGCGAAGGTGACGCCGGCGCGCTCCAGGCGCTTCCAGACGATCTCGGCCGCGAGCTTCGCCTTCTCCACCGCCCGCGGACCCGAGAGGGTGATCTGCCCCGAGGCCTTGTAGCCGGCGAGATAGGAGGCCGAGACCTTGAGGGACGGCGTGTTGGGCCGGCCCTCGACACCTGAGACCTCCACCCGGTCCTTCCCCTCCTGGCGCAGGCGGATGGAGGTGAAGTCGGCGGTGACGTCCGGTGTGATGTAGGCCGTGGGGTCGCCCATCTCGTAGACGAGCTGCTCGCCGACCGTGTCCACGGTCACCATGCCACCCGTCCCCTCGTGCTTGGTGACGACGAAGGCGCCGTCCTCCCGGGCCTCGACGATGGGGTAGCCGGCGTTCCAGAGGTCCGGCACCTCCCAGAAGCGGCTGAAATTGCCGCCGGTGCACTGGGCGCCGCACTCGATGATGTGGCCGGCGATGGTGCCGGCGGCGAGGAGGTTCCAGTCCCCTTCACCCCAGCCGAATTCGTGGATCATGGGCGCCAGCGCCAGGGCCGTGTCGGTGATGCGGCCGCAGAGGACGACGTGGGCGCCCTGCCGCAGGGCTTCCACCACCGGCTTGGCCCCCAGGTAGGCGTTGGCGCTCATCACCCGGTCGACGATCGGCGCCAGCGGCTCTCCGGTGTCCATGTTCTTGAGCGGATGGCCGGCGGCGATCAGGTCCTTGAGGCGCGGCAGCAGGTCGTCCCCCTCCACCACGCCGACCCGCAACCCCTGGACCCCCAGGTCCCGGGCCAGCTCGAAGATGCGGTTGCGGCACGCCCGGGGGTTGAGGCCCCCGGCGTTGGTGAGGATGCGGACGTTGCGCTCTTTGAGCTCGGGCAGCACCCGGCGGATGAAGCCGATGAAGTCCGTGGCATAGCCGAGCTTCGGGTTCTTGAGCTTCTGCCGCATCATGATGGACAGCGTCACCTCGGCGAGGTAGTCCATGCCGATGTAATCGATGGGGCCGCCGCGCAGCAGCTCCACCGGCGCGTCGACGTTGTCCCCCCAGAACCCCTGGCCGTTGCCGATGCGAATGGTCTTCATAGAGGCCCCGAAGATTAGCATGGGTGTAAGCTGGTCCCGTTCAGGAACAGCGTGAAAGGAGGGGGGACATCCCATGGCGAAGAAAGACAAGAAGAAGAACGACGAGAACGGGGGCGCCGACAGGGGCAATGGCGGCAATGGCGGCGCGGGGGTGACCCAGGAGCAGTTCCTCGAGCTGCTCAACGTTGACCTCGCCCATGAGTTTTCGGCGGTCATCCTCTACCGCACCTACGCCAGCGAGGTGCAGGGGCAGTGGCGGATGGAGCTGCGGCAGTTCTTCGAGGCGGAGATCCCGGACGAGCTGGGCCACGCCCAGATCCTGGCCGACAAGATCGTCGCCCTGGGCGGCAGACCCACCACGATCCCGGCCGAGGTCAAGCCGGCGAAGGACGCCCGGGAGATGCTCCGCAACGCCTTGGACGACGAGATCGACACCATCCAGCGCTACGTGACGCGCCGCCGGCAGGCCGAGGCCCTGGGCCACTACGGCCTGGCGGTGGAGTTCGATGACCTGATTCGCGACGAGAGCACCCATCGCGATTCAATTCAGCTCATCCTGAAGCGGTGGGATACAGGGTAGGGGGAGAAGATCCTCCAACGGCAGACACGTGCGCATGCGTTCCTCTCTCCACTGCAAGAGGAGAGAGGGGTGTTGACCAGGGAGGCGTCAAACTGTACCTTGTGACGAGGGAGATATCCATGGCAGCCCTGCCCACCCTGGAAGCCGGAGACGATCTTTCCGATCTCGTCGATCGGGTCGCAAGAGACAAAGAGCGAATCGTCCTGACCCGTGCCGGTGAGGGGCTCGCGGTGATCGTTCCCCTGGAGGATCTCGAGCTCATGGAGGCGATGGAAGATCGCTTGGACCTCGAAGACGCGCGCGAGGCCCGGCGTGAGGCCCAGGAGAAGGGTACGATTTCCCTGGCCGCGCTGAAGAAAGAACTGGAGATCTGAACCAAAACGGCGCAGGTCTACCGCCCTGCGGCGGGAGTCACCTCAACGCTATAGGTCACGTCTGCAGCACCCCCGTCCTGAACTCCGGGATCTGCGGGTTCATCGCCGCGCAGGCGAGCGAGCGGCCGAGGATCTTGCGGGTCTCGGCGGGGTCGAGGAGGGCGTCCACCCAGAGGCGGGCGGCGGCGTAGCGGGGCTCGGAGGCGGCGGTGTAGCGGGCCTTGATCTCGTCGAGGAGCTGCTTCTTCTCCTCTTCGGTCACGTCCGCGCCCCGGTTCTTGAGCTGGATCGAGGCGAGGGTCTTGCTCGCCTGGTCGCCGCCCATGACGGAGATGGAGGCCGAAGGCCAGGCGTAGACGAAGCGCGGACCGTAGGCCTTGCCGCACATGGCGTAGTTGCCGGCGCCAAAGGAGTTGCCGGCGAAGAGGGTGATCTTGGGCACGGTCGAGTTGGCCACGGCGTTCACCATCTTGGCGCCGTCCTTGATGATGCCCCCCCGCTCGGCCCGGCTCCCCACCATGAAACCCGTCACGTCCTGGATGAACAGCAGCGGGATCTTCTTCTGGTTGCAGAGCTCGACGAAGCGCGCCCCCTTGTCCGCCGAGTCGGAGTAGATGACGCCGCCGATCTGGAGCTCGCGGTCCGACGGGCCGGTGCCGGTCCTGCGCGGCACGATGGAGCGCTGGTTGGCCACGATGCCCACGGCCCAGCCGTCGATCCAGCCGGTGCCGCAGACCAGGGTCTGGCCGTAGGTGGCCTTGTACTCGTCGAGCTCGCTGCCGTCGAGCAGACGGGCCAGCACCTCGTGGGTGTCGTAGGGCCGCGAGCGGTCGATGGGCATGATGCCGTAGAGGTCCTCGACGGGATAGAGCGGCTCCACGGGCTCGCGGCGGGCGAAGGGTGCCTGGGGCCCTTGCGCAAGCTGGGCGAACTGGCTGCGGATCTTCTCCAGGCACGCCGCGTCGCTGGGGTGGCGGTGGTCCACCACGCCCGAGATGTCGCACTGGACGATGGCGCCGCCCAGCTCCTCGTTGTCGATCTTCTCGCCGATGGCCGCCTGCACGAGATGGGAGCCGGCGAGGAAGATGGACCCGGTCCCCTCCACGATGTGGGACTCGTCGCTCATGATCGGCAGGTAGGCGCCGCCCGCGACACAGGAGCCCATGATGGCCGCCATCTGGAAGACCCCTTCGGCCGAGAGGCGGGCGTTGTTGTAGAAGGCGCGGCCGAAGTGCTCCTTGTCCGGGAAGATCTCGTCCTGCAGCGGGAGGAAGACGCCGGCCGAGTCCACCAGGTAGACGATGGGGAGCCGGTTTTCCAGGGCGATCTCCTGCGCCCGCAGCACCTTCTTGCAGGTCAGTGGGAACCAGGCCCCGGCCTTCACCGTGGCGTCGTTGGCCACCACCACCACGTCCCGGCCGTGGATGGCGCCGATTCCCACCACCACGCCGGCCGCCGGGGCGCCGCCGTACTCGCGATAGAACCCGTCGGCCACCCAGAGCCCCAGCTCGAGGAACGGCGCGCCGGGGTCGCACAGGGCCTCGACCCGCTCGCGGGCCGTCATCTTCCCCTGGGCGCGCTGCTTGTCCTGCGCCTTCAGGCCGCCGCCCAGGCGGATGCGGTCCTCCTGCTCGCGCAGCCGCTCCACCTCGCGCCGCCAGTGATCGGCCTGGCGCTCGAACGCCTCGTTCCGCTTGACCTTGCTCTCCAGGATCGCCACGAGCCCTCCCTTTGCGAAGCGGGGGCATTATATGGGGAGGACTTCACTTCCAGCCTTCAGGGCGCACGAGAGTCGAACCGTCCTCCTGCTTGATTTGGTCGGGAAGTTGACTGGCGGCGAGCTTGGCGCGGCCGATCACGAGATAGCCATGTGCCGCCAGAGCAAGACTCTGGGAGAACCGGCCCGGGGGAAAGGCGGCAATGACTCGCTTGCCCGGGAAAAGCGCCCTGACCTTCAAGATTACTGGAGTCAAATCGCTGTCCGCCGAGATCAGCAGTGCCGCGTCGAATGAGTCCAGGACAGCGTCGGAGAGGAGCTCGACCGCGATGTTGACGTCGGTCATTTTCTCGCTGGGGACGTCGATCTCGATCCCACAGTGAGCGCATCGCCGCAGTGTATTCTGGTATTTGCCGTAGTAGACGGAGCAACCCTCAAGCCTTCCGTAGGCATCCAAGAGCGTCTTCTGCTGTTTCTGCTTCTGGCTTGGTCCGATGAGCGGGGCGGTGAAGTAGCGCACTCCGGAAACAATCTGACCCGGCTTTGCCAGGCTGTCTATCAGCTTGGACACGTCGAGCCAGAAGAACCTGCTCCAGCCCTTGGATCTCAGGCCAAAATAGAGATTGAAGCTGTCCACATAACCCATCACCCTCTGGGGCAAGCACTTACCTCTCAGTCTGCTCGGTACGTATTGACAGTGGACCGCGGTGCGCCTATACTTCCCTCAGCCCCCCCAGTGCTAGTACCACTGGGCCGACAGTCCCCCGGAAACGGGGGCTGTTTCTTTTTGGAGGCAACTTCATTTTACTGGTTCTGGAGATTCCCAGCAAGAGTCCCACGCCGCAACGCGGCATGCTCCTTGCTACTTATCTGGAGACGGCCGGCGGCAAGATCGGCCGGTCCAATGCAACCACTGAAAGGAGTCAGCATGGCCGCCACCACACACATCCTCGAGGGACGCTGGAAGCAGCTCAAGGGCGAAGCCAGGCGGACCTGGGGCAAGCTCACGGACGACGATTGGGACCGCGCCGCAGGGAACCGCGACAAGCTGGTCGGCGCTCTCCAGGAGCGTTACGGATGGGAGAAGACCCGCGCCGAATCGGACTTCGATAAGTGGGTCGATTCCGTGAGCACCGATACGAGGGAGCCGGAAAAGCGCTGAGCCGCCTCTCGGATGAGGATATGAGGAGGGCGGCAGGTCAGGCCGCCCTTGTTCACGTCTGCTAGCATTCCCTCGTGAGCCCAACTATTTTCCGAGAGAGAGGGTTTCGTTTCTTCTTCTTCTCCCGGGAGGAACCGAGACCGCATATCCACGTCCACTGTGGACACGGAGAAGCAAAATTCTGGCTGGAACCTGAGGTCGAGCTGGCGCAGAATTACGGCTTGACGGCGGCCGATCTCCGGGTCGTCGCCAATTTGATCGGGGAGCACGAAGATGAGATCAAGCGCTCTTGGCAGCAACACTTCGGACGCTGAAGTCACCCACATATCCCAGCATGGCTTCTGGCTCCTGCTGGGAGATCGGGAGCTGTTCCTCGCTTTTAGCAGTTTCCCCTGGTTCCGAGATGCCTCGATCTCGGCCATCCTGAACGTAGAATGGCCGCAACTTCACCACCTCTACTGGCCCGACCTCGACGTCGACCTCGCCGTGGAGTCGATCGAGCACCCGGAGCGGTATCCCTTGATCTCCAAGCATTCATGAAGATCCACCTGCTCGCCTTCGCCAGCGCCGGCGACGCCCTGGGCGCTTCCGAGATGGAGTTGGAGATGCCCGAGGGCAGCCGGGTCTCCGATCTGCGCGCCCGGCTCGACCGCGAGCACCCGGGGATGGTCCCCCTTTGGCCGCGGCTGGCGGTGGCGGTGGACGGCCGTGTCGTCTCCGTCGAGGAGCCTTTGCGAGATGGCGCCGAGGTGGCCCTGCTGCCGCCGGTGTCCGGCGGGAGCGGCGAGCCTCCCTGGGCCGAGCTGGTCGACGGCCTTCTCGACACCGGCAGCGCCGTCGCCGCCGTGTCGGGCCCGGGTCGGGGCGCCGTGGTGGTCTTCCTGGGCACGGTGCGCGACCGCCACGCCGGACGGCCGGTCGAGAAGCTCACCTACACCGCCTATCGCCCCATGGCCTTGGAGGGGCTGCGCCGGATCGTGGCCGACCTCGAAGCGTCGGCTCCCGGTCTGCGGGTGGCGATCGTCCACCGCCTGGGCGAGGTGCCGGTGGGCGAGGCGAGCGTGGTCATCGCCGTCGGCTCCCCCCACCGCGCCGCCGCCTACGAGGCGAGCCGCACGGCCCTGGAGCGCCTGAAGGCCGAGATCCCCATCTGGAAGCGGGAGCACTACGCGGACGGCAAGGCGGCCTGGCGGGAGGAGGAGACGCTGGCCTCCCCCTCCCTCGCCTCGTCGACGGATCCCCCCTAGCTCCCGCCCCCCGCCGATGCCATGAAAGCGGCGATGTCCTTCTTGAGCTGCTCGCGGTCGGCGCGGCGGATGTACATCATGTGGCCGGCCTGGTAGTAGTGCAGGCTCACCCGCTGCCGGTAGGCGGGCTCGAAGCCGAGATGGTCGAAGGTGTACTCGGTGGCGAAGAACGGCGTCGCAAGGTCGTAGTAGCCGTTGCCCACGAAAACCTTGAGGGCCGGGTTCTGGGCCATCGCCTTGCGCAGGTCCTCCGCCACGTTGACGTAGGAGTTCGCGAACTCGTCGTAGCTCCACGGACGGACCCGGTCGGTGAGGATCTCGTAGGGCAGGTCGCTCTTGAAGCCCAGCTCCTGGCTGACGTAATTGTTGAGCATCGCCGTGTACGTCCCCTGGATGGCGGCATAGCTGGGATCGGATTCGGCCGTGGCGCCAGCGACGTCGCGGTCCATCCCCTTGAAGCGGCCGTCGAGGCGGCCCACCGTCGTGCGCTGATCGCGCAGCAGCTCCTTGACGAACTCCTGGATCGGCGGCCGCAGGTTGGTGCGCGAGACGAAGTCCGCGGACAGCCCCGTGTAGCGCGCGACCTTGCCGGCGACGTCCTTCCACTCCTCCGGAGTCAGCCCGTTGCCCTTGGCCAAGGCCAGCGTGTACTCGCCCAGGGCAAAGCGGCGCGCCTCGGCCGTCGCCTTCTCGACACCGGCGGCCTCAAGGTCCGCGGGCAGCCGCTTGTGGTACCAGGCGATGGCCGTGTAGGTGGGGAGGAACAGCGGGTACGGCAGGTCGTTGCCGACGTCGAAACGGGCGGTCTGGAAGTTGAGGATCGAGGAGAGCAGGACGATGCCGTTCAGGTACATTCCGTGACGGCTCTGGAGGACGTTCGACAGCCGGGCGGAGCGGGTGGTGCCGTAGCTCTCGCCGGCCAGGAACTTGGGGCTCGACCAGCGGCCGAAGCGGCTGGTCCAGAGGCGGATGAACTCCGCCATTGTCTCGGCGTCCTCCTTGACGCCATAGAACTTCTTGGGGTCCACGCCCGGGACGGCCCGGCTGTAGCCCGTGGTCACCGGATCGATGAACACCAGGTCGGTGATGTCGAGGAGCGACTCGCCGTTGTCTCCCAGCTCGTAGGGCGGCGGCAGGGCCATCCCTTCGTCATCCGTCTTCACCCGCTTGGGCCCGAAGGCGCCGAGGTGGAGCCAGACGGAGGACGAGCCCGGGCCGCCGTTATAGGTGTAGGTGATCGGCCGCTTCGAGCGGTCGGCGATGCCGTCCCGGGCATAGTAGGTGAAGAAGATCGAGGCCCGGGCCTTCCCCTCCTCGTCCCGCAGGACCAGGGTGCCGGCGGTGGCCGTGTAGCGGATCTCCTTGCCGCCGATCACCGCCTTGTGCTGGGTGGTGACCAGCCTGTCTTCAACTTTGGGGACGGCGGCTTCGTGCCTGGCGGCCGGCGCCTTCTTGGGGGCATCGTCGGCTGCATCGGGTTCCTGGGCCGCGAGCGGAGCGAGGGCGAGGGTGAAAGCGAGAACGATCCAGAGGGCTGGCTGGCGCATGCCGGGGATTATCCACGAAAGCGAAGGGGAAAAGTCCCCCTCTCCTTTGCCGGAACCCCCTACGGAACCCCCCGGCTCCAAGGGGGTTCCTCAAAAAACGGGTCTGAATCGGAGAGCGCCTAGTACCGCGGCACCGAGGGATCGACCTGGATGCTCCAGGCGTTGATGCCGCCGGCGAGGTTGATGGCGCGGGAGAAGCCCATCTGGCGCAGGAAGCTCGTGGCCCGGGCCGAGCGCATGCCGGTGTGACAGAGGGACACGATGGTGGAGGCCGGATCGAGCTCGCCCAGCCGGTCCTGCAGCTCGTGCAGGGGGATCAGCGTCGACCCCTCGAGGCGACCGATCTCCCACTCCGGGGGGTTGCGCACGTCGAGGACGGTCAACGGCCGCCCCTCGTCGCGCCAGGCCTTGAGCTGCGGGGCCGAGATCTCGAACGCCTCCTCCACCGTCTCGGCGTGCGGGTCGATGCCGCAGAACTGGTCGTAGTCGATCAACGAAGTCTGCGTCGGATGGTCTGAGCAGACGGGGCAATTCGGGTCCTTGCGCAGCTTGAGCTCGCGGAACTTCATCTTGAGAGCGTCGAACAGCACCAGGCGGCCGATGAGCGGATCGCCGACGCCGACGATCAGCTTGATCACCTCATTGGCCTGGAGCGAGCCGATGATCCCCGGCAGCACTCCCAGCACGCCGCCCTCGGCGCAGGAGGGGACGAGCCCCGGCGGCGGCGGCTCCGGGAACAGGCAGCGGTAGCACGGCCCCCGTGCCCCCCAGAAGATCGAGACCTGACCCTCGAAGCGGAAGATCGAGCCGTAGACGTTCGGCTTGCCCAGCAGCACGCAGGCGTCGTTGACCAGGTAGCGGGTGGGGAAGTTGTCGGTGCCGTCGACGACGATGTCGTAGTCCCGGAACAGCTCCAGGGCGTTCGACGAGTCGAGGCGCACCTCGTGGGGGACGACCTTGATGTGCGGGTTGAGGTCCCGCAGGCGCTCGGTCGCGGCCTGGATCTTCGGCCGGCCCACGGAGGAGCGACCGAAGAGCACCTGGCGGTGGAGATTGCTCTCGTCGACGACGTCGAAGTCCACCATGCCGAGGGTGCCGACGCCGGCCGCGGCCAGGTAGAGGCCGAGGGGGGAGCCCAGGCCGCCCGCGCCGATGGTCAGCACCTTCGCCGCTTTGAGCCGGCGCTGGCCGGCGGTGCCCACCTCCGGCATGATGAGGTGCCGGCTGTAGTGGCGGAACTCGGCCGGCGACAGCTCTGGCAGCTCATCGATTTCGCGCGCCGTTTGCAGGGCGGAGGCGCCGGGAGCTCCACCGGCACCGCCGGCGATCGAGGGGATGATCGACAGCGTGTCGCCGCTCGCCACCGGGGTGCCCTCGCGCTGGAGGTGCCGCACGTCGTCGTCGTTGAGGAAGATGTTGACGAAGGTGCGCAGCGCGCCGTCGTCGCCGTACAGGTGGCGCTGGAGCGCCGGGTGGCGGCGGGTGAGATCCTGCATCGCCTCGCCGACCGTCGCCCCCTCGACCTGGACCTCGCCGTGGTCGCCGGTGAAGCGGCGCAGGGGGGTGGGAATCTGAACCGTGACGCTCACTTAGACCGCCTCCTTCTGGATACCGGAGGGAACGAGGGGAGTGGCAGGCTCGGCCGCCGGATCGATCGCCTGCTGGATCGCCTCTTCCTCGAACCGCTCGCGGTCGTCGGAGAGACGCCAGCTCCGGGTGTCGGCCACCTTGCCGCCCTCGACGGAAACGATGACGTAGGAAAGCCCGGGCCACGCATGGTCACGGTCGAACTCGCTCGGCCGCGCCGGATGGTCCGGGTGGGAATGATAGTAGCCGACGACGTCGAGGCCGAGAGCGCGCGCCTCCTTGTTGGCGGCGAGCACGGTTTCGGGGCTGATCAGGTAGCGGTTGTGCCGGCTCTCCTGGCGCTCGTTGCTCACCGGCAGGACCCGCACGACGGCGGTCAGCTCCGTCGCGACATTGAAACGACCGATCAGGAAGCCGCAGCACTCTTCCGGGTAGCTGGCGGCCGCATGCTCCTCGGCCGCCTGCCGATCGCTGGGCGTGATCTCCAGGGTGAACATGACTCTTAAGGCTCCTCCCAGAAACGGTCGGACAGATATTTGTCCGCGCCGTCGCAGAGCACGGTGACCAGCGTGCCGTGCTGCAGGCCCGCGGCGACGTCCAGGGCCGCCGCGACGTTGGCTCCCGACGAAATGCCCACCAGCAGGCCCGCCTCCCGGGCCAGGCGCTTGACCATGGCGTAGGCCCTCTCCGTCGGCAGCTCCCGGGCTTCGTCCGCCAGCGACGGGTCGTAGATCGGCGGCACGATGGCGGAGGCCATGTGCTTCATCCCCTCCAGGCCGTGGAACGGCGAGTCGGGCTCCACGGAGACGAGGCGCACCGCCGGGCAAGTCTCCTTGAGATAACGGCCGACACCCATGAAGGTGCCGCTCGTGCCCAGACCGGTGACGAAGTGGGTGATCTCCCCCGCCGTCTGTTCCCAGATCTCCGGGCCGGTGGTGCGGTAGTGGGCCCGCCAGTTCTCCGGGTTCGAGTACTGATCGAGATAGGCCCAGCGCTCCGGCTCCTCGGCCACCAGCCGCCGCGCCTCCAGGATGGCGCCGTCGCTGCCCGCCAGCGGATCGGTGATCCGCAGCTCGGCGCCGTAGGCCTTGAGGATGCGCTTGCGCTCGGGGCTCGCGCTGTCCGGCAGGGCCAGGGTCACCGGGATCCCCAGCGCCGCGCCGATCATGGCGTAGGCGATCCCCGTATTACCCGAGGTCGCGTCCAGCAGTCGCCGGCCGCCCGTGAACAGCCCCCGGCGCAGAGCGTCCATCACCATCGACAGGGCCGGCCGGTCCTTCACCGAGCCGCCCGGATTGGCGGACTCCGCCTTGGCATAGAGCCGCACCCCCGCCTTGCCCGTCAGCTCCGAGAGGTCGATCAGCGGCGTATTGCCGATCAGCTCCAGGAGGTGAACGGGCCGTCGCCGGTCCAGAGCGGGAGCCAGATGTTCGAGAGCGAGGGCGACCGTGCGCATGGTCGAAACACCGTAGCAGACAGGGGGCAGGGTGTAAAGAAGACGAAGTCGGTCATGAATGCCGGAGCCAGGAGAGGGCATGTATCCTCATCTGGAAAGGGAGGGATCATGAACGACACCCCGCACACCGGCAAGGACCGGATTCCCCCCGGCCAGTACGTCACCGACAAGTGGCCGGTTCTCACCTATGGCCGCACGCCGCAGGTCGAGCCGGAGAAGTGGACCTTCCGCGTCTTCGGCCTGGTGGACGACGAAAAGACCTTCTCCTGGCAGGAGCTTCAGGCTCTGCCGCGGGTGCACGTCACGGCCGACTTTCACTGCGTGACCCGTTTCTCGACGCTGGACAACGGCTGGGAGGGGTTCGCCACCCGCGAGCTCCTCCGCCACGTGCGGGTTCACCCTGAAGCTTCGCACGTCATGGTCCACTGCTATGGCGGCTATACCACCAACCTACCCCTGGAGGATTTCCTCTCCGAGCGCGCCCTCTTCGCCGACACCCACAACGGCCGGCCGCTGCTCCTCGACCACGGCGGTCCGCTGCGCCTGGTGGTGCCCCACCTCTACGCCTGGAAGAGCGCCAAGTGGGCGAACGGCGTCGAGCTCCTCTCCGCGGACCAGCGCGGCTTCTGGGAGGAGAACGGCTACCACACCTACGGCGATCCCTGGCAGGAGGAGCGCTTCAGCTCGCAGGAGACCCGCGAAGCCTACCAGGTGCGCCGGCGGGCGAAGGAGTTGGGGATCGTGCCGGAAGAGTAGGGGGCTACGAAAGTCGAAGCCAGGGAAAACAGGGACGCCAGGGACAGCAGGGACGATAAGATTCCGGTCTCGGTATACTCTTCGTGTCCCTGCTGTCCTTGCAGTCCCTGGAGTCCCTGTTTTCCTGCACCGAAGCTGCCTATGGCGCAGGCCCTAGGATACGGGGATCACCAGCGAGGCCACGATGGCCGCCACCGTGGCCAGGATGCAGACGATGGCGCCCATCAGGTGGTTGCCGGTCTCGGGCTGGCGCGGGTCCAGCACGTAGCCGGCGAGGAAGCCCCCGGCGAAGCCGCCGATGTGGGCTGCGTTGTCCACCCCCCGCCTGAGGAAACCGAAGACGATCATGTAAATGGCATAGCTCCACGCCGTCCTCCCCACCACGCCGCTGCCGGTGCGCCGGCTGTAGGCCACCATGGCGCCGAGGAGGCCCAGGATCGGTGCCGAGGCTCCCACCGTCAGCAGGCCTCCCAGGTGGAGGAGCTGCGCCGCGCTGCTCGCCGCGAAGCCGCAGACTGAGGAGACCGTGTACAGGGTCACCATGCGGCCGGGGCCGTAGAGCTCGGCCGTCTCCGGCGCGAGGATGCGGATCCAGTAGAGATTGAACCCGATGTGGAGCAACCCGGCGTGGAGCCAGCCGGCGGAGAGCACCGTCCACCAGCGGCCGAGGCCGAAGACCGGCAGCGCGCCGCTGGCCCCGAAGCGGAGCAGGCTGGCCTGACTCGGGCCGCCCAGCGAGAACAGGCCGCCCATCTGGATGTGCTGGGGGTCGACGGCCAGCATGGCGAGATAGAGGAAGGCATTCCCCGCGATCACCAACTGGACGAACCCCGCGTCCCGGCCGAGGTTGCGGACGACCGAGGTGAGCCCCCACATCCCGGGTCTCTTCCGCCCGCAGTTCAGGCAGACCTCGTCGTTGACCCCCACCAGCTTGCCGCAGGACGGGCAGAGCGTGGAGCCGGTGCGCCGGCGGCTGAGCATGGCCGGTACTCTATCCCGAACGTCCCAGCCCTTGCTCCTGGTGATCTACACTGAATCGACCTGGCGGGCGGGCTCCTTCGTGTCCGGATCGCGGCGGACCGGCTCGTCCTCTCCGGGAGACTCGTCGGGATCCTCGGCGGGCGGCTGGTCGCGCGGCGATTCGTCCGGATCGTTCCAGGGCTCGTCCCGCTTGGGATGATCGACCGGCTCCCGGGGGTCGCGGTCGCGGCGGGGGTCTTGAGGGTCCCAGGGGCTGACGGTGGGTTCGGGCAAGGCTGAATCCTCCTCGCGGGGAGG
This sequence comes from Thermoanaerobaculum sp., assembly GCA_021154885.1. Taxonomy (GTDB): domain Bacteria; phylum Acidobacteriota; class Thermoanaerobaculia; order Multivoradales; family UBA5704; genus DATARR01. Next base: position 63,488 of record JAJKHS010000077.1, read on the forward strand.
GACAGCAAGGATCGGGCCGGCCCCCTTCTTGCAGCACGGCCCCCCATGAGCCCGCCCGACTCCTCCCAATGGGTCCTCCAGATCGTCTGGCTGTTCGTGCTGGCAGTGCCCATCGCCTGCGTGGCGTGGACGGTGACGCACGAGGAGATCTTCAAGGAGCCGCGGGATTACTGTGCGGACCGCTCGCAGCACGCCCGCAGCCTCACCGTCCGCAAGTTCTTCTATCTGTTCACCTGCGAGTATTGCTTCAGCCACTACGTGACGGTCTTCTTCCTGATCCTCACCCGCTACCGGCTGCTGCTGGACGACTGGCGGGGATACCTCGTCGCCTTCTTCGGCTTGGTGGCCATCGCCAATGTCTACATGAGCGCCTTCGGCCGGCTGCGCCAGGAGGTGAAGACGCAGAAGCTGGATGCGACGATCAAAGAGGAGACGTTGAAGGACGTCCAGTCGTCCTGAGGGGCCGGTCTAGATTCCTTCCTCTTCTTCGACGTCCATCTCCTCGACCTCGGCCAGGACGGCGAGGGCCCGCTCGGCGTCGGCGGGGTGGACCTCGACGCGGTTCAGGGCGAGGGGGGTGTTGGTGAGCAGGCTGACCGGCGGCAGGCGCTCCTCCAGGACACAGGCGTCGATCCCCTCGGATTCCAGCAGGGTGCGGGCCAGGTGGGCCTCCCAGGGGGTGGCGAAACGGCCCACGGTGACCAGGCTCTCGGGCTCCTCGGGCTCCGGCGGCAGCCCCGAGCGCAGGTCTTCGTCGGTCACCAGGTAGATCTCCGGGATGGGCTGGCGGCTGCGCAGCAGGTCGGACGCCCGCTCGGCTTCGTCGGGGCGGACCTGGAGCTTGACTCCGCCCAGGGTGCCGGAGAGGGCTCCGTAGAGCCGGAAGAAGTGCTCGTCGGCGATCACGGCATGGATGCCCTCGGCCTCCAGGCAGGCGCGGGCGAGCTGGGCCTGCCAGGGGGACGAGAAGGTCTCGATGGTGACCAGCCGCTCGAGGTCGAATTCGATTTCAGAGTCGGACATCCCGGCAATTCTAGTGGACGAGGCCGGCGGTGCGCATCAGGGCCAGCACCACCGCCAGCAGGACGGCGAAGAATACGGCCGTGGCCACGGCACCGGTGATCGCCGCACGGCGCCCGCGCAGCGCGTTGAGGGCCAGGTAGGCGCCCAGGACGCTGAGCAGGGCGAAGAAGACGAACAGGGCGAGGGGAAACCAGAGATCGGACGATTCGGGGGACATGGCCGGTCACGTCTTCCGGTGTGGCCGGCGCACCCGGGGAGCGGGCTCGGCGATCGTGATCTCGACGTAGTCCGGAGTGACGGCGCACTTCTTCTCGAAGCCCTGCCACTCCGCCGCGCCGACGCTGGCGGGCTGCGGGGGGGCGCCCAAATCGGCGCGCAGCACCCGCCCTTTCGCCTTCTCCTGGAGGCGCTGGAGCAGCGGCGAGAAGGGCATGTCCCAACCCTTGGGATTCCCCCCCTTGGGCTTGTGGGCCATGGCCTCGTCCACCGGGATCATGGCCACCAGCTCCGGGTCGGTCATCAGCTCCAGTCCCCTGGCCTGAAGGGTGGCATTGTGGCTGGCGTGGTGCCCCACCTTGTAGAGGACGGTGCGGCGCAGGAGGTCCGAGACGGTGACCGGATTGCCGGGCTCCCCCTCCCGCGGCCACTGGAGGTCGAACCAGGAGAGCCAGTTGCCCACCTGGGCGTCGGCGGCGAAGAGGAGCACCTTGCCGCTCCCCACCAGCTCGATGGCCAGGGCCAGGCTGGTGTTGTTGGTGTCGCTGTCGAGCTGCAGCCCGAGCTGGCCCGCCGAGCCCAGCCAGTCGGTGTCGATCCGCCTCCAGGCCAGGTCCTTCTCGCCAGGCTGACCGGCGACGCCGAAGTAGCTCTCCTGATAGAACGAGTCCTGGCGGGCCGTCTCCACGGGGACCCGGAAGGTCTTGTCGAACGGGAAGCTCAGCTTCTTGAGCTCCTCCTCCTCCGGCGCCAGGGCGGGGCCGGCCTTCGCGGCCTCCGCGGCGGCCAACGCCGCCACGAAGAAGGAGGTCTCCGGAGCGAGGGCCATCCGCTGCTCGTAGACCTCGCCCGCGCTCGTGGGGTTCGAACGCCGCAGCAGGGTCTCGTCCCGCGGCGGACCGAGGACGTAGACGCGGACGCCGTCCACTCCGGGCAGCTCCGGCCGGTCGCCAGGGTGCCAGTAGCGCGGCGGGTTCCCCCGTCCGAGAACGTACGCCATCGCCTGCTGAATGGCCGACGGGCGGCCGTCCGCCCCCAGCTCGCCGAAGAACCCGAGGACCGCTTCGAGGTTTCCGGCGCCGTCCTCGTCGCCGCCCAGCCGCAGCCCCTGCGCCGCCGCGTGGAGAGCGCGCACCGCACCCTCCCGCCGGGCTCGCAGGCGGTTGGCCGTGGCGTCGTTCGGGTCCTCCGTCCAGGCCACCCAGACCTGGCCGATCTCGATCTGATCGAAGATCTCCTTCGCCTGCTGGAATCCCGACAGGTGGTCCCAGTGCTGATGGGTGGCCACCAGCACGTCGATCCGCCCGCCGGTGGCGTCGCGGAGGCTCGCCGCCACCTTCTTCATCTTCGTTGCCGCGTCCTCGGTGCCCAGCAGGACCCCGCAGTCGATGAGCACGTAGCACGGCCGCTGGCCGGGGCGGGAGGGAAAAGCCAGCAGGAAGCAGTCGCCCAGCCCCTGCCGGTACATGCGCACCTTGACGCCCACCGCCGGCGCGGTCATCGGCGCAGTCACGGGATCGGTCATGGCGTCTCCTCCACGGGGCGATGGAGCATGGCGAAGGGCTCGGCCGGGGCTTGCCGGCGCGGGTCGCCGAAGTAGGTGGCATGCAGCGAGCCGTCCGCCGGTCCGCCGAGGAAGGTCCGCTGGGCCTCCAGCCGGGCCGGGCTCTCGATTCCCTTGCCGATGCAGTAGCGCACCTCGCGGCTCTCCAGGTCCACCAGCAGCGTGCAGCCGCCCCGGAACCAGAAGTCCTCCGGCGGTGGCGAATCCATGGGCTCCGTGTCGACCCTCTGCTGGAAGCCGGCGTCCAGGTAGCCGCGCCGCTTCTGGGTGACCTCGATGACGAGATCGGAGAGCGTCTGGCCGTCCGGCCCCTGCCGCCGGGCGGGCCGCACCGAGTGGACCTCGAACTTCGGCAGGCCGTTCTTCGGGCTGCGCTCGATGGAGAAGGGTGCCGTCGGCTCGATCGCCAGCCCCACCAGTCTGCCCATCGACCGGCCGTTGTCCGACAGCAGCCAGTCGTGGACCGCCCTGGCGCTCGTCTCCATGTTCTGCTGGATCTTCTGGCGATCGCTGGAGACGGACCAGTCGGGGGGGAGCCGGCGCAGGTCCTCGACGCCCGGCAGCAGCTTCCGCAGCTCGTTCACGTCGGCGTCCAGCGGCCCCGACCAGCAGAGGTTGTCCGTCGACAGGCTGCGCACCCCCTGGGGATAGATGCCGCGGCGGCGGAAGGCCTCGACGATGGCGATGCGGTAGCCGCGGTCGTCGTCGGGCACCAGGTCGCGGTCGGCGGTGACCAGGGCCCGCAGGTAGTCGCCGAAGCCGACGTCCACCGGCGGACAGTAGTCGAGGGCGCGGATGCACATGTTGAGCACGTGGGCGGCGGTGGCCGACGCCTCCCGCGCCAGCCGGTCCACGAGGTCGGGGTGGAGGTCCCCCTGGGGGAGCACGCCGGTGCCGGAGGTCGCGATGCGCAGCAGGTCGGCAATGCGCGACTTGTAGATGGAGAGAAAGGCGTCGAACACCGCTGCCACCAGGATGGCGCCGCGGGCGTGGGGCTCGCGGGTGGCGGCGAGGTCCGCCGGCTTGGGCTCCTTCGGCCGCCACTGCTTCGTCACTTTGTCCACCTCGCCCAGGGCATCGCGCAGGGCGCCGTACTGGCCGATGGCCTCGCCGAACTGCTGGGCGAGCTGTCCCAGCAGGTTCTGGCCCGCCAGGTCGCCCCGCGTCTTGCGGATCTGGTCGCGCAGGGCCGCTGGGAAGGAGAAATGCTGGAACAATGCCACGATATCCGCGAACCCCTCATGGAGGGCCAGGCTGTCGACGTTGGTGGGCTCCACGAACCGGCGGTGCAGGCCATCGAGCAGGGCGTGGGTGGTCTCGTGCGCGACCACGTCGTGCGACAGGCAGGTGAAGACGGTGCCGCCGGGCAGGTTCCGCCCTTCGGCCGTGGCCGGGAAGTAGCCGAAGAGCAGGGCCTTCTTGCACGGGCTGTAGTAGGCGTTGGCCTCGCGCATGGCATGGGGATAGATGCGCAGCCGCCGCACGAACTGGTAGCCCTGGGCCTCCTCCGCCTGCGACCAGAGGACGCGCCGCCCCAGGGCGCGCTCGAAGTTGCGTATGGTGGTCATGGCCACGGCGTAGACCATCTGCTGATGGAACTGGGGGTCCCCCTCGGCGGGATCGAGCCCGCCCTGAGCGAGCAGGAAGCGGTCCTCCAGGTCGACCGGCGCATAGCAGCAGCCGCTGGCCGGATCGACGTCCACCACCTCCAGGTACTCCCCCACCGGTCCCGGCGTCAGGTCCTCCCAAGGCACTTGGAGGGTCATCTGGTTGATGACCGCCGTGTCGATCTGCCAGTTCAGGCTGGGATCGAAGGCGTAGACGCGGAGGTTGCGAAACGGCGGCCGCCGCTTGGGCGGCGGCTGAATCCTGGGAGGACTGGCGTCGGGCATCGGGGGATCTCCGGGCAACCTTACTAAGTTGCCACAACAGGGGAAAGAAAGACAGCCCCCGGAGGGAGGCGAGAGAGGCCTAGGAGCCCTGCGCGGCAGAAACAAGAAGCAGGGACGTAAAGGATATCAGGGACGACAAGGACCTCAAAGACACGAAGAACGATGCCAAGTCCAGTATTTTATTGTCCCTGCTGTCCTTGCAGTCCTTGATGTCCTTGCTTCTTGTTTCTGCCGCGCAGGCTCCTAGGTGGCGTTGCGGCCTGAAAGGCCGCGAGAGCCCGGCTCGACAACGCGTGGGATGTGGAAAGCTCTCGCGGGCCTTTCAGGCCGCAAGGCTTTTGTCATCTCTCCACCCAGGGCATCCGGCCTGCGGCCTCAGCCCTGGGCTCCGTTCTCCCGGCCCGTTGGGCCGAACGGGGCCCCGGGTGCCAAGGCTCCGGCTGGATCATTCTCCCGGCGCGCTAGCGTCCCCCTCTACCACCCACACAGTCTTAGGACACCACCCCCCAGAGGAGACGAGAGACGCGTAGCAGGATGGAGCCTGTATAATGCGGTCTCATGGATTCCGAAGCGAGAGGAGCCGGATGTGCATGATACCGTTGAGCTTTCCGTCTATCTGATCTGCACGGTCAAACCCGAGGCCGGGGACAGGTGGGTGACTGGCTGCCCCGCGCTGGACCTTTTTTCTCAGGGCGAGACCGAGGAGGAGGCCAAGCGGTGCCTGGAAGAGGCCATCGGACTCTGGATCGAGGATTGCCTCGAGCGCGGCACGCTCGACGAGGCCTTGCAGGAGGTTGGATTTCACCGGGTCCATGCGGCAACCATCCGCTCCGGAGACGAGCACGTCAGCGCCTCTCTCCCGCGGGAGACCCCCGATACGTTCTCGGTTCATCTGACGATTCCTGCCTATCAGGCCGCGGCCCTGCTGCCGGCCCAAGCCTAGGTGGCAGACGCTTGAAGCGTCTAAGTTGGCAGGAATTGCGGGACGTCGCCGTTCTCGCCGGCTATTCCAATCCACGGGTCAAGGGCGACCACCTCATCATGTCCCGCCCCGGGAGTCCCCGGCCTGTCGTAATCAAGATGGACCGCGACCTTGGCGAGGACATCCTTCAAAGCAATAAGAGAACCATGGGACTGAGCACGGACCAGTTTGAGGATCTTCTCAAGAAGGTCCGCGGTGAGAAGAAGTAGGCCGAATCGACCGGCTGTGCCCTAGCCCTTGTAGAACCTCTCCCCCCGCCGAGCCATCTCCCGCAGCAGGCAGGATCGGATCCAGCTCGAGCCTGGCTCCGGCGAGCCGTCGTTGCGCGAGTGAGCGTTGGAGTGGTTGACAACGCTGCCTGGTGTTGGTACCCTCTCCAATGTGAAAGCCGTTCTGCTTGTTCGCTTGCGTATAGCTTTCACAGGCAAGGGCGATCATAGGCACTTCGACGGCGACGAAAGTGCCTATCGGTTTACAACACCAGAACAGTTGATCGCCGATTTCCAGGGTGACATTGCGAGGTGGAACGATGAAAACGGTGATTCTTGATGTCCGTACGCCCTCCGAATCGATGGATGACTTTCTCGACTCTTGGAAGACGGGCAAACCGCAGAAGGCGGCCCGCATCAGCTTCGCCACCCCAGAGTTGCTTTGGCAAGTACTGACTGCCAAGCGTTGGCAGTTGCTCAAGGCTTTGTGCGGAGCCGGTCCCGTGTCGATCCGCGAGGCCGCTCGGCGCGTCCATCGTGACGTCAAGGCCGTGCATGGCGATGTGACCGCGTTGCTCAACGCTGGCGTTCTCGATCGCGCGGAAGGCGGCGGTATCGTCTTTCCGTTCGATGCGGTGAAGGTTGAGTTTCTTTTGAAGGCGGCCTAGAGACCAAGAGGCGATCTGTGAAAACTTTGGGCTGGATGCGAGGCTGATCGGGCTTAATCTGCGACTTGGCTAAGCAATCGCCAGCTCGGTCCAAACGGGCGCCCCGGCCGGCCGTTCACGATGACCTTCAGGCTACGTCGACGGCGGGACGTCTCAGCAGCGGCCACGGCCTCCCGAACGACGATGACCTCTGACGGGGCGATGCCGCCTCTCGGCACCCCTTGGTTCCTCAAACGCTGGGTCCCGAATCTCCCCGCCATGGATTGGGATTGATCCGGTCGGGGCTCCCGCCCCGGAGACGTCCCGCCGTCGTTGGCCTGCGGCGGGTGTCGTGAACGGGCTGGGAGCGTCTCTACCCCCTCCGTCCAGCATCTCTGGCGCGCAGACTCCTGGAACTCACACGGCGACGCGTAAAGCACGCTTGACATTTTGTCCGCATCGCTTTACTCTCAAGCCATGGACAACCTTCCTTCCTCAGAGGTGCACACAATGACGCCATCGTCTTCGCCCTCGACCCTCGACTGCCGGCCCAAGTCCGCTCCGCGGCTGTTGGCGGCATCTCTCGTCCTCGCGGTCACCTATGTCGCCGCGACCCTGATGCAGAAGGTCCTGACCCTGGGCCCGGTGTCCGGCCTCGCGGTGGCGTTGCTGCCGGTGGCCGGCTGCGTCTACTTCCTCCTCGAAGAGGTCCGGGTGATGCGCCGCCTCGACGAGCTCCAGCAGAGGATCCAGCTCGAAGCGCTGGCCATCGGGTTCCCGACCGCCGGGGTGCTCCTGATCCTGCTCGGATTCCTGCAGCGCGGGGGGTTTCTGCCGGAGCAGGTGGACCTGCGCAACCTGTGGGAAATGCTGCCCTTCTGCTATCTCTTCGGCCTGGTGATCGCACGGAAGCGGTATCAGTGAAGAACCGCCTGCGGGTGCTGCGGGCGGAGCAGGACTGGTCTCAGGCCGAGCTCGCCGGGCGGCTGGGTGTATCGCGGCAGACGATCAACGCCCTGGAGGGGGAGAAGTACGATCCCAGCCTCCCTCTCGCCTTCAAGATCGCCCGGCTGTTCGGCCGGCCCGTCGAGGAGATCTTCGAGCCGGACGGCGACCTCCGGTAGGTCAACGGCTCGTTGTACGGGGACGATGCTCCGTTGTACGTGGACGACGTTCCATCGTAAGCGGATAATGTTCCGTTGTACGCGGCGCATTTCCATCGTACGCATACGACGTTCCGTTGTACGCGGACGACGCTCCATCGTAAGCGTACGATGCTCCGTTGTACGCGGCGCATTTCCATCACACGCATACGATGTTCCGTTGTACGCATACGATGCTCCATCGTAAGCGGACGACGCTCCGTTGTACGCGGCGCATTTCCATCGTACGCATACGACGTTCCGTTGTACGCGGACGACGCTCCGTCGTAAGCGTACGATGCTCCGTTGTACGCGGCGCATTTCCGTCGTACGCATACGATGCTCCGTTGTACGCGGACGATGCTCCGTCGTAAGCGGACAATGCTCCGTTGTACGCGGCGCATTTCCATCGTACGCGTACGATGCTCCGTTGTACGCGTACAATTTTTCATCGCACGCGGTCGACAACGGACAGCCGGCAGCAGAAGAAGATCGCTCTCCGGGTGGAAAATTGCTTCGCTACGACTCCTGCGTCTTGTAGAAGCGCTCGCCCTTGCGCGCCATCTCCCGCAGCAGATCCGCCGGGCGCAGGCGCTCGCCGTAGCAGCCGGCGTAGCCTTCGAGCTTGTCCACCACCCAAGGCAGCCCCTGACGATCCGCTTCGCGCAGCAGGCCGCCGCGGAAGGGGGGGAAGCCGAAGCCGAAGATGACGCCGACGTCGACGTCCGCCGGGTTGGTGATGATTCCCTCCTCCATGCAGCGGGCGGTCTCGTTGAGCATCTGGAGCCAGCAGCGCTCCACGATCTCCTCGTCGCCGATGGGCGCCTCCCGCCAGCCGAGCAGGGGGTAGACGGCCTCGTCCACCGGCCGGGTTCCCTTCTTCCCCTTCCCTTCCTCTATATAGAGGTAGAAGCCGCGCTTCGCCTTGCGGCCCAGCCGGCGGTCGTCGAGCATGCGCTGGAAGACGGGCGGCGGCGCCACCCGCTCGCCGAGCGCCTCGCGCATGATCTCGCCCACATGGGCGCCGACGTCGAGCCCCACCTCGTCCATCAGGGCGAAGGGACCCACCGGCCAGCCCCAGCGGGTCATGGCCCGATCCACCTGGTCGATGCGCGCGCCGCCGGCCAGCATCCAGGCGGCCTCGTTGAGCATCGTGCCCAGCACCCGGCTGGTGAAGAAGCCCGGACCGTCGCCCACCACGATCACGGTCTTGCCCATGGTCCGCCCCAGCTCCACCGTGGTAGCCAGGGTCTCCTCCGACGTTCCAGGGTGGCGGATGACCTCCAGCAGCGGCATCTTCGCCACCGGGCTGAAGAAGTGCATGCCCACCACGTTCTCCGGCCGGCGGCTCGCCGTCGCCAGCCTGCCGATGGGGATCGACGAAGTATTGGAGGCGAAGATCAGCCCCGGCGGAGCCACGGCCTCGGCCTCGCGGATCACCGCCCGCTTGACCTCCAGGTCCTCGAACACGGCCTCGACCACGAGGTCGACCCGCCGCAACGCGTCGTAGTCGGCCGTGGGGAGGATGCGCCCCATGGCCGCTTTGGCCTCCGCCTCGGTCGAGCGGCGGCGCTTCACGCGCTCGCGGAGCTGCTGCTGGCAGAAGGCGTAGCCGCGGCCCACCGCCGCCAGGTCGCGGTCCTTGAGGACGATGCGCACCCCCTTCTGAGCCAGCACCTGGGCGATGCCCGCGCCCATGAAGCCGGCGCCGAGGACGCCCACGGTGGCCCCTGGCAGGGTCGGCCGCGCCTTGCGGCCGAGCTTCGCCGCCCGCGCCTCGACGTCGTTCTTGGTGAAGAAGATGGAAATGAGGTTCTTGGCCGTCTCCGACACCACCAGCTCGGAGAAGGCGCCGGCCTCGAGGTCGAGCGCCCGGCGCAGGGGGAGCTTCAGCCCCTCGCGGACGACGTCGATGGCCACCAGCGGCGCCGGGTAGTGGCCGCCGGTCTTGGCCATCACCCCGGCGCGCGCCTTGTCCCAGACGAATTTGCCGCCCAGCGGCGTGCGGGCCAGGAGGTCCCCCGCCCGCGAGGCCAGGGGCCGCGGCTTCCCCTGCTTCGGCGCGCCCTCCCGCACCAGCCGCTCCGCCGCCGTGCGCAGGTCCGCCGGATGGCAGGTGTCGTCCACCAGCCCCAGGCGCCGGGCCTTGCGGGCGTCCACCTGTTTGCTGGTGAGGATCAGGTCGAGGGCGTCCGGCACGCCGATCCGGCGGGGGAGCCGCTGGGTGCCGCCGAGGCCGGGGATCAACCCGAGCTGAACCTCGGGGAAACCCAGTTTCGTCTTGGGATGCTCGGTCGCCACCCGCAGGCGGCAGGCGAGGGCCAGCTCCAGGCCGCCCCCCAGGCAGACGCCATGGATCGCCGCCACGGTGGGGAACGGCAGCCCGGCCAGGCGCTCCATCAGCTCGTGGCCGCGCTGCAGCAGGGCGATCACCGACTCCGGGTCCTGGAGGGCCAGCAGCTCTTCCAGGTCGGCGCCGGCGACGAAGGTCTCGGGCTTGCCGGAGTAGATCACCAGCCCCTGGGGCCGCTCGCCTGCCAGCGCACCCAGCGCACCGATCTGCTCCTCGAACCAGGTCATCAGCCGGCTCGAGAGCGTGTTGACTCGCTTGCCGGGATCGTCCAGGCGCAGCCAGGCGATCCCCTCCTCGACGGCCAGGGCGCCCGGAGGCGGGCCGGTCTGAATGATCTGGGCGGTCTTCGCGCGGGTGTCGGCTTCGATGAGGGTCATGGGCCCCATCGTAGGGACCGATGCCGCAGTGTGTCAAGAATGGCCGGCCTGCGGCGAAGCTGGCTCGTCGCCTCATCCGGCGCAACGTTTTCGCCGTCCCGGCCATCTCTTGCAGGGCATTCACCGGTCCGCCGTTTCTATGCTACGATAGCATCATCACTTCAGTGTCGGAGGCTTCGCCATGGTCGCAGGCTCTCTCCGCAGGACTTCGAAGACTCTCCTCGCCCTCGTGCTGGGCGCGACCTTCGCCTTGCCGGCGCGGGCCGCTCTCACCTGGCAGCCGCAAGGCCCGGCCTTCCAGGTCAACACCTACGCCCTCTCCGATCAGCTCCATCCCGCGGTGGCCACCGACGCCGACGGCAACTTCGTGGCGCTCTGGATCGACAAGCTGCGCGGCCTCTTCCTCCGCCGCTTCGACGCCGCGGGCACTCCCCTCACCCCAGAGATCCGGGTCGACGATCCGCCCATACCCGCGGCCTGGCTTGCACGGCAGGACCTGCCGCGGATCGCCATGGATGGCAAGAGCGGCGGCTTCGCGATCGTCTATTCCTCCTCCGACGGCATCTGGATCCGCCGCTTCAACGCCATCGCCCAGCCGCTGGACCGGATCGGCCTGCCCTACAACGCGACCGGCGAGCTCCTCCTCGAGCCCGACGCCGTCTACGACGAAGCGGGCAGCCTCCAGGTGGTCTGGCGGGCCACCACGCCGACGCGCACCTTCATCCTGTTTCAGCGGCTCGACCCCCAGGGCCGGGCCGTGGGCGGCGCGTCCCCGGCCAACGAGGTGATCGCCGGGGCGCGGCGCCGGCCGCGGCTGGCCCTCGACCCGTGGTCCGGCGACGTCCTCGTCACCTGGGTGGACGAGCGGGAGACGGGCAATCCCGACGTCTGGGCCCGGCGCCTCGACGCCAGCGGCCAGCCCCGGGGCCCCGAGTTTCACGTCGACACCGACAACCACGGCAACGGCGAGGCCCAGAGCGCCCAACCCCTGGCCCACGGCGACGGCGGCTTCTCCGTAGTGTGGAGCAATTTCCTCCCGGCCAGCCCCATCGGCGCCACGGTGGAGGTGCGGGCCCAGCGCTACGACGCCCTGGGCACCCGCTTCGGCCCCGAGACCCTCGTCACCGGCGAAGGGGCGGACACGAACCCGGCGGCGGCGGTGCTCGATTCCCACGGCGACGTCCTGGTGCTCTGGCCGGGGACCGACCGCCACAGCCCGGACTCCGCCGTGTTCGGCCGGCTGTTCGACTCCTCCTGGCAGCCGCTGACCGAGGCCTTTGAGGTCAACTCCCGCTTCCCCCGCGACCAGACCCAGCCGGCCGTGACGGTGGACTCCCAGGACCGCTTCGTCGCCCTCTGGGCCGGCGGCGAGGGCGAGGTCCCGGCTCCCGGCACGCCGACTCCGGAGATCGGGTCCCTCGGCGTCTTCGGCCAGCGCTTCACCTTCGGCGGCTGCCGGCCCGACGACACCCGCCTGTGCCTGAACGGCGACCGTTTCCAGGTGGAGGTGGCGTGGAAGAATCCCTCCAACGGCCAGACCGGCAGCGGTCACCCCGTGCCCCTGACGGACGACACCGGCGCCCTCTGGTTCTTCGGTCCGGCCAACCTGGAGCTGCTGGTGAAGGTGCTCGACGGCCGCGCCGTCAACGGCAATTTCTGGTTCTACTCCGGCGCCCTCTCCAACGTCGAGTACACGATCACGGTCACCGACACCGTCGCCGGACGGGTGCGGACGTATCACAACGCACCGGGCCAATTCACCAGTCTGGCGGACGTCTCCGCCTTCCCGGATACCGCGCCGAAGGTCGCCTCCTCCGTGCTGCCGCCGTTCGAGACGGCCGGCGTCTGCGCCGCGGACGCCCTCTGCCTGGCCGGCGGGCGGTTCCGGGTGGAGGTGGACTTCATCGATCCCCGCACCGGCGGCGCAGGACGCGGGCAGGCCCACGGCCTCACCGCGGACACCGGCGCCTTCTGGTTCTTCGGTCCGGCCAACCTGGAGCTGATGGTCAAGGTGCTCGACGGCCGGATCGTCAACGGCAGGTTCTGGGTCTTCTTCGGCGCCCTCTCGGACGTCGCCTACACCCTGACGGTGACCGACACGGAGACCGGGAAGCAGAAGACCTATCGCAACGACCCGGGGACGCTCGCCAGCCGGGCGGACACCTCGGCTTTCTGATCCGATTCTTGGGAGGAGCTCGAATGTACCGCAAACACTTCGCCGCCGCCCTGGTCCTCGCCGGAGCTCTCGCCGTCCCCACCATGGGACAGCCGCTGCCGGACGTGAAACCCGAATTCGTGGTGAACACCTTCACCGGAGGTAATCAGACCCTCCCGGCGGTGGCAGCCAGCCCAGATGGCACTCTGTGGATCTCCTGGTTCGAGGCCGGCCAGCCGCCTTTCGGGATCAAGGCCCGGCGTTTCGCCCCGTCCGGCTCGCCGCTGGGGCCGGAGCTGTGGGTGCACGCCGGCCTCAGTACCCCGATCTTCTCCGGCACCTTCCCCGGCCCGCGGATCGGTGCCACCAGCGACGGCGGCTTCGTGGTCGTCTGGGCGGACTCGCCGGACGTCTGGGCCCGCCGCTTCGACCGCGAGGGAGCCCCCCTGAGTGGCGAGCTGAGAGTCGACCCGTCGCTGAGCTTCGCTTCCATCTACTTCCCTGACATCGCCATGGCCCCCGACGGCTCGTTCGCCGTGGCCTGGGTGCGGTCGGACGTGCTCGGCGACGCCGTCCTCGCCCGGCGCTTCGACCCGCAGGGCAGGCCGCTCGGACTCGCCCAGACCGTGGTTTCCGGGCCGCCGAAAATGCTGGCCGCCGTGCGTCTGGCCGGGGCCGCGGACGGCGGCTTCCTGGCCGTGTGGCAGGACGTGCAGACGGGCGGCGTCTTCGCCCGGCGCTACGACGGCCCGAGCGGCACCTGGTCCGCCGCGGCGCGGGTCGACGGTCCCCTGTCGATCTTTGATTCCGAACCCTCAGCGGTGGTGGCGAGCGACGGCAGCGCCACCGTGGTCTGGATCGCCAGCAACGCGGTCCTCGGCCGGCGTCTGAGCCCCGTGGGGACGCCCGCCGGCCCCGAGATCAGGATCGGAGAGACTCCGTTCTTCGTTTCCCCGCCGGCCATTGCCGCCGACGCGGACGGCAACGTCTTCGTGGTCTGGGGCGACCAGACCCTGATGCTGCACGGGCGGCTCCTGAGGAGCGACTTGACGCCAGCGGGCCCTGCATTCCCGGTGGCCGACCCGGCCTTCCCCGCGACCGCCCCCAGCGTGGCGACGACCCCTGCGGGCGGTTTCGCCGTGGCCTGGAGCAGCGGCTACGACTTCAGCGCCCCGTTCGAATTCCTGCCCCCCCCGCCGATCCCGGGTCGGGACGGGAGCGCTCAGGGGGTCGCCGCCCGCCTCTTCGGACCCGCCCGCTGCGCCGGCTCCGACGTCCTCTGCCTGGGCCCCAACGACCGCTTCGAGGCGCGAGTGGCCTGGAAGAACCCGTTCAACGGCGACGCCGGCATTGGCCACGCCCTGCCGCTGACCGCCGACACCGGCGCTTTCTGGTTCTTCGGCGACCAGAACCTGGAGCTGATGGTCAAGGTGCTCGACGGCACGGCCGTCAACGGCCATTTCTGGATCTACGCCGGCTCCCTCTCGAACGTCGAGTACACCCTGACGGTGACGGACACCGCCACTGGCGTCGTGCGCACCTATCACAACCCGCCCTTCCAGTTCGCCAGCCTGGCCGACGTCCAAGCCTTCCCGGCGGCAGCCGCCGGAGCCGAGACAGCGTCCGTGGCCGCGCCGGATCTTCCGATTGCGCCGGCCGCGCTCGCCGCCGGCTCCTCCGCGTCTCTCTCCCTCGCCGGCCACTTCACAGTCGGCGTCCAGTTCACGGATCCGCGCACCGGCGCCACCGGCCAGGCCACGGCCCTGCCCCTCACCGCGGACACCGGCGCCTTCTGGTTCTTCGACGCCGCCAACCTGGAGCTGATGGTCAAGGTGCTCGACGGCCGGACCGTCAACGGCAAATTCTGGGTCTTCTTCGGCGCCCTCTCGGACGTCGACTACACGATCACCGTCACCGACACGGCGACCGGCGCGGTCAAGACCTACCACAACCCCAAGGGCACCCTCGCCAGCCGGGCGGATACCCAGGCGTTCTGATCCGATTTGGAGGGAGCTCGATGCGCAGCCAACACCTTGCCGCCGCCCTGGTCCTCGCCGGGGCTCTCGCCGCCTCGCCCTCGCCGGGGCAGATCCCGCTCCCGGACGTGCGGGCCGAGTTCCTCGTCAACACGTTCACCAGCGGCAGCCAGGGCTTTCCGGCCATGGCCGTCAGCGCCTCCGGCGTTCTCTGGGTGACGTGGGAGGAGAGCGGGGAGCCGCCCTTTGGCATCAAGGCCCGGCGCTTCGATCCGTCCGGCGCTTCCCTGGGGCCCGAGTTGTGGCTGAACCCGGTCCCTGAAACCTTCGACAGGCCGCGGATCGCCGCCACTGCCGGCGGCGGCCTCGTGCTGGTCTGGTCGACCGGCTCGAACCTCTGTGCCCGCCGCTTCAACGGCGCGGGCGCGCCGCTGGGCGACAAGATACGGGTCAGCGCCCCGGAGCCCTTCGGTTTTCTCGCCTCGCCGGACGTGGCCGTCTTCCGCGATGGCTCGTTCGCCGTGGCCTGGCTGCGATCCAACCCGCAGGGCGACACCGTTCTCGTCCAACGTTTCGACCTTCAGGATCGGAGTCTCGGCAGCGTCCAAGAGGTGACCGCGAGCTCCCGGCAGACCCTTCGCGGTGTCCGGCTGGCGGCTGCGGCCGATGGCGGCTTCCTGGTCGTCTGGCAGGAGATTTTCCAGGGCGGAGTCGACGCCCGGCGCTACGACGGCCCGACCGGCGCCTGGTCCGGCGTGACGCGGGTCGACGGTCCGCGAGCGAGCTTCGATACCAACCCCGCGGCCGCGCTCGCGAGCGACGGCACCGCGACCGTGGTCTGGACCTCGCCGGACGAGGTCCTGGCGCGGCGCCTGTCCGCGGCGGGTGCGCCCGTCGGCCCCGAGGTTGCGGTCGCGCCAAACCGGATCGACGGCAACGTGCCCGCCGTCGCGATCGATGCCGAGGGCAGGAACCTGGTGGTCTGGACCGACTGGACCATCCAGGCAAGAATCCTCGGTCCCGACCTGGCGCCCTCCGCGGGGCCCTTCATGATTTCCGATCCGGCCTTCCCGGCGACCGATCCGGTCGTGGTAACGACGGCTACGGGCGGCTTTGCCGTGGCCTGGAACAGCGGCTTTGAATTCCACACCCCGTTCGAGAACCCGCCGCCGATCCCGGGCCGGGATGGCAGCGCCCTGGGCATCGCCGCCCGCATCTTCGGCCCCGCCCGCTGCGCCGCCGGCTCCGACGTCCTCTGCCTCGGCCCCGGCGGCCGGTTCCAGGCCCGGGTCGACTGGAAGAACCCCTTCAACGGCGACGCCGGCACCGGTCACCCCCGGCCGCTGACCGCGGATACCGGCGCCTTCTGGTTCTTCGGCGACCAGAACCTGGAGCTGATGGTCAAGGTGCTCGACGGCACCGCCGTCAACGGCCACTTCTGGGTCTACGCCGGCTCCCTCTCCAACGTCGAGTACACCCTGACGGTGACCGATACCCTCACCGGC
Source organism: Thermoanaerobaculum sp. (assembly GCA_021154885.1). Lineage (GTDB taxonomy): Bacteria > Acidobacteriota > Thermoanaerobaculia > Multivoradales > UBA5704 > DATARR01. Next base: position 79,529 of record JAJKHS010000077.1, read on the forward strand.
GCCGAGCGCAGCTATCACAATCCGCCGTTCCAGTTCGCCAGCCGGGCCGACGTGGACGCCTTCCCCGCGGCGCCCCCCGCGGACACGGCGGACACGGCGACGTCGGCGGCGTCCCTCGCGGCCACGGCACCCCTCGTCGGCTGCCTGCCCGTCGCCGCCGGGCCGCCGACCACCCTCTGCCTCGCCTCCGGTCACTTCACGGTCAGCGTCGATTTCACCGACCCCCGCTCGGGTCTCGCCGGGCAGGCCACGGCCGTGCCCCTCACCTCGGACACCGGCGCCTTCTGGTTCTTCAATGACTCCAACCTGGAGCTGATGGTCAAGGTGCTGGACGGCCGCGCGGTCAACGGCAGGTTCTGGGTCTTCTTCGGCGCCCTCTCCGACGTCGACTACACGATCACCGTCACCCGCCCGGAGACGGGCGAGGTCAAGACGTACCACAATCCCAAGGGGACCCTCGCCAGCCGGGCCGACACCCAGGCGTTCTGAAACGTATGCATGGAGGAAGGAATCCGATGCATCCCCGCGGGACTGCCGCCAGCCGGGCGGACCCCCGGACGTTCTGAACCAGACCCTGAGGGGAGGAGGCTCCATGCACCGCAGACACTTCGCCGTCGTCCTGCTTCTGGCCGGGCTTCTCGGTACCGCTCCTTTGCGGAGTCAGGCAGTGCCGCCGCTGGCGCCCCAGATCAGGGTCAACCAGACGACGCCGGGAACACAGAGCTCGCCGGCCGCGGCCTTTTCGGGAGGTCACTACCTGGCCGTCTGGACGGGTCCGGACCACGATCAGCACGTCCAGGTGATCGGCCGGCTCCTGAACCCTCCGGGGACGGTCCTGGACAGCGAATTCTTCATCAGCTCCGGCGTCGCTCGCGCGGACCAGCCGCGGGTGGCGACCGGCGGCGACGGCTTCGCGGTGGCCTGGCTCTCTCAAGGGGTCCAGTTCCGTCTCCTCGACAATGCGGGCCGGCCGCGGGGAGATACCCTCCGCCTGGATACCTCCGGCTTCGAGGTCGAGAGCTGCGACGTCGCCGTCAATGGCGCCGGCGACGTCCTCGTGGTCTGGTCCACGGCGGGGTTCGGCGGGCGCGTGCTGGCCCGGCGGGTGAGCCCGGCGGGCGTGGCCGGAGACGTGCTGGAAGTGGCCCGGAGCAGTCAGCTCTTCCAGGCCACCCCGCGGGTGGCCGCGGCCCCGGACGGCGGTTTCCTGATCGTATGGAAGGACATCGCCGGCTTCTTTCCCGGCGCGATCCGGGCCCGGCGCCTCGACGCCGGGGGGACCTGGGGAGATCCCTTCCAGGTGAACGAGAGCGCCGACACCGTGCTGGCGGCCGACGCGCGCCCGCTCTTCCGGCCCGACAGCTCGTTCTCCATCCTCTGGCGAAACGGCGGCGTCGCGGTGCCCCCCAGCTTCATCTTCACCGTCGTCAAGGCCCGGAGCTGGGGGGCGGCCGGCAACCCGCTCACGGACGAGATCACGCTCGACTTCAACGTCGCCGCCCCCTTCGATGCCGTGCGCGCTCCCGGCGGTGACACCCTGGTGCTGACCGCGGAGAACAACTCCGGGGTTCACGGCCGCCTGTTCGACCCCGCCTGGCACGCCCTGACGGGGGACCTCGTCTTCAAGCCGCCGCTGCCGGTGCCCCAGTCCGAGCCCGCGGTGGCGGTGGATGCGGCGGGCGACTTCCTCGCCCTCTGGACGCTCGGTCCCGAGGTCATCCGTTTCTATGGTGACGGCAGCTCCACCACCGTCCTCGGCCGGCCGCTCGGCGCCATTCCCTGTATTACAAGCTCCGACGTCCTCTGCCTCGGCCCCGGCAGCCGGTTCCAGGCCCGCGTCGCCTGGACCAACCCGTTCAACGGCCAGACCGGCACCGGCCACGCCCTGCCCCTGACCGCCGACACCGGCACCTTCTGGTTCTTCGGCGATCAGAACCTTGAGCTGATGGTCAAGGTGCTCGACGGCACGGCCGTCAACGGCCACTTCTGGGTCTACGCCGGCTCCCTCTCCAACGTCGAGTACACCCTGACGGTGACCGACACTGTCACCGGCGCCGAGCGCAGCTATCACAATCCGCCGTTCCAGTTCGCCAGCCTGGCGGACGTGGACGCCTTCCCCGCCGCCACGCCCGGCGCCGGCGCCGATACCGCGGCCGTCGATCCCCTCCCCCTCGCCGCCGGGTCCGCCACGACCCTCTCCCTCGCCGGCCACTTCACGGTCGGCGTGGATTTCGTCGACCCGCGCACCGGCGCTACCGGGCACGCCACGGCCGTGCCCCTCACCACGGACACCGGCGCCTTCTGGTTCTTCGACGCCGCCAACCTGGAGCTGATGGTCAAGGTGCTGGACGGCCGGCCGGTTAACGGCAGGTTCTGGGTCTTCTTCGGGGCCCTCTCCGACGTCGACTACACGATTACCGTCATCAACGTCGAAACGGGAGCAGTCAAGACGTACCACAATCCGCGGGGGACCCTGGCCAGCCGGGCGGACACCCAGGCGTTCTGATGCGGCCTCTGGGCTGAGAGCGGCTTGACTCCTGGCCATGCCGGCGTTACACTCAGGCGTAAAAAGAGCGTAACACCATGAGATCTCAGCTAAACCTCTTCACCGGCGAGCCTCCGAGTCGCGTGGTACCATCTCGGGCGGTTTCGGGTGAGTTTTTGCTGAGAGTGGGAGAGGAGCCGATGAAGACGCATCGCGAAAAAACCATCCAGGAAGATACACCGTCGAGCGGTCTCTCCGAGCCCTGCCTGACCACGACTCACGGCATCCTCTATCAAGCGGATTGTCTCGATCTCCTCGCGGCAATTCGCTCTGAATCGATCGACACGGTCTTTGCGGATCCCCCCTTCAATCTACAGAAGGAATACAAAAACGGTTTTCAAGACCAGTGGCAGAACGTGGATTACCTGGAGTGGTCTTTCCGCTGGATCGACGACTGCTGCCGCGTTCTCGTGCCGGGAGGAGCGCTCTTCATCTACGTCCTCCCTCGCTGGGCCTACCATTTTGCGGCTCACCTGGATGGACCGATGGAGTTTCGGCACTGGATCGCGCTGTCGATGAAGGGAACGTTTCCTCGTGGCCAGAAGCTCTATCCTGCGCACTATGCACTGCTCTATTTCACGAAAGGCAAGCCGCGGGTCTTCAACCGGGTCCGGGTTCCGGTTCCCGCCTGCCGGCACTGTGGTGGTGATCTCAAGGATTATGGCGGCCACCGGAAATATCTCAATCCAGAAGGCCTCAACCTGACAGATTTCTGGGAGGACACCTCGCCCAATCGGCACCGCAACTCGAAAGCCCGCCCGGGTGTGAACGAGTTGAAACCGATGATCCCGTCCCGGGCGATCGAGATCTCCTCCGGGCCTGAGGACGTCATCCTGGATCCCTTCGGCGGCGGCGGGAGCACCTTCCAGGAGGCCCAGCGCCTCGGCCGCTATTGGATCGGCAGTGAAATCGGCCATTGCGATGCCATCGAGCAACGGTTTCGCACGTTCTCTCCCACGACGATGGGACGGAAGCCGCCCCGCAAGGTCCTCTCCGTGTTCTCGACTCAGTCATAGATGCCCAAGATCACCGAGCGCTTCTCCTTCGATGGAGCCGACCCGCGAGTTGCGAGGCTGGGCCTGAGCTCCTTGTGGGCAGAGCTTGAAGATATCCTTACAGGCTTTGAGCTGCTCATCGAAGAAAAACGCGACGCGAATGGCGCTGCCGAGGTCCGGTCCATCCTTGACGAGCGCTTTCGAAGCGCCCAAGGCTGGACTATGAAGAGCTCCGGTGGAGTGGACTGGACCAAATGCGAAGCGATCAATGGGGCCAACGTGTGTCTCGGTGTCGAGGTTCAGATCTCAGGTCGCAGTGACTTGTTGATCGTCGACGTCGTTCACCTCCGCGATGATCTGATTGCCGGTAGTATCGATGTGGGTGTGATCGTCGTCCCTTCCGACCGTTTTGCATTCTTTCTTACCGATCGGGTGGCACGTTTTTCAGACGCGGTCAAGGCGGTCGAACGAGCCCGCGCCGAAGACCTCCCACTGGCCGTTCTTGGAGTGGAGCACGACGGTCCTGGCGCACCGCTGAAGAAGCGCCAGACGCGGCAAGGTCGTGGGGATGGCTAAGCTGGACGACCTGCTCGCCAAAACCGCGGCTCGAATCCGTCGCGTTGGCGACCCCACCCAGGAGCCGGTCGAAGCCGACGGCGGCGCTCCGTCCGGCGGCCGTGCCACGCAACCGCAGGATCGTCATGTCTTCCCGGTTCCGGGCGACCGTCGCCGCCGGAACGCCCGCGCGGTCTTGCGGTTGACGTTCACGGCGATCTGCGGGCGGAGGCGGGAGAGCCACCAGAGGAGACGGGCGTAGAAGGGGAAGACGATGACCGGCTGGTTGCGCTCCACGCCGCGCAGAAGCTTCCGGACCGCGACGTCGACGTCCAGGAATTTGAAGGGGATGAGGGCGAGCATGCCCTCCCGCGTGGCGTCGACGTAGGTGCCGTTGTCGAAGATGGCGGTCGCACAGCGCCTTGCCGATGCCGGAGGCCCCGCCCGTCACCACGGCCACCGAGTCCTGAAACGGCCCGTTCGCCATCGCTGATCCTCCCTGGGAGACCGGGAGGATCTTACCGCGGTTTCACGGGTTGCCAGGCGTCGCCGCCGGCACCACGCTCGGACCTGCCGGAATGGTGAAGGGGCCGTCCTGTGTGGAGACGAAGCCGAGGGGCGTCGCCAGGGTGACGACGACCGGCTTGTGGACGGTGGCGGTGCCGCTGATCTGGCCGACGACCTGGATCGGGACGGAGAAGGCGACGGTGGAGAACTGTCCCACAGGCACGGAGCGCTGGGGCGGGCTGAAGACGAGGGTGCTGCCCTGGAAGGTAACGCCCGCGACGGCGGCTTCGGAACCGGGTTTCGGACGCACGGGGCCGGTGAAGCGGAGCCCCTGAAACGCGAGGGTCACCGCCGTCGTGGGGGTGACGTTGAAGAGCTGGACCGTGAGCGTCTCACCGGTCATCATCGTCTTCGATTGGGCCGGAGTGGCCTGCTGGGCGGTCTGGGATGTCTGGGATGTCTGGGATGTCTGGGCCAGGGCCGGCGAGACGAGGAGAGCGGCGCCGAGCGCGAGACGGAAGAGCCACGAGAATCGATCCATGAAATCCTCCTTCCCCGGAGAGCGGGGCCTGGGGCGAGTATAGATCGGCATTCTCCTAACCCGTTCCCCCCTCCCGCCGTGTCTACTCTTCGAGAAGGGGCTCGTGTCGCCCGCTGGGAGAAGGGATGCCGACGGAGTACAGCGATCTGCGGGAGCTGCTGGACGAGATTCTGGAGACGGTGCCGGATTCGCGCTCCGTGTGGTGCACGGCGTCGATCCATTTCGAGACGACGGTCGCCCGGCGCCGGGGCGTGCTGCTGGGCGGCGCCTGGGCGCCGCAACTGCTGGGTGAGACGGAGGATCTGTGGCCGGTCCCCTGGACCATGACGCTCCTCCAGCCGCGGGTGCTGGCGGTCGAGAGGCTCGCTTCGCCGTTCTGGAAGTGGCTGCCGCTCCTGGAGGGGGTGGCCAAGGCCGACGAATCGATGGTCGTGGCCACGGAGGAGATCGGCGACGATTTCCTGCGCACGCTGGTCGCCAACCTGGCCCGCCGGACGATCAAGGCGTCCGCCGTGCGGTCCGGGACCGGCGTCTCCCTCCTGGGCCGAAGCTGCGCCTGTCCGCCCGGCGATCACCGCGCCCTCCCCCGGGTGAAGGAGGCTTGGATCCGCAAGGGCGCCTCCGTGGTCTTCCCCTGGGCCGACGCCGACTGGCCGTCCGCACCGGAGATCGCCGTCGTCGAGGTCGGCGGCGAGGACTGCGAAGACCAGCGCGCCCGCCTGCGTTTCCTCGCGGAGGCGATCCGGGAGGCGGACCGGCGCGGATAAGCCCAGAAGACTTCAGCCGCCGTGTCGACGAGCCTCGGCTTCCGACATGGGAGCGCGTTCAGAACCCCAACAGCTCCCGCAATCCCTCCGCCACGTTCGCATTCGCGGAAAGCGTCGCCTCCCGGAAATCCGAGACCAGCGGCGCGTCGTGGCGGGTCAGGAAGACGCCTCCCGCTTCTTCGAGGATCGGCTTGAGGGCGGCCACGTCGTGCAGGGCGACCTCGCCCTCCACCATGGCGTCGCAGCGACCTTCGGCGACCAGGATGTGGCCCCACCAGTCGCCGAAGCCGCGGGTGCGGGCGGTGCGGGCGACCAAGTCGGAGAAGGCGGGCCAGAGGCCGCGGCGCTGAAAGATCTTCAGGCCGCCGTGGCCCACGAAGGCGCGCTCCACTTCGGAGACGTCGCTCACCCGCAGCCGCCGCTGGCGGATGGTGGCGAGGGTGGTCCCTGTCCCACCCCACGCGCCCTGTCCCCGCGCCGCCCACCAGGTCTCGCCGAGGGCGGCTGGATCGCCATCCTCCTGCGCGGCGAAGAAGCCCGAGCCCGGGCCGAGCACCGGCGCGTGGACGACGCCCATCACCAACTCGCCGCCCAGCTCCAGGCCGATCAGGGTGGCGAAGAAGGGGAGCCCGGCCACGAAGTTCTTGGTGGCGTCGATGGGGTCGATGATCCAGCGATCGGTCTCGCTCCCCTCCTGCCCGAATTCTTCGCCCAGCAATCCCAGCTCCGGTGTGGCCCGGTGGAGCGTCTCCCGGATCGCCTCCTCGGAGGCCCGGTCCGCCACCGTAACGGGCGAGGCGTCCTGCTTCAGCTCGACCTGGAGGTGGACGGAGCGGAAGTGCGCGCGGTGAATCTCGCCCGCACCGCGGCAGGCAGCGAGCGCTGCCACGAGGTAGCGCTCGCTGTCGGGGATACGAAGACCGTTGTCCATGGCCCGGGAAGTCTATCCGAGCCGCAAAGCCGGTTCACTACGGATCGGCAGCACCGAAGCGGCGCTCATACTCCTTCGCCTCGGCTTGCACGTCCTGCGGCGGCTCGGTGCAGCCCTTGCCATGGAGCATCACGGCGACGAAGCCTCGCAGCAGGCCGGCCGCGTGCGCCTTGCGGAGGGCGTCCGCCTGGGACGGCGCGGCGAGGAGGGCGCGCTCCAGCGTGAGGCGTTCCCAGCCGGTCCGCCCGATCTCTTCGCAGAGAGCCTTCACCTCCGCGTCGGAGAGTTTGGGCGGCATCTCCTCGAAGACGTCGTAGCTGTAATAAGCGGACGCCTCTTCCGGGGCCGCGGGTCCGGGCACACCGCCGACGACCCCCTGGGGATCGCGGTCCGTGGGGATCTTCGCCAACTCGGCCTGGGTGACCGTGGCGCCCGTGCTGATCCGCCGCTCGTAGTGGAGGGGCGGCTCGGCCGAAACCGTGATGACGTCCTCGACCGCCTCGGGCTGCACTGCGGCCGTATCCCGCGGCGGGTTGACCGGCACCACCCGGGTGATCGGCTGGAGACCCGCGGGCGCCGTGGCCTGATCGTCGACCGCCACCAGGCTCGTATAGACCGTCACCAGGTGATGCCGCAGGCCGAGCTCGGTGATTCCCCGCCGGACCTCGCTCGGGCTGCCTCCCTCCGTCAGGCTGGCCGTCAGCGCTTCGATCTTCTTGCGCGCCCAGAGCTTGTCGATCCCCGCGCCCTTGACGTCGGCGGCCGCGGCGAACGAGTCCGTCCAGGCGTTGCCGCCGGGCGGCATCACCATGAGCAGCGAGTAGCGCTCGCCATCCACCTCTTCGGAGTAGTAGACGGCCCGCGGCTCGCGCCCCACGGCCGGCGTCCACTCCAGGACGAGGTCCGCGTCGGCCGGCGCGACGCCCTTCTCCAGATCGACGGCGTAGCGGAATTGCTTTCCCTTTGCCACCGTGATCGCGTGACTCGGGCTCTCCACCGCCGCCAGCGGAAAGCCGGGGTTGAGGTCGGCGTGGAAGGCGAAAGGGTTGATGGGCGCGGAGCCCCGCCGCAGAACGGGCGGCAGCCGGAGGCGCCGGCCTCCGGGCACCGTCCCCGCCTCCGGATGCGGGGCCACGACCATGGGCAACCGCAGGCCGAAACGGCCGTGCTCCCAGCGCACCACCTGCTGGAGCTCGACGGCGACCTCCACCGTCTCCCCCGGGCCGATGTGGGCCACGGCGGTGGTGAAGACGTCCGGCCGCTGCTGCTCGACGAGACTCGCCTTCACCCCCTGCTGCTTCGCGGCTTCATAGGTCTGCCGCGCCTCCTCCTTCTCCAGGATGGAGCCCAGGATCGTGCGGTTCCCCACCTTCATGCGCAGGGTGTCGACCGCCGCGTCCGCCGGCAGGGGAAAGATATAGATTCCCTCCACCCATTCTCTGGAAACGTTTTTGAAGATCTGGGTGATCTTAGTGCGGGCGATGATGCCCGTCACCTTCAGCTCGACGGTGGCGCCGAGAACGGGCGCGGGCACCGCGCCGTCCTTGCCGTTGAGGAACAATCCCTGCCGGCTGTCCGCTCCCCACGCGAGGCCACTGCCGATGCCGGCGAAGAACAAACAAAGCGTTGCCTTTCGAACGAAAATCGATCGCATTGCAAACCTCCCAAAAATTGGGGCCGTCCTCAAGCGGCGACGGACCCGTAAAGCGTTGCGTCCCTAAAACGCAAGGCGGATGCCAGGCCGGCTGGGATTTGACAAATCCTTTACAAATAGGGGGTTGAGAGAACCGAGGAGAGATCGCCGCAGCGACGGATTCAAACAGGTGAATCGCGGAAATTCAATTTTATGCCGCGGAGTGCGGAGGAATCCAGAAAAGAATACTTTCCGTCCTGAGGAGAGGACGGGGTGCTCGTTACCCCCGCGCCCCCCGAATCATCGCCTCCAGATTGTCCAATCCCCGTCGCACCTCCTCCATCGAGGGTCCGAACGACAGGCGGACGTGCTGGTGGAAGCGCGAGAGGCGCTGGGAGCGGCGGTGGCCGGGGTTGACGTCGAAGAAGAGGCCGGGGACGCAGATCACCTTGTGATCCAGCGCGGCGCGGAAGAAGGCCATGCCGTCCGAGAGCGGCTCGGGCAGGTCGCGCACCGAGACGAAGGCGTAGAAGGTGCCGGCGGGCTCGGGGTAGATCCGCATCCCCATCTCGTGCGCCCGGCGCAGCAGCAGCTCACGCTTGGGCAGGAAGGTCTCGCGGATCGCCCGCGCCTCGGCCAACACCTTCTCCGGTTCCATCAGCGCGACCGCCGCCCGCTGCTGCGGCCGCGAGCCGCCGCCGTCGAGAAACGAGCCGGCGCTTTCGATGGTCTCGATGACCGAACGCGGCCCGAGCGTCCAGGTCACCCGCCAGCCGGGATAGCGCCAGTTCTTGGTGAGGCCGTCGACGATCACCACCGGATCGCGGTCCACGTCCTCGACATAGCGCGCGGCGCTCACCATGGGGCCGGGCTCGCCGTCGCCGAAGCTCCAGACGTAGTGGGAGTAGAACTCGTCGATCAGCAGCGTGCAGTCGAGGTCGCGCCCCACGGCCACCCAGCCCGCCAGCTCGCCGCCCGAGACGACCTTGCCCATGGGGTTGCACGGGTTCGAGAAGAGGATCACCGCGAGCCCGCGGCCCAGCACCTCGCGGCGGAGGTCCTCGACGCCGAAGCTGTACCCCTGCTCGCGGCGCAGCAGGATGGGGGTGGGCGAGACCAGCCGGAAGATGTCCAGCAGCTCTTCGTAGGCCGTGTAGTCCGGCAGGAAGTGACCAAGGTTCACCCGGTCTAGAGTGGCCACGGCGCGGGTGAGGGCCGCCCGGCCGCCGCCGGAGATCGCCACGTTCTCCGCCGTGTACTGGGAGGGCATCCCCTTGCGATAGAGCCGGTTGTAAAGCGACGCCACGGCCTCCCTCAGCTCCCAGACACCGGCCACGGGCGCGTAGTAGTGGTCCGCGGGATCGATGTCGATGGCCGTCACCCGCGGCGGCGCCCCGGGCAGCGGTCCCGTCTCCGGCTGACCCTGGCCGAGGTTCGACCACTCCGGGTCCCCCGTCCTGTAGCCGCGGGCTGTGGCCTCCTGCGTGACGTAGACCACGCCCGTCCGGGGGACGGACCGGAAAGCCTGGAGGGTCGAGGGGGTGGAGGGGGAGCTGGGCGTGGTCATGGGGGCGGAAGGGTAGCATGGAGGGCCGCAGACAAGCTCCCCCGAGGGGCTCTATAATCGAGCCATGAAAGAAAGGCCGGTCGACCGTTACATCCATACGCTACGCCAGCTCCTTCCGGAGCTCGCCCAGAAGTATCACGTCAGCTCCCTGGAGGTTTTCGGCTCGTTCGTGCGAGACGAGCAAACCTCGGAGAGCGACCTCGACGTGCTGGTGACGTTCTCGAAGACACCCGGCTTGTTGCGGTTCATCAGCCTCGAAAACTTTCTCGGCGACCTGCTGGGCGTCAAAGTGGACTTGGTGATGAAGACCGCGTTGAGGCCTCACATCGGTCAGAGAATTCTGAGCGAGGCCGTTCCTGTATGAGTGATCGCACCTATCTCGATTTCCTTCAGGACATCCTGTACTGTCTCCAGAAGGCGCAGAGTTTCATTGCAGGAATGACTTTTGAGGAGTTCTCGACAGACGAGAAAACTCACTTTGCTGTCGTCCGAGCTTTCGAAATTGTTGGAGAAGCTGTCAAGCGGCTTCCACCGGGCTTGAAGAACCAATACCCAGCTCTACCCTGGCGTGAGATGGCCGGTATGCGAGACAAGCTGATCCATGATTATTTCGGCGTGAATCTCCAAGTGGTCTGGGAGACGGCTCTCGACGAGGCTCCCGTGCTGGAGTCTGCGATGCGTTTGCTTCTCGCGAACGAGAACCCGGATCAGGGATAGCACCCCATCCCCATCTCCCGCAACGCCCCCGCCAGATCCTCCGGCGCCGGCGCCACGATCCGCAGCCGCTCGCCCGTCGCGGGGTGATCGAATTCCAGCGACAGGGCGTGGAGGGCCAGGCGGTGGAGGCCAAAGCGCTCGCGGAAGAGGCGGTTGTGCTCTCCCTTGCCGTAGCGGACGTCGCCGATCAGGGGGTGGCTGATGTGTTTGAAGTGGCGGCGGATCTGGTGGAGCCTCCCCGTCAGCGGCCGCGCCTCCATCAGGGCGTAGCGCTCGAAGACGGCGAGGCGGCGGTATTCGGTGATCGCCGGCACCCGCGGCCCGCCCGGCGAGCGCGGGACGGGTGAGTCGATCACCCCCGCCTCCGGCGGAATGCCCCGCACCAAGGCCAGATAGCGCTTCTCCACCCCGCCGGACTCCCACTGTTCCTGCAGCCGCCGCGCCGTGCCGGAGTCCAGAGCCAGCAGCAGCGCGCCGCTCGTGGCGCGATCCAGCCGGTGGACCGGGTAGACGTGCCGTCCCAGGAGAGTGCGGACAAGCTGAAGGACGACGACCTTCTCCCGCGACATCCCCCGGTGCACGGCGAGGCCGGAGGGCTTGCCGGCGACCACCAGCAGGTCGTCCCGATAGAGCAGCGGGATCTCCGGGAGGCTCACAGCCGGAAACGCAGCCGCCGGCGCTCCGGCGAGATCGTCTCCTCGAAGCTCCGCCTGACCTGGCCCGGCCACTCGCAGGTGAACTGGTGCTTTCCCGGGTCGAGGCTCTGGGTCAGCGGCGTGAAGCCGGCGTGACGGCCGTCGATGGTGACGTGACAGCTCCCCGGCTCGCTGGTGATCTCCACCTCGACGGGCTTGGCTCCGGTGCTCCTGTCCGCCGGCTGCGGCGCGGGCGTGGGAGCTGGGAGAGCATCCTGCGGCGTTCCCGCAGGCGCCACAGGCGAAGGCGCCGGCGTGGCCGAGACCTGGGGAGTGGGGGAGACTCTCTGCGCTCCCCGCCCGCCAAAGAGAAGAAGGGCGCCCACCACCAGGAGCCCTGCCAGACCGGCCCACCCCAGTACCCAGGGCAGAGCCCGGCGCCGCGTCGCCACCTGCGGCATGGCCTGAGGTGGCAGAGAGTCCTTTACAGGCCCTGCCGTCCCTGCTGTCCCTGCCGTCCCTTCGCCCACCGCCACCGCCAGCTCCCGGGCCAGCTCGCCGCAGGTCGCATAGCGGTCCGCGGGCTCCTTGGCCAGCGCCTGGGCCAGCACCCGGTCCACGGCCGGCGAGAGCGCGGCATTGATCGCCCCCGGCCGTTCGGGCTCGGCCTGGAGGACCTTGTAGAGCATCGAGTGGGCGTTGGCGCCATCGAAGGGGAGCCGGCCGGTGAGCATCTGGTAGAGCAGGACGCCGAGCGAGAACTGGTCCGAGCGGCCGTCGAGCGTCTTGCCCTGGATCTGCTCCGGCGACATGTAGGCCGGCGTACCGAGGGCGATCCCGGTCTGCGTCACGTCGAGAGAGACGAGCTTGGCGATGCCGAAGTCGGTGATCTTCACGATCGTCTCGCGCCCCTCTTCGGCGAGGAGGACGTTGCCCGGCTTGACGTCGCGGTGCACGATGCCGCGCCGGTGGGCGTAGTCGAGGCCCGCGGCGATCTGGCGCCCGAGCTCGGCGACCTCGGCGGGAGCGAGCGGCGGCCCGGTCTTCAGCCGCTCGTCCAGGCTGATGCCCGGCACGTACTCCAGGGCGATGCAGTAGGAGTCGCCGGTCTCGAAGGCGTCGTAGACGGTGGCGATGTTGGGGTGGGAGAGCCGGCCTGCAGCCCGCAGCTCCACCTCGAAGCGCAACCGGGTCTCCGCCCGTGCCGCCTCGCTCACCCCGGGCTCGATGCGAATCTCCTTGATCGCCACCTGCCGGCCGATGACCCGGTCCTCGGCCAGGTAGACCGATCCCATGCCGCCGCGGCCGAGGAGACGGACGGTCTCGAAGCGGCCGAGCCGCCGCGGGGCTGCAACTCCGGATCGATCGCCGGCGCGGTCGGTACGGGTGGTGTCTTCGGAATCGCGGCTCATGGCCCACGCGCCCATGCGGATCGGTCCGGAGCACTCCGGATCCAGTCCCGAAGCAGTCTAGCGCACACCCCCGAAGACACTGAGCACCACGGATGCTGAGATTCCAGGGTTCCGCGGTTACAATCGGCGCAGATGACGCAGACACGCACCGACGCCTCGACGGCTGGGCTGTCGGGAACTTTCGACTCGCGAAGCTGGCTGAAGGATGCCCGGTCCCCCGGGAAGGTCCTCGCTCTGACCCTCCTGTTTCATCCCGACTCCCGGCGCGTCGGCGAGTGGACCGCCCTGAGCGAGATCCTCCTGGGCCGGGAGGCCCTCGTCTCCCGCAACTATCCCGAGCTCATCTCCCCCGACGGGCTGCCGGGGGGGCCGCTCGCCGACCGCTACATCAGCCGCCGGCCGATCCAGCTCCAGCCGGGTCCCGAGCAGAGCGTCGTGCTCTCCCTGGGCGAGAGCCGGACGCGGGTTGACGCCGACGGCACCCCCGTCCTCGCCTCCCGCGAGCTCGCGGCGGCCGAGTTGGAGCGGGGCGTGGTCATCGAGCTGGCCGGCCGGGTCGTGATGCTGCTCCACTGGCTGTCCCAGAGCCCGCTCACCGAGCCCGCCGGCCGCCTGGGCCTGGTGGGCGAGAGCGACCGGATCGCCCGGGTGCGCGGCGACGTCCGCCGCGTCGCCGACCTGGACGTGCCGGTGATGCTGCGCGGCGAGACCGGGACGGGCAAGGAGCTGGTGGCCCGGGCGATCCACGACGCCAGCCCTCGCCGCTCCGGCCCCTTCATCGCCATCAACCTGGGCGCGATCCAGACCTCGCTGGTGGCCTCGGAGCTGTTCGGCGCGGTCAAGGGCGCCTTCACCGGCTCCGTCCAGAACCAGGAGGGCTACTTCCGCCGCGCCCACGGCGGCACCCTGTTCCTGGACGAGGTGGGGGAGGCCCCGCCTGAGGTCCAGGTGATGCTGCTCCGGGCTCTGGAGACGCGGGAGATCCATCCGGTGGGCAGCCAGGCGCCGCAGCGCGTCGACGTGCGCGTCCTGGCCGCCACCGACACCGACCTGGAGGCGAGCGTCGAGGCCGGCGACTTCCGGGCTCCTCTCCTTCATCGCCTTTCCGGCTACGAGATCTGGCTGCCCCCTCTGCGCGAGCGCCGAGAGGACCTCGGCCGCCTCCTCGTCCACTTCCTGCGCCAGGAGCTGGCGGCCACCGGCGAGGCCCAGCGCCTCGACGCCGAGACCTGGCTCCCCGCCCACCTCGTCTCCCGCCTCGCCGGCTACCCCTGGCCGGGCAACGTGCGGCAGCTTCGCAACCTGGTGCGGCAGATCGTCATCGGCAGCCGCGGCCTGGCGCGCCTGGAGGCCGGTCCGGTCGTCGAGCGGCTGCTCCAGACCGACGGCGGCGGCGAGGATCCCCGCGGCTCCCTCTCCATGCCCATGCCTACTCCCACGCCGGCCGAGCCCCTGCAGCCGGACCGGCGCAAGCCGGCCGACATCTCCGAAGCGGAGCTGATCGCCGCCCTGCGGGCCCACCGCTGGGACCTCCAGGCCACGGCCGCCGGCCTTCACATCTCTCGTCCCTCGCTTTACGCTCTCATTGAAAGCTCACCCGGAGTCCGCAAGGCAGGGGACCTCGGCGCCGAGGAGATTGCTCGCTGCTGGGAGGAGTGCGGCGGCGATCTGGACGCCATGGTCGACCGCCTGGAGGTGTCGCGCAAGGCCCTGGCCCGCAGGCTCCGGGAGATGAAGCTCGCTTAAGCTCGGAGGACGCGTGTCCGACCTCCCCGCGATGATCGGTCCCTACCAGGTGCTGAAGCCGCTCGGCGCCGGCGGCATGGGCGAGGTGTTCCTCGCCTACGACGAGCGCCTGGACCGCAGGGTGGCCATCAAGCGGGTCCGCTCCGGCGCGGGCTCGACCCCCGAGCGCCGCGAGCGCTTCCGCCGCGAGGCGCGGCTGGCGGCGAAGCTCAACCACCCGGCCATCGTCCAGATCTATGACGTCCTCACCGAGGGAGACGAGAGCTACATCGTCATGGAGCTCGTGGAGGGGACGAACCTGCGGCGGCTCTCCGACGACGGCCCGCTGCCGGTCGAGGAGGTCGTCGCCCTCGCCCGCGACGTCGCCGAAGGGCTCGCCGAAGCCCACCGCCAGGGGATCGTCCACCGCGACCTCAAGAGCGAGAACGTCCTCGTCACTCCGGAAGGGCGGGCCAAGATCGCCGACTTCGGCATCGCCAAGCGGGTCCTGGCCGGGACCGAAGACTCCCTCACCGCGGACGGCCGCGTGCTCGGCACCTTCCGCACCATGTCGCCCGAGCAGGCGCGGGGGGAGGCGGTGGATTTCCGCTCCGACCTGTTCTCGCTCGGCGTCCTCCTCTACGAAGCCCTGGCCGGCCAATCTCCCTTCGCGGCGGAGAACGAGCTGGCGGTGCTCAGCCGCATCGTCCGCGACCGGCAGGCCCCCCTGCGGCAGGTGAGGCCCGAGGTTCCCGAGGAGCTGTCCATCCTGGTCGACCACCTCCTGGAGAAGGACCCGCTGCGACGGCCGCGCAGCGCGCGCGAGGTGGCCCAGGCACTGGCCGGGCGGACGCTCCATTCCCAGGCAGGGACCGGATCGCGAACCGTGATCGAGCCCGTCTCCTGGCTGCCGCCGCCGGGCTCCGCGGCCCCCGCGGCCCCTGCGGCCGGCATCCCGGCGCCGGCGCCCCATGACTCGGCGCTGACCTCCTCGGGCCGGCGATTCGGCGTCCTGACCTGGGCCGCAGTGGCGCTGCTCCTCGTGGCGGCCGCGGCGGCGGCCTGGATCTCCCTGCGCCCGGCCCGGCACCCCCTGTACGTCGCGGTGCTCCGTCCCGCGATCGCCGCCCGCTCCCAGGCTCCCGAGGAGTCCGAGCTGCTCGCCTCGGCCGTGCGCCTCGCCCTGCTACAGGGGGTCCTCTCGCTGGAGGACCTGTCGCCGCGCCCCTTCGACGAGGTCGACAAGGCGGCGGGTCCGCCCACGGCGGTCGCCCGCGCGGTGTCAGTCGACGAGCTTGTCAGCGCGAAGCTGGAGTGCCGGCCCGAGCTCTGCCGGATCGTCCTCAACCGCCTGTCCGGTCAGGACGGCAGCATCCTCTGGGCCTCCACCTTCGAAGCGCCCACGGACAACCTGTCGGTCCTCGCCAACGCCGCCAGCCGGCAGCTCCGGCTGGGGTACGCCGACCACCGCGCGCGCAAGGGCGCCCAGGACCTCGCGGTCACCGATCAGGACCTGCGGGAATTCCTTCAGATCCGTCGCCGCTTCGACTCCCGGCAGGAGCCCTCCCTGGCCACGCTCGAAGGGCGGCTCGCCGCCATCCGGGGCCGCTCCCCCCGCTTCCTGGACGCCTATCTCCTCGCCGCCGACGTCGCGCGCCACCGGTTCTGGACGTCCCGCAGCCCGGAGGACCTCCAGCGCGGATTCCGCCTGATCGCCGAGGCGCACGATCTGGCGCCCGACGATCCGCAGCCCCTGTTCGCACGGATCGACCTCGCCCTCGCGGGCCAGGACGTGGGTCTCGCCGAGAAGACCCTCGCGGAGCTGCGCCCGCTGATCCCCGGCGACGTCGCCCTCCTCGAACGCAGCTCCCGCATCCTCGACGCCCAGGGGAAGTCCCAGGAAGCCCTGGCGCAGCTCCGCACGGCGACCCGCCTGCAGCCTTCGAGCAAGCGGCTCCACAACCTCGCGCAACTGGAGCTCAAGCTGGGCCACGTCGCGGCGGCGAAAAGCGCTCTCAACCTGCTGCTCCAGCGCTCGCCCGGCGACTTCGACGGCACGTCGATGCTGGCCACCATCGAGCTCCTGAACGGCGACGTCAACCGGGCGATCCAGCTCTACCGGCAGCTCGTCAGCCGCTCCCCGGGCACCGGCGAGCTGTCCAATCTCAGCGTGGCGTATCTCTTCGCGAAGCGTTATGCGGAAGCCGCCGACACCGCCAGGACCATCCTCGCCCGCGAGCCCGGCAACCCTCTGTACGTCCTGGGCCTCGGCGACGCCTACCTGCTGATGGGCCGCCGCCAGGAGGCGGAGGAGCAGTACCGCAGGATCCTGGAGCTCACCAGCTCCGGCCCCTCCAGGACCGACCCCCAGTTCCTCACCGTCAAGGCGCAGGCCCTGGCCCACCTCGGCCAGGGCCGGCAGGCGGTCGCGGCCGTCCAGGAGGCCCTGCGGCTGGCTCCGGACAACGGCTCGACCGCTTATGAAGCCTCGCTCGTCTACGCCCTCCTCGGCGAGGACGACTCGGCCCTGGTGAACGCCGAGAAAGCCGTCAAGTCGGGATTCGGACCCCGCTGGTTCTCCTTCCCCTGGTTCGACTCCCTGCGGCGGCGGCCGGAGTTTCAGACCATGACCGGCTCCGCCGTCACCGGCGCCTCATCGGGCTGAGTCATCGTCGAGGGCGGATTGAAAACGATCGTGGGATCATGGAACAGGGGTGTTGTTCCACCCACGCGGGTAAGCTGCAACTCGGTCGGGAAGGAATAACCCTCATACAGCGGCAAGTAGGTACAGGTCAGGACGAGATCGCTGGCGACCGACGTTATCGAGCCTCCCCCAAACGCGGCAGAGGGGGTGGTGAGACCGTCCAGACTGACGATACCGGCGCCCGGGGTAAACGTGAGCTGGATGGTCGACTCGTCGACGGTGAACCCGAGACGGAGCCTGGTGCCGGAGCCGCTTCCGGTGACCAGAACGATGCTGGTGTCACTGGACTGGTACTGCAAGCTCCCGCTGGCGTCGAGGCTGACGGTGATGGTTGCGCTGAGCATGTTCATCTCCTTGCTTTGGTTTGGACGATCGCGCTTCAGCAGGCCCTGACCTCTGCCGCCGCCACCGGCGCGTCCACGATCAGACCCTCCCCGACACCCGAGGGCGGATTGTAAACGATCGTGGGATCCTCGCTGACGTCTTCGAAAGTCTGCTTGGTATAAACAGCGTGAAGCTGATCGTCGGCGCCGGTGTCTGAAAACTATTGTACGAACAAGTCGCGGTCACGACGCCGCCCGACGACTGAGTGGAAATGCTGACGGCAGTGCTGGAGATGCTGGTGACCGAGATCCCGTTCACGGAGCGCACGCCGCTTCCCGGCTGAAACCTGAGCTGGAATTGATTGTCCGCGGCCGTCTGCGGCAAGAGAGAGACGTCCTTCACCGACACCCCCACCGTGTCGGCGGGATCGTCGCTGACCAGGCTCAAAAACATGCTGGTGCCATAATTCACGGCGATGGTGGCACTCGAAGTCGCCATATCCTCCTCCTTTCGAAGTCCTGCAAAGTTGTTTTCGTCTTCGACCGCAGGAGGATAGCAAGAGGCGTACCAGGCGCGCAACGTCCAGCCCCTGGGATTGCCGGGCTGCCTTCCCGCCGTCTGACATGTCGCTGACACGTCAGCTGCGGCAACTGACGTGTCAGCCCCCGGCGCGCTTACGCGCGCCGGGAGCTGTTCAGCAGACTATAATTAGAAAGGATTACCGGCGGAACCGGTTGAAGCGGCTGGGGGCGAAGGCCGAGAGGATCTGACCCACCCGCTCCTCGGGGGGCTTGGTGGTGGGGTCGACCACCTGTGGCCGGGCCTCGACGGGACGGTGCAGCGGCTCATTGCGACGCCCCTGCCCCTTCTTCTGCTGGTGCCGCGGCTGGTGCGACGGCATCTCGCCGGGACGATGGCCCCGCGGTTGCTGCCGCGACGCCCCCTCGCCGGGCCGCTGCTGGCGCGGCGGCTGGCCGGGATTTCCCGGATGCCCCGGCCGGGCGGCCGCCCTCGGCTGCTGCGGCTGAGAGCCACCGCGGCCCTTCTCCTCGGTCTCGCGCTGCGCCTTCTTCTCCGCCTTGGCCTTGGCCCGTGCCCGCTCCTCGGCCTTGCGGGCCCGGATGGCGGCGATGCGCTCGGCGATGGGGATCTCGAAACGCTCCGCGGGCTTCGACTGATAGTCGAACCCGGCCAGCGTCAGCCGGTTCAGCCGCTGTCCCACGGCCCGTTCGATGGCGTGCAGCTCGCCGATCTCCTGGTCCGAGACGAAGGTGAAGGCATCGCCGACCATCTCCGCGCGGGCCGTCCGGCCGACGCGGTGGATATAGTCCTCCGGCACGTTGGGCACGTCGAAGTTGATGACGTGCGACAGGGCCTCGACGTCGATGCCCCGCGCCGCGATGTCCGTCGCCACCAGCACCTGCAGGGTGCCATTCTTGAAGCGGGCCAGGGCGTCCGTGCGCTGGGCTTGGCTGCGGTTGCCGTGGATACGGTCGCAGGCCACGCCGTGACGCTCCAGGAACTCCGCCAGCCGGTTCGCCCGGTGCTTGGTGCGGGTGAAGACGAGCACGTTCTTGATCTCCCCCCGCCGCAGCAGCTCCACCAGCAGGAACGGCTTCAGCTCCTCGCGCACCGGATAGACGGCCTGGGTGACCCCCTTGGCCGGCTCCGACTTGCGCTCCACGTTGAGGCTCGCCGGGTTGTGCAGCATCTCCCGGGAGAGCGCCACGATGGGCGGCGGCAGAGTGGCCGAGAAGAATAAGGTCTGCTCCGCCTTCGGCAGATGCCTCAGCACCCGGCGGATGTCGGGCAGGAAGCCCATGTCGAGCATGCGGTCCGCCTCGTCGAGCACCAGGACCTCGAGGCCCGCGAGCTTCGCGTAGTCGTACTGGAAGTGGTCGAGCAGGCGGCCGGGGGTGGCGACCAGTACGTCGACGCCCTGGCGGAACGCCCGCTCCTGTGGCCCGATGGCGACGCCGCCGAAGACGGCCGCGCCCCGCATGTTGGTGAACTTTGCCATGGCCTCCATGTGCTCGAGGATCTGGGCCGCGAGCTCGCGGGTGGGGGCCAGGATGAGGGCGCGGGTGGTGCCGCGGGGCTTGTCCATCAACCGGTGGAGGATGGGCAGGATGAAGGCGGCGGTCTTGCCGCTCCCGGTCATGGCGCAGGCGAGCACGTCGCGGCCGGCCATGGCGGGGGGGATGGCGTCCGTTTGGATCGGTGTCGGCTGGGTGAAGCCCAGAGTCTCGACGCCACGAAGGAGATCAGGGTGGAGGCCGAAATCAGAGAAGTTGCTCAAGCGTTTTCGTAGTCCTTCCGAGGGCGTGCGGACCTCCAGCCCAAGGGCCAGGCGCTCGCGCCACTCGATATTTCCGGCAGAAAAGGAAAGAAGAACGGGGACTATGCCGGCGAGGCCCGCGCTCATGGGCTCAGGAGTTGAGCCACTTCACACACTGAACAGCACTCGCCGGGGCGAGCGGCCATAGGGTGTCACATCTGGACGAATTTGCCAAGCCTGCCGGGATGGACTCTCCATGGTCATCCTGGTCAACGCTCACTTCACGCCGGAAATTCCCGCGGCCGGGGAGCGCCGGGAGCGCGCCTTCCAGAGCTCCCAGATCGCCGGCAGCAGCGACAGGAAGATGATGAGCAGCTCCACCACGAAGAAGTGGTCCTGCACGAACTGGTTGCGATAGAGGCCGTACCCCGCCAGTGTGCAGAGCAGCACCCAGGCCGCGCCGCCGACCACGTTGTAGCTCATGAACCGGCCATAGCTCATCT
Organism: Thermoanaerobaculum sp.; assembly: GCA_021154885.1. Classification (GTDB taxonomy): domain Bacteria; phylum Acidobacteriota; class Thermoanaerobaculia; order Multivoradales; family UBA5704; genus DATARR01. The sequence continues at coordinate 99,868 of JAJKHS010000077.1, forward strand.
CCCCCAGGCCGGCGACGAACGGCGCCACGGTACGGACGATGGGGACGAAGCGGGCGAGGATGATGGTCTTGCCGCCGTACTTCTCGAAGAACTCGTGGGTATAGGCCAGGTGCTCGGGCTTGATGAGCCGGCGCTTGGAGGCGAGCATGCGGTGCCCCAGGAAATGGCCCACCCAGTAGTTGACCGTGTCCCCCAGAATCGCGGCGGCCATCAGCGTCCCGAGCAGCGCCACGAGAGAGAGCGAGCCGCGGCCGGCGAAGACCCCCGCCAGGAACAGCAGCGAGTCGCCCGGCAGGAACGGGGTCACCACCAGCCCCGTCTCGCAGAAGATGACGGCGAAGAGGATGAGGTACGTCCAGACTCCATACTCCTGGATGATGGGGCCCAGGTGCTTGTCCAGGTGGAGGACGAGATCGATCAGGTGCTTGACGATTTCCACGGCTCCCTCGCTCGGTCGGCGCCCGGCCCGGGCAGTTCAGGCGCGGTGGGCGCGGTGAGAGTAAGGGCTCGCGCGGCGGATGTCCAGCATCACCCCGGCCCTGATTCCGCTTGCAATCCCCTCTGTAGAGACGCCCCGTGGGGAACCCCGCGGGGCGTCTCTACAGTGGGGGGGAACCCCTTTCGAGACACGCCCCTCAGGAAACACCGCCCCGGTCCGCGCTCTCGACGATCGGCGTGCGGGGCGCCGTCTGGTAGGCGTGGAACATCAGCGCCAGCCCGATGAGCAAGGGGATCACCCCGACCGACCATACCGCCTCGTGCGGCACCAGCAGCGCCAGCATCACGCTCAACCCGAGGCCGACCACGGCGACGATCAGGCCGGCCAGCTTCAGCCCTTCGCGGCGCCGCCGCTCCACGGAGATGAACGAGAATACGGCAATTACCGATACGATCGGTATCGTGAAGATGAACATGTTCTGGATCATTGGCGTCCCTCCTTGAGACCTCATCGACGTCATCGGCCCCGCCGCCCCTGCCCTTCCCGTGGTGCCGATTCCTCCTCGGGCTCTCCTCCGTGTTCGTGCTGGCCGGCCTCTGCGGGTGGATGCTCGCCTCTTTGCCCGTGACAGAAGCGCTGCAAGCCGGGTTCGCCAGCGCTCTCGCGGCCCTCGCGGAGGCCGCACGTCTCCCTGGCGCTGGGCGCGCCTCTCGTCTCGCTCGGCGGAACCTACCTGCTGGTCCGGCTGATCCTCGGCTTCACGGGAGCGCGCCGCTGGAGTCCGAGGCCACCTGTTTCGCGGCAGTCACAGAGCGCCGGCCTATCACCTGCTCTTGCATGAGAAGGTGAAGGCCCAGGTGAAAGACCAGGATCGCGGCAACCAGCGCCAGAGCCCGCACCGGCTGGCGCCGATAGACCCGGCCGAGCCAGAGGGCGAGCAGTCCGTGATAGAGGCATGCTGTCGCGACCACCACGAGCCAGAGACCGAGCAAACCGAAATCGTGCGCGAGATAGCCCCACAGCGGCGACGTGAGATCGACGACAAGATGGATTGGAGCAGCGATCATCGTGGTCATGAGAGCGGCGCTCCATCCGATCATGCCAGCGTCGGGGCCGAAGCTGAGCTCTGAAGGCAGGAATGCCACGATCCCGATCGTGGCTCCGTACAGCCACACAACGCTCTCTCGCGGCCGGCCGGACGACCGCACGGCATGGAGGGCTGCCGCGCCGAGCAGGAGAATGACCACATCCCAGAACAGGTAATCGATTTTCATGGGTAACGTTCCCTATTTCACAGCGAAGAACCATATCGCAGCCGCCAGGAAGCCTACAACCCCCACCCAGAGAGCAGCCGCCTCAACCTTCCCGGCAGGACCCAAGACATCTGCGAGCGCTTTCGCGCTCTGGAGGCCCCAGATCCCGAGCCTCGCGCCTGTGTAGAGAGCCAAGCCGCAGGCGGAAGAAAGAGACGCTATTGCTTGCAAGCTCACTCGGTCACCTCCGGGTTGGCTCTTGATAACGCTCCGGTGCGTATCGCGAGGCGAGCAAACCCGTGGCGGCCTCCCTGTCGATGGCCTGCACCAGCACGCCTTCCTGCCCATAGGGTAGATACGCCAGGCACTCACCGGACGGGGCGATGAGACAGGTCGCCGATTCCTGATAGCGAAACGCATAGTTGACACTGGCGAAATAGATCGTGTTCTCCAAACCTCGACACATCATCGCCTTCTCGTAATAGGGCCCGGCGGCCTCTCCCCATTGCGTCCGAGGGGCCCCTGCCTTATCGCTCCCCGTGCAGTGCGGGTGAAAGACGATTTGGGCGCCCCGCGCCGCCGCCCATCTCACCGTCTCGGGATAACGAAACCCCTCATGGCAAATCACCACTCCAAACTTGAGGCCATTAATCTCGAAGAGCTGCCGGGTGTGTCCGGGCACATACAACGGATCTTCGGTAGGGTCGAGTTGGTTCTTGGTTTGGTATCCCTGAATCTCGCCCGTGGCGTCCAGGACGACGGCGGCGATCTGCCGGCCCTCGTTCGCGAGCCATTCCATGCCGAGGATGGTGGCCACCTTGTACGTTCGCGCCAACTGCGCCACAGCGCGGAGAGCCCGTTCCTGCTGGGTCTGATCAAAGGGTGGTACTTCAAAATCCAGTCCCCGCAGGCCCGGGAGGTAGGCTTCCGGGAAGCACACGATCTCCGCGCCTCGGGCCGCGGCTTCAGACAGGGACTGCTTGATCTTGTCCAAGCCCTCCTCAACGGAGGAGGCGATGCCAAGGCGATGATCATGGGTCAGCTCCGACAACCGTTGATAGACCGAGGGTCAGGCGTTATCGTTGCGCGTTCGCCTCGACGAACCTCGCGAGGTTCCCGAGTGCCATGCGCCAGCCGGTTTCGTTGTCGACTGGCGAAAGACCAGGCGGCAGGTTGTCATGTACGGCCAGCACGTCTGTGCCGCCGTCCGCATCCATGAGCGTATACGTGACGGTCATCTCGCCGCGCATCTCAGGATCGGCGGTTTCGAACTCCAGGACTTCGATCACCTGCTCATTCGGAACGAGCTGGGTGAAGCGCCCGTGGTACGTATCAGTGTTCGCACTCGTCTTGCCGGTCTCCGTGGGTGCGTCGTAGGTTAGAGAGATGCGGAAGGCACCCCCTTCGCGAGCGTCGAACGCATGGACGAGGCTTGTCATGCCACTCGGCACCATCCAAGTCGCGACAGCGCGTGGATCGAGAAGCGCACGATAGACGTCCGACCGTGGCGCGTTCACGTGCTGCCTTATGCGGGTGGATGTCGTGGCCAAAGCCGAAACTCCCTGAAGCGGATGGCGATTCTTGCGATGGCCAGCTCACCGACACGCACAGCGTGGGCAGTGGAGCGCGGCGAACATCTCTTAGCCAGCTTTCCGCAGCGGCGGAATCGCTTTACTGGGACGGTTCATCGCCAAATCATGGTTCGTCTGAAGACTGATCCAGAACTCCGGAGTAGTATCGAAAGCTTGGGCCAGAAGCCAAGCAGTTTGAGGGGTAACCCCGCGCTTGCCGCGAACGATCTCGTTGATCCGCTGTACCGGGACCCCAAGGTGCTCTGAGAGTGCAACCTGGGTGAGTCCCAGAGGCTCAAGGAACTGCTCTTGGAGGATCTCTCCTGGATGGCTTGGAATGCGGTTCTCGGGTAGCATACTTTTGCCTCTCTTAGCCGCGATGGTAATCCACGATCCGAACTTCGTGAGCTTCCGCCCCCTGCCACTGAAAGACGAGGCGCCAACGCTCATTGATTCGCACGACCATAACATAGCCAGCATCCGCTCTTTGAGATCCAAACTCCAATCTGACTCAAGAGAGTCAAGCAAGCGCCGAGTAGATTCGACTCTGTCCACTATTGCAATGTCTCCCAGCCGCAGAACCTCAATGTGAGCTTGTGCGTACCACCCAAGAATGCATATCGTCGTTCGCTGTTCGCAAGTCCAATTCGAGCCCCCAAGTATGAGAAATGGGCGTAGGATGCGTCCCACCCGGCGACGAACGCGGCGACCGAGGCTCGGTCGGCCAAGTCGAGCCGGGCGACGTGAACGTCCTGATTCCCGGTGGTGGCGGTGATGTCGGCGGCGACCTGCGCTCCGGCGTCGATGTTCCGCACGGCGAGCGTGACCTCGGCGCCGGTCCGAGCCAAGGCGCGCGCGGTCTCCACGCCGATCCCTGAGGCCGCGCCGGTGACGATCACCCGCTTGCCGGAAAGATCGATTCCCTCAGCCACTTCGGCGGCGGTGGACTGGAATCCGAACGGCGTGGTAATGCGTGTCATGGTGTGCAGCTCGGGAATCGTCTGACAAGGTAAGAACTATAGGCGGGAGCGATCCCGCACCGGGAAGCCTTCACGCTGGGCGGCAGTCACGAGCCGGTCATCGAGGGTGACGAGCTCGAGCGTCGAGGGCCTCCCTTCGGATGCGAGAAAGGCAGCAGCGAGTTGGAGGGAGTCGGCAGCGCGGAGAGGATGGACCCGCAGGAAGCGACGGGCGGTCTCGAGAACGGCCTCCACCGGCTCGATCCGATGCCAGTGCCGGGCGAGGGCATCCAGGCGTTCGAGGGCTTCGGTTGCCGCTTGAGGAGAGAGGCGACCCTCCCGTTCGAGACGAGAAACGGCCGAGGTGCACTCGACGGGCGTACCCCACCAAGCGATCACTCCCGGCTCGCCGAGGAAGAGATCCCGGATCGGAACCGTGGTCTCCTCTTCCACCAGCAATGGTATCAAGGCCGAGCTGTCCCAGAACTTCACCGGCCGTTCTCGCGCTCGTCGAGGAGGGCTTCGAGAGCGCTCGCGCCTGCGGACGGCTGCGGTGGTTTCGCCATCAGGATCTCCCGCGGGAGCGGAGCAGAGGCCCGGCGTAGAAGTCCCTGGCGCTCCAGACGGGCAAGCCGACCCTCGGGATCGTCCCCATCCCCCAACACGGATTCCAGGCGAGCCACGGGGCGCCCCCGGTCGAGGATGAGGATCGTTTCGCCGTGCTGCACCTGGTCCACGAGTGCGCTCAGGTTGTTCTTGGTATCGGTCAGAGTGGCTCTCTTCATATGGCTAGAATAGCCAGTTCGCTCTTAGAGCTCAAGCGGTGCAAGCGGTGCGAGAGCGCGGCAGGAGGGACTTCAAGGACGACAGGGACAGCAGGGACGAAGAAGCTCCCCCTACAACCGCCCCTCAATCCAGCACCCCCCAAGCACCCTCGTCCCCTGATAGAAGACCGCCGCCTGCCCGGGGGTGACGCCGCGCTGCGGCTCGGCGAAGTCGATCTCGACCCGGCCCTCTCCCAGCGGCCGGATTCTCGCGGCGACGCCGGGGTGGCGGGAGCGGATCTTCACCTTGGCCTCGACATCCCCCTCCGGGGCCGGGCCGATCCAGTGCAGGCGCTCGCCGCGGAGGCCGGGGGCCATCAGATCCTGATCGCCCCCCACCACGACGCGGTTCTGCTCGGGCTCGATCTGGAGGACATAGAGGGGGCTCGGCGCGGCGAGGCCCAAGCCCCGGCGCTGGCCCACGGTGTAGCGGTAGTAGGGCTGGCCCTCGCCCAAGGCCTCGCCGTGGGTGTCCACCAGGATGGCCGGCTCGGCGCCGGCCGGAGCGTTGAAGCGGTCCGGGTCCGCCGCCACCTGGGACTCCACGAACTCGCGGATGCCGCCGGCGACGAAGCAGACCTCCATGCTCTCCCCCTTCTCCGCCACCACCAGGCCGGCCTCGCGGGCGAGCTGACGCACCTGCGGCTTGGTCATGCCGCCGAGCGGGAAGAGGGAGGCGGCGAGCTGCTCGCGGGTGAGCTCGAAGAGGTAGTAGCTCTGGTCCTTCCCGGCGTCGAGCGCGGTGTGCAGCTCGGGGCCGTCCGGACCCTCCAGGATGCGGGCGTAATGGCCGGTCGCCACTCGGCTCGCCCCGAGGCGCCGCGCGCGGTCGAGCAGGAGGTCGAACTTGATCCAGGTGTTGCAGCGCACGCAGGGGCTGGGGGTGCGACCGGCGAGGTAGTCGGCCACGAAGGGGTCCACCACCTTCTCCCGGAACTCCTCGTCCAGGCGCAGGGTGTAGTGGGGGATGCCCGCCTGCTGGGCCACGCGCCTGGCGTCTCCGAGGTCGAGGGCGCCGCAGCAGCGGCCATGGGCCTCCACGCCGGAGTGGTCCCAAAGGAGCATGGAGAGGCCGACCACAGGCCGTCCCTCCCTGGCCAGCAGCCAGGCGGTGACCGAGGAGTCCAGGCCGCCGCTCATGGCGACGGCGGTGAGGGAGGTGCTCGGCGTGTCGGAGATTTCCATGACTAAACCTTCTTCTGCTTCGTCAGCGTAGCACGGAGGAGTAAGATACCTGGGAGGGTCCTTTTTCTTCGAGGTCGCTTCGCCCGAGGAGGTAAAGGGCCGCTTTCACGAGGAGGTGTATGTGACGCGACTAGAGGTCTGCGCGGCAGAAGTCGAAGACAAGGACATCAAGGACATCAAGGACGAGGAAAGCTCTAGTCGCGGCGATATTCTTCGTGTCCCTGATGTCCTTGTTGTCCCGGCTGCGCATCCTGCCAGCCCAATTGAAGGTTGACAATCTCAGGGCTGTACCACCGCCACCGGCGACACCCGCCGTAGCGCTCCCACCTCGCGCTCCAGAGCGTCCAGGAAAGCATCCACCTCCTCTTGTGTATTGAAAAGGCCGAAGCTGATGCGCAGGGAGGAGAGGGCCTCTTCCGGGGAGAGGCCGATGGCGAGGAGGGTCTTGCTGGGCTCGACGGCGCCGGAGGAGCAGGCCGAGCCGGTGGAGACGGCGAAGCCGGCGAGGTCGAGGCGGATGAGCAGCGACTCCCCCTCGGCGCCGGGGAAGGCCACGTGCGAGGTGTTGGGCAGGCGCGGCGCGGCCTGGCAGTGGAAGATCGCGTCCGGCAGGCGGCGGGCGAGCTCGGCCTCGAAGCGGTCGCGCAGGGCGACGAGGTGCGCGCCGCGCGCGGTCAGCTCCTCCCGGGCCACGGCCGCGGCCTCGCCCAAGCCCACGATCGCCGGCACGTTCTCGGTGCCCGCCCGGCGCCGCCGCTCCTGGCTGCCGCCCACGAGGTGGCCGGTCAGCTCCACGCCCTTGTGTACCCAGAGAGCGGCCGCGCCCAGGGGGCCGTAGAACTTGTGGGCGCCGAGCACCAGGTAGTCGACCCCGAGAGCGGGGGCGTCGACGGGGATCTTGCCCACGGCCTGCACGGCGTCGCAGAGCACGGGCACGCCGCGCTCGCGACAGGCGGCGGCCACCTCGACCACGGGCTGGAGGGTGCCCAACTCGTTGTTGGCGAGCATGAGGGCGACCAGGAGCGTGTCCGGCCGCAGGGCGCGGACGACCTCCGCGGCAGGCACCACGCCGTCCCCGGCAGGGGACACCCGTGTCACCTCCACGCCCTCTCTCTCCAGCCGTGCCGCGGCCTCGCGGATGGACGGATGCTCGAAGGCCGAGATCACCAAGTGACCCTGACCACCTCGCGCCCGATGAAAGAGGACGGCGTTGTTGGCCTCCGTGCCCGAGGCGGTGAACACCAGCTCCGGCGGCCGCACGCCCAGCAGCGCCGCCACCTTCTCCCGCGCTTCCTCGACGGCGTTGCGCGCCGCCTGTCCGAAACCATGGAGCGACGAGGGGTTGCCGTACCGCTCGCCCATCCAGGGGAGCATGGCCTCGCGTACCCTGGGGTGGAGGGGGGTGGTGGCGTTGTTGTCGAAGTAGACCGGGTGCATGAGGTAAATTAGTGTACGCCCTGGAGGGACGGTCCGGGCACAATTGTTGAATCCCTCCGGCTCGCCCAGGGGCTCCCCGTCTCTGGTTTCTTTGGAAGGTGAACGAATGCGTCGACTGCGCCCGCTGATCGTCCTGCCCCTCCTTCTCCTCTCGCTCTGCGCCCTGTTCCCCGCCGCGTCCAGCGCGGCCGAGAAGCTGAGCCGGGCCGACCGCAAGGCCCAGAGGGAGGCCATCCAGAAGCTGCCCGAGAAATATCGGCAGTGGCTGAAGGTGGTGGACCTGCTGATCTCCGAAGACGAGCTGAGAACCTTCCTGGCCCTCGACAAGGACTACCAGCGCGACGCCTTCATCCAGCGCTTCTGGGAGGCTCGCAATCCTTACAAGTCGAGCGCCCGCAACCAGTTCCAGGAGCAATGGGAGGCGCGGGTGGAGCAGGCTCTCACCGAGTTCGGCAGCCTGGATGACGAGCGCACCCGCGTCCTGCTGCTCAACGGCCCACCCAACGGCCGCGTCGAGAGCCACTGCTCGAACGTGATCTGGCCCGTGGAGGTCTGGTTCTACGAACACGCCGAACGGATCCGCTCGGAAATCATCGTGGTGTTCTATCGCCGCTGGGGCGCCGGGCCGTACCGCCTCTGGAGCGGACTCGACGGCTTGGCAGCCCTGTTCTCCGGAGGCGCGGGCGACTCCGGAGAGCGGACCCTGAGCACCATCGCCAACAGTTGCCGCAACGGTGACCAGATCGCCGGCGGCATCGGCTGGGTGCTCAACCAGGGGATGGGGTACGACATGCTCCAGCAGCGGATGACGGCCAAGTCCGAGGAGCGCGCCGCCGAGTGGGTCACCTCGTTCAACTCCTATTCCACCGACGTGGCGCCGGGGGCCAAGCTGCTGCCGGCGAAGCTGGCGCTGGAGTATCCCGGTCACTGGCAGGGACGCACGGCGGTGGAGGGCGTGATCACGGTGCCGGCCTCCGGCGCCGGGCAGTCGGCGCTGGGCGGCGCTCACACGTTCAACATGATCCTCAACGGCGAGGTGCTGCAGAACGGCAGGCTGTTCGAGAACTTCCGCTATAAATTCGACTTCCCGGCCGCGACCGCCCCCATGCCCGCGGACTCGCTGCCCGTGGTCTTTCAGCGCTATCTCCGCCCGGGCGACTACCTGCTGGTGGTGAAGCTGGAGGACCTCAACTCGGGCAAGGTCTTCCGCGACGAGCGCACCATCACGGTGCCGTCCTCGGACAAGGCGGCGCCCGCACCCCTGGCGGCGGACGCCGACGAGGCCAGCGCCCGCCTGCTGGAGGAGGCCAACCGCGCCATCGCCAACGGCGAGACGACCCTGAAACTGATCCGCCCCTTCGGCGAGCTGCAGGCGGGCATGCAGCGCTTCGACACCCTGACCACCGGCAAGGACATCGACAAGGTGACCTTCGCTCTCGACGGCAAGGCGCTGCTCACCAAGAGGAAACCGCCGTTCAGCGTCGAGCTGGACCTGGGGAACCTCCCCCGCCCCCGCACCCTCTCCGCCAAGGCCTACAGCGCCACCGGCGCCGAGCTGGCCTCGGACGAGCTGGTGGTCAACTCGGCCCCCAACCGCTTCCAGGTGAAGCTGGTGGAGCCGAAGCGGGGCAAGCGCTACAGCTCCAGCCTGCTGGCCAAGGCCGAGCCTCAGGCGCCGGATGGCGGGGCGGTGGAGCGGGTGGAGTTCTTCCTCAACGAGACCCGCGTCGCGACCCTCTACCAGCCGCCCTGGGAGCAGGTCATCGTGCTGCCCAAGGCCGAGACCCTCGGCTACGTGCGCGCCGTGGCCTACCTGCCGGACGGCAACTCGACGGAGAGCCTGGTCTTCGTCAACGCGCCCGAGGACATGGCCGAGGTGAACATCAACTTCGTCGAGCTCTACACCTCGGTGCTCGACCACCAGAAGCGGCCGGTGGAGGGGCTGGAGCAGAAGGACTTCGCGGTGACGGAGGACGGCACCAAGCAGGAGATCTCCCGGTTCGAGCGGGTGACCAACCTGCCGATCCACGCCGCCGTGGCCCTCGACGTCTCGGCCTCCATGGAGAAGAGTCTGGACAAGGCCCGGCAGGCCGCCCTGGAGTTCTTCCAGCGGACGATCCGGCCCAAGGACCGGGCGTCGGTGATCACCTTCAACGACCACCCCAACCTGACGGTGAAGTTCACCAACGACGTCCCCGCCCTGGCCGCGGGCCTCTCCGGCCTCAAGGCCGAGCGCGGCACGGCCCTCTACGACAGCGTCATCTTCACCCTCTACTACTTCACCGGCATCAAGGGGCAGCGGGCCTTGGTGCTGATCTCCGACGGCAAGGACGAAGGGAGCCGCTTCACCTGGGAGGACGCCCTCGATTACGCCCGGCGGGCCGGAGTCACCATCTACAGCATCGGTCTTGGGGAGGACGTGGACAAGCGCAAGCTCTCGCGCCTGGCCGAGGAGACGGGAGGGCGCGCCTTCTTCCTCAAGAACGTGGACGAGCTGGCGGGGATCTACGCCAGCGTCGAGCAGGAGCTGCGCTCGCAGTACCTCATCGGCTATCAATCGACGAACACCAGCGGCGGGAACAACTTCCGGAGCGTCGAGCTGAAGGTCGGCAAGCCCGGCCTCGAAGCCAAGACGATCCGGGGGTATTACCCGTGAATTTTCCTCTTGCCTGGGACCGCCGGCGTCCCGCCGGCCCTCTAACTCCTGTTTTAGAAAAGAAGCGGAGTAAGCTGCCGGCGGGACGCCGGCGGTCCCAGGCAAGGGTGATCCTCACCCTCTTTCTCCTCCTCCCCCTCCCGGCCGCCGCCTACCATCCCTACGACCGCAAGGTCTCCCAGCAGGAGCGCGAGACGGTCGCCAAGCTGGCGGAGAAGTACCAGACCTGGCTGCAGGAGGTCGACGTCCTCCTCACGGAGGAGGAGCGGACGACCTTCCTGGCCCTGGAGAAGGACTATCAGCGCGACTCCTTCATCGAGAAGTTCTGGCAGGTGCGCGACCCTGTCCACCGCACGGCCTACAACGGCTTCAAGGAGCGCTGGGAGGCCAACGTCAGGCAGGCGCGCGAGCTCTTCGGCGACATCACGGACGGACGGTCCCGCGTCATGCTCCTGAACGGCGTCCCCGACGAGCGGATCGAGTCCAACTGCTCGCTGATCCTGTGGCCCGTGGAGGTCTGGTTCTACCCTCCGAACGACAAGATCTGGGAGCCGTTTGCCATCGTCCTCTACCGCAAATGGGGGGCCGGCCCGTTCCGGGTCTGGAACCCCGGCGAGGGGACGGACGTCCTTTTCGCCTTCAGCGTTCTGGAGAAGGCCGCCACGGTCGGCAGCGGTCTGGGCCCAGGGGTGGCCCGGAAGGGGCAGGAGCCCGGCAGGGGGGATGGGAGCGATGGGGGAGGAGGCGGCGGGCACAGCCTCGGGGAGATCATGAGCTTCAGCGGCGGCTGCGGCGACTACGACCACGCGCGCAAGATCCTGGCCGGCATCTCCTGGGTGGGCGGGCAGGGGATGCACTGGGACCTCCTGGAGGCGCGGCTGGTGGGCCGGCAACCGGGCCCCGGCCACGAATGGGTCTCGACCTTCAACTCCTACTCGACAGACGTGCCCGCGGACGCGCTCCCCCTGCCGGCGAAGGTGGAGGTGAGCTTCCCCGGCCGCTGGCAGGGACGCACGATGTTGCAGGGGATGGTCACCGTGCCGGCCAGCGCCGCCGGCCAGGCCGCTCTCGGCGAGGCCCGTTCCTACAATCTCCTGCTGATCGGCGAGGTGCTGCACGACGGCCGCCTGTTCGACAGCTTCCGCTACAAGTTCGATCTCCCGGCCTCCGCGGCCACCGCGACGCTCCCCCTCGCCTTCGAGCGCCCCCTGCGGCCGGGCGACTACACGCTGATCGTCAAGGTGGAGGACGTCAACTCCGGCAAGCTCTTCCGCGACGAGCGCGCCCTCGTGGTGCCGGCGACCGAGACCCTGGCGCCGGCCGTGGCCGCCGCGGCCGCCACCCCCGAGGCCGTCGAGGTGAACCGCATTCTGGCCGAGGCCGACGCCGCCCTGCGCAGCGGTGAGACGACGATCAAGCTCACGCCGCCCCTGGGCCAGCTCCAGACCGGCATGCAGCGCTTCGACACCCTGACCACCGGCAAGAACATCGCCCGCGTCACCTTTCTCCTCGACGGCAAGCCGGTGCTGACCAAGCAGGCGCCGCCCTACAGTGTGGAGTTGGACCTCGGCAAGGTGCCCCGCACCCACCTGCTCTCCGTCACCGCCTTCGACGCGGCCGGCGCGGTCCTGTCCGCGGATGAAATTCAGCTCAACTCCGCCGGCAATCGCTTCCGCGTCCACCTCGCCGAGCCGCAGAAGGGGAAGCGCTACGAGTCCAGCCTTCTCGCCCGGGCCGAGGTCGAGGCCCCCGAGGGCGAGGGGGTCGAGCGGGTGGAGCTCTACCTCAACGAGTCGAAGATCGCCACCCTCTACCAGCCGCCCTACGTCCACCCCGTGGCCCTCCCCCACGGCGAGCCTATCGCCTATGTGCGGGCCGTGGCCTATCTCGCCGACGGCAGCTCCACCGAGAACGTGGTCTTCGTCAATGCCCCCGAGAACCTGGAGGAGATGAACGTCGACCTGGTGGAGCTCTACACCACGGTGCTCGACAAGGACGGCCACCCGGTGACCTCGGGGCTGGCGGCCAGGGACTTCGGGGTGACCGAGGACGGCGCCCGCCAGCAGATCGTCCGCTGTGACCGCGTCACCGACATGCCGATCCACGCCGCGGTGGCGATCGACATCTCGGCCTCCATGCAGTCGAGCCTGCCGAAGGCCCAGGAGGCGGCGCTGCGCTTTCTGGAAGGCACGGTCAAGCCGAGAGACCGGGCGGCCATCATCACCTTCAACGACCACCCGAACCTGGCGGTGAAGTTCACCCGCGACCTCAGGGACCTCGCCGGCGGGCTGGCGGGGCTCAAGGCGGAGCGCGGCACCGCCCTCTACGACAGCCTGGTCTACTCCTTCTACACCTTCAACGGCCTCAAGGGCCGGCGGGCCCTCCTCCTGCTCTCGGATGGCCGGGACGAGGGGAGCCGCTTCACCTGGGAAGAATCCCTTGAGTTCGCCCGCCGGGCCGGCGTCACCGTCTATGCCATCGGCCTGGGGGACGACGTGGAAAAGAAGAAGCTCTCCCGCCTCTCCGAGGAGACCGGCGGCCGGGCCTTCTTCCCCAAGGCGGCCGGCGAGCTGCCCGCCATCTACGCCGCCATCGAGGAGGAGCTGCGCAGCCAGTACCTCATTGCCTACCAGTCCGCCACCGCCCGCAAGGACCCCGGTTTCCGCAGCGTCGACCTGAAGGTGAGCCGGCCGGGGCTGGAGGCGAAGACGATCCGGGGGTATTACCCGTGAGGGCCCCTCATCACCCACCGCATTCCCAGGGACTTCAGGGACTGCAGGGACTTCAGGGACGCAAGAGTCCGGGTCGTTCTGGCTTTCGCGTCCCTGTTGTCCCTGAGGTCCCTGAAGTCCCTGTTGTAAGGTAGGATCGCCTCGATGTTCCGCCGATCGCTCCGGCCGCACCTCCTCGCCCTCTCCCTGCTGTTCGCCGCCGCGGCCGCCACCGCCCAGGCCCCGCCTGCGGACCTCCCGCCGCGGTATCAGAAGTGGCTGGAGGACGTGGCGCTGCTCATCAGCCCCAAGGAGAAGGCGGTGTTCGTCGGCCTGGGGAAGGACTATCAGCGCGACGCCTTCATCCGCAAGTTCTGGCAGGTGCGGGACCCCTTTCCCCAGACGCCCCAGAACGAGTTCCAGGAGCGCTGGGAGAAGCGGGTGGAGATCGCCCGCGCGCGCTTCGGCGGCGTGGCGGACGACCGCGCCCGCATGCTGCTCTTCAACGGCGAGCCCGCCGAGGTCCTCCCCGTCCGCTGCGAAGTGCTGATGCCGCTGGAGATCTGGACCTATTCGAGCACCGAGCGCATCCGCGGCGGCTTCACCCTGGTGTTCATCGCCTACGGCGCTTCCCGCTACCAGCTCTGGTATCCGAACGACGGCCTTTCGCCCCTGCTCTCCGCCGGCCTGCGGGTGCCGGTCGACAGTCCGGCCCGGGGCTATCAGGCCATCGGCGAGCTGTGCCCGCGGGGGGAGGACATCGCCTCCCGTCTCGCCGAGGCACTGGACTGGAAACGGGTGGAGTCCTCCCAGAAGCTCGTCCCCAAGCCGGGCGAGGAGTGGCTCGCCACCTTCTCCTCCTTCTCGACGGACGTCCCCGCGGGGGCCACGACCTTCCCGGCCCAGGTCGACCTCTCCTTCCCTGGCCGCTCCGGCAGCCGCACGGTGGTGCAGGCCCTGGTGAGCGTGCCGCGGGATGCGATCCAGCCGGAACGCATCGAGGGGAGCCCCACGGCTACCTACGTCTTCACCGTCGACGGCGAGGTGCTCCACAAGGAGGAGCTGTTCGAGCATTTCCGCTACCGCTTCGCCCTCCCGGAGTCCGAGGTGACGGCGGCGAAGATCCCCCTCGTCTTCCAGCGCTTCCTGCGGCCGGGGAGCTACTCGCTGGTGCTGAAGATCGAGGACACGGCGGGCCGGCACTACTTCCGCGAGGAGCGGGAGCTGGAGGTGCCGGTCGTGACGGCCGCGGAGCCCGCGCCCGTGGCCGCGGCGCCGGCGGCCCCCACACCCGCCAACCCGGCTCCGGCAGCCTCCACCCCGGCGGCGGCCTTGGCCGAGGCCAACGCCACCCTGGCCACCACGGCGAATACCGGCGCGGACGAGCAGTCGATCCGCATCCTGCCGCCGCCGGCGGGGCTGATCACGGGCAAGGCCCGGGTGGAGGCCATCGCGGCCGGCTCCAGCATCGCCAAGGTGACCTTCGAGCTGGACGGCAAGCCCGTGCTCACCAAGGGCCGGCCGCCCTACAGTGTCGAGCTGAACCTCGGCGCCCAGCCCCGACTCCACATCCTGCGCGCCCTCGCCCTGGATGGCACCGGAAAAAGGCTGGCGGAGGACCAGGTCGAGCTCAACGCCGGTCCCCACCGCTTCGCCATACGGCTCGTCGAGCCGCAGCCCGGCAAGACCTACAACGCGAGCCTGAGCGCCCAGGCCCAGGTCGACGTGCCGGAGGGGGAGAAGCTGGACCGCGTGGAGCTCTTCCTCAACGACAACCGGGTGGCGACCCTCTACCAGCCCCCCTTCACCCAGCCGATCCTCCTGCCGCAGAAGAAGGACGTCACCTGGGTGCGCGCCGTGGCCTACCTCGACGACGGCAACTCGACGGAGAGCACGGTGCTGGTCAACGCGCCGGGCGCGACCGGCCACGTGGACGTCCAGTTCGTGGAGCTCTTCACCTCCGTGGTGGACGGCCGCGGCCATCCCGTCGAGGGCTTGAAGAAAGAGGACTTCACCGTCGTCGAGGATGGCGCGCCGCAGCAGGTCCGGCGCTTCGAGCTGGTGAAGGACGTGCCCATCTACGCCGGCATCCTCCTCGACACCTCGGCCTCCATGAGCGAGGCCGGGAAGCTCGACGAGGCGGTGAAGGGGGCTCTGCGCTTCTTCCAGAAGGTGATCACCCCCAAGGACCGCGCGTCGGTCATCACCTTCAGCGACCAGCCGAACCTCGCCGTCCGCTTCACCAACGACGAGTCGGTGCTGGCCGGCGGTCTCGCCGGCCTCAAGGCCGACGGCAACACCACCCTCTACGACAGCATCATCTACTCCCTCTACTACTTCGGCGGCATCAAGGGGAAGCGGGCGATCATCCTCCTCTCCGACGGCAAGGACGAGGGGAGCCACTACAGCTTCAACGACGCCCTGGAGTACGCCCGGCGCAGCGGCGTCTCGATCTACACGGTGGGAATCGAGCTCTCCACCCAGGAGGCGGACGTCCGCCTCAAGCTCTCCCGCCTGGCGGACGAGACGGGCGGCCGCGTCTTTTTCATCTCGAAGGCCAGCGAGGTCGAGCGGATCTACGACGTCATCCAGAACGAGCTGCGGTCGCAGTACCTCCTCGCCTACCAGTCCAGCAAGGAGAAGGAGCCGGGCCCGGAGAAGTTCCGCACCGTCGAGGTCAAACTGTCGCGGCCCGGGCTCGAAGCCAAGACTCTGCGGGGCTACTACCCCTGAGCGCGCTCCCAGCCTTCATCCTCGCCTCGGGCTCCCCCCGCCGCCGCGAGCTGCTCGCCGGCCTTGGGCTTCGCTTCACCGTCCGCGCCGTGGACCTCGACGAGACCCCCGGAGCGGGCGAGCCGCCGGAGGAGACCGTCCTCCGTCTCGCCCGCGAGAAGGCCGCGGCCCGGGCCGAGCCTGGGGAGCTGGTGCTGGGGGCGGACACGGTGGTGGTCGTCGACGGCGAGCTGCTGGGCAAGCCCCGGGACCCGGCCGACGCCCGGCGCATGCTGGCCCGCATCGCCGGCCGCGAGCACACCGTCCTCACGGGAGTGGCCCTCGAAGAGCCCGGCCGGGATCGCCGCGTATCCGCCCTGGAGCGGTCGCGGGTGCGCATGGCCGCTCTCACTCCCGAGGAGATCGAGTGGTACGTCTCTACCGGTGAGCCCCTGGACAAGGCCGGCTCCTACGCCGTCCAGGGGATCGGCGCCCTGTTCGTGGAAGAGGTCCACGGCAACTACACCAACGTGGTGGGGCTGCCGCTGCCGCTCACCCGCCGGTTGTTCCGGGAGCTGGGGTGGGAGCTGCTGGGGTTTCGGTAGGTTCGTCTCCGGGCAATTATTTCGTCTACTCCAGAGACGATTAAATCTTCCGCTTGATTTCTGCCCACGGGGTAGGGCAGAATACCTCGCATGCCCATGAACTTCAACCTTCCACATCACGTGAGGAACATCACCCTTACTAAGAGTAACGCCCTCCTTCCTCTGTATGAGGCGGTGGTTAATTCGTTCCACGCTATCTCGGAACGGCCGGGTGCTGGACGAATTGAAGTAGTTGTGGATCGAGATCGCTCCCAGGCCACCCTTGCACCAACTGGCCCAGAGCCAATAGAACGTTTCGAGGTTATAGATGATGGTATCGGCTTCACGGAAGAGCATTTGGAGTCTTTTAAGACTGCGAGTTCTTCCAAGAAGGCGCCAGTTGGAGGAAAGGGTGTAGGTCGTTTCTTGTGGCTCAAGGCCTTCGATCGCGTTAACGTGATCAGCGTCTACCAGGATAAGGACCTATTTTTTGAACGCCGGTTTACGTTTGAAGCAGATGACCAAGGCGTCCATGCAGAACCACCTGCGCCTACGGACCAATCTGCTCACCGTACGGTGGTCATTCTACAAGGCTTCAAAAACCCATATCGGGATAGCGCACGGCACACCTTAGACATTCTCGCGCGCAAAATACTGGGGCATTGCCTAATCTACTTCATGGCGCCGCGTTGTCCGACCGTCGTCGTACGAGATGAGGCTGATTCAATCAGCCTAAACGATATATTCAACCAAGAAGTGAAATCGCGGTCGAAGCGGCGTCCCTTTTCGGTCAAAGATCACACCTTTGAGGTGTCAAATTTTAGTGTTTACAGCAGCGGAGAGCACCTCATTCATCTTTGCGCCGATGAACGCGAGGTGAATTATGTAAAGCTCGTCGAAGCAATGCCCGAGCTTGCAACCGGAAGATTGCGCGACAACCAAGGTCGGCTGTTCCATATCGCATCATACGTGACTGGCTCCTATCTCGATGACAACGTAAGTAAAGACAGGACAGATTTCGGCTTTGAGGAGGAGGCTCCACTTTGGGAAAGCCTTCAGAAAAGTGAACTGACCGGTGCGGTCGCGAGGGTCGTTCGCGACGACTTCGGCGAAGAGATTGACCACGTCGCCCAAGAGAACATGGCTGGCCTTCGTTCCTTTATTGAGGATAACCCAGAGTTTCGAATTCTAAATTCCCACCCGGAAGAACTTCGAGGCATTCCAAGTGGCGGCTCCAAAGAGAAGCTGCGCCTAGAACTCTATAAGGCCAAGAATCGTGTCCGTGAAAGCATCAGAGCTCTGGGGAATGAGTTGCTCGAAAGACAGCCCGATACACTCGATGAGTCTCATGAGTATGAAAGCAGGTTCGTTAGCTTCGTGAGCGAACTCAACGAATTGGGTAAGTCAGAGCTGGCGAATTACGTCATTCATCGCCGGGTAGTCCTTGATCTGCTTCGGAAAGCTGTACGGCGGACACCAACAGGAAAGTATCAGCTTGAGGAGGCGGTCCATCGTCTTGTATTCCCTCTTCGGGCTACGTCTGATAGCGTCGAGTTTGAACAGCAGAATTTATGGATTTTGGACGAGCGCTTGGCCTTTCATCGCTATCTTGCCTCAGATAAACCACTGAAATCTGTAGAGAACGGAGAATTTGATAGTCTAAAGCGTCCAGATCTCCTGATCTTCAATAAGCCGCATGCATTCGCTGAGGATCTTTATCCCATCCAGTCAGTCGTCATGGTCGAGTTCAAGCGCCCGATGCGGAATGATTACAGCGAAGATGAGAATCCCGTTTCACAGGTTTATGGCTACATACGTGATATCCGCGCCGGCAAAGTAGTCACCTATGACGGGCGGCCAATAGACGTTAAGGAAAGTACTCCATTTCACGTATGGGTGGTGTGCGACCTGACAAAACGTGCGAGAGATATGGCGGAAGAGTATGGATTTCGAGATACACCAGACGGTGTTGGAATGTTTCATCTTCACCCAAACTTCAATGCCTACATTGAATTGATTCCGTTCGAGAAGATGGTGGACGATGCCGAGAAACGGAACCGCATTCTCTTTGAGACGCTGAATCTCCCATCATGAGCTGCAGACCGTCCTCACCGGCGTGGCCCCTCGAAGAGCCCGGCCGGAACCGGCGCACCGCCGCCCTGGAGCGGTCGCGGGTGCGCATGGCCGCGCTGACCGCCGAAGAGATCGACTGGTACGTCTCTACCGGCGAGCCCCTGGACAAGGCCGGCTCCTACGCCGTCCAGGGGATCGGCGCCCTGTTCGTGGAGGAGGTCCATGGCAACTACACCAACGTGGTGGGCCTGCCGCTGCCGCTCACCCGCCGGCTGTTCCGGGAGCTGGGGTGGGAGCTGCTGGGGTTTCGGTAGGACGCCCGAGGTCTGACCCGCGCAATCAGGGCGTAATTGGGCTTGACATGCGGGAGGGTGTCACGTAAGCATTGCGACCAATGCGGTTCGCCGCAGGTGGATAGCCCCAACGGGCTAGCGGTGATCGGGCTCCCTTAGGGAGCCCTTTCATTTCCCCGCGATGCGACGTTTCGGTAGGGGGCCCGAGACCTGCCGCAGGCCTCACGAGATCTCGTAACGGCCTTGCCAGGCCCGTGCCGGGCATCGAGAATCCCGGAACGGGCTGGCGAAGCCCGTTGCGGGGCCTCACGAAATCTCGTAACGGCCTCGCCAAGCCCGTTGCGGGCATGGCGAAACCCGAACAGGCTTCGCTAGGCCCAGAGCGGGTTTCGGGAAACACGGACCGGGCTTCGAGAAGCCTGAGGCGGGCATCGAGAAGCGCGGACCGGGCTTCGCGACGCCCCGAGCAGGCTTCGCGAAGCCTGGACCAGGACCGTTCACCCGCTGGCTTTTTCTGGAGATTCCGGAAGAGCGGTTGGATTGTCGGCGTTGCGCTTGGAGCTGGTCCATTTGGCGAGGAGCTCGGCCATCTCCTCATCGCTGGCGAAGTCCCCCGAGTCCGCCTCCCGAAGCCCGGCCTCAATCTGGCGGATCTGCCAATCCTGAAGGTCCATCTCTACTTCCGCAGCAGCTTGAAAGCGTGGTTCCAGGTCCCGGTGCGAATCCCGTAGCCCACCCACAGGATGCACAGCGGTTCCAGGAGCCGGGCGCCCTCGATGCCGCCGACGTCGATCGCGGGCCAGCCGAAGTCCTTGAGGATGCCGGTGACGGTCTTCTTCGCCTCGTCGTCGTTGCCGCAGATGAACATGTCCGGGGGACCGCCGGGGAAATCGGGGTGCACCATGTGGGCGTGGCCCACGGTGTTGAAGGCCTTGACCACCCGGGCCGCGGGAAGCCAGCGCTGCACCTGCTCGCCGCCCGAGTCGGTGTTGCCGAGGGCGAGCCTGGGACCGCCGGGCTGGTCGAAGAGGAGCGGATTGGTGGCGTCGATTACGACCTTGCCCGCGAAGTTTTCCGGCCCCGCTAGTTGGATCGCATGCTTCGTACCGCTCCAAAGGGTCGCCAGCACGACGACCTCCCCGAATTCGGCGACCTCCGCGAACGTCCCGGCTGACGTCTTGGGGCCGGTCTTCTCCACCCAGTCGTTCAGCTTCCCGGGATCCCGGGAGCCGATCTTCACCTCATGCCCGAGGCCGGCGAACCCTGCCCCGAGAGTCTTGCCCACGTCGCCTGAACCGAGAATCCCGACTTTCATGAGTACATCCCCCTGACTAGAAAGACTACCGCGCCTGCTTCGTCGCCAGAATCACCTCCCGCCCCGCCAGGTAGAGCAGCACGGCGAGGACGAGGAAGGGGATCAGCGCCAGGACGTCCGCCCGGCTCCCGTCGTAGAAGGGGTTGGCGGCCTTCATGATCTGGGTCATCCGGTTGTCGAAGTTGGTCAGCACGCCCTGCGAGAAGGCCACGAGGATGCCGGCGATGGCGCCGCCCGCGATGTAGCCCGAGGCCATGAGCACGCCGGGACTCTTGTCGCCTTCGGCCGTCAGCTCGTCCTCGGTCAGGTTCTTGCCCGCGAACTTCTTGCGCGCCAGCCAGCGGTCCACCAGCCAGCGCACGATGCCGCCGATGAAGATCGGGCTGGACGAGGACAGCGGCAGATACACACCCACCGCGAAAGCCAGCGACGGGATGCCCGACATCTCGAGCACGATGGCGATCATCACGCCCAGGAGCACCAGTCCCCAGGGGAGCTGGCGATTGAGGATGCCCTTGATGATGTAGGACATCAGCGTCGCCTTGGGAGCGTCGAACTTGTTGACCCGCGAGCCGTCCGGCCGGTCGGGGTGGGTGCCGTTGATCCCCGGGTCGACCAGGTAGACGGGCACGCCGGCGTCGTTGACCAGGTACCGCCCGGCCGGGCCGCCCACCGCGTCCGTCTTCTGCCAGACCCGGTAGGTCGCGGTATCGGACGCCGACTGCGGACCTTGGAGCTTCTCGGTGCGGGTCGCCGTCAGGGAGTCGGCGGGGGCGTGCAGGTCCGGCGCGTAGCCCTGGGCGATGATCCGCCCGCTGGCCCTGTCGGCGAGCGGCACGTAGACCGTGGCCGAGTCGTTGAGCTTCAGCAGGATGGGGCCGAGCACCAGGGCCGAGGCGAGAGCGCCGAACAGGATGGCGACCTGCTGATGACGCGGGGTCGCACCCACCAGGAAGCCGGTCTTCAGGTCCTGGGACGTGGTGCCGCCGTTCGAAGCGGCGATGCAGACGATGGCGCCGATCGACAGCGCCGTCACGTAGTTGGTGGGGCCCGTCCAGCCGATCGCCAGGAAGATCAGGCAGGTCAGCAGCAGGGTTGCCACCGTCATGCCCGAGATGGGGTTCGACGAGGAGCCGATCTCGCCCGTCAGGCGGGAGGAGACGGTGACGAAGAGGAAGCCGAAGACGATGATCAGCAGCGCCCCCAGGAGATTCCATCGCAGATTGAGCTGGGGCATCACCATGATGATGGCGATGAGGGCGATGATGCCGCCGACGACGAGCTTGAGCGACAGGTCCTGGTCGGTGCGGAGGGTCGTCGCCGTGCCGGCCCCGTTCGCCCCGCGGCTGCGGAAGTCGGCGAGGCCCCCCTTGAGGCCGTGCCAGATGGTGGGCAGCGAGCGGAACAGGCTGATGATGCCGCCCGCGGCCACGGCCCCGGCGCCGATGTAGAGCACGTAGGCGCCGCGGATGGCGTTGGGGCTCATCTGCGAAATGGGCACCGTGCCCGGCGGGATGACGATCGGCGAGACGCCGCCGAAGAACTTGATGGCGGGGATCAGCACCAGGTAGGCGAGCACGCCGCCGGCGCACATGATGGAGGCGATGCGCGGGCCGATGATGTAGCCCACCCCCAGCAGCGTGGGATTGATCTCCGCCGAGATCGAGCCGGACTCGAAGGGCTTGCGGAAGACCTTCTCCGGGGTGTCCTTCCACAGCTTGAACACCTCCATCGCCGTGTAGTAGGCGAAGCCGATGCCGAAGCCGGTGAAGATGGTCTTGGCGCCGGAGTAGGTCGCCGCCGCCGCGGGAGCGTCGCCGGCGCCTGCGGCCGCCCGGGCGGCGATGGCCCGCTCCTCGTCCGTGGCGCCGGCCTTGAGCACCTCGGCGCAGGCCGTCCCCTCGGGGTACTTGAGGAGGCCGTGCTGCTGCACGATGAGCGCCCGGCGCAGCGGGATCATCATCAGGATGCCCAGGAGGCCTCCCAACACCGCCACCAGCATCACCCGCGTGATCTCCAGGTCGAAGCCCAGGATCATGATCGCCGGCATGGTGACGCCGACGCCGAAGGCGATGGACTCGCCCGCGGACCCGGCCGTCTGCACGATGTTGTTCTCCAGGATGCTCGCGCCGCGGCCCCCCAGCTTCTGCATCAGCCGGAAGAAGGTCAGGGAGATGACCGCCACGGGGATCGAGGCGCTCACCGTCAGGCCGACCTTGAGCACCAGGTAGAGCGACGAGGCGCCGAAGATGATGCCCAGGACCGTGCCGACGATCAGCGGCAGGGCCGTGAGCTCCGGCAGCCGCACGTCGGCCGGGATGAACGGCCGGAAAGCGGGGACGTGCTCGACCGACGCCAGCTCGACGATGTCGGGGTACTCTTGCGGGGGGAGTTCAGGAATTGCCATCAGGGGGCCCTTTCCTTGCGCAGAGGACGTGGGTTTTCGGCTCCGTACCCTACCATAACGCCCTTCTCGCGACGGAGGCCTACTTCGTCCCAAGCAAAAAAAGGACCAGTGGGGCTCCACTCGGCAGCCTCCCGGATTCAAAAGGGCGGCGTCCTCTTCCAAGGACGCCGCCGACCAGGTTACCGCCTAGCCGCAATTTCTGAGGGGAGGGCAGTAGCCATGGGTGTGCCCGTCGCAGGTGACCGACCGGAGCGTCGAGTCGCACGACGACCACCCCACGCAACTGAAGCTCGAGCCATCGCAGCACTCGGCCGTCTCCGAGCAGACCGGGCAGGTGGTCGTATTGCCGTCGCAAGTCACCCAGGTGGGTCCCGCGCTGCAGTTGCCGTTCGGACTGGTGCAGGAGATGTGGTAGGCACCGACGTCGCAGGTCAGGTTCACGGTGCAGGTGGACTTGGTCTGGATCGGTTTCCTCCCATGAGGCGCCCGCGACGAGGAGGCGGCCATGGGAACCGGCGTGCCCAGAGAGGCCAGGAACTGCGCCTTGTCCATCGGGACGGGTGTCTGGGCCCAAGCGGCGGCAGTACAGAAGCACAGCGTCAGGACGATGAATAGACCGGTCCGTTTCATTTTTACGTCCTCCTGGTGTTGGTAGGAATACATCTTCCTCCATCTAAGGATATGCGTTGATTGCCGGACAAAAGACGTCAGACTCGGGTCGCGGCCGCTCTCTGTCCCGCCTGGATCTGGTCGAACGTGCACGCTCGCGGCTTCTTGTCGGGGCGCCAGCGCAGGAACTTGGTGCCGTGGCGGAAGCGGCCACCGGAGACGTGGTCGTAGCGGACCTCGCAGACCAGGACCGGACGCAGGGGCTCCCACTCGGTGGAGCGACCCTGGCTCCAGCGGCTGGGGCCGCCTGGCGCCTTGCCGGTGAAGCCCGGGGGCTCGATCAGGGGAACGAGGATGGGCTCCAGCTCGCGGCGCTCCTCGGCCGTGAAGCTGGAGGAGAAGCCCACGTGGTCGAGCCGGCCCGCCTCGTCGTAGAGCCCGAGGAGGAGGGAGCCCACCTTGTCGCCGGACTGGGCCCAGCGAAAGCCGCCCACCACGCAGTCGGCGGTGCGCAGGCGCTTGACCTTCACCATGGCGCTACGGTCGCCGGAGAGGTAGGGGGAGCCCGCCTGTTTGGCGATGACCCCGTCGAGCTCGCCACCCGGGTTGCGCAGCCACCCTTCGGCGACCTTGCGGTCGAGCGTGGCGGGCGAGAGGACGACGGCCCCTTCCTCCGGCAGGTCCGCGAGCAGACGGTCCAGCAGCTCCCGCCGCTCGCTCAAGGGGAGGTCCGCCACCTTCTTCCCCTTCTCGTCGATCAGCAGGTCGAAGGCCTGGAAGCTCGCCGGCGTCTCGCGGGCGAGCCGGGCGATGCGGCTGGCGGCCGGGTGGATGCGCTGGAGGAGGGCGTCGAAGTCCAGGGTCTTCTCCCGGCGCCCGCGGCGGATGACGATCTCGCCGTCGAGGACGAAGGTCTTGAAGGGGAGGGCGCGGAACGCCTCGGCCAGATCGGGGAAGTAGCGGTCCAGGGGTTGGCCGTGCTTGGATTGCAGGGTCACCGTCCTCCCCTTGCGGAATGCCAGGCAGCGGAAGCCGTCCCACTTCGGCTCGTAGAGCCATCCCTTCCCCGTGGGCAGCCGGCTCGCGGACCGCGCCTCCATGGGCGGGTACGGCGGCCGGATCGGCAGCGCGATCTCCGGGAACGACCCCGCCAGCTCTTCAGCGGGAACGGCGGCGGCTCGGACGCGGTCGCGGGTGGCGGCCATGCCCCAGGAAACAAGCAATGGCCGAGCCATGCACCCCCCTGGGACCGCTGGCGTCCCGCCGGCCTTCTTACTTCTTCTTTCTTCTTTTTCAATTCACCGCATGCGGAACCGCCAGCGAGAACGGCGCGATCTCCGCGTCGAAGCTGTCGCCGTTCTGGAGGACCATGCGGTAGGTGCCCTGCATGGCGCCCACCGGGGTGGTGAGGGGGCAGAAGCTCGTGTACTCGAACTCCTCGCCCGGGGCGAGCACCGGCTTTTCGCCCACCACCCCCGGTCCCTGCACCCGCTGGGTGTCGCCATTGCCGTCGGTGATGTACCACTCGCGGCTGACGAGCTGGGCGGTCTCGCGGCCGACGTTTGAAATCCGCACGTGGTAGGAGAAGAAGTAGTAGTTCTCCTGGGGAGAGCTGCGCTCTTCGTCGTAGAAGGTCTCCACCTGGACCCGGATGCCACGGGTCGTCGTATCGCTCATGGCGCGAAAGTATGTCATGGGCCGCCCGGGTTACAATCCGCCCGCTTGGGACGGCCGGCGAGGAAGGAGGGGAAATGGACTGGATGACCAGCCCCGAGAGCTGGGTCGCGCTGCTGACCCTGACGGTGCTCGAGATCGTCCTCGGCATCGACAACGTCATCTTCATCTCCATCCTGGTGGGGAAGCTCGCGAAGGCGCAGCAGCCGAAGGCGCGGCGGCTGGGGCTCGGGCTCGCCATGTTCCTGCGCATCGGCCTGCTGGCCTCCCTGGCTTGGATGGCCCGGCTGACGGCGCCGCTGTTCTCGGTGCTCGGCAAAGACATCTCGGGGCGCGACCTGATCCTCCTGGCGGGTGGCCTCTTCCTTCTCACCAAGGCCACCCGCGAGATCCACGAGAAGCTGGAGGGGGAGGAGGGGGAGGCGAGCTCGCGGGTGGCCGCCTCGTTCGGGGCCGTCATCGCCCAGATCCTGGTGCTCGACATCGTCTTCTCCCTCGACTCGGTGATCACCGCCGTGGGCATGGCCAACCACCTGCCGGTGATGATCGCCGCCGTGGTGATCGCCGTGGGCGTGATGATGTTCGCCGCCGGGCCCATCGGCGACTTCGTGGCCCGCCACCCGACGGTCAAGATGCTGGCCCTGGCCTTCCTCATCCTCATCGGCATGTCGCTGCTCGCCGAGGGGCTCGGCCAGCACATCCCCAAGGGCTACGTCTACTTCGCCATGGCTTTCTCGGTATTCGTGGAATTCCTGAACCTGCGGATGCGGAAGAAGCAGGGCCAGGCGGTGAAGCTTCATGAGCCGTACGTTTAGCAGGGGCCGGGCCGGCCGCTCAATCTTCGTCGGGGAATTCCATCCTCCCCCCGCCTGTTGCTCCCCGTGGTCGGCCAGGAGCCTTGTCAGGAGAGCCGGAATCGGCTAGGCTTTCGGGTTCTTGGAGCCCCAGTCAGAGAAAAGGATCACGATCGTGAAGAAAGACATTCATCCCCAGCTCAACATGGTGACCGTCACCTGCGCGTGCGGCAACACCTTCGAGACCCACTCGACGAAGGACGAGGTGCGCCTGGAGATCTGCAGCGCCTGCCATCCGTTCTTCTCCGGCAAGCAGAAGCTGATCGACACGGCGGGCCGCGTCGAGCGCTTCCAGCGCCGGTACAACCGCCCGGCGGCGCCGGCCAGCTAGCGCCACTCCGACCGGCCATCCTCGCAGTCGATGGCCGGGCCGGGGCGGCTCGAGATCCCATCATGCAGTCGAGCGCCAGTCCAGAGAACGAGCTGCTGGTCGGCGGCCAGGCCCTGATCGAGGGAGTGATGATGCGCTCCCCGGGAGCCTACGGCGTCGCCGTGCGCCGGCCGGACGGCTCGCTCGCGTTCCAGCGCGGCAAGGTGAACAGCCTCGCCAAGCGCTTCCCCATCCTCAAGCTGCCGGTGCTGCGCGGTGTCGCCGTGCTGTTCCAGTCGCTCGGTCTCGGCATCCGCTCGCTCAACTTCTCGGCCGAGCAGGCGGTGGCCGCGGCCGAGACGGCCGAGGCAGAGGACACGGCGCCGGCGCCCGAAGAGGCGAAGAAGGAGACCTCCAACTGGGCCATCGCCGGCTCCATGGCGTTCGGTCTCGGGCTGGGCATCGTGGTCTTCCTCCTCGCTCCGCTCTGGCTGACCCACCTGGGCGAGAGGTACGTCTTCGGCGGCCATCTGACCAACCTGCAGTTCAACCTGCTGGATGGCGGCCTGCGGGCCGTGTTCTTCCTCGGCTACATCTTCCTGATCTCGCGGATGAAGGACATCCACCGGGTGTTCCAGTACCACGGGGCCGAGCACAAGGTGGTGTTCAACTACGAGAAGCGGCTGCCGCTGACGGTCGCCAACGCCCGCGTCCAGAGCCGGCTCCATCCGCGGTGCGGCACGAGCTTCCTGCTCTTCGTGCTGCTGGTCTCCATCCTGGTCTTCGCGCTGATCCCGAAAACCGCGCCGTTCCTGGTGAAGTTCGGCGGCCGGCTGCTGCTGGTGCCGGCCATCGCCGGCCTTTCGTACGAGGTGCTGCGCTTCACGGCGAAGCACCGGGCGGCGCCGCTCTTCGCGGTGCTGGTGGCGCCGGGGCTCGCCCTGCAGCGCATCACCACCCAGGAGCCGACGGACGACATGCTGGAGGTCGCCATCGCCGCCCTCGAGGAGGCGCTGCGCGAGGATGGTCTCCTGGAGCCTGCGGAGACGTCCATTCCGGTGCCCGCGATCATTCCTTCGGAGATGACCGAAGCCGCGGCCCGGGCTTCCCTCTGAGAACCGCGCCATGATCGAGAAACTCGCCCAACTCGAGAAGACCCACCAGGAGCTGACCCAGCGGCTCATGGATCCGGCCATCTTCTCGGACCCGAAGGTCTACCGGGAGGTGAACAAGACCCTCTCGGACATCGATCCGGCCGTGAAGCTCTACCGGGAGTACGTGAAGGCCGAGCAGCAGAGGCGGGAGAACGAGGAGCTGCTCGCCGGGCTGCCCAAGGACGACGAGCTCCATGCCCTGGCCCAGGACGAGAAGGAGCAGCTCACCGCCCGCGTCGCGGAGCTGGAGGAGAAGCTCCGGCGCGAGCTGACGCCCAAGGACCCCAACGACGAGCGCAACGTGGTGCTGGAGATCCGCGCCGGCACGGGCGGCGACGAGGCCACGCTGTTCGCCGCCGAGCTGTTCCGCATGTACAGCCGCTACGCCGAGACTCAAGGGTGGCGGGTGGAGGTGATCGACCTCTCGGAGTCGGAGGCCGGCGGGATCAAGGAGATCTCGGCCATCGTCGAGGGCCGGGGCGCCTACAGCCGCCTCAAGTACGAGGGCGGCGTCCATCGCGTGCAGCGGGTGCCCGCCACCGAGTCCGCCGGCCGCATCCACACCTCGGCGGTAACGGTGGCCGTGCTCCCCGAGGCCGAGGACGTGGAGGTCGAGGTCGACGAGAAGGACATCCGGGTGGACCGCTTCTGCGCCTCCGGCCCCGGCGGCCAAGGCGTGAACACCACCTACTCGGCCGTACGCCTGACCCACGTTCCCACCGGGATCGTGGTCTCCTGCCAGGATGAGCGCAGCCAGATCAAGAACAAGGCCAAGGCGCTGCGCGTGCTCAAGGCCCGGATCTACGAGATCGAGCGCGAGAAGGCCGAGGCCGCCATGACCGAGGAGCGCCGCCGCATGGTGGGCTCGGGCGACCGCTCGGAGAAGATCCGCACCTACAACTTCCCCCAGAGCCGGGTGACGGACCACCGCATCGGCCTCTCCATCCACCAGCTCCCGACGGTGCTGGAAGGCCATCTCGATCCCCTGATCGAGCCGCTGACCGCCCACTTCCAGGCGGAGAAGATGGAAGAGCAGGCGCGGGCGCACTGAGCCCTCGCCCTACCCCGTCTCCCAGAGGCTCCCCCGAAGGGCCGCCCGCCGTTTCTCTTCATTGAAGCGAAATCTTTCTCGCTCGTCCGTCACTCCAGTTTGGACGGTTCGACAAAGAGCTTCGTATATAGCTTCAAAGAGAGGAGAGAAACCCCATGAAAAACCCGTTGGTCGCGTCCGCCCTCGCCCTCCTGCTCGCCGCGCCCGCCCTGGCCCAGATGGGCAGTCCCACGGAGTCGATGGGCCGCTACAACTCCGCCGACGAGAAGGCCATGGTTGCCTTCTCGCGCGGGCTGCGGGCGAAAAAGAAGGCGGACGAGTCGAAGGAGCCCAAAGAGAAGGCCAAGCTGTACGAGCAGGCAAGGGAGGAGCTGTCGAAGTCGCTGGGCTATCAGCAGCATTACGACGGCTTCCTCGCCCTGGGTCAGGTCTACCTCGCCCTCGGCAGGCGGGAATCCGCTCTGGACGCCTGCCTCCACGCCCAGGCCCTGAAGCCCAGCGGCGAGCCGGCGAAGAGCTGCATCGAGGAGGCCCGGAAAAAGCCCGAGAAGGCCGACACCGAGACGAAAGCCGGCGGCGGGCGATAGGAGGGCGATAGGCGGGGCCACAAGACTAACCACTCCCTCTTCTCCCGGAGGACGGGGGGAGGCTGGGAGAAGAGGGCCGGGGTGATGAGGGCTTCGGAGCGAACCCGGCTCGGATAGGATCACTCCCCATGAAAGTCCTCGTCCTCAACTGCGGCAGCTCGTCCCTCAAGTTCCAGCTCATCGAGACGGACGAGCAGACCGCTCGCGAGGGGACGGACCGCACCCTGGCCAAGGGACTGGTGGAGGACACCGGCGGTACCGCCACCCTCCACTACGAGGCCGAGGGCAGGAAGCCCCTGCGCGACGCCATCGGCGCGTTCCAGCACAAGACCGCCGTCGAGAAGGCGCTCGCCGTGCTCACTGATCCGGAGACCGGCGTCATTCCCCATAAGGACGAGATCGGCGCCGTGGGTCACCGCGTCGTCCATGGCGGCGAACGGTTCAAGACGTCGGTGCTCATCGACGAAGGGGTGATCGACGGGATCGAGGCCAACATCGCCCTCGCGCCGCTCCACAATCCGGCCAACCTCCAGGGCTACCGCGCGGCCAGGGCCGTGCTGCCGGACGCGCCGCAGGTCGCGGTCTTCGACACCTCGTTCCATCAGACCATGCCGCCGGAGGCTTACCTCTACGCCCTGCCCTACGACCAGTACCAGCGCTTCGGCATCCGCCGGTTCGGCTTCCACGGCACGTCCCACCGCTTCGTCTCCGGCCGTGCCGCCGTCCTCCTGGGCCGCCCGTTGGACGATCCCGGGCTGCGTCTCATCACCTGTCATCTCGGCAACGGCGCCTCGGTCTGCGCCATCCGCGGCGGCCGGTCGGTGGACACCTCCATGGGCTTCACCCCCCTGGAGGGGCTGGTGATGGGTACCCGCTGCGGCGACCTCGATCCCGCGGCGCTGCTCTACCTCATGGGCCGCGAGGAGCTGGGCGCCGCCGAGGCCAGCGCCCTGATGAACAAGCGCAGCGGCCTGCTCGGGCTCTCGGGGCTCTCCCACGACATGCGTACGCTGCTGGAGGCGGAGGAGAAGGGGAACGACCGCGCCCGCCTTGCCATCGACGTGTTCTGCTACCGGCTGCGAAAGTACATCGCCTCCTACGTGGGCGCCCTGGGCGGCGTGGACGCCCTGGTCTTCGCCGGCGGCATCGGCGAGAACTCGCCACCGGTACGCGAGCGGAGCCTCCACGGCCTGGACGCCCTGGGCCTCACCGCCGATCCCGCCCGCAACGAAGCGGCCCGGGGCACCGAGGCCGAGATCTCCCCCGATGGCGCCCGCTCCCGGGTCTTCGTGATCCCCACCGACGAAGAGCTGCTGATTGCGCGGGATTCGTTCCGGATTGTCAGCGGGCTCAGCGGGCTGTAGCCCGCTCTACTCCGGTGGGAAGGCGTCGGAGACTCGGAAGACCCAACCCGGGACGACTGGAGTGGCGTTGAGGGTGTCGGAGAGCGTCAGGATCTCCGGTGACAGGTTGGGGCGATGCACCAGGAACACCTGCTTCTTGGGATCCGCCACGATGACGAGTTGGACGCCAGCGCGAAGCCAGACAAGGACCTTCTCCTCCACGTCGGCATAGCCGTCGGATGGGGAGACGACTTCGACGACGAGATCCGGTGCGCCAGGGAAGTGCTTCTCTTGGGAGAAGTTGGCGGTTTGAAAGCGGGCCTTGGAAACGAAGGCCACGTCCGCGCCCCGAACTTCATCGGGATCGGAATGGAGGAGGAATCCCGTCTCGGCCGCAACCACGATGCCGAAATCGCTGGCTTGGACGTGGGCCGTGAGATGGTAGCCGATACGGTTGGCGATCCTGCCGTGGCGAAAGCCGGGTAGGGGCATGCGCCGAAGCTCTCCTCGAACGAGCTCATACCGCCAGCCGTCATCGGGCATGCGGAGAAGATCGTCTGCGGTCACCAGATGAGTGCCGACTGACATAGCGGACAGAGTATCACGACTCACTGACCCTACTGATCCCCAGCCGTCCCCTCCGCGTCGTTGCTCGTCCGCTTCCCGCCTCCGGACGGCGCCCCCTGGCCGCCCCAGCTCCAGTTCTTGATCTCGGGCATGTCGTCCCCGTGCCTCTCGATATACTGCTTGTGATCGATCAGCTTGTTCCGCAGCGCCTGCTTGACATAGGCGGCCTTGGGTCCGAGCTTGGGGACGCGATCGATCACGTCCTCCACGAGATGGAAGCGGTCGAGGTCGTTGCGCACCACCATATCGAAAGGCGTGGTGGTCGTTCCTTCTTCTTTATAGCCCCGCACGTGGAGGTTGTCGTGGTTCGTCCGCCGGTAGGTGAGGCGGTGGACGAGCCACGGGTAGCCGTGGAAGGCGAAGATGACCGGCTTGTCGCGGGTGAAGAGGACGTCGAAGTCCTTGTCCGGCAGGCCGTGCGGGTGCTCCGAGCGCGGCTGCAGGGTCATCAGGTCGACGACGTTGACCACCCGCACGCAAAGGTCCGGCAGCTCGCGGCGGATCAGATCCACGGCCGCCAGCGTCTCCAGCGTCGGCACGTCGCCGGCGCAGGCCATCACCACGTCGGGCTCGCCGCCCTGGTCGTTGCTCGCCCACTCCCAGATGCCGATGCCCGCCGTGCAGTGCTTCACCGCCTGGTCCATGTTCAGCCACTGCGGCGCCGGCTGTTTGCCGCAGACGACGACGTTGACGTACTGCCGGCTGCGCAGACAGTGATCGGTCACCGAGAGGAGGCAGTTCGCGTCCGGCGGCAGGTAGACGCGCACCACCTCGGCCTTCTTGTTCGCCACGTGATCGATGAACCCCGGGTCCTGGTGGCTGAAACCGTTGTGGTCCTGACGCCAGACGTGGGAGGTCAGCATGTAGTTGAGCGATGCGATGGGCCGCCGCCAGGGGATCTCCCGCGTCGTCTTCAGCCACTTCGCGTGCTGGTTGAACATCGAGTCCACGATGTGGATGAACGCTTCGTAACACGAGAAGAAGCCGTGCCGGCCGGTAAGCAGGTACCCCTCCAGCCACCCCTGGCACTGATGCTCGGAGAGCACCTCCATCACCCGGCCGTCGGGCGCGACGTCCTCGTCCGTGGGCTGGATTTCGGCGACCGATTCCCGGCTGGTGGCTTCGAAGACGTCATTCCAGCGGTTCGACGCCGTCTCGTCCGGGCTGAAAAGACGGAAGTTGCGAGAGCCGGCGTTGCGTTTCAGCACGTCGCGCAGGAGCTTCCCCTGCACCCGGGTGGCCTCGGCGAGCGTGGCGCCCGGCGACGGCACGTCCACCGCGTAGTCGCGGAAGTCGGGCAGGCGCAGGTCGCGCAGCAGGACGCCGCCGTTGGTGTGGGGGTTGGCGCTCATTCGCCGCTCTCCCTGCGGCGCCAGCTCGGCGATCTCCGGCCGCAGCCTGCCCGTCTCGTCGAACAGCTCCTCGGGATGGTAGCCGCGCATCCAGTCCTCGAGGATCTTCACGTGCCCGGGCTGGTTCATCTCCCCCATGGGCACCTGGTGAGCGCGCCAGGTCCCCTCGACCGGCTTGCCGTCCACCTCCTTCGGACCGGTCCACCCCTTCGGTGAACGGAGCACGATCATCGGCCAGCACGGGCGCTCTTTGAAGCCGTTCTCCCGGGCGTCGGCCTGGATGCGCAGGATCTTCGCGATCACCTCGTCCAGCACCGCGGCCATGCGCTGGTGCATGGGCTCGGGATCGCTCCCCTCCACGTAGTGGGGATCGTAGCCGTACCCCCTCAACAGGCTGTCCAGCTCCGCGTGGGGAATGCGGGCCAAGACCGTGGGGCCGGCGATCTTGTAGCCGTTCAGATGGAGGATGGGCAGCACGGCGCCGTCGCGCACCGGGTTCAGGAACTTGTTGGAGTGCCAGCTCGTGGCGAGCGGCCCCGTCTCGGCCTCGCCGTCGCCGATGACGCAGGCGACGATGAGGTCCGGGTTGTCGAACGCCGCGCCGTAGGCGTGGGAGAGGGCGTAGCCGAGCTCGCCCCCCTCGTGGATCGAGCCCGGCGTCTCGGGCGCCGCGTGGCTCGGGATGCCGCCGGGAAAGGAGAACTGTTTGAACAGGTGCCGCATCCCCTCCTCGTCCTGGGAGACGTTGGGATAGAGCTCGCTGTAGGTTCCCTCCAGATAGGCGTTGGCCACCACCGCCGGACCGCCGTGGCCCGGGCCGGTGATGTAGAACATGTCGAGGTCGTGCTCCTTGATGACCCGGTTGAGATGCACCCAGAGGAAGTTGAGGCCGGGCGTCGTCCCCCAGTGACCCAGCAGACGAGGCTTGACGTCGGAGAGCTCCAGGGGCTTTTTGAGCAGCGGATTCTTGAACAGGTAGATCTGCCCCACCGAGAGATAGTTCGCGGCGCGCCACCAGGCGTCCATCTTGCGCAGGAGATCGGGAGAGAGCGGCCCTTCGTCAGGATTCGGCATTTCAGCACCTCCTTCCACCACGGGGTATCCTGACACACCTGGGACCCAAACAGGCTTGTTTCCGAAGTAGGGAATGTCAGTTATTTCGCCCTGTCCCTCTACTGTGAGTTTATTCAAGCAGGAGAACGTTGCCGGTGCTTTCAACCAAGTAGTTTCTGACGTTCAGAGATTATGCCGCAGGTCACTCATGGGAGTAGCGTCCTCACCTACCCAGTTGGGGGGATACCCTGCGCTCCCTGCCCATTCCGGATAGGCGAGTACCAGCCCCCCGGAAAGGACGCTGCTCATGTCCCGTCGATCCCGCTTTGCTCTGGCCTCCCTGTGCCTCTGTTTCGCCCTTTGCGGGCCGGTAGCGGCTCAGGCTACCCGCCGTGGGAGCGAAGCAGGCCACCCTCCGTCCGTCTCCCTGGGGGGGCGTCTCGCTTCTACTCTGTGGAAGCTCCTCGCCGTAGCTGCGAGCTGCGACCTTCGGGGGAGCATCGACCTGTGGGGTCGTCCTGCTGCTTTCACGGTTACCCCTGCCTCCCCGGCGACCAGCCAAAACGGCGACACCTCTCCCGCCGGGACCTGCGACAACAGGGGCACCATCGATCCGTGGGGATGTCCGTCAAGCTAGGCATCTAGCCGTTAAAACCGGGGGAACACGCTTTCCCCCGGTGCCCTCCTGCCTGATCAGCGATATACTCTCTTGTCGTTACTACGAAAGGCATGAGGAGACCTCCATGGCCCAGAAGTCGCTGCACCCCACTGCAGACCAGCTATCGCGCTTTCTCCGTGCCGAGCTAGAGAGATCCGACGCGATCTCGGTAGTCCGTCATCTCTTGAAGGGGTGCCTACAATGCAGGAGCTTCCTGGCGGGTCTGCGAAGAAGGGGCAAGAAACGAATCAGCGTCGTCCCCGACTATACTGCCGTCTGCCGCAAAGCTGAGTTGGCGGCAATCCTGTCGGATGCTGCGCTCAAGGAGGAGAAACAGATCGCGACTCAGTTATGGAAAATCCTGGCGGATAGGGATCACCCCACGAGGTTGCTCATCATCAAGAATGACCGGAGGTTCCAGACATGGGGTTTGTACGATCACATCGAGGGACTCATCAGGGGAACGGCAAAGGCGGAGCCATTTAAGGCCGTAGATTTGGCTCATCTCGGATTAGAGCTCGCCTTGCACTTGGATGCTCGCGAATACGGGGCTGGTCAGGTAAACGATTTCATCGGTTCGGCCTACCGCGGCTTGGCCCATGCCAAGCGAAGGGCAGGGGACCTTCAGGGTGCCGCAGAAGCACTGGCGCAAGGCCGCGACTACCTGGGGGAGGGTACAGGCGACCCGGTGGAGGACGCAATGCTGGGGGTAACTACCGCCGCCCTGCTAAACGATATGGGAGAATTCCGACAGGCGGTAGGTCTCCTAAATTCTGTCCTCCGCCTGTTCCGGTCTATCGATGATGCACGGGGCTTTGCCTATACCCGAATTCAACAAGCCTCAATCCTTGCCTTCTACGACTCGGCAGAGGCGATCAAGGTGGCAGAAGAAGCGCTCGAAATCCTTCCGGAGTACGATAACTTCGCGGAGCTTTCCGCGAGACATACCATTGCATGGTGCTATAACGATTTGGGAGACCACGACGAAGCCCTGCAAATCGTCAGGACGTACGATTATTTGTATGGGCGCTTCGATGATCCAGTAACGGCCGGTCAGCGTCTCTGGCTGCTGGGAAAAATTTATGCCAAGTCCAGGAGCTATGAAGCCGCCTCGATCGTATTAGACGAAGCCTACGACCTCTACCTCTCATCGAATCTCTTCTTCGAGGCTACTCTGATCACCCTGGACCGGATAGAAGTAATGATCTATCGAAAACAGGTAGAAAGGGCCTTGGAAGCCGCTCGCAAACTTGTCCCTCGGTTCAAGAAGTGGGGACTCAAGCAGGAAGCCATGGATGTCTGGAGGTTAATGATAAGAGCCGTGGAGAATGGCGACTTCTTACCGGGCAATATGTCTTCGCGAATCTCTTTCGAGCTACGGCAAACGTGGTTTCCGCGTCCGCCGGGCGTGGATCTGAAGGAGCTCAATCCCACCGCTTGAGCATGGAGGTGTAAGGAAATGACGGAAAGACCGCTATTCACCTTGCAAGAGATCTCAGAAAAGACGCGCATCAACGCGACTACGTTGTCGCGCTACGCCAACCTCTTCGCCGACCGCTTGCCCTGCGAAGGTGAGGGGAGAAAACGACGGTATCCCCCCGAGGCTATCCCCGTATTCCTCAAGCTCAGGGAGGAGGGGCTTGCCCGGAAGGGAAGGCCCCGGAAGGAGCCTCTAATCGTAAGAGAGCGAGTCTTTACGGGGGATGACCGAGCCATTCTCGGAGAGATCGGCGAAGCTCTGGTCAAGATTGGTCGGCTCCTGCAGAGGGTAGCAGCTCGCCAGTAGGGTAACTTAGCTCTGGGTCCAATCCTCCATGTGCAGAATAGGTGCCACGTTCTTCGTTGAGCAGGGCTCCGGGTCGGTGTTGGGATGCGCCCTCCTCCGAAGCTCACTCCGCCCTCTTTCTCTCCGCCTCGGCCTGTCGCGGAGCCTGCCGTCTGGAGTCATCGCTCCGAGCAGCTTCCTTTCGTCACGCGGGGCAAACCGCTACGGCGTCGAAGATCGAAAGAGCAGTACGATGGCCGCAGCGCAGAACGCCGAGTTCATCAGCGCAAAGGCAAGGGTCAGGCTGGAGCGGAGCACGATGTCTCGATAGTAGGCTTGAGGCATGTAGGCCAGCGAGTCGAGCTGCCGCGCAATGTTCTGCGAGCGTCCAGTGCTGCGAAATGCCGCGGCGACGAACTGCGCGTCAAAAAGGAGGATGGCGACGATCGCACACCAGCGAATGGGCTGGTCTGTCGCGAAGATCCGTCGAGCTGTTTCTGAGGTGGTCACCCATCCTATGACGAGCAGCAGGGAAGCGGTCACCTTGAACACGGCATCGATCGCGCTGTCGTGATAGAACTTCAGGCGTTCGTAGAGGAGATCGAACTGCTCTTTGGCGGTCGGCTCGGACATCTGGGCTCCTCGGCAGTAGGATTCAGCGCGAACGCAAGCGCAGCTTCAGATTATTGCAGCTCGGCCTGCGGACCGTGGGGGCCCACCATGAGGTCCTCAGTTCGGCTCGTCGAGGACTGCGGCGACGGAAGCGGCGACGGCGGCCTTCTCCAGCCAGCGCTCCAGCCGTTCCGGGTCCTTCTGGGACAGGATGCGCTCACGGACGGCATCGGGCACCGCGAGGCCGCGAGCCCGCAGGACGGTCAGCACGGCGCGCGCCGCCTCCTCGGTCCGTCCCTCGGTCCGTCCCTCGGTGCGCCCCTCGGCGAGTCCCTCGGCACGTCCCTGTGCGACGTACTTCTTCGCGAAATCGCTCTGGTATTCGTAGCCTTTCATCATCGCCTCCAGCGCGCGGCGAGCCGCCTCGTTCAAAGAATTGTACACGAGATCGTAGTAGAGCCTGACCCGGTCGGCGTCGAGCCCCTGGATCGCGGGCAGCACCGCGGCGGCGATCGTCGCTCCCTGCTCGGTCTCGCCGTGCGCCAACGCGGAGAGCACTCCGAGCTCGGGCCGGCGGGCCGCTTCCTCAGGTTCGGTCACGACTGGAACGGCGGTGCGGCGCAGCACCGGCGAGCGCAGGACGAAGCCGGGGACACCGGTCTCGATCGGCTCCGCGCACCACCCGGCGACGGCCGGATCGGGCGCGACGACGAGGAGAGCAGCCGGGCAGCCGTGGAAGGCGCGCGACACGGTCACGTAGGCGGGCCAACTGAGACGCTTCTTGGGGTCGACCGACAGTTGGACCTCGACGATGACTACCCGGACGGGGGTGTCGCGGTCGAGAAGGAGGACGACGACGTCGGCGCGGTATTCGGCAGGCTGGATCTCGGTCAAGTCGGCCGAGGCGACACGGGCCTCGGTGTAGGCCGGAAGCGAGATGCCGAGCACCTCGACCAGGATCTCGGCGGCGAGCGAGGGGCGGTTCTTGAAGAGATCGACGAGGATCTCATGGGCTATCGAGGGCATGGCCGGCGATCTTCGCATGCGGGCTGGAAGGGGTCAAACCGGAAATTCTGGCATCTTGACGGCCGGACAGGCGAGAGACGGCGTGATTTGATTCGCTCCCTCTCTCGCTTCCAGGAAGGGACGTTTTCGGGGTACTATCGGGGCATGCAAGTCGCAACCGGAACCGTCGTCAATGGGAAAATCATCGTGGAAGGTGTCTCTCTCACGGAAGGAGCGGTCGTCGCAGTTGTCACTCGCGGCGCTGACGAGACCTTCTCACTCACGGAGACGCAGGAGAGCGAGCTCCTGGCTGCCATGGCCGAGATCGAGCGGGGTGAGTACGTCACTCTCGAAGAGTTGCTGCAGTCGTTGCCGAAGCACGGCTGAGCATGGCACTTCGGATCAAGATTTCCGCTCGAGCAGCAAGTCAGCTTCGCAAGGCGGCCGAGTGGTGGGCGCAGAATCGCCCTGCCGCTCCGGGGGCGATCGGCGCGGACACAGGCCGAAAGCATCCTGAGGGGAGTATCTAGCCGAGATT
This sequence comes from Thermoanaerobaculum sp., assembly GCA_021154885.1. Lineage (GTDB taxonomy): Bacteria > Acidobacteriota > Thermoanaerobaculia > Multivoradales > UBA5704 > DATARR01. The sequence continues at coordinate 137,479 of JAJKHS010000077.1, forward strand.
GAGGAGGAAGACGATGGCTAACCGTAAGCTGAAGACCTGGGCGGAAGTGAAGGCAAACCGTCCGCTGTCCGCCGCGGCTGAGGCGGCCAACGCAATCTGGGTCGAGCAGCAGATCGTCGAATTGAATCTTCAGGCACTCCGACAGCAACTCGGCGTCACGCAGGCCGAGTTGGCTGATGTCTCGGGTTTCGCCCAAGGAGAGATCTCGCGTATCGAGCAACGGGAAGACCACATGGTTTCCACCTGGAGGCGCCTTATTCGGTCGCTCGGCGGGGATCTCGAGATCCATGCCAGGTTCCCCGATGGCCGCGACATCCGCCTGATCGGCGTCTGATCGCCTTAAAGCGAGCCCAATAAGTGCCACGTTCTTAAGTGGGTCAGGGTGAGCCGTTCCCGCTAAGACGTGAGGCCGCCGCTCGTGCGTCCTCCGCCTCCGCCGACAGGCCGAGCTTGGCGTAGAGGTCGCGGGCGCGCTCGAAGTGGGCTCGCGCGTCGTCGAAGCGCTTGCGGACGTAGAACGTCTGGCCGAGGCCGAGCTCCGCCGCGGCTTGTGCGGCGGAGCCAGGGGTGCCCGCCAGCACCCGACGATACTCGCGTTCGGCGGGCTCCGTCAGACCGACGGTCAGGTAAAGGTCTCCCAGGGTCACTCGGGCTTCGGGAACCTCCCGGGCTTGCAGCGCCTGGTCGTAGTTGGAGATGGCGTCGGCATAGAGCCCGCGCCGCGCATAGGTCCCGGCGTTCAGGAGAAAGCGGCTCGCTGGGTCCACGGGCAGCGCGGCGATCTGGCGCAGATCCTCCTGCACGCTCCGCTGCTCGTTTCCCGACAAGAGGTGGATCTGGTAGACCTCCTGGGCCTGACGCAACGGAGCCGTCACGGCTTGGCGGGAACCAAATTTCAGGAAGACAGGTTTTTCAGGCTCCAGCATGGGCCATTTACCGGAAGGTGCCCAAGAGCAGACGTCGAGATCGTGCCAGGGACCCGACCCGTGGCCACAATGGAGGTCGTCGGCTGCCAATCGGATCGACATCCCGGCCGCCCCTCGGATCTCGATCTCATATTCGACGGCGTCCGGCACCTGAGTCCAGACGAGGCGAGGGCGGGCATCCATCACCACCGTGTCGAGCGGGCTCAAGAGAAAGGGTCCGAGCCGCGGGCTTACATAGCGTGTCTCGAATTCGGCCAGCAGAACTCCGTTCCTGGGGAGGATCCTTCCCGCATCGGACGCCAAATTCTGATAGGAGCTGGGTGGAAGTGAAGCGCCTAGCCCGCAGGTCGTTGCCTCAAGGATCCAATCCTGCGGTCTTGTCAGGCTGACCACCTGATCCGTCGAGCAGATCACGGTCACCCGCGCGCCGGCGGGTACGTGGACAACCTCCCCCCGGCGAATGATCTGACGCTGCACCGCCCGGCGCACCAGACGAAATTCCGCCCGGCTTGCCGAGGAAAGGGTCACCGCGCCTTCGATCTGGGTCAGGAGGGCGGTCAGGTCCGCGGGCTTCTGCGCGATGCCCGGGCTCGCCAGGAGAAAGAGGATGGCTCCAATGCGCCTGGGATCGATCATGGCCATGGGGTGCACCTCTGGTTCTTCGCCAGGAGCGCTGCCTCCTTCGCAAGCGGGCTCAGCGGGCCGGGACTGAGAAGCTCAAATTCTTGCAGCGCCGCGCAGGCATCTTTGGCCCGGCCTGCCGCCGCCTTGGCGACCGCCAGCCAGTAGGTGGCCTCGGCCTTGCCGGCAAGCTCTGCCGGCGAATAGAGCGGCAGGGCCGCCTCCAGATGAAGGATCGCTTCTTCCGGATGTCCCTCGGCGAGGGCCGCTCTGGCGAGATTTTTGTGGAGCTTCGCCAGCGTGGGATCGTGGCTCAGGCCGGCCTCGAAAGCCTTGCGGGCTTCGGCCGGCCGGTCGAGCTCGAGGTAGACGTTGCCGAGCTCGTTGTAAGCGTTCGCATAGCTCGGATCGATCTCGACCGCCCGCCGCAGGCTGGAGAGAGCTTCCTCGTAGCGCTTCTTGCGCGCCAGCAGGTTGCCGAGATTGTAGTGATGGATAGCTTCCTCAGGGGCTGCTCTCACGGCCGCCTGGAGATGCACGAGGGCCGCCTCATCGTCACCGAGTTGCATTTCCACGGCGGCCAGGTTTCCCAACGCCGCAGCGTTGCCCGGATCGATGTCCAGAGCGGAGCGGAGGGCTCTTCGGGCTTCTTCCTTCCTGCCGAGCTTCAGAAGGCCGATCCCATCATTGGTGAGCCGCATCACTTCGGCGGTGTGGCGCTCTCGCAGCCATCCCGCGGCAAGAGCCCAGACGAGCGCGAGGGCCACGGCAAAACCCATCAGAAGAGCAGCGCGGCGAGCCCAGATCGTCGAACGGGGAGCAAAGAGCCTCCCGTCCGAGCTGCGCAGGAACAGGGCGGGCGTTGCCCAGGCGCCGTCCCCAGGCTCGGTGCGCTGGATCGCGAGGCGGCCCTCGGTCACGGCTGCTTCAATGGGATCTCCGGCCGCCAGCCGCTGATAGAACGTGCGGCTGAAAGCCACGGCTGCGAGGTCCGACACGGGCCCGCTCATCGCCACGACGGCGGGCACACCGCCCATCACCAGGGACGAGGCCACTCCGGCAAACGGATTCGGCCCGTGCATCCCGACGGCCTCCGCCGTATGGCAGGCGTTGAGGATGACTAGACGCAGCGACTTGAAATCGTGGAGCATCTGGGCCAGACGCCGCCCCTCGAAGGATTGGCCGATGCCGTCGCACCGCTCGAAGACGAGCGCTCCCTCGCTGCTCTCATTATCGAACTTCCCATGCCCCATGAAATGGAGGATGTGAAAAGGCGCCGCGAGCAGGGCTTGACGCATCTCTTCTAATCCCCCTCGCTCCAGGAACACGATCTCGACGCTCTTCTCCTGGCCTTTCCAGGCCTCTTCGAGATTCGTGCGTTCTCGCGCCACGGCGAGCGACGAGCAATCCGTCGGGCTCGCCGCTACAACGAGAATCCGGAGCCGGCGCGGGCGGGCGATCACTGGCCGCCGTTCTCGATGCGCCTCGAGAGAGCGGACGACCGGTGTCCGCCGGCTCAGACAGAGAAAGTCCTCCGTCTCGGGGCGACAGAGCAGCTCCCAGGGTAGCTTCTGAAGAGGCGCCAATTCAGGACGTCGTGGATCGATCGAGATGTTGATCCGCAGGCCTTGATGTTGCCCTCGAAGGCTTCCGAGGCAGGCGTGGAACAGGTTGGCGGCCTCATCTCTGAACAGCGATCGAAACAACTCCTTTCCTATGTCGAGCGCCGGTGCCTCCCGGGTTGAGAGAGGAGTGTCCAACTCTCGGCTCTCGCCCGCCCGGCCGGGTCCGGACTCTGCCTCTGCCCAGGGCGGCTCACTGCTCCGGAGGACCTGAAACGTTCCCTGCCCCTCGCCCTGCGGCGATTGCACGGATACGGCATACGAGCCTCCGGAAGAGGGCTCGATGCGCAGCGCGAAGCTCTCATACTTCATCCGAGGATGTCCCTGTGTCCCTCAGTGTTTCGAGGTCTTCTCATGTCGCACATACGCCAAGGGCAAGCTCATGTCGAAGCCCTGCTCGCTGTAGGATGGGTGCTGTTCTCCCTCCGTCTCTGCCGGTACCTTGGCCTGGATGTAGTCGACGAGCTCACCGGCAGTGACCACCCCATCGGCGGGGTTGTCGTCCGCGGCGCCGGCAAGCCCGAGAAGAATCGAATGTGTAAACACCCCATGGGCGAGCTTCGTGGTTTCCAACGAGCTCTCGTGGGCCTGACTCGCCGTCATCACCAGCCGTCCCTTCTTCCTCGCCAGCACCTCGAGATATTTGTTGAAAAAGTTGAGGTTCTTTCCGTCGTTCGGTCCGCCCCGGCCCAGGGCGGCGCCGCTGTGGCAGGTATCGGCAAAGATCAGGATGCGCTGGGCGCGAATGGTGTAGTCCATGACGTTGCCCAGGTCCCACATCGGAATTGCCGTTCCACCCAGATTCCCGACCTGGGAATCGTGCGCCAGGAAGAAGTAGTTGTCAGGATTGGTCGTATCCTGCACGCCGTGCCCCGCCAGGAAGATCAGGACCATGTCCTCCGGCTGTGTTCCGGCCAGGAAGCTGAAGAGCGCTGTGCGGATTTCCTGATAGGTTGCGTGCTGATTGTTGAGGAGCCGCACCCGCTCGGGGCGAAACCCTCCCTTTTCAATCAGGAAATCATGGATCGCCTCGGCGTCGCGATCAGCGTACCGAAGGTTGATGCCGTCGGCTCGATAATTGGAGATTCCGATGACGACCGCCCATTTTTCGCCGACCACCGCGGTGGGTGCGCTGGGAGCTCGCCGGTAGATCCGGAGTGTGCTGCGGGAGAGCGCCGTGTAACCGTGCATCACCTCGACGTCCAACCGGTTCTGCCCCAGTTTGAGATCGACGTCGCCCTCCAGCGTCGGCAGGCCTTCGGCAGCGGCTTTCCCGCCCTTACCGCCGGCTCCACTGCTCCAACTGCCGGCGGAGAACGTTCTCTCTGCGCCCTCCTCGCCGGTCCAGTGAATCCGTAGCGATACCGATTCCTCCCGGCGGGGGAAGCGCGCCTGGAGGAAGACCCGCTTGGCGGTCGTGACGCCCTTGTCGAGCCTGCTCAGCCGTCCATCCTCGAGCTCTTCCAAGACCACCAGGCCTTCCGTGCCCATCTCCGTCCGCGCCAAGGAGCCGTCACCACCTTCGAGACGCTGATGGGTCTTCCAGGCCTGCGGCTCCTTTGGGGGAGCGATGACCCATTTGGCGTACAGTGGATCGGCCCCGGGCTTGGGCACCACCTTGATTTCCACCGTGTTGTCCGCCGCGCTCAAGGCGTAGTAGCGACCCTGATGGAGGGTGAAATTGATTTCGCAGAGCACCTCGTCCTGGCGGGCCCTGATCGTCTGGACGAGCCCGGTGCCGATGGTGTTGATCTTTGGAAAGGCCTGATGGATTCGGGTCAACGGGATGTGCAGGACGAGGCGCCGGATGTTCTCGGGCTCAGGGACTCGCAGGACTCCAGGTGCATATCTCTGAGTACCGAGCTCCGGAAGCTCGAGTTGGATGGTGCCCGGTGAGAGGGTCGCTTCGACACCCTCACCGGGAGTCGTTGAGATCCACAGTCCGGCCAGCACCATTCCCAGCAAAACTATCCAGGTTGCGGTTCGCAAGGGAAGACCTCCTCCTACTGTTTTTTGGGCGACCGTTTCTCTGCCGGCTGGACGCTGCCATCGATCTTCGCGTCCGCCGTGAGCTGATTTGGTGCTTCGGATCTCACGTTGTTGACCTTGTACGCGATCCAACTGCGGTCGCCGGTCAGATCGAGGTAGTCGTAGACAAACGGCATTTCCCGCGGCAGACCACCGCCCGAATTCCGCTGGTAGAGCGCGACATAACTCTTGAGCGCCTTCTGGATCTCGGGATAGCGCTGAGGATCCTCGCGGCTCAGCAACTCGACAGCGTACTGGAGGTAAGCTTCGGGGAATCGATGGCGTACATCATCGAACTCCATAGCCGACTTGAGGTAGCCTGCGGCCCGGGCGGCGTCCTCGTCGGTGCGGCCCACCGTCCGGTAGAGCACCCCGAGACCGTACATGGTGAGCGGATCGTCCGTACGCACGGCGGCCGCCTCCTCGAGGTTCGCGCGCGCGATGACGAAGAGATCCAGCTTCAAAGCCAGCAGGCCGTTGTCCCGTTTGAGCTCGGACATGAGCTGGCTGTAGCGCGGCGAGGACATCCGGAATCCATTGCCACTGAGGATGCGGGCGACGACCTGCTGGTAGGAGCCACCGAGAAGCTCCTTGACCTTGGCGGAGCGCTGGGGAAGATCGCCGGCATCCGCGAAGGCCATCTCGACCGCAGCTCCGCTGCGACGAACGATATTGCCGACCTTGGCCATGAGCGTCGGTGCTTCGCGGGCGTCGAAGCCGTGCTGCAGCAGGACCTGGGCCGCGAACTGGTCCGCCTCGAGCTGGCTCTCCTTTGAAAAGCGTTGGCGCCGGGCGTTTTCAATGACGTTAGCTGCCGCAAGCCCGATGGCCGCCCCTACACCGGCATCTTTCTTGCCACCTATGACGCCGCCGGCCACCGCGCCCAGCACCGTCCCGATAATCCGGATCTTGTTGGCCCTCTTCTCCGCCAGCTTCTCCTGGACGATCTGGTAAAGCTGGTGCGAAAGCAGGACGTGACTTGCCTCGTGCATGAGCAGGAAAGCCATCTGCGACTCGTTGTCGAGAAGGGAGATCATCCCGGTGCTCAGGTAGACCGTGCCAGTTGGGAGGGAATCAGCATAGGGAAAGGGGTCTTCGACGATCTTGAAGGTAACGAAGACGTTGTCCGACGCTTCCTTGGGGATGAGGGATTGTCCCAGTCGGTTGACGTAGGCCTGGAGGCTGGGGTTGGGGTAAAGACCTTCCTGATTTCGCTGGACTGCAGCCTGTGAGCCCTGCGTCACCATCTGTGCCCAGTGTTCTCTGGCATCCTTTTCCTGCGCCTCATCCTTCAGGCTGCTAATCAGGGTTTCCGGATCCCGCTCGCGCAGAAGGGAGACGAGATCGAGCGCTCCGCTGGCTTGGCCGAGCACCGCTGCCGGCGCCAGGAACAGGAGAGATAAGGCTATCAGGGTGAGGAGGATTTCTTGGCGTCCAAGTCTCATGAGCATGACTCCTTTGGGCGTTACGGTTAACCGCCGCGACATTCGGCAAGGTCTCTCCGGCCGGGACCGTCTGAGGCCCCCGGATCTCAGACCTCGGTAGCGACTTCTTCACTAGACACCATCGCAGTCAAATGTGGGTGTATTCCCCAATGGGTGCCACGTTCTTGTCGCAGCCACCGACCGGCTCGGGCGGGAGAGAGCGGCCCTTGGTCGGGATTCGGCATTTCAGCAGCTCCTTCCACCACGGGACGTATCCGGCCTTCGATCGGGAAGGGCCCGGGCTTCTAATACCCGCGCCCCCTTCCGCCGTCTCTCTCAGTACAGCCGGCTGCTGCTTGCGACACCCTCCCTTCGATCGCACACAGCGGAGACCGGCTCACTCGACAGGAGGCAACATGCGTTATCAAGAAGAGACCTCGGCGCGGCGACGGCCGCAATTCATCGGGCTTCTGCTGACCGCAATCCTGGTGGTGACGTCGAACACGGGCGCCATCGCGGATTCGATCCGGGCCGTCGAAAATCCTCTCGACGCGCTGGCCAGCACGGCGGCGATCGTCGAAGGAACGATCAGGGAGAACGCCTATACCTTCGACCCTGCGGCCGGACCCCGCACCGTGGCGACGCTCGCCGACGCCACCGCCGACTTCGGACGGCTCGACGACAAAACACTCCCGTTGGCCACGCTCGGCGGCCCCATCTCCGAAAAGCAGGAGCTGTTCATTCCCGAGCTGCCAGTGCTCACGGACGACACGCGCTATCTCGTCTTCCTGACCAATGCGGACTGGTTCTTCAGCCCGGTGGTCGAAAACTACGTCTTCCGGCTCGAAACCGATCCGCAGCGCGGGACGGACGTCCTCATCGCCCCGTCCGGCCGAGCGGTCGTCGGCCTGAGCGCGGACGGGCTGGAATTCTCGCAAGAGCCGGTGGTGGACACGCAGATCGATTTCATCAGCCCGCACGCCAAGCTCCGCCTGCGGGACGGAGCTGCCGCGCAACTGGCCACCGCCATGTCGAAGCAGGACTTCCTGGCCGCCGTTCGCGACCTCCTGAAGGCCGCACCGCTCCAGGGCGAGTTCCGCAGCTCCCCGGCCCGGGACCGCGTCTGGAATCAGATCACCGCCGAGGCAGCGCCGCTTCGCGACGCCAACCCACGTTGAGCCATTGAGCCTGGAAAGGAATATCCGTCATGAACAGGAAAAGCATTCTCGCCGGGGCCGTTCTGCTGAGCGGCTTTCTCATGGCTTCACACGCCCACGCTTTCAGCTTCTTTAAGTGCAATGGGAACCCGGTCGTTTGGGGCAGCCCCTTCCAAATGGTGCAGAACACGCTCAGCATCCCTTTCGGGACCCCGCCGGAGTCCTCTCTCGACAACGCGATCGGCCGCTGGAACGGCGTGCAGGGCATGGCGAACATGGTGTCGAAGGCTCCGTTCATCACCATCGGGAGCGACCTCTCCATCGGCGATGGCCAGAATGACGTCGCCACCACCGGCCGGGCCAAGCTCGGTGGCAACAGTGGCCTCACCTTCCTGATCCACAACCTCTGTGTCCTCAGCTCGTCGTGGGTTGAAGCGGACGTCGCGGTGGCGAACGATCTCACGTTCGGGCGCGTCGCTGAAGACTCCCTCACCACTACGTCGGGGCGCTCCACGTTCATTCATGAGCTCGGCCATGCGCACGGTCTCGGCCACGCTCAGGGCTTCAACAACATGCGTGCGTCGCAGCCGCTGCCGCTGGTGGGCGGGCCCAACGAAACCGTCGACGTGCTGCCGGACGACGCGCGGGCCGGCCGCTTCCTCTACCCGACCGGGAACGGCGAGGTCAACCTGTTTGCCTCGGCCCAGCGCCGGACTTCGAAGGACAAAATCGTGCTGAACAACTCTGGCACGATCACCGTTTGCTCGAAGGGCGGCGACACCATCACGCTCTTCTCCACGGTCGGCAACAACGGCACCATCACCGCAACGCAGACCGAGCGCTGGTGGGTCAGCACGAGCAATCAGGCGCACAATGGCGGGACCACGATCTTTCAGTGGAACGGCAGCACGTTCCCCGCCAACACGGTGATCACGCGGCAGGTCACGTTCAAGCTGCCCGCTCTGCCCGTCGGCACGTTCTTCGTCTTTCACGGCGTCGACGTGCTCCACGAGGTCCAGGAGTCTCGCGAGGACGACAACAACGTGCGCGAGGGAGTCCTTCTCCAGGTGAACAACTGCTGAGGCCGCGGCGCTTTACACCTCGAACCGCGCCACCACCGGCGCATGGTCGCTGGTGCCGACCTCCGCCAGGACCTGACAGGAACTGGCGGAGGCGGCGAGGGGGTCGCTCGCCAGGATGTAGTCGATGCGCCAGCCGATGTTGCGCTGACGCATATTGCGCCAGGGGGCCCACCAGGTGAAGAGGTTGTCGTTGTCAGGGTCCTGGGCGCGGCCGACGTCCACCAGGCCGTGGGCGAGGATGGCGTCGAAGGCCTCCCGCTCCTCGGGGCGCTGGCCGATGACGAAAGGCTTGCGCTCCTTGGGGTGGACGTCGCGGTCGGTGCGGGTGACGTTCATGTCCCCGGCCAGGACGACCCGGCGGCCGGCCGCGCGCAGCTCGCCGGCCCAGCGCGCCAGGGCGCGGAGGAAGTCCATCTTGGCCGGGAAGTCCTTGCCGCCGTTGGGGACGTAGATGGAGGCCACCACCAGGTCCCCCGCCTCGGCGGCGACGATGCGCGTCTCAAGGTCGAAAGGCGGATGGCTGAACCTCGGCTCCTCCGGGAAGGCCTCGCGACGGAGCTGGAGGCTCACCCCCGAGTACCCGCCGGCGCCGTGCCAGTAGCACCAGTAGCCGTCCAGGTTGCAGACGGTCTCCGGAAGCTGATCGGGCTTGGCCTTGATCTCCTGCAGACAGACCACGTCCGGCTGGTCGCGGCCCATCCATTCGAGGAACTGCTCCTGCCGGGCGCGGATGCCGTTGACGTTCCAGGTGGCGACGGTGAGAGCCATGACGGGGGAATGATACCAAACGGCGCGAAGAGGCGGGGATTGTTGCGAGGAAGCGTGCCGAGACTCCAAGCGTCCCTTGCCGTCCGAACCGGAGCGCACGCAGCCGCGATCTGGAGGCAGCCGCTTGAACGGGGAGACCGGGTACCGAGGACGATAAACTCCCGCCATGCCCCGCCGCGCCGCCGTCGTCCTCATCATCTTCATCGCCCTGGTCCTGGCCGCGGTGGCGTTACGGATGTGGCTGGCCGGGCGGCCGGGGGCGGCGGAGGCGTTCGCCGGGCTGTTCGAGCCGTATCCGAGCGGGGAGCGGCTGGTTCTCGAGCCGGCGAGGTTCGCCGACCTGGCGGGATGGAGGGAGGACGCATTCGAGGAGGCCGTTCCCGTCTTCCTGCGCTCTTGCCGGGTGCTCGCCGGCGAGCCGGACGACGCGTCCCTGGGTGGCGGCGGGACGATCGCCGGCACCGCGAGGGACTGGAAGCCCGTCTGCGAGGCCGCGGCGAAGCTGCCTGCCGGTGACCGCACGGCGGCCCGCCGCTTCTTCGAGACGGCGTTCCGGCCCTGGTCCGTGCGCAACCACCGCAACCCGGTGGGGCTCTTCACCGGCTACTACGAGCCCCTCCTTCAGGGGAGCCGCAAGCGGCACGGGCGCTTCACCGTGCCGATCTACGCCCGGCCGCCCGAGCTGGTGATGGTCGACCTCGGCCGTTTCCGCGACACCCTCAAGGGCCAGCGCATCGCCGGCCAGGTGGTGAAGGGCGACCTCCTCCCCTTTCCGGACCGCCACGCCATCGACGCCGGCGCGCTCACCGGCCGCAAGCTGGAGATCGCCTGGGTGGACGACCCCGTGAGCGCCTTCTTCCTCCAGGTCCAGGGCTCCGGCCGGGTCCGTCTGGAGGACGGCAAGGAGCTGCGCATCGGCTACGCTGCTCAGAACGGCCGCCCCTACACCGCCATTGGCCGCGAGCTCATCGCCCGCCACGCGCTCCCGGCGAAGGACGTCTCCCTGCAGACGATCCGCGCCTGGCTGGAGGCCCATCCGAACCAGGCCCGGGAGGTGATGGAGCGCAACGCCTCCTACGTCTTCTTCCAGACGGTTCGCGGCAACGGTCCCCTCGGCGCCCAGGGCACGCCCCTTACCCCGGGCCGCTCGCTGGCGGTGGACCTCACCCAGCACGCCCTGGGAGTCCCCGTCTGGCTCGTCGGCGGCGCCCCCTCCCCCCATCCCGGCGAACCCGACCGCAAGCTCCGCCGGCTCCTGGTCGCCCAGGACACCGGCGGCGCCATCCGCGGCCCCGTCCGCGGCGACGTCTTCTGGGGCTTCGGCCCCGACGCCGAGGCCATCGCCGGAAGGATGAAGAACCGGGGGAAGATGTGGTTGCTGCTGCCGAGGGCCCTCACTCCCGGCCCGGGAACCCGGCCAAAGGGTCTTGCCTTTCTCCCTTCTCCCTCTTCTCCCGGTGAGGGGGGTGGGAGGGGGCGGGAGAAGAGGGCCGGGGTGATGAGGGCTTAATTCACCCACGGCCCCTTGCGAACGTTCCGGTCGCGGTCGCCATCGATGACCCGGAAGCCCCGCTTGCGCCGGTTGCGCTCCAGCTTCTTCTGGATCCACCAGCGCTCCAGCCGCAGCCGCATCTCCCGCAGGGTCCGCCGGCCGCCTTTGGAAATGGAGCCGCTGGAGCGAACATAGAGAAAGGAGAGCCCCACCGCCGTGCAGATCCCCAGGAACCCGGGGAGGTCCCGCGTGCCGAGGAAGCCCATGAAGCCGAACAGGATCTCCAGCCACAGAAACCACCGGGCGCGCAGCGGCAGGACGAAGAAGAGGAGGATCGTGGCGTCCGAGTGGGCCGTGGCGAAGGCGGCGATGAAGATCGTCGTCAGGATGAGCTGCCCTTGCATGAGCGCGAACGGCACGGGCACCGCCATCAGCCCGGTGACGGTGAGCAGCACGTGCACTCCCACCGCCACCAGTCCGGCCCCCAGGGCCGAAAAGGCGATCAGCCGCCAGAAGTGGCGGCGATAGAGGCCGAAGAACACGTCCTTGCCGAACATGTAGAGGATGAGGAACTGCAGCAGGATCCAGATCCCCGCGCTCCCCGACCCCACGAACGGATACGTGGCGAGCCGCCAGACCTGCGCGCTTCGCCACACCTCCGGAGCCAGGATCAGCGCCTCCGGTATCGCCCGCGTCGACTGGAAGAACCATAGTGAGAACGTGACGAACAGGACCGCCAGGATGGCGATCAGGTCCCGCGGCGCCGGCCCCGAGAGGCCGAAGTCGATCCGTGAGGGAAAGGGGTTGCGAGTCACCAAGGGCGGAGTCCTCCCAGGGCATCTTAACCCCGAGGGGGCGCTTGGACGTCGTGGTCCAGACGGGATGGCGGGAATCGGGCCGGTATGCCCTCCGCAGCCGCCTCGCCCACCCGACATACTTCGCCCGCCATGGACATCTAGAATAGAGCGCTCCGTGGCGCGTGCTAGCATGACCTCCCAAACCCTACGCCGCTCCCTGCGTATCTAGTAGATGAAGGTCCTTCCCCACACAGATCGGAAAACCCCCCATGTTCGAAGCCTTGAAGTCATCCCCCCGATTCCGGGTTCAGAGTCCCTTCCTGCAGAGCTTGCGGAGCCGCTTCGGCAAGGTCGGCCTGCGGCTCCTCCTCGTCCTCGTCCCGCTGTTCTTCCTGCGCGCCTGCGTCCTCACCTACGTTCCGCCCGACAAGATCGGCGTGCGCCAGGTCTCCTATGGCTCGGGCAAGGGCCTGCAGAAGGAGCCCGTGCTCCCCGGCTGGCGCCGCGAGCTCAGCAGCTACGAGCGGATCTACACCTTCCCCCGCGATATCCAGGCTGTGGAGTTCACCAACAACTCCGCCGAGACAGGAGCCGGGCACCTGCAGCGGCCGGCGGTGAAGGTGCCGACCGTGGACGGCTATCCCGTGGACGTGGACGTGACGGTGCTCTATCGCATCAAGGACCCCTACCTGCTGGCCTCCAAGTTCGGACTGAGCAAGGCCTACGAGGAGGCGGTGGTAGTCCGCTTCACGGACCCGACGGTCAAGCAGTACCTGGGCGAGCTGCTGGCCGAGGAGTTCTACCACCCGAAACGCCTGGCTCAGGTCGCGGCGCTCAAGGATGCCCTGGCCAAGCGCTTCACGCCCAACGGCCTCGAGCTGAAGGATATCCTCATCCGCCAGTACGACTACCCGGATACCTTCCAGGCGTTGACGGAGCAGAAGAAGATCCAGGACCAGTCCGTGCTCACCAACCAGGCCCTGGCCAAGCAGGCCGAGGTCCAGACGCGCCTCAACCGGGTGATCGCCGAGGGGCAGAACCTGGTCAACGTCAGCACGGCGGAGTTCAATGCCCAGATCACCGAGATCAACGCCCAGAAGGACCTCTATCAGCGGCAGAAGAAGGCCGAGGCCGACCTGCTGGTGAAGACGGCCCAGGCCAGCGGCACGGAGCTGGTCAACCGCGCCCTGGAGGGCGCCGGATCGGCCAAGCTCCTGCGCCTGCGCCGCGGCCTCGCCCTGCTCGAAGGCATCAAGGGCCCGATCTACATCAGCGAAGACCCGACGGATCTGGGCAAGCTGGGGAGCCCGAAATGAACGCCCGGAACAGGAAAAGCGTGATGAAAAATCACATGATCCCCCTGCTCGCCCTGACCCTCGCCGCCCTCTACCTGGCCGGGTGCACGCCGCACACGACCCAGGCCACCGAAGTGGGGGTGAAGTTCAACAAGCTCACCAGGTCGTTCGAGCTCAAGGAGCCCGGCGCCACGCACTTCTTCATGCCGCTGATCAACGACTGGCAGACGTTCGACATCTCGCTGCGCAGCTTGGTCATGACCGCGAAAGCCCAGCAGGGCGACCGCCAGGGCAAGGACGACCTGCGGTTCAAGACCAAGGACGGCAACGATATCGAGACCGACGTCACCGTCCGCTGGCGGATCGATCAGACCCAGGTCGCCTACGTCTGGAAGAACGTGGCGCCGGACAGCGACACGGTCCAGGAGCATCTGGTGCGGCCGCTGGCCCGCACCTACGTCCGCGACGTGCTCAACCGCCTCAACTCGGAGGACTTCTACAACCCCCGGCTGCGCTTCGCGGCGGCGAACGACGCCACCCGGCTGCTCTCCACTCACCTGAGCCCCTATGGCATCGTAGTGGAGCAGGTGCTGCTGGGCGACTTCGCCTTCAAGCCCGAGTACCAGAAGCTGATCAACGCCCGCAAGGAGGCGGAGAAGACGGCCGAGAAGCTGGAGGCGGAGATCCTGGCTACCCAGGAGAAGAACAAGGCCAACCTGCAATCCAAGGTGGCCGAGCTCACCGAGACGCTGACCCGCTCCCAGGGCGAGCTCGAGCAGGCCAAGCGGGCGGCTGATGCCTACCTCGTCCAGCACCAGCAGGACGCCCAGGCGACGCTGGCGGAAAAGACGGCCCTCGCGGAGGGGATCCGCAAAGAGCGGGCGGCGCTCAACAGCAGCGCGGGCGACGCCTACGTCAACCTCCAGCTCATCGAGGCGCTGCAGAAGAAGGAGCTGCGGCAGATCCCCAGGCTGCCCGCCGGCAACGTCATCATCGACGGCAACAAGCTCCTCCAGCAACTCGGCGTGATCCACTACGAGCTGAACAGGGACACGGAGGAGAAGAAGCCCTGAGGAGGCTTGTCACACCATGCTGAACGTCGCAGGACCCGAGTTCGATTTCGGCCCCGTGCTCTACGCCGTGCTCCAGGAGTGCGAGCACGTGCGCCGGGGCCTCGACCCCGGCGAGGCTCCGGAGCGGCTGCTGGAGACCGCCCGGCGCAAGCTCGCGGAGATCCGGGAGAGCTACGAGGAGTGCGCCGGCACCCCGCCCTACTGGAGCGATCTGGAGCGGGAGGTGCTGGAGACCTCCATGCAGCAGTACATCCCCGCCGCTGTCGAGCAGAACCGGCTGGAGACGAGCCGCTACGGCCTCTGGCGAGGGGGCGACCCGGCCGCCCGCGCCCTCTTCAGCCTCCTGGGCCTGGTGATCGGTGGGCTCATCATCGCCGCTCCGTGGATCCCCATCTTCGAGGACGCCTTCGCCTTCCTCCTGGCGCTGGCCGGCCTTCTCTATCCGGAGATCAAGAAGACCTTCCTGGACTTCCGCCACTCCCAGCTCCTCAACAAGCTGATCGCGCGGGCGGAGAAGTACCAATACGACAGCCGCATCCACTACACCACCGCGGCGAAGCTGGAGGCGGAGCTGGACGCCGTGGGAAAGAAGACACCCGTCGCCGGCCCGCGGGCCGTGGCCGCCCCGACGCCGATGAGGAACAAGGAGCGCTCATAGGCGCCCTAGGAGCCTGCGCGGCAGAAAGCTTGGTGATGACCCCCGGCTCTCTCGGAAAGCAGGGACAACAGGGACACGAAGAAGACCAGAGAGCAGAGCTTTTCTTGTCCCTGATGTCCCTGAAGTCCCTGTTGTCCCTGACTTCGGCTTTCTGCCGCGCAGGCTCCTACCCGAACGGATTCTCCACTCGCACCCCTTCATACGTCCGCCCGGCGGGAAGCGACTCCGAGAGTACGCGGGTACAGTCCGCCCGGCGGGCGGCTTCGAGGATGGCGGCGTCCCAGGGGGAAAGCTCCTCGCGCTCGGCGAGACTGACGGCGGCGGAGACGAGGTCGGTGTCCACCTCCACGAGATGCCACTCGCGGAGGGCGCGGACGTAGTCGGCGGCCTCCATGGTAGAGAGCTTCACCTCGGCCCGGCGGGTGAGGACGTCGTAGAGCTCCACCAAGACCTGGGTGCTGGTGGCATAGCACCCCTCGACGAACCCGCGTTCGACGATGGAGCGGGCCAGCCGCTGCTTCTCGGGGTGATCGGCGCAGACTGCATAGGCGAGCACACTGGTGTCGACGAAAGCGGCGAGCTCACCTTTCATGGAGCCGCTCCCTTCCCGGGAGGGCCTGCCCGAGGCGGACCTGGGGCTTGTCGAGGAGCTTCTTGACGTCGTGCCAGGCTTCCAAGCGCTTGCGCTCCTGCCGGACTATCTGCTTGAGGAACTGGCGGACCATCTCGTTGACAGACGTATGCCGCCTCACCGCCACCGCGTGCGCCTCCTCCAACAGCTCCTGCTCGATGCTGAGAGCCAGCGTCTGCCGATTCATGGTTCCCTCCGGGAGCGACAGGGGACCATAGCATGGAACGGGGGTGGCTCAGCGTCACTACTTCCACGCGGCTGGCAAGTGTGCCTTCGCCTCAAGGCCTCAGAGGCTCCCCCGTTTGGGGTATGGGCAAAGCACCCGGAAGCGGTGGTAGATAGGCCATCACGAGGAGGCGATCTCCCGCCTCAAGAACCCAGCCCGGGGCTCCCCGGCGGGGATTGGTGAGCATCCGCGACCTGCCATCGATCATTCTCTGCACGCCGACGGGCACCAACGGCTCGTCGGGGTAGGTCTTGAGGACCATGGCGGCGTAGTCGCGGAAGGTCATCCCGAGGGCTCCGGGAGGAAGGTCGAGCGTGTACATCTCGTTCGTCACGGGCGAGATCTTGAGCAGCTCGGAATAGAAGCCGACGATCCCCGCGCTGAGCGCCGCCTGGGACAAGAGGAACGTCCGGATCTGCATCCCGGAGATCGGCTCGAGGAGCCCTGGAAAGTCCTTCGCCAGCTCCTCAAGGACCGACTGGTTGGCTGGATCGGTCAGCTCCGCGACGACATGGAGATCGGTACGCCCCACCTCGCGGGCAATCTTGCGCAGCATCAGGACAGAGCGGATGGTGCGCTCGTCTCCGTGCTCGTCGTTGCTGAGGATCAGGATGGAGCGGGTATCGGCAGCGTTCGCATTGCACAGCGCCCGCTCGTCGGTGGGGTTGCCCACACTGATGAAGAAGTCTTCGAAGGCTTCGTCGCGGCCGCTGCCCGCTTCCTTGAAGCGCCGTAGCTCCATCGATTCGTCGTCGGTGAGCACGACAACGACGAAAGTCCCCTCCCGTTCGCGGATAATCGGATGATGGAGCTCGCGGACCACATCGGCGGCGCGCGGGCTCCAGTTCAGCAGCAGGAAATGATCTTTTAGATTGTACGGCATACGCTTCTCCCTGTGGATGAAGAACCGAGCCATCCAGCCGGATGTCACGGCGAAGAAGGCCGGGCCGAGGAGGAGGCCCAGGGCGGCGACGATCCGGCCCTCTTCGGTGTAGGGGGAACGCCCTTCCAGACCGCTGAACAGGTAGATGGTGATGGACCAGAACGACTCGCCGAGGGTAGAGAAGTGCTCGTTGATCCCGCGTTCGAGGAGATATGTGGTGAGCGTCACGAGCGCGATCCCCAGAGCGAGGAGGAGCGCGAGCAGGAACGGGAGCCTGTCTTGGCGCCACAGGATGCGGACCTGCTCGTGCCAGCCACGCTGGTATCCCCAAAATCCGAGGGTGGAGAGCGCAAGGAGCAGGGCTATCCATTTGATCAGCGGCCGGAGGCGCGGCCAGAGAGGGTCGTCGACCTCGACGCCCGCCAGGAAGTGGAGCTTGGATTTCCCGAGGGGAGCAGCCTCGGGGGAGTTGTCCGGGATCTTGCAGGCCGTTTTGCCGGCGACCGCTTCTCGGTTTTTGGCAACCAGCCTTGCCCAGGCCTCGCGCGTCGCCTGCAGCAGAAACCGGGCCGTCTCCGGGTGCTCGTTCTCGCGGGCCAGGAACAGGACAGGGACGGCGATCGTCGCCACCGGCTCGGACTGGTTCGCGTAGGTGTTGGCTGGAATTCGGCCGAGGACAGTCTGCCGCCGGTAGTGCGTCTCCTCTTCCGCGGTCAACTCGCGAAGCGTCTTGGGATCGAGAGGGAGGAGCGAGACCGTCCCGGAGCCCATCAACTCACAGATTGGCGGGAGGCCTGGGGTTGCGACGAGCATCGCCACGTCCAGCCGGTCGTTGCGAAATTCTTGGATGAGAAGGTCGACGGGGATCGACCCCTTAGCCTCCGTGCGAGGGCTCGCTGACGAGAGCAGGATCCGCCCTCCGAGCGACGAGAGCGGAGTCCCCAGGCTGTCCAGAAAGCGGCTGGCTGTCAGGCGAGTCCCGCTGCCCGGTTCCCCCACCCACCACAGCCTCAGCCGGGCGAGATCGCTCGTCTGCTCCACGTGCACGGAGTCGCGTACAAAGATGTGAAGATACTCAAAGAAGATCCGGCCAACGACCTTCACGCGCGTGCCTGGGGTATTGAGGAAGTATTCGCTGACCACGTCCTGTTGCGCCAAGGCGAAGCGGACCTCCCCCCTCTCGAGCTTCTCCAGACTCTCTTCAACTCCTTGAGTCATGACGGGGTGGACCCCGCGCGCTGGAACCTCTTGCGCGACGGCCCCTGCCAGGCGCCAGTACATGCCGTCCGCGCGGCCGGCAGCAATCGTGATCGGCCTTTGGGCCTCAGCGACGGAGCCCCAGAGGAGAGCCGCGGCGAGGCCGACCACCCATCGCCGATGAGGAGGAGGATGATGAAGTGCCGACGTCATCGATGTCTCGCCCTTCGAGAGGCACACCAGTTAGACACCGACTCGGGAAGAATTAGTGAGGCGCAACGTTTCGGTCGGCAGCCCTTGGGATCATTTGGAAATATGAATAAGCAATATACTTGACATTAAAACTCTTCCACCATAGCATGAAAGTTGTCGACCTCATGTGATGGAGCGAGCGGCTGTCTTCCTCGTCCACCCATAAACAAAGGGAGGCCCCGTGGTGTCTCTGTAGATCCACTGCAGGGCAGTGGCGGCAATGGCCTTCCCTCAAGGGGAGATGAGACGTTGAGGCTAGAACATTCAGAGGAGGAGGACCAGGCAGTGAGCCGGTCTGGTAGCGGAGCCCGACACGGGGCGCTCTCGGGGTGCCTCTGGTTCCTGCTCTGGACACTCGGCTTGCCGCTGGCGGCGCAGGGTCCGACACCGGGGCTCGCCCCGCAAACGATCCATCTCCGCGGCGGCGAGCGCCGGGACGTCTACATCAACCTCGGCGCCGACAACCGGCCGGACGTCGAGCTCCAGGCGCGGCTGAGCCGGGTTGGCGCATGGCCTGACATGAAACGCGTCCGCCTCGACATCGTCCGCAACGCCACGCAGGATCTCGGGACGGAAACCGTTCTCCACTACGTCCCCGGGGGGCGCGTGCTCTGGTTGGAAGCTGCCGCCGACCGCTGCGCGCCCGCCGGGATCTACCACGCAACCGTCGACGTGTCGATCGTAGAACCTGGTCAGACCGCCGTCGTTAAGGCGCCTCCCATCTCTCTCAACATTGAGATCGCCGACAGTTGGGCCTGCGGAATAGGTCGCGCCCAACACATCCTCTTGCCGCTTCCCCTGGCGCTCGGTTTTTTCTTTCTTTTGACCTCCGTCACGCACAGCCGGCGTCTATCCATGGACCGTCTCGCCAAGCGGCTTCAGCACCTTACGTGGAATGGTAGCGGCGAGCCAGGGATCACCAAGGACGAGGTCGACGTCCTCGGCAAGCTCGCCGAGAAATTGAGGTCCGTCGATCGGGTGAAGGTGTGGCTTGCCGCCAATCCCCTCCGTTTCGGCTGGCTGGCCTATGAAGAGACCGTCGAGATCATGTTGCGCGGCCCCAGCCTGGAGGGCCTCACCTTCACGGCGGTGGCGCCGCACTCCTGGGACGCGCCCGCCGAAGGTCATCTCTACGCCCGAGCTAAGACCGATGGAAGCGTTGACCTTCTTGGCGTTCCGGACCGCAACAACAAGCTCTCCGGGCTTGATCTGTACGGACCGCCTCGCGACTTCGGATCCGGGAGGGAGGTCCGTAACCTGGACCTGGTCTACTCCTCTGCCGCAAAGCTACCTGGCCGGCCGGCAGGGTGGAGGCTTCTCAAAGTGCAGATCCGAAAGAGCCCGGGAGCGGCTTCGGGGCTCGCGGCGGAGACGCGGCGATGAGATTCCTGGAAGGAGTCCTGATGAACCTCCTCGCCAGTATTCTGCTCTGGCTGGGAGGGCTCTTGCTGGGCAAAACGTTCGACTTCGGGGTTAGTGATGTCAAGCCCGTTGAGATCCCTTGCTGTCAGATCATCAACACCTATGTCAACCAACCCCCCCAGTCGAGATTTGACCCTCCCGATCCGCCACCCAAGACGGACACTCAGGTCTTGAGTGCTCTCCAGTGTACGGATCACCAGGGTCACAAGGGCGCTTTCCGAGCCATGGTGTTCCTCGACAGCTACAACTGGGTGCGCGGCAGCACTGAGCTCGTCGAGTTCAACGGCCAGGTCATTCCCTACTTCCTCACGGTTCTCCGCCAGGAGCCAGTGCAGAAGATTCTCGCGGGAGCGGAGGAGATCGTTGCCGTGGGAACCGCCTCTTGTGAATCGCCGCTGGGACCCCTGGTCGAGAACCACCGGGCGGAGGAGCGCGCCGAACAGCTCGTCCGCTGGATCGAGGAATCCCGCGCTCAGTTGCCCAGCCGCCCCGGTCCGATGCGGAACGTGATTCCTCTCAACCTTGGAGGCTTCACCAAGGAGTGTCCGAAGTCCGAGGCGGCCGAGACCTCTCGGCAAAGACGCCTCGTCCTGATCGCGGTCACCGACAGGCAGAAGGACCTCGACCTCGAGTCGTGCCTCCAGGAGAGGATGAAAGAAGATTCCTCCCTCAAGTTCCTGACCGACAACTATTCGAGATTCGATCTGGACGCCGGCTGGAAGATCTGAATGAGAACCGGAACCTCAAGATCCGATCGCCAGCGACGCCCCCTCCTATGGAGGGCCATCGCCGTAGCATGTCTCTTGTCCACCCTTCTGGCGGTCTCGGCCGCCGCACAGTCGACGGCCCGTTCCGCCGAGGTGCGCTCGGCGCAGTACGTCCTCATCCTCGATGACTCTGGGAGCATGAAGACCACCGACCCGGACCGCCTCAGCCTCTTCGCCGCGCGTTCGCTGGTCAGCATGCTCGACGACCGCGACGAGGTGTCAGTGGTGCGAATGAACGGCCCTCGCGACGGGGCGCCGCCACCGCCGATCGAACCGCTGCGGAAGAACCGCGCTCAGATCGACCAGCTCCTGAATCTCCAAGGGGGGATCGCCGGGTACAGCGCGAAATACACGCCGTGCCGGTCCTCGTTCATGGCGGTCCGGCGGCTGCTCGACGCGGCGTACCAGCCGGGAGTCTCTCAGGTCGTCATGCTGCTGACCGACGGGCAGTGCGAACCCGCAGAGGAAGAGTTATCGAGTGAGGATTTCCTGAGCGGCCTGCGCTCCCACGACCAGGGGGCCTTCCAGTTCTACCTGCTGCGCTTCCGCGGCATGCGGTACTCGCCGGCGCTGGTACGCTTGGCCGAGCGCACCGGGGGGAAAGCGATGGAGGCCGACCCGCGAGATCCGGCATCGATCCTCCAGACCTTCGCCACCGCACTGTCCCGCTCCCAGGGGTACGAAGCTTATCTCCTCTCGCCGCGCGAGGCCCACCTGGCGGCACACCGCGGCGCCGAACGGGTCCGCCTGCTCGCCATTGCCCCCGACGCCGGCCCCGGCCTCTCATTTTCCGTCCGTAGCCCGCGGGGTAGTGCCCCGCAGATGCTTGACACTCCCCGCGCCGGCACGCATCAGTACGGCGCCAACGGGAGGGTCTTCCGCTTCGCCGCGCTCGACTACCGGCCGGACGCCGAGCCGGTCGAGGTGGACGTGCCGGGTGGCGGAGAGCGCTGGAAAGTGGTGGCGCTGCCGGAGTATCGCCTCGCGGTGCGCCGGGCTGTTCAAGCGGGGAGCTGCGATCGTCCTGGAGCGGAGGTCCAGAGCGCCGAGGTGGGAGCGTCTGTCTGCATGATCGTCGAGCTGGTCAACGCGAGCGGCCAGGTAGTGGGCGGCGAGGTCACGGGAGGCGACCTGACCGCCCGGGTGCAGATCCGCCGCGCCGACCTGCCGGGCCAGCCGCCGGAGGATCTCGCCGCGAACCCACTCGCCGCCGGCCAAGCGCGGTTCGGCCTGCCGCGGAGCCACCTGGAGAAGGGGGACTACGAGCTCCAGCCGCTGGTCTCCCTGAGCCTCTCCTCCGGCGAAGCGATCAAGCTGCGCGGCACACCGGCGTCGCTCGAGGTCTCCTCGGTAGAGATCCATCCCCAACCCGCTCGTCTCGCCTTCGGCAGTTTGCGCCCCGGCGATCTCGCGCAGAGCCCATTCCGCCTCGCGGGCAACTTCCCGAAGGCGTCCGGGCACCTCGAGCTGGGCGACCGCCCCGATCTGCCGGCCTGCGTGACCGCCGAGCTGAGCGGCGTCCTGGAGGGCAAGCCCCAGCCGATCACGCCGGGTCAGGGGTACAACCTCGTGCTGCGCGTCTCTCCCTACTGTGGCCCGCAGCCGATCGACCGCCCGGTCAACACGGTCCTCCGCCTGGTGCTCGCGGGCGAAGGCGGCCGCCAGCTTCCCGTTATCGAGCTGCCGTTGACCTTCCGGCTGGACTACCGCATCGACGCCCCCAAGGAGCTGACCGTCAAGGTCCGCGGCGGGCAGGTGGAAGACGTGCCGGTAACGGTGGGCGGCAACTTCCAGAAGCAGGTGTCGCTGCGCGCCGTGGTGGCCGGCCCGAAAGAGGCCGAGGCGTGGCCGGAGGGCCGCGGCGACCTGGTCCTCGGGTTCGCCGGCGAGGGTTCTGCGAAGGTGCTGCGCGACAAAGAGGGCGATCCGCTCCTCAATCACGACTTCTCCGCCGGTCCGGGGGCGGCTCCGCTACGGCTGCGCGCCCTCCCCGGCCGCTGCTGCGCCGCGGGCTCCTTCGCGACCCGCCTGGGGCTCGCCCCCGCCGGCAATCAGCCTCTGCCGCCAGGAGCCCGGCCGCCGGAGCCGGTCGTCGTGCCGGTGCGCGTCGAGGTCGAGCCGGCCGGCTTCTGGGCCTGCTATGGACCGCGCATCCTCGCGGCGCTGGCCGCCCTGCTGTTGCTCCTGCTCGTCCTGTACTGCGTGAACATGTTTCGTCACAGCATCTTCCTCAAGCCCGATGCGCTGGCGACGAAGCTCAAGCCCCTGGTGTGGACCGAATACGGCGACGCGGTGGAGCTCGACAAATCGAAGGGCGAGGTGACGCGGCTGGTGCGCCAGGCCCTGCCGCTGCACCGCCGGGCCAGCGCCTGGCTGCGCTCCAACCCTTTGCGCTTCGGGCTGCCCGGAGGGCGTTACCACGAGACGGTGGAGATGCTGTTGCAGCCGAGCCGCGACGTGGCCCGCTCTCAGGTCCTCCTGGTGGCCGAAGGCGACGTGCAGGCGCGGGCGGAGAGCGAGCCGGAGAATTTCCGTCGCCGGCTCTTCGCGATCGCTGCCGGGAAGGTCCTGTTCCTGGCCGTGCCGGATGCGCAGGGCCGCATCGGCACCCTGGTCTGGCAGAACGGCTTCCTGCCTTCGGAGTTCGAGGGGGAGCCCGCCCGGCTGCGCGCGGTCAAGCTGCACAGGGCAAAGCTGCTGCGTTCCCTCGAAGCTTGGGAGACTCATGAGGAAGGCAAAGCCGCCGGCTGGCAGATCGGTTAGCCGCGGCTGAGGATCTTGCAACCACGGATTCCGCCGAAGGAGGCGAGGAATGCCGAGACATCAGAAGGTGGTCATCGAGGAGATGTTGACCAAGCCGAGCGCGGTCTGCCCGACGCTCTTCGTCGGTCTGGGTGGCTGCGGCTGCCGCCTGGTGAGCCGGGTCGCGCGCCACCTGCAGCGGCGCCCCGACTACGAGGAGCGCTACAAGGCGCTCGTCAAGTTCGCCCTGGTCGACACCAACGTCAACGAGCTGGAAGGCTTCCGGGAGATGGCGGACAGCACGTTCCTCATCAGCGACTTCGAGAAGGAGGAGTACGCCGATCTCGCCTCCGGGAAGCTCTTCCTGGAAGCCGACCCCTATTTCACGCAGTGGGTGCCGCAGAACTATCGGTTCCGCGCTGGCGACACGGCCGGCGCCGGGCAGATCCGCATCGAGTCGCGGCTCGGCGTCTTCTATCAGATGAAGCACAAGGACTTCGTGCCGAAGTTCCGGAGGCTCCTGGAGGATCTCAAGTCGCACGAGTTGGGGCACCGCCGCCTGGACAGTCAGGAGATCCGCATCGTCATCTGCTACTCGGTGGCCGGCGGCACCGGCTCGGGCTGCCATCTGCCGATCGCCTACCTGCTGCGCGACCTGGCCAGCGAGCTCGGTAAGCCGCGTCTGATCGGCGTCGCCGTGCAGCCGGCGGTCTTCGAGGACAAAACTGGCATCAACCGCGACGGCACGTTCGCCAACGCCTATGCCGCGCTCAAGGAGACCGAGTACCTGATGAAGCTGGGCGCTCCCGATTCGCGCTTCTTCCCCGAGGAGGGGCTCGCCTTTCATTACGACCCGTCGGACGTCTCCAAACGGATTGTGCGCCAGCCGCCATTCGAGTTCGTCTACATCGTGGACAAGCCGCAATCGTTCACCGTGCCCGATCCAGTCGAGGCCGCAGCGGATGGCCTCTATCTTCAGTTCTTCTCCCCGCTCTACTCGTATCAGGCCTCCGACTATGACAACTTCACGCAGCACCAGCGCTTCCTGGTGCCCCACGACTTCGAGGCCAAGGGCATTATCGGCTTCACCACATTCTATGGCTCCTATGGAGCTGCGGTGCTCCTCGTGCCTGTCGACGGCCTGGTCGACTTCTGCTCGCAGTCGGCGGCGCTGTCGCTGATGCGGGCGAGTTTCCTGCGCTCGATCCCTGGCGATGCGATCTATGCGTCGCTGCGCAACGTGCCAGAGCCGTTCTACGAGGTGGCGCTCGGCAACGAGAAGAATGAAAAGCCGGTCCAGGTAGCGGATTTCCCGAAGAAGGAGAAGGACCAGCGCGAGAGGCTGATCGATCGCTTGTACATGAAGCGGGTCCGCCTGCTGGCCGCCTGTGAGTTCGCGGACAATGAGCTGAAGCGCTTCTTCACCCTGTTCCGCCACGGCCACCGGGCGGGCGAGATCCCGCGATCGGATGGCACCTGGGAGCTCAAGCCGGAGAGGGTCAAGGAGGACCAGGAGCAGCTCGCGCGCAACGGCATGCGCCTTTCGATCGGCGCCATCGTCCTCCCGACGATCACGAGCGACAATCCCCAGGAGCTTCCCGGCCTGCTGCAGCAAGCCCGCAAGGCGATGGAGCTTCACGCCGAGGAGGACCAGCCGACGGCGGCCGGCATTAACCGTGTCTACGACGCGCGGACCCGCGCCTCGGTGTGGCTGGACGAGTTCAAGAGCGTCGGGATGAGAATCCTCAAGAACGGCTACAAGAGCGGGACTCTCAGCCATCCCGGGATGGACGCCCTGGTGGAGCTGTCGTTCCTCAACGACGAAGCCGGGGAGGTGGACCTGGCGGCCAAACGCTATGCCGTGCTGTCCATTCTCGAACGGGTACGCTGGGACGTCACGCCCCCGGAGCGCACCGCTGACTTCGACCTGGGCGAGCACAAGGATACCGACAAGCTCAATCCCAAAGAGGTCCCGGCGCTCCTCGAGTCGCTGCAGAGCCAGGCCATCGAGCGGGCGATGCAGATCGTCAAACAGCAGTTCATCGAGTCGCTGGGGGACCTGCGCACCAACCTCGACAAGTTCGCCATCACGCAGCGCGAGCTCGAAAAGGGCTTCGACCAGTTGGAGGCCGAGCAACTGAACCGCCTGCGCAAGCTGCGCGAGGACGGCGGCAAGAGCTCGTCGGCCAACCAGTACGTGCTCGACGCCGAGGCGCTGCAGATCGAGGACGGCCGGCGCATGTGGGACTTTTACTTCGAGGACAAGATCGCCGAGCTGCCTGATCTCTCGCTCAGCAACCGCGAGATCCAGGTGCTGCTGGGCGACACGGTCACCGCCATGAGCGTGCGCCGCGGCGGCGCCACCAGCGCCGACCTGGACAAGCTCTTCACCGCACTGCGTGAGCATGTCGAGAAGTTCCTCAGTGCCTGGATCGGCGGCGATCCCCACTCGCCGGACCGCGAGCGGCGCGACGGTCTGACGCTGTCCGACGCGTTGGAGCTCGAAGTGGTCTACCGCGCCCTCTACCGCAGCAACAGCCCGCAGGTGGAGGCTGGCGGCGACAAGGAGATCCGCGAGCTGATCGCCACCTATCGCAACCCGACAAATGAGGAGAAGCTTGACCTCAAAGACGAAAGGCACAGCGACTACCTGCGCGACAAGATCAAGCGGCTGGTCAAGGAGAAGGCGTCGCTCCTCTGCGTCTACGAGGAAGGACGCGACCAGCACGGCGGCGTGCGGCCGGACAACGTCTTCGTCGCCGCCATCGACGAGAACTTCAAGAACAGCACGATCGAAGAGGCGATCCGCGGCGCCGATCCCAACCTCACCTGGGTGACGACGGGATGGACCAACCCCAAGGAGATCATCTTCTACCGCGCGGTCCTCAACGTCCCGCTCTACGTCTTCGGCCGGATGAAGGAGATGAAGGCGGAGTACGAGCGCTTCAAGGCGCTCGCCAAGCGGCCCAAGGTGCTGCACATCGATCATAACTGGGAGGACATGCTCCCGGATCTCGATCCCGACAGCGCGCAGGAGAACCACCGCCAGCAGCTCCTGCGGAACCACGTGATCAACTTCGCGGCGCTGATGACCACACGGCGTCCCGACGGCGGACCGGCCTTCGTCGTCCGCCGCGGTGGCAAGTACTGCCTCTCGGATCCGGACTGGGACGGCCTGAGCGACGACGGGGAGTTTGGTGACGACGGCCTGACCCGCCTGGGGGAAACCCTGGCCGACTCGATCCAGCGGCTGCCCGAAGTGCTGGAGTCGGAAAAGGTCACCTATCTCTCCTACCAGCAGATGCTGCGCGCCGTGCGCGAGGGGCTGGCGCCGGAGGTGCTCGCTGCGGTCGTCGAGCTGCCGTTCCGCTGGCGCAGTAACCACGACGAATTGCGCAACAAGTACGGTCCCAACCGGACGCCGGTGCAGCAGGAGAAGCTCAAGGACTACGCCGACGCCTATCAGCGCCTGCGCGAGGCGTTGGAGAAGCTCTACGATCGGCTGAGCAACGTCAGCGTCGAGCAGCGGACGCTCGGCGAGGATCTGGGCGCCAACGCGGCCAACCTGACGGCCGAGGAGGCGGAGGAGAACCTCGCCCAGAGCATCAAGATCCTTGAGACGTTCTGCGAGGTGTGGAAGGCGCTGGAGAACCCGGATCAACCGGGAGCCGTGGCGAAGAGCTTCCAGCGGCTGTTTCGTCCTTTGCCGGAGGACAAGCTCAATCGCCTGCTGGAAAAGCTGCGTAGCGGTCCGACACGGCCGGCCGGAGGAGTGCGGCGAGGGGCGCCGCCGGCGGGAGGGAGCGTCGCGGTTGGCTCCGGGATCGCCGCGGTCGTGCCGGGGAACGGACAGACTCCGGGCGACAGCCCGGCGGGGAACTGAGCTTGTCCCGAGTGTTCCCGGCCCCGGTGATCGTTGTCGGCGTCGGACGCTTCGGCTTGGCGACGCTGGAGCGCCTCGGCGACGACTGGTCCGGTCTCCGGCTCTCCGGGGCGGACGTCTCGATCGGCAACCTGCGCCTCCTGGCGGTGCGCTCGGCTGGGGCGGCGAACGGCTGGCGCCGTTTCGAAGAGGACGCCGTCCGCATCGCCGGTCATCTGGGGGACAGCGACCTGCCGTCCCTGGCACTCAACCTCGCGATCGTCCGTTCTCTCGGCCTCGTCCGCTATCGCGACGGTTGCTATCAGGTCGCCCTGCCGCGCGACGCGGGCGTCGTAGAGGTGGAGATCGAGGCCGCGCCGGGAGCGGACGGCGGCGAGGAGACCCCGCCGGAGAAGCAGTCGCGGCGCCTGCGCTACTTCGAGTGGCTGCGGCTCGACCCGGATCCGATCGTCGCGGCGGAGCGGCTGCATCACCTTGCCCAACGCCTGCAGGAGGTCGATCTCTTCATCACGCCGCTGCTCAACCGGGTACGGCAGGGGCACAGCCCGCATACGCTGCTAGCCTGCATCGACCGCTGCCGCTCTCTCCTCGCAGGGCGGGATCCTGCACCCTGGGACTGGGGGAACCCGGCGAACATCGACCCGCCGGATGGGGAGAGTGTGCCGGTCTCGACTCTCGTCGCTCCGCAGGAGAAGGAGGAGATGCGCCAGGCTGCGCGTTTCCTCGAAAAGGTGATGGAGCCTCCGCTCGCCGGCTGGAACGAGTGGCTGAGCGGCGACGAGGAAGCGCCACCAGTGATCAAGAAGTTGGAACCGTTCGTACGGTGCGCCGGCGACCTGTCGTCGCCGCTGGATCCCGCCGAGCTCCTCGGCCGCGAATGGGAGGTCACTGGCTGGGCGAGCCAGCAGGGACCCTCAGCCGACGATATCTTCATCCCTCTGACTCCCCACCCGTTCCAGTTGGGCCTCTTCGACCTGGACAATCGGGAGGGCCTGCCGGAGACGACCGTCGAGCTCCTGAGAGGCCGGCTCGGGGATTTTGGCCGGTTCCTGCACGGCGGCCTCGTCCGCCTCTGGGTGGACCTCCAGCGAGAGAGGGTTGGAGACGTCAACAGCAACATCCTGGAAGAGGCGCGGCAGCGTGACGAGCTGACCGACGCGTTGCGGCAGTCCCTCGAGGTGCTCGGCGAGATTGTCGTGCACCCGCTCAAGGACGCGCTCCACGAGGTGCCACGCCGGGCCTCCAACTCGGCGGCGGAGACGGATCTGCCCGGCGAGCCCAGCCGTTTCCTGCGCGGGCTGGAGATCGACGATCCCCGGGAAGAGTCTCCCCGCCAGTGGCTCGAGCGGCGGCTGGCGCACCTTGGTTTCGCAGCGACCGCGGAGCCCGGGGAGGAAGGCGCGCCGGCAGGCTCCGCCGAGACCAGCTCTCCGCCGCGGCACGCTCCGCTGTTCGCGGACGTCTGCATCCCGGCCGGACACGATGGTATGGAAGACAGGACCAAGGAGCCCTTCTCGCCCTTGCGCGAGGCGCTCAACCGGCAGGTCCGCGAGATGTACGGCTTCCGCTTCCTCACCCGCTACCGCCAGCGGCCGACCCGGCAGCCGCCACGGCTCACGGTGTTCGTGATCGGCGATATGAGCGAAGCGTTCACCCGCGAAGCCATGCGGCACGTGCTGCGCGAGATGCATGCTGAGCTTCTGCGCGCCTTCACTCCCATCTTCGAGTCCTACCGGGTGGGGTTCGATCGCTGCCTGTGCGTCACCCCGATCCTCTGGATGCCCCATCCTGCCGATCCTTTCCAAGGGGAGGACCTCGCGGTCAGCCGCTGCGAGGAGGCGGCGATCATCGACGCCGTCCACGGCATCCGCCGCTGGGTGGAGTGCGTCCTTCCCGCCGGTCGGCGCAGCATCTCCCAGATCTTCGTCAACAGCCGGGTCACGGATACATCCACCTTGAGCTTGGCCGATGCCCTGCGCCAGACGCGCGACTTCCTCTCCTTCCAGATCCGCAACGACCTGAGCCAGAACCCGTGGCTTCGCCAGACGTCCATGAGCGCCGGCGGCACCGACCTCTTTTCCTCGTTCTCCTGCTACGAGATCGACTTTCCGGCCCTGCGCAGCCGCGAATACCTGGCCAACCGCCTGGCGCGTGAGTGCCTGGCCGAGCTCAAGCAGGGCGAGCATGTGCGCATCGAGCCGCCGGAACCGCTCGCTCCGCCGGCGCTGGACAAGCTCACCGATCAGGCCCGCCAAGTGCTCGGGGGGGTTACCCGGCAGGCCGGGGACAGCCTCGCGCAGCGGGTCGAGAACCGCTGCCAACTCGAGCCCGGCACTCCCTCACGCGAGATCCTGAAGGCGTTCGACGAGCGCTTCGAGACCGAGCTGCGGCGCGACGTGTGGGCGACCTGGAGCGAGCTGACAGGCCGCCTGGGACGGGTCGACGCGCTGGTGGACGAGCTGCGTCTCGCAACCTCGCGCCTGGTGGGCAAAGCGGTCGAGCGGGTGCAGTCCTACAGCGACCATCTGGTCGCGGACTACGCCGGAGCCGGCGGTCTCAAGGCGGCGCAGGCCGCCTTCCATCAACTGCGGATAGCTACCCAGGAGACCTTCCAGGAGCAGGAGAAGCTGCGCCGCAATCGAGAGGCCCTGTGCGGCCGCCACACGATCCCCGTACTGGAACAGCTCAGCCGCGCCCGCCGCGCCGTCCTGACGGCGGCGGAGCGCAAGCCGGATCTCTCTCCCATCCACTTGGGCCTCGCCGTCTGGGCCCTGCTCAGCCTCGTCCTCGGTGCTCCCGTGGCCCAGGCCATCTCCTACTTCTTCGAGCTCCACCTGCGGCCCAACCTCCTGGAGTGGCTCCTCGGCCCGGGTGGCGGGATCACCGGCGGCCTGCTCCTGTGGGGCGCGGCGTGGGCTCTGCTGCGCTGGTTCGTGCGCCGGCGCTTCCGCTCCCTGACCCACGCCATCCATGCGATGGCAGAGGAGGTGCGCGCTTTCTTCTGGGGCACCGGCGCTCACCCGGAGAGCGAAGGTCGGCCTTCGGTCCGCTCGTTCCTCGAGAGCCGGCTCGAGCTGACCGGCGCCGTGGCCACCCGCGGCTTTGCCGCCACCGTCTTCGAGCGCGCTCTTGCCGACTCACAGCTCGCCGACCGCTTGGCCCGCAGCCTCGACGTGCAGGCCGCGCTCCTGGGACGCAAGAGCGAAGAGCTGGGCGTGCGCGCCACGATGGGGCACGGCAGCGAAAGACGCGAGGATCTGCGCAGTCTGTTTGAGGGCCGCAGCCGGACTCCCGCCGACCGCCTGATCGATCCCGAGATGCTGCACGACTACTTCCAACGCCGCATCGGCGACGATCTGATCCGTGAAGTCCCTGGTCTGATCAAGAGCGGGGGAGGGTTCTTCGCTTGGCGCGAGCAGGCCTGCCTGACCGACAGCGAGCGTATCCTCGAATACTGCCGGGCTCACTTCGACGACCTGGTCCGCGAGCCGATCTCGAACCAGCACTTTTTCGCCGGCAAGGTCGGGCCGCGCCTCGTGCAGTTCGTCTCCCGTGTCTACCCCAATCTTGGCTTCGGCGCCGGCTTCAAGGGCTATGAGGGACTGGACCCCGACAACGTCCGCCTGCTCGCCGACGCGACGCTGGTCATCCACAGCGGATTGGAGGACCTCTTCCGGGAGACCCGGCAAGCACTGCGCAAGGACTGGCCTATGACCGAGACCCTGGAGCTGCACACCGTCGACGTACGGCCCAATGCCGCTTACATGCTGTCGCTCGTGCAGGGGATCCGGGTCACCAGCCTGCGCAACCTTCGTCGTTTCGAGTCATTCCACAACCGTCCCAACATGCCCGACGACCGTATGTTCCCCCTGTCTCAGGAGCCTCAGGCCCAGCGCTCGCCGGTCAATCCGCTGACCGGCTATGGGACCATCGGAAGCGACCTCGCCGCCACTGTCTTGGCTCCACCTGACTCCTCCCGATCATGACTAGCAACGACCTGCTGGATCTGTTGCGCTCCCTCGTCACCTTGCCGGCCGCTGCCTTCTGGCCGGCGGTGGCCTGGACGCTCGATCGGCTGCAGGGGATCGGGAGCTTCTGGGGAGGGTTGCTCGCCCTCGCCCTGGTTGCCGCGTCTGCGGGTCTCGCGGTCCTCTGGCAGCGGCGCCTGGTGCGGCTGATCGACGCCACACCAGCGGCTCCTCTCGGCTTCTTCCGTTTCCTGAAGCTCGAGCTCCTCTACTCCCCGGTGGGAGTGCCTCTCTGGCTGTTCCGCCTGCCGTGGATGTTGATCCGCGCCCTGGCGGCAGGGGTGCGGTCGGTGACGGGCAAGCTCCGCCGCAAGCGGTCGGACCCGGCCGCTGCTCTGACAGCCGGCGCGACCGCAGAGGCGCCAGCCGCCAAAGTGAGCACGCCGCCGTCCCCGGCGCCCCCCCTGCTCGTGGCGAGCCTGGGGCCCGGATTCCTGCTCGCCGGTCTCGGCACGGCAGCGCTCTATGGGGCGGCGCTTCTCGCCGAGCCCCTCCTGCGCCGGAGGCTCGATCTGTCGCCCGGCCTCTCCGCCTGGCAGTACCTCTTCCTGGGGCGACGGCCGGAGCTTGCCTGGTACCTGCCGCTGAGCCGCTTCCCATTCCTGGGCGCCCTCCTCGTGCTGCTTCTGTGGCTGGCGATCTGGTCGCTGGTGGGAATCGCCGTCCGGCTCTTCCTGCAGGCGCACCTGGGGCGCAACCTGGCGGCCGATCGCGAAGACGAAGAGGTGCTCCCCTTCTGGCGGCGGTGGAGCGGCGTGCCGTTCCTGGCCAGCGTGGCGCCCTCGTTTCGTGAGTGGGCCGCGTGGCTGGCGGCCGTGGCCTTTCCGCTCCTGGTCTGGGCCTGGCTGTCGCTGGGAGGAGATCCGTACCGCCTGCCGCCGTCGCAGTTTTCCGTCGCCCTCCTCCTCTGGACCTCCTGGTCCCTCCATCTCGTATTGCGCGGCGAGGAGCGCCTGACGCAGGCGCCGGCCGCGGAGCTTCCGGCTGCAGCCGGCCAGGGAGCGGGATGGCCGGACGTCCTGGCTTATCTCGCCAACCGCTGGGGCGTCGCGCCGCCGCCGCCGCGGGAGACCCGTCCGGTGGAGCCGCGGGAGAGGTCGGAAGCCGACCCGCGCACGGCCGGTGTCCTTTCACCCCTGGTCATCGAGCTCCTCCCTGGGCCGCGCCCGCAGCACCTGACTCCCATGCAACGCGCCGTGCTGACCCGGCTCGCTCTCCAGGGCTACGTCCACGTCGATCCGCCGATCGCCCTGCAGGAGCTCACCCTGGGGGAGACCCTGGAAGTGTCTGCGGACCGTAGCGGACAGCGCAGCCGCAACCTGATCGTCCTGGCGCCGGAGGGGGCGGGCAAGTCGACCCTCGCCCTCCTCGCGGCGGCGAACCATGCCCTCGTGCACACCCGCGGCAGCCTGATCGTGGTGCGTAGCGAGTCCGCCGCCGAAAAACTGGCCGAACGCTTTCGCCACGCGATCGAGCCGTCGACGCTGCGCTGGAACGTCCGCGTGCGGCGGCCGGGCAGCGACCTGATGACCGATCTCGCCCAGGGGATCATCCCGGATGTCGTCTTGTGCTGCCTGCACGATCTGGTGACCACGGTGCTCGACCGGGCCGATACCTTCGCGCCGCTCCTCAGCAACCTCGGTCTCGTCATCGTCGACGACGTGGAATCCTTCGCCGGACCGGTCGAGGTGCACGCCCAACTCGCCTTCCGGCGTCTGACGCTGCGGCTGCGCGAGCTGATCGGTGTGCACACGCTGGGAGAGAAGAGCGCGCCGCAGGTCCTGATGCTGGGCGTCGAGAGCATGCACCGCATGCCCGAGTGGGTGCGCAGCCTCTGCGGCGTCGACGCGGTGGTGCGCAACTTCTCGCGCTCGGGGCGCGAGACCGCCGAGCGCGAAAGGGCCGAGCTGACGGCGAGCGGGACCGCCCTGATCAAGCCGGAACCGCAGTTGGAGCCAGGCGGCGATCCAGGCGCGGGAGTCCCGGGCTCGGCTGGGCTGGGCCCGGGACAGCTCTCCTATCACCTGCAGGACTTTCAGCATGCGGGTGAGCCCCTGACTCTGGCCGACCTGGTCGACGCCTGCGAGCAACTCGCCGTCCCCTGGCACTACCGGCTGTGTGGCGACGGCCGGCGCGATCTCGGGCGCGGGCCGCTCCTGCTGCGGGAAGAGCCGGTGAGCTACCGCGAGTCGCCGGAAGAAGCCTGCGTCGTCCTGCTCGAAGGCAACTGGAGCGAAGTACACCGCGAGCGCGAGCGGTTGCGCCGGGCCGGTGCGCGTTTCCGGCGCGCGGCGGGGCAGCCTCCGGCCGGAGAGCCGCTCGCCACCGAGCCGATCGCCGTCATCTCGGTCGTGGAGCCGGGTCTCGAAGAGGTCTTCGACGGCCCCGTGGGCTCGGCCGACCTGGCCGCCAGGCTGGCCTCCCTGCCATGGCCCTTCGTCCGCCCGCCCACTGGCCTCACCGTCGAGCCCCACCTGTCGGCGGACCTGGTGCAGCACTGGCTCGAAGTTGAGGAGGTCGTCGGCGTCTTCGGCGGCATGTGCGTGCCGCGTCTGCGCCAGCTGGCGGACCAGCGCCTCCTGCTCTGCGAGCGGCGGACCGACGTCGACGAGCGGTCCAACGAATACGTCGAGAACGTCTTCGTGCGCGCCCTGTCCGCCGCCGTGCGCCCGGAGGAAGATGCCGCGGGAGGCGGTGCCGATCTGCTCCCTCCCAAAGTGGCGCAGGTCGAGCTCGCCGTCCCGCGCACGGTGGCCGTGCGCGACCGGACCCGCCTAGCGAAATTGGCAATGACGGCCGCTGAAACCGCTCACGTGCACTACTATCCAGGGCGCATCTTCCAGGATGCGCGTGGCATCTTCATCGCGCTGGCGCGCGCGGGTGACGAGGACGCCTCCCCCGGCGCCCTGCCGGCGGGAGACGTGCTCGTCGAGCCCCTGTTGACCGACGAGGTCTCGTCACCGCGGCGGCTGTTCCTCCTCACTCCATTGGCGAGCACGGAGAGCGCCCCGGAGATGGTCCAGGCTGCGGGA
The DNA here is from genome assembly GCA_021154885.1 of Thermoanaerobaculum sp. GTDB lineage: Bacteria > Acidobacteriota > Thermoanaerobaculia > Multivoradales > UBA5704 > DATARR01. Next base: position 171,485 of record JAJKHS010000077.1, read on the forward strand.
GGGAGCTTCCCGTCTCCCGACCGGGTGCTCCTCGGTCGCTATCCGTTCGACGTCGCCCTCGAGCCGATCGCGGTGCGGATGCGGCCCATCGCCACCTACCGGCTCGACGTCCTGCGCCGGGATGTGCGCCAGCGGACCCTGCTCGAGTCATCGGTGCGGGCGCGCTACGAGAAGCTCGCCTTCGAGACCGTCGCCTTAGCTCTCGTCCCCAATCCCGACGCTGGTGTTCCCGGGGTGGCAGAAGGGGGATATTCCGGGCCGGACGAGGCGGTCACGGGGCCCCTCCTCACCTTCGAGGCCGCCCGGCTGCTGGCGGCCGTGCTGCGCGCTCTCCTCCCCGTGATGTACCGCGGCGCCCGGGAGGGACTCCAGGTGGCGCTGCGCCTCGCCGCGCCGGAGACGGCGCCCCCCGAGACCGCGCTCCTGCCCAGCGAAGCCCTCTACCTGTTCGATGCCGATCCCGGGGGGAACGGCATGGCCAGGGCGATCCTCCGCGACGGCCTCGAGCTCCTGCTCCGCCTCTGTCGCCTGGCGCTCGAACGCGCTCCCTCCCTCGACCTCTTGCGTACCCTTTTCGACGAGTGGGGCGACGAGGCCGAGGTGCTCGCCGAGAGCCGCGGTGAAGCCGCGTCCGCAGCGGACTGGCAGCGGGCGCAAGGCGTTGCTCTGGCTTGGCTCAACAGCCGTCTCCGTTCCGAGGACGACCTCTCCCGTCGGGTGCGCCGGTCATGAACCGCCAAGTCATCTTCTGTCTCCTTCTCCTGATTTCTCTCGGCTTTGTGGGGGCGCTCGCCGGCGGCTGCCAGTCGAGGGCTCGCGAGCCGCGCCAACTCGCTTTCCCGACCTTTCAGGCCGCGGCGCCATTTCCGGAGTTCCAGAGCGCCGCGGCGATTCCAGAGAGGGCTGAAGGGTCTGCTCCCAGCCAGTTCACACGCGCTTTGAACGAACAGCCGTCGGCCGCGACGCCCGCTGCGCCGGAAAGTCAGAGCGTGCCCCTCGGCAGCTCGATGACCGCTCAGATCCCCCCCAGGGAGAAGGACTGGACCTGGTCGCTCGCGGACGGGGCCACCCTCATCGCGCACGCGCCCAACGGCGGCCGTCCGGGGGCTCTGGTTTATGTCGAGCCGTTCTCTGCCGACATCCACAACCACCCTTCGACAGAGCATCTCCGTTTCCAGATGACCGTCGATCCCGAGCTCGCCGAGAATTACCTGCGGCTCACCGCCGCCGACGTGGTCCTGGCCGGCCGGGCCGCCGCCATGCCTCCACTGTCGCGCAGCGAAGCCGCGCGTTGGGCGCAACTGCTCAAGACCCGCACCCAGGGGCGCGGTCTCGGCTTTCGGCCGACCCGCAGTTCGTTTACCGGTTGGCGCTGGGTGGGCCGGAACGGGCACGAGGTGACCGTCCGTTGCAGCCGCTACCTCGGTGTGTGGGCGCAGCCGCGGCCCTGGCCCGCTCCGGTCGCCGCCGCCCTGGCGCGGCTACGGGGTGAGCCCGAAAAGCCGGTCTCCCCACCCGGGGCGCCAGCGCCCCCCTTTGCGCCAGCCGCGGTACCCGCCGTCGCGGGGGTCTCCTCCTACCTGATTCTGGGCAGCGCCACCGATCGGGATGAGGAGACAGGAGTGCATTTTGCCATCCTCTGCGTCCGGGAGCCGCGCTGCCTCGTCTACAAGGAGCTCACGCAGTTCCTCGAATCGATCCAGATTGCCGAGGGCCCGCAGTTGGACCGTCTGCGCTCGGCGCCACCCGTCCCGTTCCAAAAGTTGGTTCAGGAAACGGGCCTGGAAATCTTATCTGGCTCCGAGTTGCCGGACTTGTCGAAACGCAATGGAAAACCTGGGACAGGCACGGCGCCCGAGCAGGTGCCTCGTTGATCCAAGGGGCCGCGGCCATTGAGCCCCACCCTGGCCCCGTGGTATCCCTACCCCCATGAGCGCGACGCCCATTCTCGTAGTCGTGGACATGCAGCGCGACTTCATGGAGGAGGGAGCGCTGCCGACGGTGGAGCCCAGCTCGATGATCGCGGAGCTCAACGCGGCCATGGAGGCAGCCCGGGAGCGGGGGTTCACCATTGTGGCAACTCGGGACTGGCATCCGGCTGACCATGAGAGCTTCCAGAAGAGCGGCGGCGTGTGGCCCGATCACTGCGTGGCCAGCACTCCCGGCGCGGAGTTTCATCCCGGGTTACGGTTCCCCGAGTGCGTGGTCGTCGTCTCGAAGGGGAGCGAACGGGCGGGCCTGGGCTACTCTCCCTTCGAGAACCCCGCCATGGTCGACCTCGTCCGCCGGCACGCCGGGGCCACGGTCTACGTGACCGGCGTGGCGCTCGAGTACTGCGTCCGCGCCACGTGTCTCGACTCCCTCAAGTATGGCGGCCGGCCGGTCGCGGTGTTGCCCCTGATCCGCGCCGTCAGCCGCGACGAGGCGGTGGTCAAGGGCGTCGAGGAGGAGCTGACGGCGGCCGGGGTCGTGTGCGTGCCGCAGGTGCCGCCGGAGCTCGGGGGAGGAAGCTGAGCGGTCCGTGGGTCAAGAAGAAAGCCGCCAGACTCCGCTGGCTCCCGCCGGGAGGTGGAAGGTCCAGCCTTCCGCTCCCTTCACGACCTTGTCGTCGGGGCCGAAGAGGCGCTCGGCTGAGCCCGCCTTGAGATCGTAGGGTCCGGCCTGGATTTCCGTGGTGCCCAGGTTGTGGAGGACCAGCACGCGCTCGCCGGCCGTCTCGCGGACGAAGGCCAGGACGGGCGTGCTGGTCCTGGTCGGGGAGAGGACGGCCAGGGTCCCCTTCATCAGGGCCGGCGAGGCGTGGCGCAGGCGGATCAAGCGGCGGTAGTGGGAGAGGAGGGAAGCGGGATCGGCCGTCTCCGCCGCCACGTTCGCCGTCCGCCAGCCGGGGGCGAGGTCGAACCAGGGCTTGGCGGCGGTGGTGAAGCCGGCGTTGGGCGTCGCATCCCAGGGCATGGGGGTGCGCTTGAACGGGTCCGGCCCGCCCGGTCCATTCTGGAGACCCAGCTCCTCGCCATAGTAAAGGAAGGGAGCGCCGGGGAGGGTCAGGAGGATGGCGGCAGCAAGCCGGAGCTTCGCGGGATCGTTGCCGAGCTGGGTGGCGAGGCGCGTCTGGTCGTGGTTGGTGAGGAAGGGGGTGTCGATCACCCCGGACGGATAGGTCTCGTTCACCTCTTCGAGCCGGGCGCCTAGCCCTGAGGCCTCGCCGGCGTTGAGGCCGTCCAGGATCTCCTTCGCCAGCGGGAAGTCGAAGCTCATGGGCAGCTCGTCGCCGCCGGCGATCTGGGCGGTGGAGCCGAAGTAGGGGGCGATCTGATCCTCGCGGTCCGCCGCGTTCTCTCCCACCATCACGGCCTGGGGCTTCGCCTTGCGCACGGCGGCCGCGAGCTCCTTCAAGTAGGCGTGGGTCTGGGGCTGGTTGTTCTGCATCTCGCCGGGGCCATTGGCGAAGAGGTGGCGGGTGGCGTCGAGGCGGAAGCCGTCCACACCCCTGGCGAGCCAGTGGGTGGCGATGCGCTTCATCTCCTCGCGCACGGCGGGCTCGTCGTAGTTGAGATCCGGCATGCCGCTCCAGAAGATACCGTAGAAATATTGGCCGTCCTTGTCGTTGTGGTGCCAGGTGGGGCCGCTCCCCCAGGGCTGGGTCCAGCCGGGATCGTCGCCGCGCCAGACGTACCAGTTGCGGTGGGGGGATTTGGGGGTGGAGGCGGCGTCCACGAACCAGGGGTGCTGATTGCTGGTGTGGTTGAGGACGAGGTCGAGGATCACCTTGATGCCGTGCCGGTGAGCCTCGGCGAGGAATTTATCGAAATCCGCGTCGGTGCCGTAGCCGGGCTCGACCTTTTCGTAGTCGATCGTGTCGTAGCCGTGGTAGCTCGGTGACAGGAAGACCGGCATCAGCCAGAGGGCGTCCACCCCGAGGTCCTTCAGGTAGTCCATCCTGGCGGTCAACCCCCGGAAGTCGCCGATGCCGTCGGCGTTGGAATCCTGGAAGCTGCGGACGAAGACCTCGTAGAAGACGGCTCCCCGCGCCCAGTCGTGGTTCCACTGGGGAGGCGGCGCCTGCGCCTGCGCGCGGGTGGAGGACAGGGCCAGCGCGGCGAGGAGGACGAGGAGGAGGAGGAGACGACGGGGGAGCGGGGTGCGGCCGTCCGGGGAGGTCATGGGAGTATTGTAGAGGCAGGGATCAGGGTTCGTCCCAACGCGCACCTTGGGCCCTCATCACCCCGGCCCTCTTCTCCCAGCCTCCCCCCTGTCCGCCGGGAGAAGAGGGAGTGGTTTGTCTGGAAGAAACAGCGTTCCCCCGGCTGGACGGTTGTTGCTTTTCTCCCTCTTCTCCCGGTGAGGGGGGTGGGAGGGGACGGGAGAAGAGGGCCGGGGTGATGAGGGTCCTGGCAAGCCCCTTGCTCCCCTGCAAACAACCATGGAGAGGTCGGACCGCTGGCGCACGCTCTGGAGAGACCTCAAACACCAGGGTCCGCGCCCGCTGGCGCTGTTCCTGGCGATGCTCTGGGCAGTCGTCCTCTTCTTCGGCTTCTCCTGGTCGCGGTGCTTCTTTTCCACCTGCCCGGACGTGGGGAAGCTCGCGGCGTTCCAGCCCGGCGGCGCGCCGCTGCTGCTCGACCGCAACGGCGAGGTGTTCGCCGACCTCGCCCCGGCGGAGCGGCAGATCGTCCCCCTCTCCTCCCTGCCCGGCCAGGTGGCCCAGGCTTTTCTCGCCGTCGAGGACAAGCGCTTCTACGAGCACCGCGGGGTCGACTGGACGCGGGTGGGCGGCGCCGTGCTCGCGGACCTCCACTCCGGCGATTTCACGCAGGGGTTCAGCACCCTCACCATGCAGCTCGCGCGCAACGTCTTCCCCGAGCGCATCCCCGGCGAGCAGCAGACCACCCGCCGCAAGCTGCTGGAGATCCGGGTGGCGCAGGAGATCGAAGGCCGGTACTCGAAGGAGGAGATCCTCGAGCTGTACCTCAACCACATCTACTTCGGCAACCGCGCCCGGGGCATCGCGGCGGCGGCGCGCCAATACTTCGGCGTCCTGGCGAAGGATCTGAGCCTGCCCCAGGCGGCGCTGCTCGCGGCCTTGCCCAAGGCGCCCAGCCACTACGACCCGCGCCGCCATCCCGACAAGGCCCTGGAGCGCCGCAACCTGGTCCTCTCGCTGATGGAGGAGCAGGGGCGCATCCCGCGGCGAATGGCCGAGGAGGCCAAGACGGCGCCGCTCGGCATCACCCCCCCGCCGCGCCAGGCGCAGGTGGAGTCGGGGCTCGCCCCCTGGTTCGTCGAGCAGGTGCGGCGCGAGATGGAGGAACGCTTCGGCTCCAACCTCTACACCCGGCCGCTGCGCATCGTCACGACGCTCGACTCCGCCGCCCAGCGCGCCGCAGAGGAGGAGCTGCGCGGCCAGCTCAAGCGGGTGGAGAGCGGCGAGCTCGGCGCCTTCGACGGCGCCCGGTACTCCCCGGCAGCCGAGGCGGCGGCGGGCGGTACGAAGTACCTCCAGGGAGCGGCCGTGATGCTCGACGCTCGCGACGGCGACGTGCTCGCCTGGGTCGGCGGCCGCGACTACGCGCAGTCGCAGTTCGACCGCGTGGTCCAGGCGCGGCGGCAGCCGGGGAGCGCCTTCAAGCCGTTCGTCTACGCGGCGGCCCTCGCTCATGGGTGGGTGCTCAGCCAGCCGCTCGTCGACCAGCCGCTGCGGGTGAGGATGTCCAACGGCCAGGTCTGGCAGCCGCACAACTTCTCGGACCGCTATGAGGGGCAGATCTCGATGCGCGACGCCCTGGTGCGCTCGAAGAACGTGGCGACCGTGCGCCTGGCCGACGCCGTGGGCCTGGGCGAGGTCTCCGCTCTGGCCAGGAGAGCCGGCATCGGCGAGCCGATCCCGGCCGTCCCCGCCATCGCCCTGGGCACCGTGGCGGTCTCGCCGCTGGAGCTGACCTCGGCCTACACGGCCTTCGCCAGCCTCGGACAGGCCGCCGAGCCGCGACTGATCCTGCGGGTGGAGGACGACGACGGCAAGGTGCTCTGGAGATCGACGCCGCGCCGGCACCCCGTGCTCGATCCCGCCGTCGCGTACCTGGTGACCAACGTGTTGTCCGATGCGCTGGTGCGGGGCACCGGCAACCTCGTCCAGCAGACCGGGTTCCACGCTCCGGCGGCCGGCAAGACCGGCACCACCAACGAGGGCGCCGACGCCTGGTTCGTGGGCTATACGCCGGAGGTCGTGGCTACCCTCTGGATGGGTTTCGACCAGCCGCGGCCGATTCTCGCGGACGCCACCGGCGGCCGGCTGGTGGCGCCGGCCTGGGGACGGATGCTGGCGCGCCTCTACCAGAAGCGGCCCGAGCCCAAGCCGTGGAGCCCTCCCGGCGGCGTGGTGTCCCGTCCGGTGGACCCGGCTACGGGGCTGATCGTCGCGGCGGGCTGCAACTCGGCGAGCGCTCCGGTCCGCGAGCTGTTCATCGCCGGGAAAGAGCCGGCGGCCTTCTGCCCGGGCCAGGAATCGCCGCCCGGCGACGGCTTCCCGTCCCACAGCTTGTTGGCCGAGCGCGAGAAGAGCCAGGAGGACGCCAGGAGGGTCGAGCGCCTCGCCAAGGCCGCCCAGGATGAGCAGCGGCGGCTCCGGAAACAGCAGGAGGCCGAGCGGATCGCGCAGGAGAAGGAGAAGAAGAAGGATCAGCAGGAACAGGCCGCGCTCCAGACGCGCAAAGAGCGGCTCGCCCGCGAGGAGGCGGCCGCCAGCCGTCGCGAGCGCGAGATCGCGACGCGGGAGGCGGCACTGCGCAAGGCGGAGCTCAACCGCAAGGAGCGGGAGCTCGCCGCCCGCGAGGAGGCTCTGCGCAAGGCGGAGCGCGACCGGCGGGAGGAGGCGCGGGCGGCCCAGGTGTTGGAGCAACAGCGGGAGCAGCAGCGGCGCGCCCGCCAGGACCAGGACGAGGAGGCCAGCGCCGACGAAGCACGGCAGGCAGCGCCCGCCGAGGACGACCTCTCCGGCTGGTGGGAGCTGACCAACACCATCCAGTCCACCAACTACGAGCAGTACCGGGGTCTCCGCCTGGGCTACCGTCTCCAGCTCGAGCAGGACGGCGACCGGCTCACCGGCCGCGGCCAGAAGTGGACCGAGGACGGCCGCCCCATCCCGCCGGGAGCGCGCAGCCCGATCAGCGTCACCGGCAGGATCGACGGCCGCCGGGTGACCCTCCAGTTCACCGAGCGAGGGGCGAGGCGCTCGGCCGCCGGCAGCTTCTCCTGGCAGCTCTCGGCGGACCGCGGGGCGCTGCGCGGCAACTTCTGGAGCGACGCCGCGAACGCGAGCGGCAGCTCGGTGGCGCGGCGGATGGATTGAGTCCTTCGGTGGCGCCGCCCTTTCATCCCCAGCTTGACGACCGCGCACAAAAGCATAAAAATGCTGACATGAGGACCACGATTGATCTCCCCGACGAGCTGCTCCGCCAAGTGAAGGCCAAGGCCGCGCTCGACGGCATGAAGCTGAAGGATCTCATTACCCGGTTCGTGGAACAGGGGCTGGGGCAGGACGCTCTGCGGTCCGCGGCGCCGCTCAGGCGTCGGCGCAGCGAGCTTCCCGTGGCGCGAGAGGCGACGGGGCGGACGCTGCCCATCCTGACCAACGCGGACGTCTACCGCATCCTGGAAGAGGAAGAGACCGCCGGTGGCCGGCCTGATTGATCTGCCTGACATCAACGTCTGGCTTGCTTTCAGCGTGGCCGACCATGCACACCACCAAAGGGCGCGCCAATACTGGTACGAGGAATCGGGGGATCAACTCGCCTTCTGCCGCTTGACGGCCCTTGGCTTCCTGCGCCTTGCCACCAATGCTGGGGCGATGGGCGGACAGCCGCTCACGGTGCGCCAAGCCTGGCAGGCCTATGGCGATTTCCGCCGGCTCCCCGAGGTGTTGTTGGCCGCCGAGCCGGAGGGTTGCGAGACCTGGCTGGAGCAATGGGCCCTGGGGGTTGGCGCGACTCCCCGCCAATGGACGGACGCCTATCTGGCCGCCTTCGCCAAAGCGGGCGGATTGCGGCTCGTATCTTTCGACGGAGATTTCACCCACTTCGACGGCCTCGATCTTCTCCGATTGAAAGCGTAGCGAACCAGGAACTCAAGTCGCATCTCCTCGGGACGCAAGTCCTCAACTTGCTCCCCGGTCCATTCTCTTATTCGCCTTTTGGAATAAACATTGCTTCCTCATTCTCCCGCTGAGAGAGGCCGGTCCGCCTCTCTCAAAGCGGACGCGTTCTTTGAGCGCGCAACAGCGGAGTCCAGCTCAGCTAGGTGGCGCGGCGGATGGACTAAAGTCTCATTCGGTTGCGTCGCCTTTAACCCGGCTTGCCACTGCCCCTTCGAGGCAGGTCTTGCGATAAGCTTCCCGAGCCCGAAGCCACACCGCCATTGATGACGCGCAGTTGCAGTTCTGGACGCGCCAGCGGGTCAGACAAAGGTTCGGCACCAATGTTACGAAGCTGCTCCTGAAGTTGGTGCCACCACTTGCTTTCGATTTTTCCTTCACTACGAAGTGCTTGAGCCACTTGGAGGGGATGGATCAACAGGACATAACCAATAAGGTGGTTCCCCTTGGGGGTTACTTGAATGAATCCAGCTTTCTCAAGGCTATGGATACGTTCTTGCCAGGTTCTTCTAGAGCGACTCCCCTCATATCCTGAATAATAAGCATGCTCGTCTTCATCGCGGATTTCAATAATTCCTTGTCCGAAATCTCGCGACAAGAGATCAAGGTATACGGTGGAACAATTGTGATTACCTACGATCTTCTTGTCTGTCGTGAGATGCAAAATTAGTGGGAGGAAGCGGGGAGAGCACCAATAGCCCTTTTCCTTAGGGCCCTTCCAAATCCTACCTTCAGAATCGGGCCAAAACTGCTCTCTGAGTTCCTCTCTTCTCTTGTCGGCCTTCGTATTACCCATATCTATCCTCCTGAGTAAGATGGCGGAGTCGCGCGCCTCCGCCTATCTTTCGCCTAGCGGCTCCGCCGAGACAAAGGGCACAACCGCTCTACGACGACGAAAGCCCTACAGGACTGGCTCATAAGAATCAAGGACTTAGGATCGCAAGTATCGCGCTGCCTCACGGCGCGGAGTGGCAGTTACGAATTACTCATACGGCGCTTGAGGCACGCAGAACATCCCTCACCGTGCGAAAATTCGCTTCTCTCGTCCATTGTTTTCAATCGTTTAAAGCTCGGCGTGGTCTCCTCAGGTTCCTTAGTCTGACAGGTCTCCTCGTAAGTTTCCTAGTGGTCTCTCGCGCCAGCCCCCGAACCAACCTTGCCGGCCAAGTCCTCGCTTCGCTGTCGCCAAGATCCTCCAAACTCCTAGCGAGACTCGCCTGCCACGATCGCCCGCGCCAGCTCCACGGCCGACAGCGGCGCGCAGCCCTCGGCGTTGTTGTTGATGGTGCAGAGGAAGGGCCGGCCCGCGGCCAGGGCGGCGCGGGCGAGGTCCGCCACCGACCGGCGGGAGGCGGGGTCGGGGGCGGCGAGGCGATTGAAGGGAGCGTAGCGCCGGCCGGCCTCCTCGTAGGTCAGGCCCGGCCCCAGCAGCCAGCGGATGATCGTCATCGGCCCGCGGTCCGAGCCCGACAGTTGAGCCTGGGCGCGGACGTCGGGCATCCGCGGGTGGACGTTTTGGCAGTGGCAGGCGCCCACGGCGGCCAGGACGTCGCCGTACTCCGCGGTCACCAGCTCGCGGTTGCGCAGCTCGACGGCATAGACCGGTCCGCGAGGCAGAGCCGCAAGGAAGACTCCCAAGCGTTCGGCGAACGATCCCGGCGAGCCCAGGCTCTGGGGGGCGAACTGGAAGAGGAGGGCGCCGCCCCCGGCGCCGATTCCCTCCACGAAAGGCGCCACCACCTGCTCGGCGGTATAGGCGGGATCGAGGAAGAGGGGGTTGGCTTGGCCGCGGTGGACGCCGTAGCGGTCGTGGTCGGGCCAGCGGGCCACGGTGCAGGCCTCGTGGGCCTTCACCAGGAACTGGAACCCCGCCGGCACCGCCTCCCGATACGCCGCCAGCTCCGCCGCCTCGACCGGCGCGTAGTGGGTGCGGTCGACCCCCACGCCCCGGAACAGGGGATGGCGGGCGTAGGCCGCGAGCCCTTCCCGCGCCAGCTTCGACTGCGAGTACGAGCGGTCCCACACCAGCCCCGCCCAGCCCGGGAAAGACCAGGTCGACCCTCCGAGGTGGATCTCCGCGGGCAACCGGCGGCCCAGCTCCTCCACCTCCGGCGGCTGGGGGGCGGCCCCGACGCCCTGGCGCTGCGGCTCGGGCGGCGGTCCGAGATCGAAGAGGGTGAGCTGGTCGTCCGGCTTGCGGCGCGCCATGCCTCGCAGTTTATTGCGGAAACCCGTATCGCGCCAGTGTCTCGTTGCGGGAAGCGAGCACAAGGGGCAGACTTCGACAAACTTCTCCCTCTTCTCCCGGCGGACGGGGGGGGAGGCTGGGAGAAGAGGGCCGGGGTGATGAGGGCTTCGAAGGGCAAGTCGCCCGTTCTTAGCTCGCCTGCAAAAACGCCACCGAGGGCGGCAGCCCCTCGTCCAGCGTCCGCGGGTGCCAGTCCAGCTCCGTCCGCGCCCGGGAGTCGTCGAACGCCCAGTGGCGCTCCAGGCTGTTGAGCTGCTCGGTGGAGAACGGCGGGCGGAACCCGCGCATCCTGTAGAACGGGCTGGAGAGGATCAGGCCCGCGCGCGCCACTCCGACCGGCAGGCTCATCCGCGGTGGCTTCACCCCGCCCAGGGCGCAGACGCGGTCGGCGAGGCTGCGCAGGGTGGTGACGTCCCCCGTCATCAGGTAACCCCGGCCCGGCGGCGCCTTCTCGATCACCTTCAGCATGCCGTCCACCAGGTCGTCGAGGTAGATCCAGGCAGTCTTCTTGTCCGCTCCCACGAGGACGGGGAAGCGGCCTTTGAGGAAGCCGCGGAGGATGGCGTTCGCCCCCTCCTTTTTTCCCGGCGGGCCGTAGACCAGGCTGGGGAAGACGGTGTTGACCCGCAGCCCCTTCTTCGCCCACTCCTGGACGGCCTGCTCGCCCGAGTGCTTGGTGGCGCTGTAGAGGGTGGGAAACGGGGTGAAGGGGGGCGCCGTCTCGTCCACGGCGCGGCCGTCCGGCGGGCTGCCGCCCCACCAGGCCATGGAGGAGACGGAGAGGAAACGGCCGACGCCCAGCTTGAAAGCCAGGGAGGCCACGTTCTCGCTTCCCTGGACGTTGGCCGTCCGCATCCGCTCAGGCGGACCGGTGAGGTCGAGCTCGGCGGCGGCGTGGATCACCCAGTCGGCGCCGGACATCCCCTCCCGCATGGAGGCGCGGTCCCCCACGTCGCCGGCGAAGGTGGCGATCCCGAGCTGCTTCAGGGGCTCGGCGTTGCTGGTGGGGCGCACCAGGGCCCGCACCTCGTGCCCCGTCTCCGCAAGGCGGCGAGCCAGGGAGCGACCGATGTAGCCGGTGCCGCCGGTCAGGAAGATCCGCATAGCCCTAATCCATAAATTTGAAGATGGGAATCCCCCATATCCCGTCGCTGTTGTACACAGCGGGACGGGGTTCGGGAGTTGAACCCGTCCCGGAGTCTCAACACTCCGCAATCTCCTTCAGCTCCCTCTCCTCCCCCCGCACGGCTCCCTCCCCGATGCGGGGCTTTTTTTGTTGCGGACCGTCCGGTCATCCGGTAAGCTGACAACGTATGAAGACCATCAAAACAGATGTCTTCGTCGCCCAGGACGGCAGAGTCAGGATCGATCTGAAGGTGCGAATCAAGCGCCCTCTGGTCGATTTTCCCGTTCACGATCTCGGTCCCTGGCCGGAGGATCTGTCTCTGCGGCGGGCGGACCTCTACGGAGAGGACGAGAGGTAACGCGCCCCCCCTCTCGTCATCCACGCAGGAGCTGCCGCAGCACATAATGCAGGATGCCGCCGTGGCGGTAATACTGCACCTCCTGCGGCGTGTCGAGGCGCAACCGCGCCTTGAATTCCTGGACCGAGCCGTCCTCTTTCCGGGCTCGCACGGTGACCTCCCGGCCGGCGCCGAAGCCGCTCCCGACGCCCGCGGCGATCCCGTCGACGTCGATCACCTCGTGGCCGGTCAGGCAGAGGCTCTCGACGGAGTCGCCGTCCATGAATTCCAGGGGGGCAATCCCCATCCCCACGAGGTTGCTGCGGTGGATGCGCTCGAAGCTCTCGGCGATGACGGCGCGCACGCCCTGGAGCAGGGGGCCCTTGGCCGCCCAGTCGCGGGAGGAGCCGGTGCCGTACTCCTTGCCAGCCAGCACGACGGTGGGAACGCCCTCCTGCTGGTACTTTTCGGCCGCGTCGAAGATCGACAGCGGCTCGCCGTCCGGCAAATGGACGGTGAAGCCGCCCTCGATCTCGGGGACCATCTTGTTGCGGATGCGGATGTTGGCGAAGGTGCCCCGCACCATCACCTCGTGGTTGCCGCGGCGGGCGCCGTAGGAGTTGAAGTCCTTGGGCGCGACGCCGTGCTCGACGAGGTACCGGCCCGCCGGGCTCGCCACCTTGATGGAGCCGGCCGGCGAGATGTGGTCGGTGGTGATCGAGTCGCCGAAGACGCCCAGCACGCGGGCGCCATGGACGTCCTGGACGGGGCGCGGCTCGGCCGGCATGTCCACGAAGTAGGGGGGCTGGCGGACGTAGGTGGAGCCCGGGTCCCAGGCGTAGGTGTCGCCCTCGGGGACGTCGAGGCCGTTCCAGTGCTCGTCGCCGCGGAAGACGTCGGCGTACTCCTTGCGGAACATCTCCGAGTGGAGGGAGCGCAGGATGGTCTCCGCCACCTCGTTGCGGCTCGGCCAGAGGTCCTTCAGATAGACCGGCTGGCCGTCGCCGCCGGTGCCCAGGGGCTCGGAGCGCAGGTCGAGGTCGATGCGGCCGGCGAGCGCGTAGGCCACCACCAGCGGCGGCGAGGCCAGGTAGTTGGCCCGTACGTCGGCGTTGATGCGCCCCTCGAAGTTGCGGTTGCCGGAGAGGACGGCGACGGCCACCAGGTCCCGCTCCTCGATGATCTTCGAGATGGCCGGCGGCAGCGGTCCGCTGTTGCCGATGCAGGTGGTGCAGCCATAGCCCACGAGGTTGAAGCCAAGCTGGTCGAGGTAGGGGGTGAGCCCGGCCTCGCGCAGGTACTCGGTGACCACCTTGGAGCCGGGGGCGAGACTGGTCTTGACCCAGGGCTGGGTCTTGAGCCCCTTCTCCACCGCCTTCCTGGCCACCAGGCCGGCGGCCACCATGACCGAGGGGTTCGAGGTGTTGGTGCAGCTCGTAATGGCGGCGATCACCACGGAGCCGTGGCGCAGGGCGGCAGCGGCTTCGACGTCTGCGGGGGCCGCCGAGACCGCCACCTCGGGCTCGGCCACGGCCAGGCCGGCGGCGGTGCCGCCCACGGCCTGGAGGCCCGGAGCGGCGGCGCGGGTCTTCCCTGTCCTGCCGGCGGCCGTCATCGCCGCCAGCTCCTTCTCGAACGAAGCCTTGACGTCCCAGAGGCGTACCCGGTCCTGCGGGCGGCGGGGGCCGGCGAGGCTCGGCTCGACGCTGCCGAGATCGAGCGACAGCGAGTCGGAGTACTCGGGCTCAGGCGAGGCCGCCGTGTGGAACAGGCCCTGCTCCTTCATGTAGGCCTCGACCAGCGCCACCTGCTCGGGGGCGCGGCCGGAGAAGGCCAGGTAGTCGAGCGAGACTTGATCGACGGGAAAGATGCCGCAGGTGGCGCCGTACTCCGGCGCCATGTTGCCGATCGTGGCCCGGTCGGCGAGCGGCAGGTTGGCCAGGCCGGGGCCATAGAACTCCACGAATTTGCCCACCACCCCCTTCTTGCGCAGCATCTCGGTGACGGTGAGCACGAGGTCGGTGGCGGTCGCTCCCTCGGGCAGCTCGCCGGAGAGCCGGAAGCCCACCACCTGGGGGATGAGCATGGAGACCGGCTGGCCGAGCATGGCCGCCTCGGCTTCGATGCCGCCCACGCCCCAGCCGAGGACGCCGAGGCCGTTGATCATGGTGGTGTGGGAGTCCGTCCCCACCAGGGTGTCGGGATAGGCGTAGAGCTCGCCGCCGACCTCGCCCTCCATTACCACCCGGGCGAGATATTCGAGGTTGACCTGGTGGACGATGCCGGTGTCCGGCGGCACGACGCGGAAGTTGGCGAAGGCCGTCTGGCCCCAGCGCAGGAAGGCGTAACGCTCGCGGTTGCGCTCGAGCTCCTTCTCGGCGTTGAACAGGAAGGCAGCGGCGGAGCCGTACTCGTCCACCTGTACCGAGTGGTCGATCACCAGCTCCACGGGCTGGAGCGGGTTGATCCGTTTCGGGTCGCCCCCCATGGCCACCATGGCGTCGCGCATGGCGGCGAGGTCCACGATGGCGGGCACGCCGGTGAAGTCCTGGAGCAGGACGCGGGCGGGCATGAAGGCGATCTCGCGCGACGGGACCGCCTTGGGGTCCCAGCTCGCCAGGGCCTCGATCTCGCCGGCGGTGACGACCGTGCCATCCTCGCGGCGCAGCAGGTTCTCGAGCAGGATGCGCAGGGCATAAGGGAGACGGGAGACGTCGAGCCCGCGGGTTTCCAGGGCATCCAGCCGGGCGAGGCGGACCTGACGCCCACCCACCCGCAACGTCGCACGGCTGCCGAAACTATCGTTCATGCGATGACGATAACAGCTTTCTCCCGAAGGCGGCGAGCCGGAGTAAGATGATCGCATGTCCGTGAGCGACTCCGATCTCGTGACCCCGTTGCTCCTGATGGCCATGCCGCAGGTGCTCGACCCATTCTTCCACCGCAGCGTGGTGCTGCTGCTCCACCACGAGCCCGAGGGCAGTATCGGCTTCATCGTCAACCGGCCGACGGGAATCAAGGTGAGTGAGATCCTCAAGGGGATGGACGTGGGGTGGCGCGGGCGGGACGAGACGGTGGCCTACTTCGGCGGTCCGGTGCAGCCGAACCTCGGCACCGTGCTCTTCGCCCCGGTGCTGCCCGCAGGAGGCGAGGAAGACACGGCCACCGAAATCGCCCCCGGCGTGGCGCTCACGCAACACATCGGCGATCTCTCCCGCCTGGCCGAGGAGCCGCCCGACCGCTTCCGGCTCCTGCTCGGCTACGCCGGCTGGGGCGAGGGGCAGCTCATGGAGGAGATCCTCCGCAACGACTGGCTGACGGCGCCGGTGGACAGCGGCCTGATCTTCGCCCCCGATCCCGACCAGGTCTGGGCGGCGGCCCTGCGCTCGGTGGGGATCGATCCCGCCGCCCTCCCCTCCTGGATACCGAACGGCGCCTCCGAGGAGTCGGCGAACTGAGCCCACCGCCGCGGGACCCCCGGAGCTTCACCGGACGATCCGAACCGGAGCGCATGAGGACGGAGCACCACC
The DNA here is from genome assembly GCA_021154885.1 of Thermoanaerobaculum sp. GTDB lineage: Bacteria > Acidobacteriota > Thermoanaerobaculia > Multivoradales > UBA5704 > DATARR01. The sequence goes on from JAJKHS010000077.1 coordinate 186,875, forward strand.
GATCGGCCGGCGGCCTCGTGGTGGATGGCTCCCGCATCCTGCTGATCTCGACCCAGGCCGGCCGGCGCTGGCAGCTCCCCAAGGGGCACATCGAGGAAGGGGAGACCGCGGAGCAGGCCGCCCTGCGCGAGGTGCGGGAGGAGACGGGGGTCACCGGCCGCATGCTGGCCCCCCTCTCGGAGGTGGAGTACTGGTTCGTGGAGAAGGGGGCCCGACGGGTCCATAAGCGGGTCGACTACTTCCTGCTCGACTACGTCAGCGGCTCGGCCGCCGACTTCGACGCCGGGGAGGTCTCGGGGGCCGAGTGGTTCTCCTGGGACGAGGGGATCGCCAAGCTCAGCTTCGACAACGAGCGCCGGGTGGTCGTCCAGGCGCGGGAGATCCTGGAGCCGGGCCTGCGGCGGCGCGGCGAGACGGGATAAGATCCGCGGCCATGAGTGCCGTGAAAGCGAGCGAGGCGAAACGTTCCAGGCCGGCGCGGCCGGGGATCACTCCCGGCCAGGCGCGGCGGGAGTCCGGCCGGGTGCGGCGGCAGCGGGTGGCGGAGATCGTGGCGCGCCTGCACCGCGAGGATCCGAACCCGCGCATCGCCCTGGACTTCGCGACGCCCCTCCAGCTCCTGGTGGCCACCATCCTGGCTGCCCAATCCACGGACGTGCAGATCAACAAGGTCACCCCCTCCCTCTTCCTGCGCTATCCCACGGCCAGGGACTACGCCGCGGCCGACCTCGCCGAGCTCGAGGAGTTTGTGAAGAGCACGGGCTTCTTCCGCAACAAGGCCCGGGCCCTGAACAACCTGGGGCGGGCCCTCCTCGAGCGGCACGACGGCGAGGTGCCGGCCCGCATGGACGCCCTCGTCGCGCTGCCCGGCGTCGGCCGCAAGACGGCCAACGTCATCCTGGGCAACGCCTTCGGACTGACCGAGGGGATCGTGGTGGACACCCACGTCCACCGCCTCTCCCGCCGCCTGGGTCTCACCGAAGAGGACGATCCGGAGAAGATCGAGCGGGACCTGATGGCCGTCGTTCCCAAAGAGGAGTGGACGCTCTTCGCCCTCCTCCTGATCGACCACGGGCGGAAGACCTGCAAGGCCCGCCGGCCCGACTGCGAGCACTGCCCGATCGCCGACCTGTGTCCATCTGCCGAGGTATAAGCGAGGTGTGAGCCCACCATGAGCCTCTCTTCCATGGATGCAGCCAAGACCGCCGTCGTCACAGGGGCCAGCGCCGGCATCGGCGCGGCCACGGCCCGGGCGCTGGCCACAGCCGGGTTCCACGTCATCCTCGGCGCCCGCCGGCTGGAGCGGCTGCGGGAGGTGGCCTCGCCGCTGGGAGAGCGCGCAACGGTGCTTTCTTTGGACGTGACGGACCCCGGGAGCGTAGCGGCCTTCGTGGCCCGCGTCCCGGAGCGTCTCCAGCTTCTGGTCAACAACGCCGGCGGGGCCCACGGCCTGGACCGCATCGAGAGCGCGAAGGAAGAGGACTGGGAGTGGATGTGGCAGACCAACGTCATGGGCACCCTGCGTCTCACCCGGGCCCTGCTGCCGGCCCTCAAGGCCTCGGGCGACGGCCACGTGATCAACCTCGGCTCCATCGCCGGCTTCGAGACGTATGCCGGCGGGGCCGGGTACACGGGTGTGAAGCACGCCGTCCGCGCCTTCACCCGCACCCTGCGGCTGGAGCTCCTGGGTGAGCCCGTGCGGGTCACCGAAATCGCTCCCGGCCTGGCGGAGACCGAGTTCTCGCTCGTGCGCTTCGCCGGCGACGAGGAGCGGGCGAAGTCCGTCTATCGCGGCCTCGATCCCCTGACGCCCGGAGACATCGCCGACTGCGTCGTCTGGGCGGCCACCCGGCCGTCCCATGTCAACATCGACGAGATCGTGGTGCGGCCGCGCGACCAGGCCACGGCCACGATGGTCCATCGCAAACCTTGAAGCTCCTCCCGCTCTGCCTCCTCGCCGTGGTCGCGGGAGTCGCCGTGGTCGCGGGGGTCGCCGGCTGCGCCCGGAAGAACCTCACGACGCCCGAGCTCTACGACGCCTACTGCACCCGCTGCCACGGCGATCGTGGACAGGGGGACCCGCGCTCGCTCACCCTGTACCCGCGCGCCAACCTCCTCGCCTCGCCCATGGCGCTGCGCGGCGACCGCGCCGCCATCCGTGAGCGCATCGCCGAAGGCTACGGCCCGATGCCGGCCTTCAAGCGCCGGCTCGACCCGCAGGAGATCGAGCGGCTCGTCAACTACACGCTGCAGCTCGGCCATCCCGGCCATCCCGGCCATCCCCCCAAGGAGACCCCGTGACATGGATCCGCAACGTCTGAAGGATGCCTATCAGAAGCTCCAGAACCTGGACGAACGGCTGACCTACAAAGTCCGCCCCAAAGCCGGCGGATCGATGACCCGGCCCTCCACCGAGCAGCTCGAACAGTCGCTGCGCGACCTGGCGAGCTACACGGTCGAGCTCAAGGAGGTGGTTCAGGAGCTGTTCCTGGCGATCGCGTCGAAGGCGGCGCCTGGAGGGTGACCAGAATTATCTATTCCGGCGTCTATGCAGGCATTTGTAGCCCTGAATTTATGGCTTGACAGGTCATTTTTGCCGGCCTATGCTGGTCCTCATGAGATCCATGGGAATTGCCGAGCTCAAAGCGCTGCTTTCCGAAACTCTCGCCCGAGTGAAGGCCGGCGAGGAGGTCATGGTCACCGAGCACGGGCGGCCCATCGCCCGGCTGCTGCCGCTGTCGGGAGGAGATCCGGTCGCGGCCACGCAGGAGCTGGTGCGGACGGGGCTGGTCAAGCCGCCCGAGAAGCCTGCGGACGAGGCGTTCTGGAAGACCTTCTGGAAGCTGCCTCGCGTCGAGTACGTCCGTCCTCGAGAGGAAGAAGAAGACGCCGGAGTTTGGGAGCTGCGGGAGGCCGTCTGAGGTTCTGGGACAGCTCCGCCCTCCTCGCCCTGGCGGTGCGGGAGCCATTCTCGGAATGGCTGGACCTCCTCCTCCGGCGGGATCCGGACGTGGCCCTCTGGTGGGGCGCCATCCTGGACTGCGTGGAAGCTTTGGTGGAGGTCCGGCGGCGTGAGCGCGTTACCGAAGCTGGATTCGAGAGGGGGCGGGCCCTCGTGGACCAACTACGGGCTCGCGCGTTCGAGGTCCAGCCTTCCGAAGAGGTGCGCGCCCGCGCCCTCCGCATCCTCACCGTCCACCCTCTGCGAGCCGACCGCGCCCTTCAGCTCGCCGCCGCCCTCGTGTGGTGCCGCGAGCACACCCAGGGCGTGGGCTTCGTCTGCCTGGACGATACCTTGCGCCTCGCCGCCGCCCAGGAGGGCTTTCGCGTCCTTCCCTATGCGGGCGAGGTCCACGAGCCCGAACCGTAAAGCCCGCCTACTCGCCGGGATGGAGTCCTTCGCCCCCCTCCCCGGAGGCTGGGGAGCTCATCACTGCGAACATCAGCCGCGTGAGCCGGGAGACCACCCTCCCCGCTTCGGCCGAAACCTGTTCCACTTCGCGGCGCAGGGCCGCCGGTCCGCCCGTGACTCCGGGAGCCTCCGCCGCCGGCAGGCGCTCGGTCCGTAAACAGTCGACGAACGCCCGGGCCTGATCCAAAGCCGCCAGCGGATAGCCCATGGCGCCCAGCAGGCGCTGCAGGGTGTTGAGCCCCGGCACCATCTTCCCCCGCTCGTAGTCGGAGATCGTGCCGCTGCGCAAACCCGAGGCCTGGGCCAACTCCTCCTGGTTCCAGCCCCGGACGATCCGGAGGACGGCCAGGACGGTCCCAAGCTCTGCGCCCACCATGAGCGGGATTTTACCGCTTCGCGCGAAATTTTTTTCGCCGACGCATCGAAAAGCGATTCGAAACGATTCCATGCGCTATACTCGGTGAAAGCAGGTCTGTTTTTTCATGGATCGAATCCTTCCTCACTTCTCTCCCGCCGCGCGGCGCGCCCTGGTCTCTCTCGCCGGGCTCGGGACGTCGTGGACCCTCTCCGGACGCGCCGCACTCTGGTGGCTCGCGGGTGTGCCACGTCCCATCGGCCAGCTCGACCTCGTTTGGCATGGCATGGAGAGCCTGGGCTCGCGGCCCCGGGAGGTCGTCCTGACCCTGGATGCGGCGGGACTGGACGCGGCCACTCTCCACGGCGATTCGCGGCAGACCTGGGTCGCGGCCCGCGACGGCGAATCCGCCTGCCTGCTGAAGCTGACCGCGGAGCCCGCGCTACCGCTGGAGCCCCCGTGTCGAGTCCGGCCCGCGGGAGTGGAGGTCCTGGCGGAGACTCCACCCGAGGTGCTCGCGACGGGCCTCTGCTCCCTGTACGCGAAACCTGACCTTCAGGACCTCGAGGACGTGGGCCTGCTGCTGCGGAGCGGGGTCGCGCTCGATCGCGGGCTCCGCGACGCGCGACAGCGGAATCCCGGATTCTCCTCGCAAGACCTCGCCGTACGCCTGGCCCGTTTCGAGATCGAAGACCCGGACCGCCCCGCGGCCGCCCTGCTCAGGCTGCGCCGCCTTCAGGAGCGGCTCGTGTTCGAGATCCTGAGGCGCAGCGTCCCCGATTCCCGAGCCTCGTGAAGGTCGTGAGGCTACAATCTCGCACCTTGGACCCCCTGCCCATCGACGAAGCCCTGTCCCCGCTCCTCGCCGCCCTGCGCGCGGGACCATCGGCCGTGCTCGTGGCCCCCACCGGCGCCGGCAAGACGACGCGGGTGCCCCTGGCTCTCCTGGCGGCGGGGATCGGTCAGGGGCCTTCGCCATCGACGCGCCAGATCGTGATGCTGGAGCCCCGCCGCATCGCCGCCCGGGCTGCCGCCCGCCGCATGGCCCAGGAGACCGGCGCGACCCTCGGCGAGGAGATCGGCTATCAGGTGCGATTCGATCGCAAGGCCGGACCGGCCACTCGGATCCTGGTGGTCACCGAGGGGATCCTCGTCCAGCGCCTCCAGGCCGATCCTTTCCTGGAGGGGGTGGGAGCCGTGATCTTCGACGAGCTTCACGAGCGCAGCCTCGCCACCGACCTCTCGCTGGCCATGGCCCGCCGCGTCCAGCGGGAGGTGCGGCCGGACCTCAAGCTCCTCGCCATGTCCGCCACCCTCGACCCCGGGCCGGTCGCGGCCTTTCTGGGGGACGCTCCCACGATCGAGAGCCGGGGGCGGCTCTTCCCGGTGGACGTCCTCTACACCGAGCGGCCGGACGACCGGCCGCTGCCCGCCCAGATCACCGCCGGGGTCCGCAAGGTGCTGGGCGAGACGGCGGGCGACGTGCTCGTCTTCCTCCCCGGCGTGGGGGAGATCCAGCGCAGCGCCGAGGCCCTGGCCGGCCTGGCGGCCGAGCTGGACCTTGCCGTCCTCCCCCTCTACGGCGACCTGCCGGCCGAGCGCCAGGACGAGGTGCTCCGTCCTCTCTCCGGGCGTACCCGGCGCAAGGTCGTGCTCGCCACCAACGTCGCCGAGACCTCGCTCACCATCGACGGCGTCACGGCCGTGGTGGACTCGGGGCAGGTCCGCCGGCTGCGCTTCGATCCCGCCACAGGCCTGGACCGGCTGGAGCTGGGGAGGGTCAGCCGCGCTTCGGCGGACCAGCGGGCGGGCCGGGCGGGCCGGCAGGCGCCGGGGATCTGCCTCCGCCTCTGGCCCGCCTATGAGAATGCCACCCTCCCCGAGCGGGAGACGCCGGAGATCGCCCGGGTGGACCTCGCCGGTCCCGCCCTTCAGCTCCTGGCCTGGGGCGAGACCGACCTCGCCGCCTTCGGCTGGTTCGAGGCTCCGGCCCCGGAACCCCTGGCCGCCGCCACCCGGCTCCTGCGGCAGCTCGGCGCCGTGGACGATCAGGGCGTCACGGCCCTCGGGAGCACGATGGCCCGCCTGCCGGTCCACCCCCGCCTCGCCCGCCTGCTGATCGCGGGGCACCGGGCCGGACGGACGCGCGAGGCCGCCCTCCTCGCCGCCCTGCTCGCCGAGCGCGATCCCTTCCCCCGCTCTCCCTCTTCCGCGCGTGGCGCCGGCCCCCGCCGGACCTCCCGCTCCGACCTCCTGGACCGCCTGGACGCCCTGGAGGGTTTCGAGCGCCGGGACGACTTCGAGAGCTTCGAGGGCGAGCGCCTGAACGCCGGCGCCGCCCGTTTCGTGCTGCGGGCCCGGGATCAGCTCGTCGAGATGGCGAAACGGGAGCTTGGGGTTTCGGGCAGGGGCGGGTCTGGACGGCAGGGTGGGGGCTCGACCCGCCCTGGGGATGACGACGACGCTCCCCTCCTCCGAGCCCTCCTCGCCGCCTATCCCGACCGGGTGGCCCGCCGGCGCGAGCCCCGCAGCCCCCGGGGAGTCCTGGTGGGCGGCCGCGGCGTCCGCCTCGCCGAGGAGAGCGCCGTGCTGGAGGCCGAGCTGTTCCTCTGCGTGGAGCTGGACGCCGGCCGCGGCGGCAATCTCTCTGAAGCGCTGGTGCGAAAGGCCTCGGCCGTGGAGCCGGAGTGGCTCCCCGCCGATCGCCTGCGCACCTCGATCGACCTGGAATTCGACGACTCCCGCGAGCGCGTCGCCGCCTGGAAGCGGACGCGCTACGACGACTTGGTGATCGTTGAGGCCGAGGTCCCGGCCCCCGACGCGGCGGAGACCGGGCGCGTCCTCGTCGAGGCCGCGGCGGACCGCCTGGACCGGGCTCTCGCCCTGGACGATCCCGAGGTCGCCTCGTTCCTGGCCCGGGTGCGCTCCCTGGCGGACTGGTGCCCTGAGCTGAGCCTTCCCCGGTTCACGGACGGCGAGATCCGCGGCCTCCTCCCGGCTCTGGCCGCCGGCCGCAAGTCCTTCGCCGAGCTGCGGCGGGCCCCGCTGCTGGACGTCTTGCAGGGGGCTCTCTCCTACTCGCAGCTCGCAGCCGTCCGCCGCGAGGCGCCGGAGCGGCTGGAGGTCCCCAGCGGCAGCCACGTCAAGCTCCTCTACGAGCCCGGCAAACCACCCGTGCTCGCCGCCCGCATCCAGGAGCTGTTCGGCCTGTCCGAAACCCCGCGCGTCGCCGCCGGCCGCGTCCCCGTCCTCCTGCATCTCCTCGCCCCCAACGGCCGCCCCCAGCAGGTGACCCACGACCTGCGGAGCTTCTGGGAGAACACCTACGCCGAGGTCCGCAAAGAGCTCCAGGGGAGATACCCCCGGCACGCCTGGCCCACCGACCCGTGGAACGCCCGGCCGGAGAGAAGACCCGGGCGCAGGCGGGATCAATAGAGGTCAACCCAGCTCCACACCTCGGCAATCCGCCCCGCCACTCCGATCGTCTCCCGCAGAGCGGCCGCGATCCGCCGGAATTCCTCGATCTCCTCGAATCGCAGGGGCCGCCCCGCCCGGGCGGCCAGCCAGCGGTCGAGGACCTGATAGCCGCCCACGCGGTACTCCCAGACCTCCGGAGCGATCCCCTGGAAGGCCTCCCTCCCCTTCCCCTCCGCCATGAAGCGGACGGCCGGCTGGCGCAGGCGGTCCGAGCGCAGGAGGTGGAGGTCCACCAGGATGGCGCCCAGGCCGCTCAGCTCCAGGAAGGCCCCGCGGTCCCGGGGCAGGGGGATGCGGGGGAAGTCCGTGCGCAGCAGATCGGCGTAGCGGCGCCGGTAGGGCGGGCTGTAGAGGACGGCGTAGGTGTACTCGAAGACCAGCTCAGGGGGCGGCTCCTCCCCCAGCCGGCCGGTGAAGAGGCGGAGGACCTCCGGCGCCAGGTTTGCCATGCGGCCCTCGCACAGCCCACCCTCGGGATAGAGGTAGAGGGGGAACAGGGTGTTGACGTCGTACGCCGAAACCGACTTGTGGGCGGCGAGGGCGTCCGTGGCCAGGGCCCCGAACTCCTCCTTGTATTGGCGGGGGACGATCAGCCCCAGGTTCGGACCCGCGAGCATGTGGCGCATCATTCCCTTGCGCGGCCGCTCGATCACGTAGTCCGCGTAGAAGATCGTCCGCCAGTCGAAGGGCCGGAAGAGGAGCCGCTTGAACCGGCCCTGCCATTCCTCGTCGGCCTGGACCTCGCGGATCGCGTGGGCGAGCTTCCACATCGCCGTCTCCCGCGGTGCGTCGGGGACGAACTCGTCCGGGGCCTTCGCCTCGCGCAGGAAGCGGATCCGCCGCTCGAGCTTCTTGGGCACTGTATCCAGGGCGAAGGCGTCGCGGCCCGTGACGATCCCCACCGAATGCTCCGGGAAGAGATCGGTCAGGGGGATGCCCCGGCGGTACTCGTCCTCCAGGGCGGCGTCGCGGGGCGCGAAGAGGAAGGCCGGCCCGCGCGGCGCGATCTCCCGCCAGGGGGCCGTCTCCACGTCCTGCTCCAGCAGCCAGCGGAGCTTCTCCCTCCGGCTCCCCCAAAGGTCGGCCCGCAGCACCCGCTTCGCCAGGCCCGGCTTCTTCACCAGGAACGCCACGGCCACCCCCTGCCGGACCTCCTCGAAGACGCTGGCGTCCGCCGAACCGTCCGGCGACCGCTCCCGCCTCTTGCGGCTGCCGTGGAGGTCCAGGAGATAGATCTCGTCGAAGGTCTCCAGGAGCGACCGGCGCAGCCCCCGGAACGTGGGGTTGTCGAGGTAGCTGTGGCTGGTGACGAAGGCGACGATCCCCTCGCCGGCCTGATCGACCTTCCGCTGGGCGAAGCGGAGGAACTTCACGTAGTCGTCCTGCAGCCACTTGGGATTACGCTCCCCCAGGGGCGCGCCCTCCACCTGGTAGTAGCCCCCGACGGTCCGGCCGTCGGCGGCCTCGTACGCCTCCCTGGGCAGCTCGTCGATCCGTGCGCTGCGGTTGGCCGAGTGGCCGGACCACGGCGGATTGCCCAGGATCACGGTGATCCGGCGCTCCTTCTTCACCCGGCCCGCCTCCCGCGCCTCCTGCGTGAGGGCCGCCACGAACGGCAGCTTCGACTGCTTCAGGTCGTCGAGGTCCTCCAGGGCATTGGTGAGATAGAGGGGGAACCGCTCCTGCCGCCGCAGGGGATTGCCCATCTCCTCCAGGATCAGGCTCATCTTCAGATGGCCCACGGCATAGGGCGCCATCATCACCTCGAAGGCGTGGAAGTCGCGCAGCACGTGATCGCGCAGCAGGGCCGGCACGCCGCCACCCCCCATCTCCCCCCGCACCGCCGCCACGGCGCAGCGGACGGCCTCGACCACGAAGGTCAGCGTGCCGGCGGCGGGATCGAGCAGGGTCACCCCGGGGTCCGCGAGCCCGTCCCGCCGGCCCAGGCGCGTGGTGAGCAGGCGGTGAACCGAGCGCACCACGAAGGACACCAGCTCCGGCGGCGTGTAGTAGACGCCCCGCCGCTTGCGCAGGCCGGCGTCGTAGCACTGGAGGAAGGTCTGGTAGAAGTCGAGGACCGGATCGCGCCGCCGCCGGTGGAGGGTCCGCTCCAGCATCCGCCGCACCGGCGCGGCGGCCAGGACGGCCACGATCTCGTCGACGATCCAGCGGATCGCGGCCGGTGGATCGTCCAGGGAGATGTTGAGGAAGACCTCGCGCAGGATGCCGCTCGACGCGGGGATGCTCTCCGCCGCCGACTGACGGTCGAAGGTCCCCTCCGCCTGCCAGCGGGCCGCCAGCAGTCCATAGGAGAGCGTCTGGGCGTAGAGGTCGGCGAACTCCCGGCGGTCGAGCCCGGCGAGCAGGTAGCTCGAGAACGCCTCGAAGTAGCCGGCGAGATTTTCCGCGCCCTCGGAGCCACTCGCCAGCAACTGGTCGATCCCCTCCGCCAGGAGGCGCGTGCGCAGGGCAAGTTGCTTCGCCAGGGTGGCGGTCGAGGTGCTGGGCGGTGTTGCGAAATCGACGAACAGGTCCAGCAGCTCCAGCAGCCGCTCCGGCCCATCCGCCAGGGCGCTCGCCTGCGCCCGGAGGGCCAGCTCGCCGTGCCGGTACAACCGGAAATCCCGGAAGTTGGTGAGCAGGAGATTGGGGAAGGTGTCCCGGTAGCGCCGGACCTGCTTCGACTCGGCGATCTCGTCCAGGTTCGCAGGCGGCCGTTTCGCCTCGACGTACCCGGCGATTCGCTCGCCGCGCCGCACCTGGAAATCGAGGAGACACTCCTCGGTCTTGCGCGGGATCAGGGTCACCCCCAGATCGCCGCGGCCCCGCTCCGCCCCATACCACTCGAAAAGACCCAGGAGATGGGGATAGAAGCTCTCCTCCCGCGCCTCCTCTCGCCGCTCCATCTCGAAGATCCGGTCCAGATAGCCGAGAAGCGCCTTGCGGGAGTCCAACCACAGCGGCGAAGGTTGCCGAGGGAGGAGGTCAGTCGCTGGAACAGGAGCCTTCACGGCTGCTATGATATCTGAAATCCGCTCCTATAAAGAGATATCGTGCTCGGATCCGAATACAAAGCGCCGGCAGATGGACCGTCACGGCCTCACCCGGAAAGCCGCCCGCGGTGAGAGAGTCACCTCCAGGCGGACCTGGGCGTTGGGCTTGAGAGCCGAGGGAACGCGCAACGACTCCGGCAGGGCCAGCAGACCTCCCGGCCCCAGCTCGACCCCGTGCCAACCCTGCGGAGGCTTCTTCAACTCGCAGGGCTCGAAGTCGGCCGTGGCCAGACTCGGCTTGCACGCGAGTCGATCGCCTCTCTCCAGGTCGAGCATCCACAGCAGGTCCTCCGGCAGCATCACCTGGAAACCGGGCAGCACCGGCAGCAGATACCCCGCTTGCAGCAGCAGCTCCGGGTCGACCCGCCGCCCGCCCACCGGCTCCAGAGTGAACGAGCCTCTCCAGGCGTGGCTCTCGGCCCGCAGCAGGACCTGGCCGCCGGCGAGCAGCGCCTGCGCCTCCTCGGGCAGCCGCAGCGCTCCCCCCGGTCCCACGGCGGCCATACGCTGGCGCAACAACTCCTCGACGTAGGGCCAGGGGTGGGAACACCCCTCCTGGGCGCTCCACACTCTCCCGGCATAGCTCCGGAATCGGCAGGAGCCGGCGGGATCCGGCCCAGGCTCGACGGCCAGCAGGTCCCCCTCGTTGAGGGAGAACGCCCAGAGGATGAAGCCGGGAAGCACGGGCGAGCCATCCTCGGCGGTGATGACCGGCAGCGTCGCGC
>JAJKHS010000078.1 GCA_021154885.1 Thermoanaerobaculum sp.
CAGAGTTCCGGACAGCGGCGGAGAAGCTCAAGGCGGGAGATCCCGACCCGCACTTCCCGAGAGGCTGCTTCCCGCCGGCCTTGCCGTTCGTCTACGGGTAGTCGAGCCGAGGGCTTGGGGAGATTGGGAGAACTGCTCGCGGGTGGCGCGAGGGAGGCCCGAGGTGTGTCTGCTTGGGCGCTGCGCTGGAGATTTCACGAACAATGGGTCGCCTGTCGAGTGCTTTGGACTCCTTCATCGGCTGGATTCTGGTCTTCCGGAGACCTCCGCGGCCCCAGATCAGGAGTCGCTGACCCCTCGTGGGTCGCGTACTTAAGGCAGGCTTCAACTAAGAACGTGGCACCTATTCCGGGCACCTATTCCGGCACCTATTCCGGATCAGGGGTCGGGGCTGTCCGTGGGCCTCAACTAAGCACGTGGCACCTATCCCCGGCACCTATTTCTTTGCTGCCAGCCGCCGTGGGCCTTGGCACACGACTTGCTTATCTCTAGGACGTCTGGATTACGAAAGGAGACCATCATGAGAAAGCTTCCCAAGTTGCTCCTCGCCGCCCTCTTCGTCGTTGTTGCCATGACTTCCGGTGCTGCAAAGTTCGCGGCTGCGGAACCCGATCCCTGCACCGTTTGCTACAGCCCGACGGGCACTTGCTTCGATTGCTGCACCTGCACCAGAGAATCTCCTCAGCAGTGCGCAAGTTCCTGTTCGGCTGCTACTTAGTACCTACTCATTGCTTCCTCAGCATATTCCGGGTGTCTCCACGCGGCTTCCGCTTCTTGGTTCCCGAGGAGACACCCTCTGCGATCCTCCCTAATACGCCACTCTGCATGTTTAAATAGATTTTCAACAGCACCTCAGCTAAGTTGCCAACTAAGCACGTGGCACCTATTCCGGGAGACCTCCGCGGCCCCAGATCAGGAGTCGCTGGCCCCTCGTGGGCCGCGTACTTAAGGCAGGCTTCAACTAAGAACGTGGCACCTATTCGGCCGGCCGGCAGGGCGCTACGCTGGAGATTTCACGAACAAAGGGTCGCCTGTCGAGTGCTTTGGGCTCCTTCACTGGCCGGGATTTCGACCTTGGCAAGGCTCTGTGGCCCAGATCAGGGCGCTGGTCGCCGTCCATGGGGCGCATACTTAAGGCCAAGTTCAACTAAGAACGTGGCACCTATTTGGGGCATCAGCGAAAGCGCCGGCAACAGCGACTCCCTCGACCTACAGCCACCGCGCCCGCCGCCGACTCTACCCTATTCCCCCCCCGGCTGCCCGAGCTGATCGACGCCGTGGCCAGGCTGCTGGAAATGTAAGCACGCGGATTGCATCTCCTCCCGGACGCCGGGCCTTCATCCGGCGATCTCCCGGTACAAGAGGTACCCATGGAGGGCGATATGCAGTTTCGAAACCTCCCCTTTGTCACCCGGCGCTGGCCGTTCGCGCGCGCCGTACCGATCTCCGTGTCCTGCGGCAGCAACAGCAGCCATCCGTCGAGCCCAACGAGCTGACCGAAGCGGGAGGCGAGGCACCCGCCCTCGCGGCGGGCCCGCGGGCGGTAACTCGCTGCCCAATATTGCTCGCGAAAGGAGTTCATCCAATGTCAACTACCGTAACGATACTCCGGCACCTTATGATTGGCGTTGGTGGTCTCACCCTGCTGGCCACCGCATCGCCACTGACGGCACAGGCGGTAACGGCGATGTCGAGCGAGGCCTTCCTCAACACCCTCGGTGTTAATACCCACATCAATCCCTACCACCCCGTCAAGTGGGACGTAGACCCTGTTAATGTGGGCAGACACATGGCGTATATCGGTGTCCGCAACCAGCGCGACTGGCCATATAAGGCGGACGAAGGCGCGGACTTCCTGATGGTTCAGAGCAACTGGAGCCCGCTGGGGCGCCTCTGGACATCCATCGCCGAGGACAGCCCGACCGGCCAGCGCAACGACCTCAGCTATGCAGAATCGATCTATACGACCTACGGGTCGGGCCTTGTCTATGTGCTCGGCGGCCCGAATGAGGAAGACGACGAGTACCCGCAAGGTGTGGGTGCCACTCTGCCGGATTCTGCACTCGTACAGGGTCAGCTTTACACCTGGGCGCACTCGCAAGGCCGCAATGTCAAGGTGAACCAGATGGACTTCGGTGCCGGCTGGACAGACAAGAACAATTGGCAGGGCGATTACAACCCAAGCAACACCGGCATTACCATCCTGTATCCGGAACGCGGCAATCAGAACTACACGCCCGGCGGCGCCGATATCGGTAGTGCGCACACGTATATCAGCAACGGCAGCCAGACGGAATTGACCGTTCTTAACATCATGCGAGCTAACGCCCTGTTAACCACGCCCGGCAAACCCGTCGCCCATACCGAAGCAGGTATCTATAAGTATACCGGCTACCTACCTACAGTAGCTGGCGCCATGACGGTGGTCGGCGCGTTCGACAGCGCGGCCGCCGGCGATGTCGGCTACCTCGTGTATGGCCTGCAGGATGATGACACCTACGGCTTCTATGACAGCACCGACACCAATCCTAATCCGATGGCGACGTACTATCACAACATGACGACGATCCTGGCGTCTACCAGCGGCGCTTACGGCCCTGGCCAGCCGCCGACCTTCACGCCCGGCTCGCTCAACGTGACGTACTCCAATACGACCACAGCCGCGCACCTGCTGATGCAGAAGCCAACCGGCGAGTATGTGATCGCCGACTGGCACGAAGTGCTGATGGACGGCACGCAGACGAGCCAGACGAGCGTGACCGACACGATTACGTTTGGCCAAACCTTTGCGACTGTAAAGATCTACGATGTTGAGACCGGCACCACGCCGATTGCGATCCTGAGCAATGCATCGTCGTACACACTCACCCTGAAGCCGTGTGACATGTACCTCCTGGTGGGCACGCCGGCCGCCGGGGGCCCGGTGACCGATCTCATCCCAGACGGCACATACATCATAGGCAACCGCAGCAACGGCAACATCGCTAGCATGGCCACCGCCAATATTGGAGCCGGCATCATTCAGGGCCAGCCCGGCAGCCTGGACACGACCTGGACCGTGACCAACCTCGGCAACAACGTGGTGAAGATCACGAATGTCGGCGTGGGCGGCGTAATGGGCTGCGTCTCCGTAGGCGTCAACGGCGGCCTGGTCGACCAGACCGATACCGGCGTGACCTCGCAGCAGTGGACCGTCACTCAGCCTGTCCCAGGCTGGTTCACGCTCACCAGCAGAGCCGGCTCGTTCGTGGCCGATATCTACAGCGGCCTTGGCACACAACTCCTTCTGGAAACTGCCAACGGCGGCACAACTCAGCAGTGGTCCTTCACGCCGGCGAACCTGATCCCAGACGGCACATACATCATAGGCAATCGCAGCAACGGCAACATCGCTTCCATGGCCACCGCCAATATTGGCGCCGGCATTATTCAGGGCCAGCCCGGTAGTCTGGACACGGCCTGGTCCGTGACCAACCTCGGCAACAACATAGTGAAGATCAAGAATGTCGGCGTGGGCGGCGTGATGGGCAGCGACAACGGTGGCGGCCTGGTCGCTCAGGTCGATACCGGCGTGACCTCGCAACAGTGGACCGTCACTCAGCCTGCCCCAGGTTGGTTCACGCTCACCAGCAAAGCCGGCCCGTTCGTGGCCGACATCTACAGCGACCTTGGCACACAGCTCCTTCTGGAAACTGCCGACGGCGGCACAACCCAGCAGTGGTCCTTCATGCTGGCGAACCTGATCCCGGACGGTAATTACACGATCACGAATAAGAGCACGGGATTTATTGCCAGCATGGCCGGCGCCAATATTGGCGCCGGCATTATTCAGGGCCAGCCCGGCAGCCTGGACACGACCTGGACCGTGGCCAACCTCGGCAACAACGTGGTGAAGATCACGAATGTCGGCGTGGGCGGCGTGATGGGCTGCACCTCCGTAGCCGCCAACGGCGGCCTGGTCGCCCAGTCCGATACAGGCGTGACCTCGCAGCAGTGGACCGTCACTCAGCCTGCCCCAGGTTGGTTCACGCTCAGCAGCAGAGCCGGCGCCTTCGTTGCCGATATCTATAGCGGCCTCGGCACACAGCTCCTCCTGGAGCCCGCCAACGGCGGCGCCACCCAACAGTGGTCCTTCCACTAAGGTTATTGGCTGGGTGGACGATTCCGATGCCGGTTAGGGTTGATGCCAATGGGCCGGCCACGTCTTGATCTGGGGTAGAGTCGGCGGCGGGCGCGGTGGCTGTAGGTCGAGGGAGTAGCTGTTGCTCAACTAAGAACGTGGCGCCTATCCCCGCAGCTCTTCCCGCTCCCGCTCTGCCCGGTCCCGATCCCCACGGTCATTGATCGGCAGGGTCGCCAAGTTGGGGGGCCGGGGTGGGATGGGTAACGTTGATCTGCGGCAAGGCGGACGGGGACGGTTCTCGCCGCTGCGATCGAAGCTGGTGGCGATGACGGTAACCTTCATGGCTCGTCGAGGGTCGGGGCGATCACCATGCCGGAGATGATGTTGGCGTCCGGACCGACGGCGTCGGAGGTGATGCGGCGGCTTCGGCGACTTAGTGCAGAGTGAGGTATGGGGTGGTGGTGCTTGGCGGGATGAACGTCCCCGATCAGCGCAACGGTCAGACGCTGATGCGAATCATTTCTCCGGAGGCAAGCGTGTAAGAGCTGCCCGGAGCGACGGCATCAGAGGCTGAAGGTCTGGAGCTTGTTGGTCCGGGCCACGAGAATCACGACCCGCAGGCCGGCAGCCTGGAGGTTCTGTTGGTAGGCCAAGTTCTGGTCCACTGTGATGAAAGCCTCGAAGCCAGCCTCTCGGACCAACGCCAGAAGCTCTCCGTTTTCGATCCCCCGCCAACGCATCTCTCCGACGGTGGCTGACGAAATGGTCAGAGAGGGCCCTCTTCAGCGGTCGGGGGACGCATTCGTCAAGCAGCACGCGCATGGGCGATCAACATCGTCTTCGCCAGATCGAGAACAGCCACGGCCTGCTCGCGGCCTACCGTAGGAAAGTGATCCAGGAAGGTATCGAGAGAGTCTCCTCCCTCGAGGTAGTCGAGAAGCGTCTGCACCGGCACCCGGGTCCCTACGAAGACCGGAGTGCCCCCGAGGATCTTGGGATTGGAATGGATGACGGCCTGCTCGCTCATGGTCCACCTCAGGCTCTAGGATACCCCACTCCATTGACTGTGGCACCTGACCCGCTGCCCTTTGCGACCCTTGAGAGGGACCCTTCGCGCCGATGGACGATCTCGGCCGCCTCCCGGGCAGCGGCCCGGTAGGCTCCCTCCATCTCGAAACCTGACCTCCTTCGCTATCTC
This sequence comes from Thermoanaerobaculum sp., assembly GCA_021154885.1. Lineage (GTDB taxonomy): Bacteria > Acidobacteriota > Thermoanaerobaculia > Multivoradales > UBA5704 > DATARR01. The sequence goes on from JAJKHS010000078.1 coordinate 5,322, forward strand.
TCCGAAGACCTGCCGATCCGCCGCAGCCGCGCTTCGAGATCCCGGCAAAGCTTGTCGAAGGAGGGCGATTGCGACCGGCACAGCGCGAGATCCATGGCCCGTGTCATGGCCGGCTGATCGAGGGTCTCGCTGTACTTGTTTCGGCGGCGCTGAATCCAGCCCTTCCCGAGCCGCGCCGCCTCGGGAGCGTCAGGGAGGACTTTGTCCCTGGAGTCGTTCAGATAATCCGTGAGCGATTGGGCTGAGGCGACGAACCAGGTTTCGTATTCGACGTTGGCTACCACGCAGGCAATATCGGCGTCGGCCCTCTGGGCTCGAGCGATCTCCAGCAGCCTTGGCCCGAGGAGGCAGGGAGCGTCCTGGTCCGCGTCGAGGAGGATCAGAACCATTGCCGGGTCTCCGGAAACCGGCGTCCTCAACCTCAAGTTTCTGACGGCCAGCTCGACGGACCGCACCAACTCCCTGGGCTGAACGAGCTTGAGCTTCGAGACGCGGAGGGGCTTGAGAACGTCTATGTACTCGCCACCCAGCAACTCCATCCAGACCCGCTGCAGAAGGATGCGGATCGCATTGTCCTCCCCGTGTCCCTCGACGATGGGAGCGACTCGAAGGCGGCTCAAGCCTGGGTATCCCCGTCTTCGAGGGGTCTGGAAAGTTGCTCTTCCTGCCGGGAAACGTCCTCCCGGTCGGGTTCGAGCTGATCGAGCCGAAGCAGCTCTCCAGGGGTGTAGAGATGATCCTGGATCACGCTGAGGCTCGCCTTGTCGATCGGAGCGATCTTTGTGACCCCGTTCTCGAACGAGACGGCGAGGAGACGGTCGGTTTCGAGATCGACGTGATCGAGGAGATCGGGGCTGTGGCTGGTGATGAGGATCTGGGTCTGGGAGGCGGCTTCCCGCAGGGCGTCCATCAAGGCACCGGCAGCCGCTGGATGGAGGGCGGACTCGGGCTCTTCGATCCCCACCAGGCTCATCCCGGGCTGCCGGGCCGCGGCCAGGGCGCTGAGGGCTCGGAGCGTCCCGTCGGACATGTTCCAGGCGAAGAAGCCGAAGGGCTTGGTCAATCCCTCGATCTGCTGCTCGAACTGCAACGTCTCGAGAGGACCCAAGGGAAGCCTGTCGATGCCGGACAGCCCGGGGACGATGGCAGCCAGGTACTGTGTGATGCGCTCCAGCTCCTCTGGCCGCTCGGCCTTCAGCCGGGCCACGACGCTCGCCAGGTTGCTGCCGTCACGGTGCAGGAGATCCCCGGCATCGGGTTTCTGGGGAACCTTCAAGGTTTCAGGATTGAAGTTGTAGAAGCTCATCGCTGCAAGCGCGTCATGGACGGCTCGAAATTCTGGGAATCCGGAGACGTTGACGAGATAGAGCCGATCTGAGGGCACGGGGGGGGGGTTGTCGATCGAACAGTCCAGGATCTCACCGTCCGCGACAGAGTAAGAGCCAAGCACCGGACCGGAACCGTGGCGCACCGCGAGAGTCTCGGCGCCGACGCTGAAGGCACCGCCCTTGAGCGCCCGGATCGAGAGGCTGTAGGTTGCAGTCTTCAAATCGGGGAGAGCGAGTCGCAGACCGATCGAGAATCTCGGGCTTTCAGCGCCTCGACGCTTGATCTCGTAGACGACACCCCTCGCCTGGACGGCTTGGGCGAGCGACGTCCGGAGGCTGTCGGCCACGAAGCGGAGAGCGTCGAGGAAGTTGCTCTTTCCCGATCCGTTACGGCCCACCAGGATGGTGAACGCACCCAGCCGGACGTCGGCCTTCGCGATGCTCTTGTAGTCGCGGATCTGGACCCTGGTCAGAAAGGGGACATGCCGATCGGGACGCGGCATGGGCACCATGGCATCCGGCAGGCTCATCGCGGCAGTATATGCGGAGCCCCGCCCTACCTCCCATCGCGGGGGGTGCGGCGGGATTCGCGAGGCTCCGCTTCTAATCCATCTGCTTCCTCAACACCGTCGGGATGTCGTAGTCGTCCACGTTCGACCAGTTCGGCCCGAACCCGTTCGGGTCGTCCCCTCGCACGTTGGCGATCACCTTGCGGTAGAAGGGGACGTCCACCTTCTCCTTCTCCGGCTCTTCCCTCTCCCGCTCGGCTCGATCCTGTCGGTCGCGATCCCCGCGGTCATTGATCGGCAGGGCCGCCAGATTAGGGACCGGGGCGGGACGGTTGACGTTGATCTGCGGCATGGGCGGACGGGGACGGTCCTCTCCCTGGCGGTCGAAGCCGGTGGCGATCACGGTCACCTTCATCGCCTCGTCGAGGGTCGGGTCGATCACCATGCCGGAGATGATGTTGGCGTCCGGGTCGACGGCGTCGGAGATGATGCGGGCGGCTTCGGCCACTTCGTGCAGGGTGAGGTCGTGGCCGCCCGAGATGTTGATCAGCACGCCGCGGGCGCCCTGGATGGAGGTCTCCTCCAGCAGCGGCGAGGAGATGGCCCGCTGCGCCGCTTCGAGGGCGCGGTGCTCACCCTTGGCGATGCCGGTGCCCATGAGGGCCATGCCCATGCCGGTCATGATGGTGCGCACGTCCGCGAAGTCGACGTTCACCTCGCCGGGGATGGTGATGAGGTCGCTGATGCCCTGCACGGCCTGACGCAGGACGTCGTCGGCGATACGGAAGGCCTCGAAGAGGGGCGTGCCGCGCTCGACGAAGTTGAGCAGCCGTTCGTTGGGGATGGTGATGAGGGTGTCCACGGCGCTCCGCAGCTCCTCGACGCCGCGCTCGGCGTACTGCATGCGCCGCCGGCCCTCGAAGCCGAAGGGCTTGGTGACCACCGCCACGGTCAAGGCGCCGATCTCCGCCGCCAGCGAGGCGATGATGGGCACGGCGCCCGTGCCCGTGCCGCCGCCGAGGCCGGCGGTCAGAAAGACCATGTCCGCCCCTTCGAGGCACTCGAGGATCTGGTCCGTGTCCTCCAGGGCGGACTTGCGGCCCACTTCGGGGTCGGCGCCGGCGCCGAGGCCCTTGGTGAGCGAGCGGCCGAGCTGCAGCTTGACCGGCGCGCGGCACTTGGCGAGGGCCTGGAGGTCGGTGTTGGCGGCGATGAATTCGATGCCCCGGAGCTGGGCGTCGATCATGCGGTTCACCGCGTTGTTGCCACCGCCTCCGACGCCGATCACCTTGATCTTGGCCGGGATGGAGTCCGCTTCGTGGGCCCGGAGCAGCTTCTGAGCTTCGGACAGGTCCTGGTCGTCGAATAGAATCATTGATGCACCCCCTTTTCTGGCTTCCAGGGTCTCTCAATTAAAGTCGATTAAAGCAGGTCTGAGAACATTCCGCGCAGGCTTCCCACCATCCCGCGCACGCTGAATCCGGCTTTCTTCTGCACCTTGCTCTGGCTCTCCTCCGCCGACCGGGCGTAGAGCAGCAGCCCGGAGGCCGTGGCCCACGTCGGGCTGCTGATCACGTCCACGAGGCCGCCGAGGCCGCGCGGCAGTCCGTAGCGCACGCCGGCGTCGAAGATCTGCTCGGACATCTCCAGCAGGCCGTCGAGCTGGGCGCCGCCGCCGGTCAGCACCACGCCGCCCCGCAGGCCCTCGTCGGCGGCGTGCTTGAGGAAGTCCTCGCGGATGAGGGTGAACAGCTCTTCGGCGCGCGGCTGCAGGATCTCACAGAGCTCGCGCTTGGGGACGATGCGCGAGGTTCCACCCGCTACGGTGGGCACCGCGATCCCCTCTTCTTCGGTGACCATGCTGGGCAGGCAGCAGCCCTGCTTGACCTTGATGCGCTCGGCCTCGGCGAACGGCGTGCGCAGCACCATCGCGAGGTCGTTGGTGAAGTGGCCGGCGCCGATGGGGGCGACGGCGCTGTACTGGATCTCGCCCTCGGCGAAGAGGGCATACTCGGTGGTGCCGGCGCCGACGTCGATGAGCAGCACGCCGAGCTCGCGCTCGTCGGGCGTGAGCACGGCCTCGGCGGTGGCGAGCGGCTCGAAGACCATCTCGACCACCTCGATGCCGGCGCGGTTGACGCTGGTCAGCAGGGTGCGCGAGCGGGTGATGTTGCCGGTCACGAGATGGACCATGACCTCCAGGCGGGTGCCGAGCATGCCGAGGGGCTCGTCGATGCCCCCCTGCTCGTCGACGATGAACTCCTGGGGGATGGCGTGGAGGATCTCGCGATCGGACGGCAGGGCCGCCGACTGCGCCGCCTCCAGCACGCGGGAGATGTCCTGGCGTGTGATCTCGCGGTCCTTGCGGGCCACGGTGACCATGCCGCGTGAGTTGACGCTGCGGATGTCGGCGCCGGCGACGCCGACGTAGGCGCGGGAGATCTCGACGCCCGCCATCACCTCGGCCTCTTCGCTGGCGGCCTTGAGGGCCTCCACCGTGGCCTCGACGTTGACGATGTTCCCCTTGCGCGTGCCGCGGTTGGGGGCCAGCCCCTTGCCGACCACCTCGAGGTTGCCTTTGTCATCGCGCTGGCCGATGAGCACCCCCACCTTGGAGGAGCCGATGTCGATACCGACAAAGTAAGGTTCTGTTTTGGCCATAGCTGACCCTCTCAAGAATTGGACCTCAATATCCTTAAGCTCCGGCTCCGCCCGCCTGCGGCGCCGTGAGCGCTGGTTGCACGACGATCCGGCGCGAGAAGCGCAGGTCGACCGCCTCGATCCGCGAGTAGCGCTGGGTGAGCTCGGGCAGCAGCTCGACCAGCCTCTGTACCTTGGGTCCCACCTGGCCCGCGGTGACCAGGAGGGGGAAGGGGAGGGCGTCCGTGCGCAGCCGGAAGTCCTCCTCGCCCAGCACTTCGATCTGCGCCAGCTTGGCCGCCCAGTCCGGCTGCACCCGGCCCAGCTCGGCGGCCACCTTGAGCGCCGCGGCGACGCCGACGCCGTCCGGATGGGGCCCGCGGACGAAGCTCACCACCAGGAGGCCGGCCTTGCGCGCCTCTTCGAGCTCGCCCGGCGTCGCCACCGGCGCGATGGGCCGGCCGGCCGTGTCGGCGTAGGCAAGCGTCTGGCCGGAGAGGAGCAGGGCCACGGGCCGGCGCTCCGCCAGCTTCACCCGCAGGCCGTCCGGCAATTCCTTCGCGATCTCCACCTTCTCGATCCACGGATTGCTCTGCAGGCGCGCCGTGGCGTCGGCGAGGGAGAGGCGCACGAGGTTCCGGCCCTGGAGAGGCGCCAGCGTCTGCCGTACCCAGGAAACCGCGACCCGCCGCGACGATCCGCCCGCGTGGCTCACGTGGACGGTGCGCAGCCGGAACATGGGCGCGTTGAGCACCCAGTACACCAGCCCCGCGGGGAGCGCCACCACGATCACGGCCATGGCGAGCGGGCGCAGGAGCGAGAGCAGGAAGCTCTTCCGCTTGCGGCGCGGGGGCGTGCCGCGGCGACGGAAGTCCTGGCGGAAGTCCAGGACCCGCGCGCCGGAGTCGGACCTGGTGGAGGACAGAGTGGCGAGGGTCGTCATGACTTCGACTCCTCGGCGGCCAGCGACTGGGCCAAGCGGTTGACGTCGCCGGCGCCCAGGGTTATCACCACGTCGCCCTGGGCCACCTCGCCGCGCAGCAGCTCCGGCGCGTCCTTCCACGCCGGGCAGTAGCGGACGTTGCGATGGCCGCTGCGCATGGCGGCATCCACGACCAGCTCGCCGGTGACGCCGGGGATGGGCTTCTCGCGCGAGGGGTAGACGTCGGTCACCACCGCCATATCCGCCCCCAGCAGGGCGCGGCCGAACGCCTCGGCCTGATCCTGGGTGCGTGAGAAGAGGTGCGGCTGGAAGACGGCGAAGACCTGGGCGCCGGGGAAGGTCTGGCGCGCGGCCTGGAGCGTGGCCTCGACCTCGGTGGGGTGGTGCGCGTAGTCGTCCACCACGGCGGCGCCCTGCCAGAGCCCAAGCTGCTCGAAGCGGCGGTGCACGCCCTCGAAGCCGGCGAGGGCCTGGCTGATGACGTCGAAATCGATGCGTAGCGAGAGGCCCACGCCCACGGCGGCCAGGGCGTTGAGCACGTTGTGCCGGCCCGGGATGGGCAGGTCGACGCGGCCGAGGTCGATGCGGCCCAGCACGCGGTCGCTGCGCCAGCGCGCGCGGAAGCGGCTGCCGCCGCCGTGGGGCTCGAGGTCCACGGCCGAGAGGTCGGCCTGGGGCGAGAAGCCGTAGGTGATGACGCGGCGGTCCGCCACCCGCGGGAGGATCTTCTGGATGTTGGGATCGTCCAGGCAGACGATCAGCCGGCCGAAGAAGGGGACGCGGTTGGCGAACTCGACGAAGGCCTCTTCGATCGCCTCCAGGGTGCCGTAGGTGTCCAGGTGGTCGCGGTCGATGTTGGTGATCACCGCGATGACCGGCGTCAGGCGCAGGAAGCTGCGGTCGTACTCGTCGGCCTCGGCGATCAGGTAGTCGCTCTTGCCGAGGCGGGCGCCGGTGCCCAGCAGGCGCAGGCGGCCGCCGACGATCACCGTCGGATCGAGCCCTGCCTCGGTGAGGACGGTCCCCACGAGCGACGTGGTGGTGGTCTTGCCGTGGGTGCCGGCGACGCCGATTCCGTACTTGAGGCGCATCAGCTCGCCCAGCATCTCGGCGCGGCGGACGACCGTGATGCCGCGGCGCCGGGCCTCGCGGACCTCGGCGTTGTCCTCGGCTACGGCGGAGGAGATGACCACCAGCTCGATGCCCTCGAGATGGTCCGGCGAATGCCCCTGCGCGATGCGGGCGCCCATCTGGGCCAGCCTCTCGGTGGCTTCGCCCAGGGCGAGGTCGCAGCCGCTCACCTCCAGGTCGTACTCCAGGAGGATCTCGGCGATGCCGCTCATGCCGGCGCCGCCGATGCCCACGAAGTGGATGCGCGACAGGTCGGTGAACCTGTTGAACATCAGCGCACCCCTCCCAGCTCTTCGAGATGATCAGCGATGTCGGCCGTCGCGCGGGGACGAGCGAGCGAGCGGGCGGCGCCGCCCATGGCGGCGAGTCGGGGAAGATCCGAGAGCAGACCGGCGATCCGCTCGGCCAGGCGCTCGGCAGAGAACTGGTCCGACGGGATCACCTCGGCGCCGCCGGCGCCCACAACCAGGCGGGCGTTATCCATCTGGTGCGCCTTGGCGATGGCCAGGGGGACGAGGACCGACGGCCGGCCCGCGGCGCAGATCTCCGCGATCGTGATGGCCCCGGCGCGGGAGACCAGCAGGTGGCTCGCCGCCATGGCGCCGGCCACGTCGTCGAGGAAGGGAACGACCTCGACGCGGGAGGAATCGAGCCCTTCCTCTTCATACGCCGCCTTCGCCATCTCCAGGTTCCGGGCGCCGGCCTGGTGGAGGATGGTGAGCTCGGGCAGCCGCGCCAGCAGGAGCTTCGCCGCCGCCGGCAGCGCCTGGTTGATCTGCCGCGCGCCCTGGCTGCCGCCCAGCACCAGCAGTCGCGGCGGGCCGGCGGGGAGGTCCGCAGGCACGGCGAAGAACGCCGAGCGGATCGGCACGCCGGTGATCCGGCACGGGCAATGGAGGTCGGCCACCGTCTCCCGGTAGCCCACGTCCGCGGCCGTGGCCCAGCGGGAGAACCAGCGGTTGGCGACGCCGGCCCTGCCGTTGGGCTCCAGCAGCAGCACGGGCCGGCGGGCCAGGCGCGCCCCCACCACGGCCGGTGCCGAGACGTAGCCGCCGGTGCCCAGCACCACGTGCGCGCCGATCTCCCGGATCAGTCGCGAGGCGGCGCGGGCCGAGCCGGAGAGGGTCCCCAGGGCGCCGGCCTTGGCGAAGAGGCCGCGCCCCACGAGCGGCCGGGCCGTCAGCGGGAAGAAGGGGATTCCGCGCTCGCCCACCAGGCGCTCCTCCAGGCCGCCCTGCATCCCCGTGAAGCTCACGCGCCACCCCCGAGCCCGCAGCTCGTCGCCCACGGCCAGGGCCGGGAAGACGTGGCCGCCCGTGCCGCCGCCGGCGAGCAGGACGTGGAGCTGGGTCGGTCGAGCCATTTCATCGTTCACCGTCATGCGTGCTGCGAGAGGTTGAGAAGGACGCCACAGATGCACAGGGTGACGACCAGCGACGAGCCGCCATAGGAGATGAAGGGGAGCGGGATCCCCTTCGTTGGCAGCAGCGCCACGGTGACGCTGACGTTGAGCAGGGCCTGGATCACCAGCACGCCGGTGAGGCCCCAGCCGAGGTAGCGGCCGAAGGCGTCCGGGGCCTTGGCGCCGGCTGCGAGCCCCCGCCAGGCAAGGACGACGAAGGCGGCGACCACGGCCAGCGCGCCGATCATCCCCAGCTCCTCTGCCACGATGGAGAAGATAAAGTCCGACTCCGGGTGGGGGAGGAAGAAGAGCTTCTGAACGCTCTTGCCCGGCCCCAGGCCGAAGACGCCGCCCGAGCCCACGGCGATGAGCGACTGGAGGGCCTGGAAGCCGCTGCCGAGGGGATCCTTCTCCGGGTCGAGGAAGGCGAAGAGCCGCTGCCGGCGGTAGGGCTCCATCATCACCAGCGCGCCCAGCAGCGGCGGCACCACGGCCAGGGCCGCCAGGATGTAGCGCCAGGAGAGGCCCGCCATGAAGATCATGAGGAAGAAGGTCGCGCAGAGGAGCACGGCTGTGCCCATGTCCGGCTCGAGCAGGATCAGCGACGCGGTGAGCGCCGTGAAGAACCCCGCCGGCACCAGGAACGAGAGCTGATTAACCCGCTCCTCCTTCTTCTCGATCTGGTAGGCGAGGAAGGGGATGAGCGCCAGCTTCGCGAGCTCCGACGGCTGGATCGAGATGCCGGCCAGGAAGAACCACCGCCGGGTGGCGTTGAGCTGCGGCGAGAAGAGCACGCCCACCAGCAGCACCAGGCAGAGCCCCAGCAGCGTGTAGATGACGGCCGGATCCCGCAGGCGGCGGTAGTCGACGTGCATCAGCCAGCCCATGAGCACCAGCCCGAGGCCGGCGGCGAGCGATTGCTTGACGAGGAAGTGGCCGAGGAAACTGTGATCGCGGGAGAGCGCGGCGCTCGCCGAGTACACCATGACCAGGCCGAAGAACATCAGCAGGACCACGGTGGTGAAGAGCACCTTGTCAAAGGCGAGCTTCTTCGCCATGTGGCCCTCCCGCGATGACCGCGCGCGCCAGCTCCTGGAAGACGTCGCCGCGGTGGTTGAAGTTCCTGAACTGGTCGAAGCTCGCGCAGGCCGGCGAGAGGACGACCGCCTCCCCCCGGCGCGCCTGGCCGGCCGCCGAACGCACGGCGCGGTCGAGCGTCTCCGACCTCTCGAAGGGGACGGCGCCCTCCAGGGCCGCCGCGAATTCCTCCGCCGCCTCGCCGATCAGATAGGCACGGCGGGCCTTGCGGCGGATCATCGGCGTGAGCACTGCGAGGTCGGCGTCCTTGTTGCGCCCGCCGAGGATCAGATGAACCGTGCCGTCGGCGAACCCCTCGATCGCTTTCATCGTGGCGCCGGGATTGGTCCCCTTGGAGTCGTCGTAGAAGGTGACGCCGTCCCGCTCCCCCACCCTTTCCAGGCGATGAGGCAGGCCGTGGAAATTCCGCAGGGCGGCAGTGATCGCGGCGGGCTCCACTCCCACGGCCCGGGCGAGAAGAGCCGCGGCCATGGCGTTCTCCAGGTTCTGGACGCCGGCCAGTGGAACGTCCGAAGCGTGGAACAGCTCGATCTCCGATTCGCCGGGGGCGACCTCGATGACTCTTCCATCGTGCGTCGCAAAGCAGCCATCCTCCACTCGGGAGAGCCGCGAGAAGAGGCGGCGACGGGCGCGGGTCGGAGTGCGCAGGGTCTCGGGATCGTCGGCGTTGAGCACGGCCACGCCGTCCTCGTCCATGTCGCGGAAGAGGCGGCGCTTGGCGTTGGCGTAGGCCGCCATGCTGCCGTAGCGGTCCAGGTGGTCCTCGGCGAGGTTGAGAAGGGCCGCGGCCTTCGGCTTCAGGGTGACGATCCCCTCGATCTGGAAGCTCGACAGCTCGACCACGAAGACGCGGCCGGGCGGTCCCTCCACCTTGTCCGCCAGCGGCTCGCCGATGTTGCCGCAGACCTCGACAGGGAGACCGGCGGCGCGCACCATGGCGCCGGCCATGGCGGTCGTGGTGCTCTTGCCGTTGCTGCCGGTGATGGCCACCACCGGGCCGTCAAGGAACCGGAAGGCGAGCTCCACCTCGGCGATCACCGGGATGCCCTTCACCCAGGCCTCTTCCAGGATGGGCCGATCGAGGGGCACGCCCGGCGAGACGACGACGAGGTCGACGTCCGGGGGCAACGCGCGGGCGGGAACCATTTCGAATTTTCCCGCAAATGCGCCCGCCAGGTCTCCGGCGTCCACGGTTTTGTCGTCCACGGCCAGCACCGTCGCGCCGCGAGCGATCAGCAGTCGTGCCGCCGCCCGGCCGGAGAGGCCCAGCCCGTACACCAGCACCCGCCCGAGGCGGCTATTCCAGGGTCCGTTCATCGCAGCTTCAGGGTGGAGAGGGAGAGCAGCGCGAACAGGATCGACAGGATCCAGAAGCGCACGATGACCTTCGGCTCCGCCCAGCCGGAGAGCTCGAAGTGGTGGTGGAGCGGCGACATGCGGAACACCCGCTTGCCCCGCAGCTTGAACGAGGTCACTTGAATGATGACCGACATCGCCTCCATGACGAACACGCCACCCACCAGCACGAGCAGGATCTCCTGCTTGGCGAGCACGGCGACGCCGCCGATCGCGGCCCCCAGCGACAGCGAGCCGACATCGCCCATGAACACTTCGGCCGGATGCGCGTTGAACCAGAGGAAGCCGATCCCCGCCCCCACCATGGCACCGCAGAAGACGGCCACCTCGCCGACGCCGGAGACCCAGGCCACCTGGAGGTAGCGGGCGATGATGAAGTTGCCCGCCACGTAGGTGAAGACGGCGTAGGTGGCGGCGGCGACCGACGTGGCGCCGATGGCGAGGCCGTCCAGCCCGTCCGTCAGGTTCACGGCGTTCGAGGCCCCCACCAGCACGAAGGCCACGAAGGGGATGTAGAGATACCCGAGGTGGAGCACCAGCCGCTTGATGAAGGGGAAGGTCAGGGTTGGATTGAACCCGGCCTCCGCGGGCAGGACGAGCAGGGCCAGGCCGAAGACCATGGCCGCGAGGACCTGAAGCAGGAGCTTGGTGCGCGCGGTGAGGCCCAGGTTGCGGCGGTTCCTCACCTTGAGATAGTCGTCCACGAAGCCGATGCCGCCGAAGGCCGCGGTCACCAGGACCACCAGCCAGACGTAGACGTTCCCGAGGTCCGCCCAGAGCAGGGTGGGCACCAGGGTGGCGAAGAGGATGAGCAGGCCGCCCATGGTCGGCGTGCCCTTCTTGACCTGATGCGCCTGCGGCCCCACGTCGCGAATGTTCTGGCCGACCGAGAGGCGGCGGAGCTGGCGGATGAACCAGGGGCCCAGGAGCCAGGAGAGGATCAGCGCCGTGACGATCGCCGCCGCCGCCCGGAAGGTGATGTAGCGAAAGACGTTGAACGCCGGGATGCGGTCGTGCAGCGGATAGAGGAGCCAGTAGAGCATCAGTTAAGCTCCCGCTTCATCGCCAGCGTTTCCCAGCAACCGCTTCACCACCCTGTCGAGCCCCACGCCGCGAGAGGCCTTGACCAGCACCACGTCGCCGGCGCGCAGCTCGCCGGCCGCCCAGTCCGCCGCCGCCGCGGCGTCCGGCAGCCAGACGGTCTCGGCGCCGGCCGCCTGCGCTCCGGCCGCCAACTCGCGGGACAGCTCGCCCACCGCTACGACGGGGGAGAACCCCAGGCGCGCCGCCCGCTCTCCCGCCTCGCGGTGGAAGCGGGGCGCCTCGGGACCCAGCTCGCGCATGTCGCCCAGCACGGCCACCCGCCGGCCGCCGGCGAGCGCGCCGGCACTCTCCAGGGCCTTCCCAACCGCGTCCGGATTGGAGTTGTAGGAATCGTCCACCAGGGTGTAGCCGGCGGCGGCGCGGTGCACGACGCCGCGCATGGACGCCGGCCGGACCGCGGCCACGGCGCCCGCGATCTCCTCCAGGGAGAGGCCGAGCGTCCAGGCGCAGGCCGCCGCGGCGAGGCAGTTCTCCACGTTGTAGAGGCCGTGGAGGGGGAGCCGAACGTCCTGCGATCGGCCTCCAGCCTCCAGCACGAAACGGCTGCCAATGCCGCCGGTACTGCCGGTCTCCGGCTGGAGATCGCGGGCGCGGACGTCCGCGGCAGCGGAGTGAATCCCGTACCAGACCACCCGCGCGCCGTGGCGCTGCGCGATCCGCGCCACCTCGGGGTCGTCGGCATTGGCGACGATGAATCCCTCGGGGGAGAGACCGGCCAGGATCTCAGACTTGGCCTCGGCGATGGCCTGGACGGTGCCGAAGAATTCCAGGTGGACGGGCCGCACGACGGTGAACACCGCCGCGTCCGGCCGGCCCAGGAGCGAGAGCTGGCGCAGCTCGCCGGGGGTGGACATCCCCATCTCGGCCACCATCCACTCGGTGCCATCGGGCACGTTGAGGAGCGACAGGGGGAAACCGTAGAGGTTGTTCAGGTTTCCCGGCGTCCAGGCGACCCGGAAGCGCGAGGCGAGGATCGCGCCCAGCAGCTCCTTGGTGGTGGTCTTGCCCGCCGAGCCGGTGATCCCCACCAGCTTCTCCGGGACCCGGGTACGGATGAAGCGGGCCAAGTCGTGGAGGGCGCGGAAGGTGTCCTCGACCTCGATGACAGCGCCGGTTGCTGTTGATCCGACCGATCGAACCGATCCGACGGATCCGTCCGATCTGCCGCGGTTCACCACGGCCGCACCGGCGCCTCGCGCCAGGGCGTCGCCGACGAAGCGATGGCCATCGACCTGGCTCCCCGGGAAGGCGAAGAAGACCTCGCCGCCGTGGACGGCGCGCGAATCGATCGCGGCGCCGTCGATGATCCTGCCGGGGGCGCCCGGATCGCCGAGATCGCCAGTCATTACCTGGCCGCGCATGGCGTCCGCCGCCTCATGGATGGACAGGCGAGCCAAAGCGCTCCTCCAAGGCCTTGCCGATCTCCTCCAGGTCGGAGAACGGCAGGCGTTCGTTGCCCACGATCTGCTCACGCTCGTGCCCCTTGCCGGCCACCAGCACCACCCAGCCGGGCCCGGCCGCGGCGAGAGCCTCACGGATCGCCGCGCGGCGGTCCGGCACCAGTCGATACCCGGCGTTGCCGCTCTGCCGGAGCCCTTCTTCGATGGCGGCGAGGATGGCCAGCGGGTCCTCGCTGCGCGGGTTGTCCGAGGTGGCGATCACCAGGTCGGCGAGCTCCCCGGCCACTCGGCCCATCATCGGGCGCTTGCCCGGATCGCGGTCGCCGCCGCAGCCGAAGACGACCGCCACCTTGCCGCCGGCCGCGATCTCCCGCGCCGAGCGCAGGGCCGCGTCCAGGGCGGCGTCGGTGTGGGCGTAGTCCACGAAAACGGGGAACGGCTGGCCGCGATCCACCGGCTCCATCCGCCCCGGCACCGGAAGCTGACCGGCGAAGGCGGCCGCCACCGCCGCGTGGGGGAGACCCAGGGTCTCCGCTCCCGCCGCCGCGGCCAGCAGGTTCGACAGGTTGTAGCGGCCGAGGAGCGGCGAGGCGAACGGCACCTCGCCCCGTGGGGTGATCAGCACACCGCGGGTCCCGGTGGCGGTCACCGCCACGTCGCGGGCCGAGACCTCGCCCCGCTCGCCGAAGGCGCCGAAAGTCAACGCGTCCGGCATCTCCGCGGCCAGTTGCCGGCCGTAGGGATCGTCGACGTTGACCGCCGGCCGCGCGCCCGGCTTCAGCAGGTCGAACAGCTTGCGCTTGGCCGCGAAGTAGTCGTCGAAGTCGCGGTGGTAGTCCAGGTGGTCGCGGGTCAGGTTGGTGAACACCGCCGTGTCGAACGCCGCGCCCGCCACCCGGCCCATGGCCAGGGCGTGGGAGGAGACCTCCATGGCCACGGCCGCGGCGCCGTCGTCGCGCATCCGCCGCAGGATGCGGAAGAGGTCCGAGGCCTCCGGGGTGGTATGGCCGCCGGCGTAGGGGTGGTCGCGGTAGCGGTAGCCCAGGGTGCCGAGGAAGCCCGCGGGATGGCCTGCCGCGTCGAGGATCGCCGTCAGCAGGGTGGCGACGGTCGACTTGCCGTTGGTGCCCGTGACGCCGGCGAGGATCAGCTCGCGGTCGGGATGGCCGTAGGCACGAGCGGCCAGCGGACCGAGCACGGCGCGGGGATCGGCTGTCACCAGCCAGGGCACGGCGAGGTCCGGAGCCGCCTCGCCAGGCCCCACCACGGCCACGGCGCCCTTCGTCACCGCCGCCGCCGCGAAGGCGCGGCCGTCGTAGCGCTGGCCCGCGAAGGCCACGAAGAGATCTCCCCGTTCCACCGTCCGCGAGTCGTGGGTCACACCCGTCACCTCCGGATCCGCGCCCGGATCACCCGTGACGCCGGAGATGGCCAGCCCGCGCACCAGCTCAGAAAGGCGCATGCGAATGGCCTTTCCCGGATGGAGCCGGCGGCGGAGTGGCCGCCGGAGCCACGGTTACGGCGGGTCCACGCCAGAGCACGGGATCGGGGCCGGCCTCCTCGGCGTGGTCGTCGCCGTCCGTCGGCACCTCGTCGAGCCCGGCCGAGCTGGCGGGAACCACGGAGGCGGCCAGGGTCCGGGCCGTGAGGCCTGCCATCACGGTCTGCCCGGGCCAGGCGACCAGCGGCTGCCGCTCGGGGTGCACCCCCAGGTAGAGGAGCACCTGGCGGGCGATGGAGCTGAAGACGGGCGCCGCCACCTGGCCGCCGTAGTATTCGCCGCCCTGGGGCTCGGCGATGGCGACCACCCCCACGAGGGCCGCGCGGTCGGCCGGCGCATAGCCCACGAAGCTCGGCAGGTAGCCGCCGCGCAGGTAGCCGCCCCGCACCGGGATCTGGGCCGTTCCCGTCTTGCCCGCCACCCGGTAGCCGGCGATGGCGGCGGACTTGCCCGTGCCGGCGGTGACCACGCCCTCCAGCAGCCGCGTCAGCTCGGCGGCCGTGGGAGCGGTGATGGGCTGGCCCGCTACCGGCGGCTCCGGGTAGCGCGGCACCCGCAACTCGCCCCGGCTCACCGCCGCCACCACGTGGGGCTTGAGCAGCGTGCCGCCGTTGGCCACGGCGGCGGTGGCCGCGGCGAGCTGGAGGGGGGTCACCGAGACCCCCTGCCCGAAGGCGATGTAGGCCTTGGCCAGGGGGCCCCAGTGCTCCACCCCGTGGAGGATGCCGGCGCTCTCGCCCGGCAGGTCGATCCCCGTCAGCCGGCCGAAGCCGAAGCCGCGGATGGTGTGGTAGAGGCGCTGGTCGCCCAGCCGCAGGGCCGCCTTGATGACCCCGACGTTGCTCGACTTGGCGATCACCTCGGCGAAGCTCAGCCGGCCGTACCGCTTGTGGTCGCGGATGTGGATGCCGAAGAGGGTGATGCCCCCCATCTCGCAGTCGAAAACGTCGTCCGCCTTGATCAGCCCGGAGTCGAGGGCCGCCGCCGCGGTGACGATCTTGAACGTCGAGCCGGGCTCGTAGACGTCCATGATCGCCCGGTTGCGCCGCTCGGCCTCGTGATAGCTGCCGAAGTCGTTGGGATCGAACGACGGGTAGCTGGCCATGGCCAGCACGCCGCCCGTCTTCGGGTCGAGGAAGAGGGCGCTCCCCCGCTTCGCGCTCCGCGCCTCGACGGCGCGCACCAGCTCGCGCTCCACGATGTGCTGCACGGTGGCGTCGAGCGTCAGGTAGAGGTCGTGTCCCGGCTCGGGCTCGGCGAAGGAGAGGCCGGGGGAGACCAGCGTGCCGCGCTTGGCGTCCCGCAGCACGGTGCGCACGCCCTGCTTGCCGGCCACCTCGCGGTCGTAGACCAGCTCGAGGCCGGCGAGGCCGTGGTTGTCGGTGCCCACGTAGCCCAGCACCTGTGCCGCCAGCGCGCCCATGGGATAGTAGCGCTTGCTCTCCGGCAGAAAGTAGATCCCGGGCAGCGCCAGGTCGCGCACCCGCGCGGCCACCGGCGGATCGAGCTTGCGCGCCACCCAGACGAACTCGCGGTCGCCGCCGAGCTGGCGGGCTAGCTTCGCGGCGTCGAGGCCCGGCACGGCGCCGGCGAGCGCCCGAGCCACCGCCGCCGCATCGTGGATCTCCGGCGGCACGGCATAGGCGGAGTCCACCTGGACGGAGACGGCGAGCTCGCGGCCGTGGGCGTCATAGATCGTGCCGCGCGGCGGATCGAGGGTCACCACCCGCTGCTGCTGGCGCTCCGCCTTGCCCGTGTAGTGCCCGTAGCGCGACACCTGCAGGTGGTAGAGGCGGGCGGCGATGAGCAGCACCCAGACGGCCCCGAAGCCGGCCACGACTCCGAGGCGACCGAGCCGCCTCACGGCAGCTCCTCCCAGAAGACCACCTGCTCCAGGGCCGGCGCCTGCATGTGCAGCTCGCGGGCCGCCCGCGCTTCGATCTGCGACGGGCTCGCGAGCCAGGTGGCCTCCAGCCGGAGCTGGCGCTCTTCGCGCGACCGCTCCGTCAGCTCCCGCTCCAGCTTGTCGATACGGTAGCCGGTGCGCGTCACTTCGAGATGGATCCAGGTATAGGACAGCAGGCCGCCGCCGAGGCTGAGCACCACCAGCAGGACGAGGGCCAGCTCGCGCCAGCGGCGCCGGTCGCGCTCGCGCACCAGGTAGGTGTTGACCACCGGCCGCCGGAAGGCGTACGCGTTGCGCAATTTTTCACAGCCTCCGGGCCGCCCGCAGCCGGGCGGAGCGCGAACGCGGGTTGAAGGCCACCTCTTCCTCGGAGGGGCGCAGGGGCTTCTTCGTCAAGACCTCGATCAGCCGGGTCTCAGCCCGCGGCCGGCCGGTGATCAGGTCGACCTCGCCCTGGGCCAGGTCGCGCAGGGTGTTCTTGACGATCCGGTCCTCCAGGCTGTGGTAGGAGATGATGACCAGCCGGCCGTCGGTCTCCATCAGTTCCACCGCCCGCTGGATGAAGGCGTCGAGCCCCGCCAGCTCCTCGTTGACCGCGATGCGCAGCGCCTGGAAGACCCGGGTCGCCGGGTCGATCCGCTCCTCGTGCCGCCTGCCCCCCCCGAGCACGCCGCCCACGAGCCGCCGGAGCTCGCCCGTGGTCTCGATCGGGCGCTCCAGCCGCGCCCGCCCGATGGCCCGCGCGATCCGCCGCGCCTGCCGCTCCTCGCCGTAGTCCCTGAAGATTTTCTCCAACTCTCCCTCCGAGGCCTGATTGACCACGTCCGCCGCGGTCAGATCCGCCAATCCCATCCGCATGTCGAGCGGCCCGTCGAAGCGGAAGCTGAAGCCGCGCTCCGCCGTGTCGAGCTGCAGCGAAGAGACGCCGAGATCGGCCAGGACGCCCGCAATCGATCCAACACCGCGGACGCCCAGACCGGCCAATGCCTGCTCGAGCTGGTGGAAATTCGCCTGGACCAGCCGCACCCGCCCGCCGAACGGCGCCAGCCGCCGGCCCGCCCGCTCGAGCGCCGCAGGGTCGCGGTCGATCCCCACCAGCTCGACGTCCGGCGACGCGGCGAGAAGGGCCTCGGCGTGGCCGCCCAGGCCGACCGTGGCATCGACGAACAACCCGCCGCGCCCGGGCGCCAGCCGCTCCAGGCTCTCCGCGAGCAGGACGGGGACATGCTGGACGTCCAACGCGCCGGCCGGCCTTCCTCAGATCCCCTGCGTGCTGAGGGCACGGAAGTCCTCGTCCGTAAACGGCTGCTCCTGCAGCCGGGAAACGAACCGTTCGTGATTCCAGACCACCAGGTGGTTGAGCTGGCCGCTCACTACCACGTCGCCGCTGACGCTGGCGCTTTCACGCAGGATCTGGGGGATCAGGATCCGGCCCTGCACGTCCAGCCGCACCTGCTGCCCGAAGTAATTGACCCGCTCCAGGAAGCGCATCTTGGTGCGGTCGGTGGACGGCATCAGTGCCAGGCGCTGCTCGATCTCCTCCCACACCGGCAATGGATACAGCAGCGCCGAATCCCCCTCGACCGAGGTCACGAACAGGTCGGGACCCCAACGCTCCTCCAGCAAACGCCGGAAGTCGGTCGGGATCTTCAAGCGACCCTTGTCATCGATCTTGGCTGGAGCGCTTCCGCGGAACATGACTCGCCCCCACAAGCCGGCTGTCTGAGATGGAATCCTAGCAGTCCACTCCACTTTTGTCCATTTTTTTCCACCACGAGCCACCAGCATACCGCGCGGGTCCAAAACGTGAGCGAAAGAGAGGCGAAAGAGCGCCGACGAAAACGCCCGCGGCGGAGCGCGGGCGTTCAGAAAGAGGCCGGCTGGAAACGGGCTCAGGCGCCCGGAGGCGGTGTTTCCGGCGGGGTGGGGTTCACCGGCTTGGGAGTGGGCAGGGTGCCGGGCTGAGGCATCCCCGCAGGCGGCGTGGTGGCGGGGCTCTGGGGCTTGGCGTCATTGGCGGGAGCGCCGGGGAGGGTGCCCGGCGCGGCCTCTGCGGGCGCCGCATCTGCTGGCGCGGCGTTCACGGGTGCGGCAGCCGCCGGCTGGGGTGCCGCGGCGGCGGCGGCGCCCAGGTCCCCCGCCTCGCCGCTGTCGGTCGCAGTGGCGAGACGGCTGCGGTAGCCCGCGGCCTCCTGCGGCGGATTGGCCACGATGAGCGACTTCTTCTCCAGCTCCGCCATGTACTTCGTCACCTCGTCGCGATAGACCCGCTCCTGCTCGCGGGTCTGAATGGCGGCGGAGACCTCGTTGAACGGCGGGATGCGCGACTCGCGGCGATTGATCACCTGTACCACGTGCAGGCCGCCGCGAGCCTCGACCGGCTCGGAGAGCGCGCCCACCGGCAGCGTCCAGACGGCGCCCTCGAGGTTCTTGTCGAGATCGCCGGGAGAGACCCAGCCGAGCTCGATGACGTTGCTCGTCGCGCCCTTCTTGGCCGAGTCGGCCACGGCGTCGGCCAGGGAGGCCCCGCCCTGGACCTTGGCGCGAACCTGATTCGCGACCGCCTTGCGCTGGTCGGCGGTGGCGCCGCCCTCCTCCAGCACCACCACCTCGCGGAGCTGGAGCTGCTCGGGCTGGCGGAACTGCTCCAGGTTCTTGCGGTAGTAGCGGCGCAGGTCCTCCTCGTCCACCTTGACGCGGCTCTGGATCTCCCGGCCGCGCACCTCCTGCACCCGCAGGTTGTTCTTGACCTGGACGCGGAGCTGCGGCTCGGTCAGGCCGGACTGCGCCAGCGCGGCGGCGAAGTCCTGTTGGGTTTTGATGTTGAAGTTCTGCTTGAGCTGGGCGATGGACTGGTCCACTTGGGCGTCGGTGATCTCGACGCCGAGCTGATCGGCGCGGGAATCCATGAGCAGCTCGCGGAAGAGGTCCGCGAAGACCATCTCCCCGGCCTGGCCGAGGAGGCGCTGGCGCTCCTGCGGGTCCTGCTCGCGGCGGGTGATGTCGCGCACCAGCTCGTCCTTGCGCTGCTGGTAGTCGTAGAGGGTGGCGATGCGGTCGTTGACCCGCAGCACGATGCGGTTGAGCACCTCGGCCCGCACCAGCGCCGGCGCGAGGAGGAAGAGGGCCGAGAGGAGCAGGCTAGCGAGGCGTCTTGGCATGGGAGTCACTGTAGTAGCCCTCGTAGTCGAACGGTAGATTCCGTCCGTAAACCGAGACATTGTAACGGGTTCGCGCCTCCTGGACCAGCGATTGGAGGAGGCGGTCGGCGCGCTCCTGGCGGAGCTTGCCGAGGATCTCGGAGCGCGCGGCCGCGAGCGGGATCACCTGGGCGGGCTCGCGGCCGGTCACCTGGAAGATGTGGAAGCCGTACTCGGCCGGCACCAGGCGGCTGACCTCGCCGGGCTGCAAACCGAAGATGACCTCGGCGAAGCTGGGGGGGAGGTCCTCGCGGGAGAGCTCCCCCTGGTAGCCGCCCGCGGCCGCGCCGGGGTCGTGGGAGAGCCGGCGGGCCACCTCCTGGAAGTCGGCGCCGCCGGCGATCTCCTTCAGGGCGCGCTCGGCCGTGGCGCGGTCCTGGGTGAGGATCTGGCGCAGCTTCACCCGCTCGGGCCGGGAGAACTCCTGGCGGTGGGCCTCGTAGTAGCGGGCGATGTCCGCCTCTTGGGCCTCGCCGGCCGCCGGCTCCCCGCTGCTGGCGAGGAGCGCTTCGATCGCGGCCCGCTGTCCCACCGCGCCCCGGGCCTCCCGCACCACCTTGCGATCGATCGCCGTCTGCACGAGCAGTCGCTCCTCCAGGAACTGATCGAAGAGCTGCGACAGGACGTCGCTCGCCAGCACGCCGTCGGCGTCGCTGCCGTTGCGCTTGAGCCAGGCCTCGAAATCGGCGTAGCGCAGGTCCTCGCCGCCGATGCGCGCCACGGCGTCCGGCGCCGGCGGCGGCGGTTGCCGCTGACAGGCCGCCAGGGGGAGGACGGTGAAGGCGAGCCCGCAGGCCAGGGCCGCGGCTTTCATGTCCCCAGCGACTCCAGCGTCTGCCGCGCCACGCTCACGAGCTGCCGGCCGCCGCCGCCGGGCAGCGACAGCACGCCGGTGGGGCTGAAGCTCGCGCCGGGAAGATTGGAGACCATCTCGATCAGCCGCTCGACGTCGATCCGCGCGTCGCGCCGCAGGCGGATCACCAGCTCGCCCCCCTTGGCCGAGATCGACTGCACCCGCAGCGACTCGGCCAGCCGCTTGAGGGCGGCCACCTCCACCAGGGTCTGTACGGCGTCCGGCGGCGGGCCGAAACGGTCGGCGAGCTCGGCCAGCATCTCGCGCTCGGGCTCTTCGGAGATCTTGCGGTAGAGCTCCATGCGCAGGTTGGCGTCGTCCACGTACTCGCTGGGGATGGACATGGGCACCGGCAGGTCGAGAGCCACCGACGGCGCCTCCTCGACGCTCTCGCCCCGCAGCTCGCGCACCGTCTCCTCCAGCAGCTTGAGGTAGGTCTCGATGCCCACCGCCCCGATGTGGCCGCTCTGCTCGCCGCCCAGGAGGTTGCCGGCGCCGCGGATCTCCAGGTCGCGGGCGGCGATGCGGAAGCCGGCGCCGAGGTCCGAGAACTCGCGCAGGGCCGCCAGGCGCTTCCTCGCCTGCTCGGAGAGGATGCGGTCCTCGGGGACCAGGAAGTAGCAGTAGGCGAGCTGGTTGCTGCGCCCCACCCGGCCGCGGAGCTGGTAGAGCTGCGCCAGGCCGAAGCGGTCGGCCCGGTGGACGATCATGGTGTTGACGTTGGGGATGTCGATCCCATTCTCGATGATCGTGGTCGCGAGCAGCACGTCGAAATCCCCGCGGGTGAAGGCGTGCATGCGGCGGGAGAGCTCCTCCTCGTTGAGCTGGCCATGGCCGACCGTCA
Organism: Thermoanaerobaculum sp.; assembly: GCA_021154885.1. GTDB lineage: Bacteria > Acidobacteriota > Thermoanaerobaculia > Multivoradales > UBA5704 > DATARR01. Next base: position 26,537 of record JAJKHS010000078.1, read on the forward strand.
CCCGCACCCCGGGGACGATCTCCCGCAGGCGGGTCAGCCGCTCCTCGATCGACTCCACCCGGTTGTAGACGTAGTAGACCTGACCGCCGCGCTCGATCTCGAACTCGATCGCCTCCCGTATCACCTCGTTGTTGTAGGGGAGGATCGCCGTCTCCACCGCCATGCGGTCCTTGGGCGGCGTCTCGATGACCGACAGGTCCCTCACCCCGGCGAGCGAGAGCTGAAGCGTGCGGGGGACCGGCGTCGCCGACATGGCCAGCACGTGGACGTTCTTCTTGAGCTGCTTGAGTCGCTCCTTCTGCGCCACCCCGAAGCGCTGCTCCTCGTCGACGATCAGGAGGCCCAGCCGCGGGAGCTGGATGTCCTTGGAGAGCAGGCGGTGAGTGCCGATGAGGACGTCCACCTTCCCCTCGCCGAGCCGTTTCTTCAGCTCCCTCACTTCCTGCGGCGAGCGAAAGCGGGAGACCATCTCGATGGTCACCGGAAAACCGGCGAAGCGCTTGCGGAAGGTCTCCAGATGCTGGTCCGCGAGGATGGTGGTGGGCGCGAGCACGGCCACCTGGTAGCCGCCGTCCACCGCCTTGAAGGCCGCCCGCATGGCGACCTCGGTCTTGCCGTAGCCCACGTCGCCGCACAGCAGCCGGTCCATGGGGCGCTCGCGCTGGAGGTCCTCGCGGATGGTGGCGATGGCCTCGAGCTGGTCCGGGCTCTCCTCGTAGGCGAAGGCGGCCTCGAACTGGTGCAGGAGGTCGGTGTCCGCCGGCAGAGCGGGGGCGCGGGCGACCTGGCGCTCGGCATAGAGCTTGAGCAGCTCGCCGGCCATGTCCTGCATCCCCTTCTTCACCCGCGCCTTGGTGCGATTCCACGACGTGCCGCCGAGCTGGTCGAGGCGGGGGGCCACCCCCTCGATGCCGCTGTACTTCTGCACCTGGTCGATGCGCGAGAGGGGGAGGAGCAGCCGCTTGCCGCTGGCGTAGGCGATCTCCATCACCTCGGTCTCGGCGGCGGCGCTCTGGCTCCCCAGCTCGCGCAGCACCGGCGGCAGGCCGCCCGCGCCGGAGCCGTCCCCGCCCACCGAGCGCAGGGCCACGAACTGGCCGATGCCGTGGTCCACGTGCACCACGTAGTCGCCCACCTTGAGGTCGCGCAGACCGGAGAGGAAGGGGCCGTAGCGGGTCCTGCCCGGCCGGCGCTGGAGCTTCGCCTGGGGGAGGAGCTGCTGCTCGCCGTAGACCACGACCCCGGCCGCAGGGAGCCGGAAGCCGCGGCCGAGCTCGCCCGTCACCAGCTCGACGCCGCCCCGCCCGAGCCGCACCTCGCGCCCTTCCAGCAGCTCCTCGATCCGCCGCCGGTGGGCCGGGGAGACCACCACGATGCACCGCTCGCCCCGCGCCCGTGCCGTCTCCACCTCCTGGGGGAAGCGGGGGAGCTGGCCGTGGAAAAGGTCGGTCAGGGTGCCGTGGAAGTCCGCCGCGGCGGCTCCCGCGCCGAGGCCATCGCGGCCATCGCGGCCGCCGCCCACCACCCCACCCACCACTAAATCGCGCAGGCGGACGGCCGCCGATTCCAGCGCCTCCCGCACCTGCTGCGCCGGCTGCTCCAGGGCCTCGGGCGGCACCGCCAGCCGGCCGTGCTCGACGCGGGCGGCGTAGTCCCCCTCCAGGCGCTCGGCGTGGTGGGCCACCTCGGCCTCCAGGGCCGGCGGATCGATCGCCCAGGTCAGCGGGTTCGGCAGTGCCTCCGTCAGCGCCACGGTTTTCGCCGCGAGGAGCGGGTGATAGTTCTCCCAGCCGGGGAACTCCCCCCGGTCGCGCAGCCCCTCGATCGCCTCCGCCTCCTGCGGCCCGAGGTCGGTCCCCAGGTTCTCCGTCAGCAGCTCGGCGAGCAGGGCCGCGTCCTCGGCGCCGCCGGGAAAGAGATACAGAGGAAGGATGCGGATGCCGTCGAGGGTGTCCTCGGAGCGCTGCGACTGGGGATCGAACCAGCGGATGGACTCCACCGTGTCGCCGAACAGGTCGAGGCGCACGGGCGCGTCCTCCCCGGGCGGGAAGACGTCCACGATGCCGCCGCGGACGGCGAAGTCCCCCACCTCGTAGACCAGGTCGGTGCGCTTGTAGCCATAGCGCGCGAGATGCCGGGTGAGGCTCTCGATCGCGTGATCCTCCCCCGGCCGCACGGCGAGCACGGCGCGGCGGAAGGCTTCGGGAGCCGGCAGTCTCCTGAACAGGGCACGGGGGGTGGTGACGATCGTGACGGCCCGGCCGGAGGTGACGCAGTCGAGCGCCACGGACTCCTGGGCCCGGACCTGCAGCGAGGTCTCGGTCTCCTGATAGGGCGTCAGCGAGGGCGCCGGGAAATACACCGCTCCGTCCTCGCGGCCGAAGAGGCGGGCGGCCTCCATCCACATCAGGGCGTCGGCCTCCCGCGGCACCACCACCAGCAGTGGCCGCTTGAGGTCGCGGGCCAGCAGCTCGCCCACCCAGGCCGCGGCCGGCACGGGCAGGCGCACCACGTCCCCTTGCCCCTGGAGCAGGGACTTGTAGGGCGCACTGCTGCGCAGCGTCCGGGAGAGGTCCTCCCACGCCGAGTCGGTCATGCCAGGGAGTCTAACGTTTCTTCCCTGTGGTACCTTCCCGGATGAGGTTCGTCATGAGAACACAGAGCCCCGATACGCCGCCGGAAATCGAAGAGATCATGCTGGAGCGTTACCGGCAGATGTCGCCGCTGGACCGGCTCCGGACCCCGAGGTCAAAGGGTACTGATAGCCGCTCAGGCCTTTCAGGTCGTCCCTTCTGTCCTTGCCGTCCTTGCTGTCCCTGACCTCTTTTCACGCCCGGGGCTGCTGCCTCCCCACGATCCATTCCCGGCCCCGCACGAAGACCACGGGAACGGCGACACAGGCGAGAATTCCGCCCAGGAGCCGGGCTCCCCACACCGTCCAGGAGATCTCCTGCGGACCCAGGTAAAAACTGTAGAGACTGATGCCGATCCCCCACAACACCGCCGCGACGATTCCCACGCCGAGAGCTGATTCCGTCATCTCATCCTGGAGCTTGAACACCGCAACTCCTCCTTCGGGAGATCCGCCGTCCTTCTTTGGGATCGGCTTCTATGTAGAAGAAGATCAGCAAGGCTCGTGCCACGCCGTCCTTCCAGGCGCCGTGCTAGGCTCCAGCTTCCATTGGTTGTTCGGAGGAGGGAAAGAGAGAATGCCGAATCGCTATCCCGTAGAGGCCGTGCTGCGCGACGGGCGCCGGCTCCTGGTCCGCCCGTTCACCGAGAACGACGTCGACGCCCTGTACGACTTCTTCCTGCGCCTCCCCCAGGAGGTGCGCCGCTTCGCCTGGGACCGCATCGACAACCGCGCGCTGGTGGAGAGCTGGGGGCGCGAGCTGGACTACGCCAAGGTCCTGCCGCTCCTCGCCCTCGACGGCAGGAAGGTGGTCGCCGACGCGACCCTCCACCGCCGCCAGGGGAGCCCCCTGCGCCTGGTGGGCCGAGTCAAGTGGCTCCTCGACCCGGCCTACCGTGGCGAGGGGCTGGGGACGGTGCTGGTCAACCAGTTCATCGCCACCGCCCGGGCCGACGGCCTGCGCCACCTCACCTGCATGCTGATCTCCGACTCCGAGGCCGACGCCGTGCGCACCCTGAGCGACCTGGGCTTCGCGGGCTACACCATCCCGGGCTACGGGACAGACCCCGACGGCAACCAGCACGACATGATCAAGATGGTGCTCAAGCTCTGACCGCGCCGCCAGGCCGCGGCGCCGCGGCGGGGAATGGCACGGCCGTTGCTCTATTCCAGGTCCGGGGTGGCCGCTGCCGGCGTTCCCTGTTGACAAGGAGAGGAGAGACATGCCGACCATCCTGCTGTCCAAAGGGGCGGAGATCCTGCTGATGCAGTTCCACGAGCAGAAGGGCGACCGGGTGGGAGCCCGCGTGGGCGACCGGCTGCCGCAGAGCGCCTTCGAAGAGGCCGCGGCCGAGAGCCCCGGCGTGGACTTCGAGGGCGCGATGCAGTCCCTGCTGGAAGGGAGCCTCGTCCGTAAGAAGGGAGAGGAATACGTCCTGGCCCAGGAGGGTTACGACTACCTGTACAAGAGGACGGGCCACCGCGTCGGGGAGGGTTAACCTCCCGATCGTTTGGCTTTGTATCCAGCCTTGAGCAGCTCGTCGACCAGCCGGTCCGCGTGATCGCCCTGGACCTCCAGCTCGAAGGCGGGAAGGGCTTCCCGGGTCTTCCCCGCCTTGAGCGAGCCGCCGCTCCCGCAGAGCTTCTTCCACGACGACAGGAGCGCCTCGGCCTCCTGCCGGCTCAGCACCAGCGGTCCGGCGACGGTGACGATCTTCCCCCCGCGCCCCGCCCGTTCCAGACGCACCCGCGGCGACTGTTCCCAGGCCGGCAGGCTCGCGGCGGGCTCGCGAAGCACAGGCTCTCTCCTCCTCGGGAGGGGAGATTCCGTAGAATAGACGGTGCGCCCCGGCTTCGGCTTCAAGGTCCCCCTGCCGTTGTAGGATCTCCCCACGGCAATTCGAGAACGGACGGTAGACACTTGGACGACATCCGCAACTTCTGCATCATCGCCCACATCGACCACGGCAAGTCTACCCTGGCCGACCGGCTGATCCAGCGCTGCGGAGGGGTCGAGGACCGCGATTTCCGCGACCAGATCCTCGACTCGATGGACATCGAGCGCGAGCGCGGCATCACCATCAAGAGCAACACCATCACCCTGCGCTACACGGCCCGGGACGGCAAGACCTACCGGCTCAACCTCATCGACACCCCCGGTCACGTCGACTTCTCCCACGAGGTGCGCCGCTCGCTGATGTCCTGCGAGGGGGCCCTCCTCCTGGTGGATGCCTCCCAGGGGGTCGAGGCCCAGACCGTCGCCAACCTCTACCTGGCTCTGGAGCACGACCTGGAGATCGTGCCGGTCATCAACAAGATCGACCTCCCCTCAGCCGACGTCGACCGCATCCGCGAGGAGATCGACTCCGACCTCGGGCTCGATCCCTTCGAGGCCGTCCTCGTCTCGGCCAAGCAGGGAATCGGCATCGACGACGTCCTGGAGGCGATCGTCACCAAGCTGCCGGCGCCCCAGGGAGACCCCGAGGCCCCGCTGCGCGCCCTGATCTTCGACGCCCAGTACGACCCCTACCGCGGCGTGGTCCTCATCTGCCGGATCAAAGAAGGTTCCATCCGCCCAGGTCAGAAGATCCTCCTCATGCACACCGACAAGGAGTACAAGGTGGAGGAGGTGGGCCTGCTGCAGCTCAAGCGGGTGGAGGCGGACCAGCTCGAAGCGGGCGCCGTGGGCTACGTCATCGCCGGCGTCAAAGCGGTGTCGGAGATCAACGTCGGCGACACGATCACCGAGTCCGAGCGCCCCGCCGCCGAGCCGCTGCCGGGCTACAAAGAGGCGAAGCCGGTGGTCTTCTCCTCCATCTATCCGATCTCCACCGACGACTACGAGGACCTCGCCAAGGCGCTCGACAAGCTGAAGCTCAACGACGCCTCCCTCACCTATCAGAAGGACGCCTCCCAGGCCCTTGGCTTCGGCTTCCGCTGCGGCTTCCTCGGCCTGCTCCATCTGGAGATCGTCCAGGAGCGCCTGGAGCGGGAGTACGACCTGTCGCTGCTGCTCTCCGCCCCGTCCGTGCAGTACGAGGTGGTGCTCAACAACGGCACCGAGGTCATCGTGGACAACCCCTCCCTCTATCCGGACCCGGGAAGCATCAAGCTCACCCGCGAGCCGTTCATCAAGGCCTCGATCATGATCCCCGAGCGCTACCTCGGGACGGTGATGGAGCTCTGCCGTGAGCGGCGGGGCTACAACACCACCTATGAATTCCTCGCCGTGGGACGCCTGCAGGTGATCTCCGAGCTGCCGCTCGCCGAGATCCTCTTCGACTTCTACGACCGCCTGAAGACCATCACCCAGGGCTACGGCTCGTTCGATTACGACATCACCGACTACCGCGAGTCCGACCTCGTCAAGGTGGACATCCTGGTCAACGGCGACAAGGTGGACGCCCTCTCGCAGCTCGTCCACCGCGAGAAGGCGCGCCAGCGGGCCCTCCACTACTGCGAGCGGCTGGCCGAGACCATCCACCGGCAGAACTTCAAGATCGCCATCCAGGGTGCCATCGGCGGCAACGTCATCGCCCGCTCGACGATCAACGCCTACCGCAAGGACGTCACCGCCAAGTGCTACGGCGGCGACATCTCCCGCAAGCGCAAGCTGCTCGAAAAGCAGAAGGAGGGAAAGAAGCGGATGAAGATGGTGGGCTCCGTCGAGATCCCTCAGGAGGCCTTCCTGGCGGTGCTCAAAGCGGGGCCGGACTCGTAAGAGGAAATGCCGGGCAGCTCCCGCCGGTTATCAAGAAGCACCGAGATGTCTGAGCTGACCCTCCCGCCCGTCCTCCCCATCTTCCCCCTCACCGGCTCGCTGCTTCTTCCGGGCAACCTGCTGCCGCTCAACGTGTTCGAGCCGCGCTACCGGAACCTGGTGGCCGACGCCCTGGAGGGGGAGAAGTTCATCGGCATGATCCAGCCTCTCGTCCCCCGCCAGGACAACTGGGTGGAGGCCGCGCAAAGCTCCGACGATCCCGAGCTCTACACCGTCGGCTGCGTCGGACGCATCGACGAGTGCGAGCCCCAGCAGGACGGCCGCTATCTGGTCCTCCTGCGGGGGGTCTGCCGCTTCCGCGTCCGGCGCGAGCTGCCCGTCCAGCGCGACTACCGGCGGGTGATGGCCAACTACTCGGAGTTCCAGCGCGACCTGGCCGAGCTCCAGGCGGACGTGAACCCCGCCCGGCTGATGCGCGCCCTGCGCGCCTTCGGCGTGACCCACGACCTGGAGTTCGACTTCGACCTCCTCGGCAGCGTCCCCGGCATCTCGCTCTTGAACGGCCTCTCCGTGGCCCTCCCCTTTCGCCCCGCCGAGAAGCAGGCCCTGCTCGAAGCCGCCGGTCCGGCGGAACGCGAGGAGATGCTGCTGGCGCTCATGGGCATGGGGCTCGAGCCCCTGTCGACCGACGAGTATTATTCACCCCCGATCCTCAACTGACGGATCTTCCTTTCAACGGACTGCGAAGGAGCCTCCCATCCCTCAGATCGACGGTGACGTCCGCGGCATCAAAGCCTCCGAGATCCGCGCCCTGGAGCGCACCTACCGCCGCCGGGTCGACCCCCGGCAGGTGGTCTCCCCCGAGCTGGCCCGCCACCTGACCGAGATCTCCCGTCAGCTCAACCGGCAGGTCGGCGTGCTGCTGGGCCGCGAGGGGACCGTGCGCAACGTCATCGTGGGCGACGCCCACAGCCTGACCCTGCCCGATGTCGGCCGCCTGCGGGGCGGCGTCGGCCGCTTCCGCGGTCTGCGGCTCGTCCACACCCATCTGAAAGGCGAGCCGCTGACCCGGGACGACCTCAACGACCTGGCGCTGCTCCGCCTCGACCTCGTCGCCATGATCGAGGTGCTGGAGAGCGGCCTGCCGGGGCGGGTCGAGCTGGCGCACCTCGCGCCGCTGGACCGTCTGGACCCTGATGCCGAGCCCTTCGAGCGCATCCAGGCGGCGGACATCCACCAGATCCGTTTCGACGTCGACGCCACCATGCAGGCCCTGGAAGCGGAGCTTGCCCGTATCGCCAGCGATGCCGGCGACACCGACAAGGAGCGCGCCTTGGTGGTGGGCATCGTCCCTGAGGACGAGCACTTCGAGGAGATGCTGGAGCTGGTCCGCTCGGCCGGCGTCGCCATCGCCGGCACCGTGCGCCAGAAGCGCTCGCAGGTCCATCCGCGCACCGTGGTGGGCACCGGCAAACTGCAGGAGATCGTCCTCGAAGCCATGCGCAGCCAGGCCACGGTCGCCATCTTCGACATCGACCTCAAGCCCGCCCAGGCGCGGGCCTTCGAGGACGCCACGGGCCTCAAGGCCATCGACCGCACCCAGCTCATCCTCGACGTCTTCGCCCAGCGCGCCCGCAGCCGGGACGGCAAGCTCCAGGTCGAGCTCGCCCAGCTCAAGTACTCCCTGCCACGGCTGACGGAGAAGGACGCCGGCCTCTCGCGCCTCACCGGCGGCATCGGCGGCCGCGGCCCGGGCGAGACCGTGGTCGAGATCGGCCGCCGACGCATCCGCGACCGTATCCGCGCGCTCGAAAAGCAGGTCGAGGGACTGTCCCGCCAGCGCGACCTCCGGCGCCGTCGCCGCCGGGAGGAGGGAGTGCCCGTCCTCTCGATCATCGGCTACACCAACGCCGGCAAGAGCACGCTCCTCAATGCCATGACCGGCAGCGAGGTCGAAGCCGCGTCCAAGCTCTTCATGACCCTCGACCCCACCAGCCGCCGTCTGCGTTTCCCCCGCGAGGGCGAGGTGGTGATCACCGACACCGTGGGCTTCATCGCCGACCTCCCCCCGGACCTCGTCGCCGCCTTCCGCGCCACCCTGGAAGAATTGGCCGACGCCGACCTCCTCCTCCACGTCGTGGACGCCGCCGACCCGCGCCTGGAGCAGAAGCTCGAAGCCGTGCAGAGGATCTTGACCGAGCTCCATCTCGACGAGGTCCCGCGTCTGATCGTCCTCAACAAGACCGACCTCCTCCCACCCCACGAAGCCGAAGCTCTGGCCCGTCGCTTCGCAGGAGTCGCCGTGAGCGCCGCCAAGCGCCGCGGCCTCGGCGAGCTCGTCCACGCGGCTGAGGAGCGGCTGGGGAGAGGGAAGCCGCTGATGAAGACGTATGGGGAGGAGGGGATAAGCGCTGACTTGGTTTAGGGTAGGGGCGGGGCTGGACGGGCGGGAGGGGGCTCGACCCGCCCTGCACCGCCGAAGTCGTTCCACCAGGGCGGGTCGAGCCCCCAACCTGCCGTCCAGACCCGCCCCTACCCGAAGCGTTGAGGCCACTGGCGTGGACCACGGTAGAATGCCCTCGGGAGGGAAATTGTCATGACATTCGAAGAAATCAAGCGTGAAGCCCTGAAGCTCCCAGCAGATGAGAAATTGGAGCTCGCCTATGCTCTCTTAGGGTCTCTTGAGGACGAGGGATACGAAATTGACTGGGAATGGGCGACCGACGCAAAGATACGTCGCGAAAGGGAACCGAGAGGCGGACGGATCAGCCAGGCTCCGGTTCCATGAAGCCCTCTGAGGCCAACCCCGGCCTCTACCTCCACATCCCCTTCTGCTCGAAGATCTGCCCCTATTGCGACTTCGCGGTCCTGACCGGCGGACCGGAGCGCAGGCGGCGATTCACCGATCATCTCGTCCGCGAGATCTCGATGTGGGCGGACGAGCGCTCGACGTTCCAGTCGATCGACACGATCTACTTCGGCGGCGGCACGCCCTCCGCTCTGGCCCAAGAGGACCTCACCCGCATCCTGGAGGCCGTGCAGCAAAACCTTTCCATCCGGGATGACGCCTGGGTCTTCTTCGAAGCCAACCCCGAGGACGTCACCCCTGAGAGCGTTCGGAACTGGCGGGATCTCGGCGTTTGTTTCCTGTCCCTCGGAATTCAGTCGTTCGATGCGGACGCGTTGAGATTCCTGGGGCGCAGACATACTCCGGAAGAGGCCCGGCGAAGCATCGAGATCGCCCGCGGGGCTGGCTTCAACACGATCTCGATCGATCTCATCTACGGCCTCCCGGATCAGCCGTTCGAGATCTGGAAACGCACTCTGGAGCAGGCTGTCGCCCTTCAGCCGGATCACCTCTCCTGTTATCAACTGACGATCCACGAGGGGACACCGTTCGGATTTCGCCTGGAACGGGGGAAGATGTCCGAGCTGCCCGAGGATACCCAGGGCGAGCTGTTTCTGTTCACTCATTCCTTTCTGAAGGATTCGGGATATCCAGCCTATGAGGTCTCGAACTTCGCACGGTCCCCGGAGCACCGCTCGCGGCACAACCAGAAATACTGGCATCACGTTCCTTACCTCGGAGTCGGCCCTTCGGCGCACTCCTTCTCCGGAATGCGCCGCTGGTGGAACGAGCGAACCTTGAAGCCTTATGAGGCGAGAATCGGGACCGGAGAAAAACCGATCGCAGGGAGTGAGGAGCTGACACGGTCCGATCTCGCCCTCGAAACCCTGATGCTGGGCCTGCGGACCGTGGATGGAATCGATCTGATTTCCTTCCGGGACAGCTACGGCGTGGACCTGCTGAAACGCAACGAGCCGCTCGTGGAGCGGCTCGTCAGAGAAGGTCTTCTGAAGGTGGAAGGAAACGTTCTAGTCCCCACGCTCGCCGGTCTGGCCGTCACCGATTCGCTGGCGCGGGTCTTCGAGCTCGGAGAGCGCTGAACGCAACTCCTACTTCCGCTTCGCCACGATCTCCATCATCTTCGCCTCTTTGCCGTCCGGCCCCGGCCCGTACATCTCGTTCTTGAACGTGTTGTCGTCCATCCACGTGATCACCGACTTGGTCGTGGTCTTCTTGCCGGTCATCGGGTCCCACATGCTGCCCGTGTAGGTGCAGACCTTTCCGGCGGCGTCGCAGCTCCCGGTCGAATACGCGATGCCGGTGCCCATGTTGTCCACCCAGGAGGCGACATACTCCTTGCCGACGTTGTCGTAGCCGTCGGTCCCCCGCCCCTCGAAGGACATGCCCATCATGTCCCCCTTCCAGGTGTGCTCGACGTAGCGGCCACCCATCAGGACCACCCCGTGCATCGTGCCGTCGGACTTCATGGGCGGCTGGCTCGGGTCCATCCACATCGTGTTGGTGAAGGTCCAGTCCCCGGCTAGGCGGGCCAGCCGCTTCTGCGGCTCGCCAGGCGTGGCGGCTTTCTGCATGGCCTCCATTTCAGCTCCTCCCACGGCGGGGGCCGCCGGCGGCTTCGGTTTGTCCTGGGCCAAGGCTGAGACGGCGGCGCTACAGAGGACCAGCAGGAACAGGACGGCGACGGTCGAGCGAATCTTCATCGGCATTTCTCCTTTTGGCTGTTTGCATTACGCCTCGTTTCCGCGTAGACTACCACCGGACGCGAGTTCCGTCAAGGCGCAAAATCGGGCGCGCTTTCTCCGGTCTTGATCGGCCGGAAGGGGCCTCCTGTATGCTTGGCGGACTCCGCTCGAAGACCAGCCCATGACCTACGACGCCTCCTCCATCGAAGTCCTCACCGGGCTCGAGCCGGTCCGCAAGCGGCCGGGCATGTACACGTTTACCGACCGGCCGGACCACCTCGCCCAGGAGGTCATCGACAACTCCGTCGACGAGGCCGTGGCCGGCCACGCCAACGACATCCTGGTAACCCTCCACGCCGACAACTCCCTCTCCGTCGCCGACAACGGCCGCGGCATGCCGGTCGACATCCACAAGGAGGAGAAGGTCCCCGGCGTCGAGGTCATCCTCACCCGGCTCCACTCCGGCGCCAAGTTCTCGGACAAGAGCTACCGCTTCTCCGGCGGTCTCCATGGCGTCGGGGTCTCGGTGGTCAACGCCCTGTCCTCGAAGCTGGAGGTCTGGGTGAAGCGCGGCGGGCAGGTCCACCACATGGCCTTCGCCGACGGTGCCAAGACGTCCCGCCTCAAAGTAGTGGACACCGTGGGCCAGCGCAACACGGGGACCACCGTCCGCTTCTGGCCGGACCCCAAGTTCTTCGACTCGCCCAAGTTCAGCATCCCCAAGCTCAAGCACGTCCTGCGCGCCAAAGCGGTGCTCTGCCCGAAGCTGCACATCCGCTTCGTCCACGACGAGCACCCCGAGGACGACGAAGAGTGGTTCTACGAAGACGGCCTCCGGGACTACCTGATGGGCGAGCTCGAAGGCGCGCAGATCGTGCCCGGCGAGCCCTTCCTCGGCCACTTCCGCGGCAAGGAGGAGGAGGTCGACTGGGCCGTGGCCTGGCTCGGCGAGGAGGAGGAGTCCGCGGACGTCCTGGCCGAGAGCTACGTCAACCTCATCCCCACCACCCAGGGCGGTACCCACGTCAACGGCTTCCGCGCCGGCCTGACGGACGCCATTCGCGAGTTCTGCGAGTTTCGCGACCTCCTGCCGCGCGGCGTCAAGCTGGCCCCCGAGGACGTCTGGGCCCGCTGCTGCTACGTCCTCTCGGTGCGGATGAAAGAGCCGCAGTTCACGGGCCAGACCAAAGAGCGCCTCTCCTCCCGCGAGGCCGCGGCCTTCGTCTCCGGCGTGGCCAAGGACGCCTTCGCCCTGTGGCTCAACCAGCACACCGCCGACGCCGAGCGCATCGCCCGTCTCGCCATCGACAGCGCCCAGGCCCGGCTGCGCTCCGGCAAGCAGATCAAGAGGAAGACGGTCATCGCCGGCCCCGCCCTTCCCGGCAAGCTCGCCGACTGCACCAGCCAGGACCTCGGCCTCACCGAGCTGTTCCTCGTCGAGGGGGACTCGGCCGGCGGCTCGGCCAAGCAGGCGCGGAGCAAGGAGTATCAGGCCATCCTGCCGTTGCGGGGAAAGATCCTCAATACTTGGGAGGTCGAATCCGCCGAGGTGCTGGGCTCGCAGGAGGTGCACGACATCGCCGTGGCCCTCGGCGTCGATCCCGGCTCGGACAAGATCGACGGCCTGCGCTATGGCAAGGTCTGCATCCTGGCCGACGCGGACTCGGACGGCGCCCACATCGCGACCCTCCTCTGTGCCCTCTTCCTGCGCCACTTCCGGCCGCTGGTGGAAGAGGGGCACATCTATGTCGCCATGCCCCCCCTCTACCGCATCGACCTGGGCAAGGAGGTCTACTACGCCCTGGACGAGCGGGAGAAGAAGGGGATCCTCGACCGCATCGAAGCCGAGGGGAAGAAGGGCAAGCCGAACGTCCAGCGCTTCAAGGGTCTGGGCGAGATGAACCCCCTCCAGCTCCGCGAGACCACCATGGCCCGCGAGACCCGCCGCCTCGTCCAACTCGTCCTCGAAGGCGAGAACGACCCCGCGAAGATCATCGACATGCTCCTCGCCAAGGCCCGCGCCGGCGACCGCCGGGAATGGTTGATGGACGTGGGGAACCGGGCGGAGGTGGAGGTGTAGGGACGATGCTGAAACCGAATCGCTCTGCCCTCCGAAGCCTCACCCCCGGCCCCTCTCCCGGGGGGAGAGGGGGGACTCCTGCCGAGGGGATTGCCGTAGGGTGCCGCTCTGCGCACCATCAGCCTTCGTGGTGCGCACAGCGCACCCTACAAGCTCCACCCTCTCCGCCAAGACCCCCCTCTCCCCCCGGGCCCCCGCAGAGATTGGCCGGGGGCGAGGCTTCGAAGGGCACCCGGTGGATCCAGCACGGGCTTTCGAGACACCCGAGACACCCTCTGAGATAGATCATGCCCAGAACCTCCCGCAGAAAAAACGGCAACGGCGACGCGCCGCTGTTCCGGCCCGCTTTCGCCGACGTCGAGAAGCTTTCCCTCGCCGAGTTCACGGAGAAAGCGTACCTCGATTATTCGATGTACGTCATCCTCGATCGCGCCCTGCCCAGCGTGGCGGACGGCTTGAAACCCGTGCAGCGGCGCATCGTCTACGCCATGTCCGAGCTCGGGCTCTCGGCCAACGCCAAGTACAAGAAATCGGCCCGCACCGTGGGTGACGTGCTCGGCAAGTACCACCCCCACGGCGACACCGCCTGCTACGAGGCCATGGTCCTCATGGCGCAACCCTTCAGCCTGCGCTATCCGCTGGTCGACGGCCAGGGGAACTGGGGCTCGCAGGACGATCCCAAGTCGTTCGCCGCCATGCGCTACACCGAATCGCGGCTGACGCAGTTCGCCCAGGTGCTCCTCTCCGAGCTGGAACAGGGAACGGTCGAATGGGGGCCGAACTTCGACGGCACCCTCCAGGAGCCGAAGCTGATGCCGGCCCGGCTCCCTCACGTCCTGCTCAACGGCGCCTCCGGCATCGCCGTGGGCATGGCGACCGACATCCCCCCCCACAACGTGGGCGAGATCGTGGCCGCCTGCGTTCGCCTCCTCGACGATCCGAAGCTGTCGGACGAGGCCCTTTACGAAGTCCTCCAGGGTCCGGACTTTCCCACCGAGGCGGAGATCATCACCTCCCGCTCCGAGATTCGAAAGATTTATGAAAGCGGCGCCGGCTCCCTGCGCCTGCGCGCCGCGTGGGAGATGGAGGACGGCGACGTGGTCATCACCGCCCTTCCCTATCAGGTTTCCGGCAGCAAGGTGATCACGCAAGTCGCGGGCCAGATGGCGGCCAAGAAGCTCCCCATGGTGGAGGACGTGCGCGACGAGTCCGATCACGAAAACCCGACGCGCCTCGTCATCACCCCGCGCTCGAATCGGGTTGACATGGAAGGCCTGATGGCCCACCTCTTCGCCACCACCGACCTCGAGCGCAGCTACCGGGTGAACCTGACCATGATCGGCCTCGACGGCCGGCCGCGCCAGTTCAACCTGCGGGAGCTGCTCTCGGAGTGGCTCCGTTTCCGCGTCGACACCGTCCGCAAGCGGCTCCAGTTCCGCTACGACAAGGTCCTGACCCGCCTCCACGTCCTCGACGGCTATCTGATCGCCTACCTCAACATCGACGAAGTGATCCGCATCATTCGCACCGAGGACAACCCCAAGGCGAAGCTCCGGGAGCGCTTCAACTTGAGCGACGCCCAGGCCGAGGCCATCCTGGAGCTGAAGCTGCGCCATCTCGCCAAGCTCGAAGAGATGGAGATCCGCACCGAGCAGAGCAACCTCCAGAAGGAGCGGGACGCCCTGGCGAAGATCCTCAGCTCCGAGGCCCGCCTGCGCCGCAAGGTGCGCGACGAGTTGACGGCCGACGCCGAGAAATTCGGCGATGCCCGGCGCTCACCCATCGTCGAGCGCGGCGCCGCCAAGGCCATGGACGAGACGGCCCTCATCCCCACCGAGCCGGTCACCGTCGTGCTCTCCGAAAAGGGCTGGGTGCGGGCCGGCAAGGGGCACGAGCTGGACCCGCGGGAGCTCTCCTACAAAGCGGGCGACGCCTTCTTCATGGCCGTGCGCGGGCGGACCAACCAGTCCGCCGTCTTCCTGGACTCGACGGGCCGCACCTACTCGCTCGCCGCCCACGCCCTCCCCTCGGCCCGCGGCCAGGGCGAGCCGCTCTCCAGCCACGTCACCCTGTCCCCCGGCGCCACCTTCGTGGGAGTGATGATCGGCAACGACGACGACCTCTACCTGATGGCCACCAGCGCCGGCTACGGCTTCCTCGCCAGGCTGGGAGACCTCCAGAGCCGTCAGAAAGCCGGCAAGGCCGTGATCACCGTGCCGGAGGGAGCCAAGGTCCTGACTCCCCTCCGCGTCACCAACCCGGGCCTCGAGCTCCTCGCCGCCGCCAGCAACGGCGGCCGCCTGCTCGTCTTCCCCATCAAAGAGCTCCCGCAGCTTCCCAGGGGCAAGGGAGTGAAGATCCTCAATCTCTCCTCCAAGGGAGAGCCCGAGGAGCTGACCGCCCTGACCGTCCTGACGCCGGGAGTCCATCTCCACGTCCACTCCGGCAAGCGTTACCTCAACCTGAAGCCCGCGGACTGGCGCGAGTTCCTCGGCAACCGGGCGCTGAGGGGGAACAAGCTGCCGCGGGGGTATCATGTGGTGGCGTTGCTGGAGGCGGCGGAGAAGTAGGGGACGGATTCTTAATTAATTACACGGCGTTAAATGTCTCTGGACCCGGATACCGGTCTGGCTGCTGGTCCAGGCGAGGAGATTGGGGACGAGCGAGGCCGAGCTCCTGCGGGCGTATCCGACTCTTCGGGCCGAGGACCTGGCCAATGCTTGGTCCTTCTACCGCGGACATCGGGCGGAGATCGAGAGACAGATTCAGGAGAACGAAGCAGCCTGAATCATGGCTTGGCTCTATACCGACAACGCGGCCCGCCCCCGCTACCGGTAAACTAGCGCACCTCCGTGGCGGGGCAGCGGCACCCACGTCAGGCTGCGGGTGGAGAGGGCATGGACAAGATCGAGGTCGGCATTCTGGGCGCCACCGGCACGGTGGGCCAGCGTTTCATTCAGCTCTTGGAGAACCATCCGTGGTTCGAGGCCAAGTGGCTGGCGGCGAGCGACCGCAGCGCGGGCAAGCGCTATCGCGAGGCGACCGCCTGGCAGCTCGAAGGCCGGCCGCCCGCCGACGCCGCGGAGCGGATCGTCGAGGAGTGCATCCCCGGCAAGGGGCCGCGGCTGGTCTTCTCCTCGATGTCCGGCAGTCTGGCGGGGGAGATCGAGCGCGATTTCGCCGCCGCCGGGCACGTCGTGGTCTCCAACTCCAGCCACTACCGCATGGCCGCCGACGTCCCCCTGCTGGTGCCGGAGATCAATCCCGGCCACCTCGGGCTCCTCACCGCCCAGCGCCGCGAGCGCGGGTGGGAGGGCGCCATCGTCACCAATCCCAACTGCGCCGCCGTGGTGCTGGTCATGCCGCTCGCGGCCCTCAAACCCTTCGGTCTCAAGCGGGTGATGGTCACCACGTTCCAGGCCGTCTCCGGCGCCGGCTATCCTGGCGTGCCTTCGCTCGACATCCTCGGCAACGTCATTCCTTATATAGGAGGGGACGAGGAGAGGAAGGTCGAGAGCGAGCCGCAGAAGATCCTCGGCGACCTGGAGGGGGATCACATCCAGCCGCTCCCCTTTACCGTCAGCGCGAATTGCAACCGGGTGCCCACGATCGATGGTCATCTGGTGACGGCGAGCGTCGAGCTGGAGCAGAAGGCGAGCCGCGAGGAGCTGCTGGCCGCCCTCGCCGCCTTCTCGGGCGTACCCCAGGAGCGAGGGCTCCCCTCGGCGCCGAAACAGCCGATCCACCTCATGGAAGCTCCGGACCGGCCACAGACCCGCAAGGACGCCGGGATCGAGCGGGGCATGGGCACCGCCGTCGGCCGCTTCCGCGAGTGCAACGTCCTGCACTGGAAGTTCGCCGCTCTCTCGCACAACGTGCTGCGCGGCGCGGCCGGTGCCGCCGTGCTCAACGCCGAGCTGATGAAGAGCGAAGGGCTGATCGAGGGATGAACGTTTACTTTGGCCCAGAAGGCCCCCTCCCAAGGGCCCTCACCCCTGTCCCCTCTCCCGCCCCCTCCCACCCCCCTCACCGGGAGAGGGGAACCCGGTTGGAGCTGTCTTGCTGGTCTCCCTCTTCTCCCGGTGAG
>JAJKHS010000079.1 GCA_021154885.1 Thermoanaerobaculum sp.
GCGAGCTGGTTCGAGCGCACCTCGAGATCGCCATAGCTCAGCCGCTCGCCTTCGCAGACCACGGCCGTGGCTTCAGGAGAGCGGGCCGCCTGCGCGGCGAATCGCTCGTGCAGCACCCCTGAGCCCAGGGACTCGGACGGCGCTTCGTTCCACTCCCGGACGAGCTGATGGCTCTCCTCTGCCGAGAGCAGCGTCAGCTCGGACAGCCGCCGGGACGGCTCCGCCACCGCACCCGCAAGCAGCGTCGCGAAGTGCCCGACGAGCCGCGTCGCCGTCGACGCCTCGAACAGGTCGGTGTTGTACTTCAACGTCCCACCGAAAGCCGCCCCGGCTCCGAAGGTGTTGAGCACCAGGTCGAACTTCGCCGTTTGGCCGCCAGACCCCATGGGCCGCAGCTCCAGGCCCGGCAGCTTCACCGGCTCGGCGTCCATCCGGGCGTTCTGGAGTTGGAAGAGCACTTGGAACAGCGGCGAGCGGGAGAGATCCCGATCGGGCTGCAGCTCCGCCACCAGCTTCTCGAACGGCAGATCCTGGTGGGCGTAGGCCCCCAGGGCCGACTCACGGACCCGAACCAACAGGTCGAGGAAGGCCGGCTCGCCCGAGAGGTCTCCCCGCAACGCCAGGGTGTTGATGAAGAACCCGATCAGCCCCTCCAACTCCCTGCGGGTCCGGTTTGCGATGATCGAGCCCACGACCAGGTCGTCCTGCCCCGTGTAACGCTGCAACAGCGCCTCGAAGCCGGCGAGCAGCACCATGAACGGCGTCGCTCCCCGCTGACGGGCGAGCCGCTCCAGACCTTGGCCCACCTCGCCTGGCAGGACGAAGCCGGCCTCGGCCTCACGGCGGCCCTGGAGAGCTCTGCGGGGCCGGTCGGTCGCAAGTTGGAGCACCGGCGCTCCGGCGAGGACGCCCCGCCAGTAGGCGAGCTGCGCCGCCAGCGCCTCGCCCTGCAGCCGGCCGCGCTGCCAGAGCGCGAAGTCTGCGTACTGCACCGGCAGCTCAGAGAGCGGGGAGGGCTCGCCCTGGGAGAAGGCGCGATAGAGGGCTACCATCTCCTGCACCAGCACGCCGGTCGACCAGCCGTCCGAGGCGATGTGATGGAGAGTCAGGAGCAAGGCGTGCTCCTGACCCCCGAGCCGCACCAGCACGGCCCGCAGCAGCGGCGCCTCGCGCAGATCGAACGGACGCAACGCCTCGGCACGGTTGAGGGCCTGCAGCTCCGCCTCGCGCCCGCCGGGCTCCACGCCACCCAGGTCGACCAGGGGCAGTGGCAGCTCGACAGCGGGCGCGACCACCTGCACAGGCACGCCCGACCGCACGGCGAACGAGGTGCGCAGCGATCCATGGCGGCGCACGATCTCGCTCAGCACCCTCCCGAGCGCCACTGAGTCCAGCGCTCCCGTGAGGCGTAGAGCGAAGGGGATGTTGTAGGCCGAGCTGCCGGGCTGTAGCTGGTCCAGGAACCACAGCCGCTCCTGCGCGAAGGACAGCGGCAGCGGCTCGCCTTCTCTCCAACCGCCCCGCGGGATGGGCTGCAAGGCCGCTTCCGATGGCGCCTCTTCATAGCCGAGCTGAGCCGCCAGCTTGCGCGTCTCCTTGCCGAGGGAAGACTCCGGAATGGCCTCCCGCCATCGCTCGGCCACCGAGACGTCCACCCCGGAGTAGGTATGGAACTTGACGTCGCCCAACATCCGCGACTCGGCATGGGGACCATCGGTCATCCGCGCCGAGCCCTGCTGGTACGGCTCCGCCATGGCCGGGTCGTAGTCCAGACCCAGAAAGCGGCAGATTCCACGCAACACGGCCTCTGGCTCGCGCAGCAGCTCCTCGAAGCGCACCTGGTGCTGCCGATTCTCCGGGATCCCCTGGAGGAAGCTCTCAATGTTGCGATGGCTGGCAAGCCAGATCAGCTCCGCGAGCTCGCGCCGCGAGAAGTTGTGCTCGCGGCGGAAGAAGATCTGATCGAGCTTCGCCTCCACGAAGGAACGGATCATGCCTCCGGGATGCCGGATCAAATGGATGTAGAGCGGCTCCTCGAATGTCTCTTCAGCCCGTCGCAAGGTCGCGGGATCGAGCGCATAGGACGGCGTCTTGTCCACCAGGGTCCGCCTGCCCAGCCAATCCTGCATCCGGCCGTAGAGCTCGGCGGTCGTCATGTCCTCTCGCTCGAAGGCTGCGAGCAGCTCCCGCGCTTCCTCCACGCCACAGCCACGAATCTCCATGACGGCGCGAATCACGCCCTCCAGCCAGAAACTGTCGCGCCCGCTGAACGCGGCGCTACGCTCACGGAGCGTCTTGAACGACAGCAGCTCCAATTCCGGCGGCGCGAACAGCTCTGGATGCCCGCCCAGCATCACCCGCAGCAGCGTCGAGCCCGAACGCGGCGGCGACAGCACGAGCACTGCCCGGCGATTCTTCCGCGGGGCGACCGGCGCCGGCGGCGGCTGGATGAGCTCGAGAAAACTGGCGAGCTTCGATTCGTCAACCCGCTCCGCCGACTTCGGACCGTCAAGCGGCTGGCCCGCCGCATCACTTCCCAACAGCCGCATCACAGCCTCCGGGTGCTCCTTTGCCAGGTAGGAAGAAAGGGTTTCCACCGTCGGATGGTCGAAAATCATCACCACCTGGACGATCTCCGCGAGGTCCTGCTGCAAGCGGTTGATCAGCACCGCGCCGCTGATCGAGTTGCCACCCAGCGCGAAGAAGTCGTCATGAACGCCGATCCGCTCGACCTTCAGCACCTCCTGCCACAGCCCGGACACGAACGCCTCCAGCTCCGTGCGTGGCGCCACGAAGCCGGCCATGTCCGGCCGCTCCGTCTCCAGCGCCGGCAGAGCGCGGCGGTCCACCTTGCCGTTCGCCGTCAGCGGCAGAGCCTCCAGCGGCACCAGCGCCGAGGGGAGCATGTAGTCCGGCAAGCTCTGCGCCAGGAAGCTCCGCAGGTCCGACAGCGCCGGTACCTCGCTCGCGGCCGGCACCACCCAGGCCACCAGCCGGCGGTCCGGGTCGTCGACAGCCAGCACCACGGCCTCGCGCACCGCCGGGTGGCGCACCAGCGCCGACTCGATCTCCCCCAGCTCGATGCGGAAGCCGCGGATCTTCACCTGATGATCGATCCGGCCCAGGTACTCGAGATCGCCGTCGGGCAGGCGCCGCGCCAGGTCACCGCTCTTGTACAACCGCGAGCCCGGCTCGCCAAAGGGATTGGGCACGAACCGCTCCGCCGTCAGCTCCGGCCGGCCCAGGTAGCCGAGGGCCAGACCGGCGCCTGCCACGTGGATCTCCCCCGGCACGCCCACCGGCACCGGCAGCAGCGAGGAGTCGAGCAGGTAGACCCCGAGGTCCGGGATCGGACAGCCGACGGCGCTCACCGCCCGGCCCACGTCTGTCCAGCCCACCTCGCGCCAGGTGACGTGCACCGTGGTTTCGGTGATGCCATACATGTTGACCAGCCGCGGACGCTCGTCGCCGTGCCGCTCGAACCACGGTGCCAGGCTCGCCGGCTCCAACGCCTCGCCACCGAAGATCACGTACCGCAACGCGAGATCCGGCTCGGCTCCTGCGAGCACCGTCTCCTCGGCCCAGATCAACTGACGGAAGGCGGAAGGCGTCTGATTGAGGACGGTGACTCTCTCCGACCGCAGCAACTCGTAGAAGGCCTCCGGTGAACGGCTCACCCAATAGGGAACCACCACCAGGCGGCCGCCGTAGAGCAGCGCGCCCCAGATCTCCCATACCGAGAAGTCGAAGGCATAGGAGTGGAACAGCGTCCAGACGTCCTGCGGGCCGAAGCCGAACCACCGCTTCGTCGCCGAGAACAGACGCAGGGCGTTGCCGTGCCGCACCACCACGCCCTTCGGCTGTCCCGTCGAGCCGGAGGTGTAGATGACATAGGCCGGATACTCCGCCGAGACCGGTACCCGGGGAGCCGAAGCGGGCTCGCGAGCGATCCGCTCCGCGTCGCGGTCCACGAAGACCACCCGCGTGTCCGCTCCGGGCTGCGGCAGGATTCCGGCCAGCGACTCCTGGGTCAGCAGCACCGGCGTCCGGCTGTCCGCCAGCAGGAAGGCCAGGCGCTCCGGCGGATACGCGGGATCGAGCGGCACGTAGGCCGCGCCCGTCTTCAGCACGCCGAGGACGGCCACCGCCATCGCCACCGACCGCTCCAGGCACAGACCCACCCGGTCGCCCGGCAGAACACCCAGACTGACCAGGTAACGAGAGAGTTGGTTCGAGCGCGCCTCCAGATCGCCGTAGCTCAGCCCCTCCCCCTCGCAGATCACGGCCGTGGCCTCGGGAGAGCGGGCGGCCTGCTCGGCGAACCGCTCGTGCAGCACGCCGGCTCCCAAGTCCTCGGACGGCGCCTCGTTCCACTCCAGGGCGAGCTGATGCAGCTCTGCCGCCGAGAGGAGTGGCAGAGTCGTGATCGGCAGGGAGGGCTCCGCCACCATCACCGCGAGCAGCGATCCGACGTGGCGCGCGAGCCGCTCCGCCGTCGACGCCTCGAACAGGCCCGTGTTGTAGTTGAGCGATCCAATGAAGGTCGACCCAGCATTGAACAGGTTGAGCACCAGGTCGAGCTTCGCGGTCTGTCCTCCCACTCCCATGGGCTGCAGCTCCAGGTCCGGCAGCTCCACGGGCTTCGCATCGATCGGCGTCTCAGGAACCTGGAAGAGCACCTGGAACAGCGGCGAGCGGGAGAGGTCCCGCTCCGGCTGCAGCTCCGCCACCAGCTTCTCGAACGGCAGATCCTGATGCGCGTAGGCCCCCAGGGCCGACTCCCGCACCCGCACCAGCAAGGCGGAGAAATCAGGATTGCCCGACAGGTCCCCGCGCAGTGCCAGAGTGTTGACGAAGAAGCCGATCAGTCCTTCGAGCTCACTGCGCGTGCGGTTGGCAATGGTCGAGCCCACAATCAGGTCGTCCTGACCCGTGTAGCGCTGGAGCAGGGCTTCGAAGCCGGCCAGCAGGACCATGAACGGGGTGGCCCCCCGCTGGCGTGAAAGGGTTCGCACGCCGTCGCTCACCTCGGCTGGCAGGCGGAAGACGACGTCGGCGCCGCGGTGGCCCTGGAGAGCCGTCCGCGGCCGGTCGGTGGCGAGTTGAAGGACGGGAGCCCCGGCGAGGACCGCCCGCCAGTAGGCGAGCTGGGCCTCGAGGGGCTCGCCCTGAAGCCAGCCGCGCTGCCAGACCGCGAAGTCCGCATACTGCACCGGCAGCTCGGGCAACGGCGAGGGCTCGCCCTGCGCAAAGGCGCGATAGAGGGCCACGATCTCCCGCACCAGCACCCCGGTCGACCAGCCGTCCGAGACGATGTGATGCAGTGTCAGCAGCAGCGCGTGTTCCTCCCCGGCCAGGCGAAGCAGCGTCGCCCGCAACAGCGGCGCCCGGCGCAGGTCGAACGGTCGCAACGCCTCGGCTGCCGTCAGCACGCGGGTCTCCACCTCCCGCTGCCCCGACTCCAGATGTCCGAGATCCACCACAGAGAGGGACAGATCGACGACTGGCGCCACCCTTTGCACGGGCTGGCCGGACCGGACCGTGAAGGAGGTGCGCAGCGACTCGTGACGCCGCATGATCTCCTGAAGCGTCGCCGCCAAGGCTGAGACGTCGAGCCTTCCCCTCAGCCTCACGGCAGCCGGCACGTTGTAGGCGGACGAGCCCGGCTGGAGCTGGTCGAGGAACCAGAGCCGCTCCTGGGCGAAGGAGAGCGGCAGGTCTCCCTCCCGGGGCACGGGCCGCAGCGGCGGCACCTCGAGACCTCCTGCCCCCGCCTTGAGGCTCTCGATCTCGGTGGCCAGGGCGGCCACCGTCGGCTTCTCGAACACGCTGCGCAGGGGCAGCTCCACCCCGAATGCCTCTCGCGCCCGCGAGACCACCTGGGTGGCGAGCAGCGAGTGGCCGCCAAGCGCGAAGAAGTCGGCGTCGGCGGCGACCTCGCCGAGGTGCAGCACCTCGGCCCAGATCCCCGCCAGGACCTGCTCCACCAGTGTGGACGGAGCCGTCGAGCCCTGGCGCGTCCCGGCTGCCGGCGCCATACCGGCCAAGGCACGGCGATCCACCTTGCCGCTGGGCGTCAGCGGCAGGGCTCCGATCTCGACGAACACCGAGGGCATCATGTAGTCCGGCAGCGTGCTCCCGAGGAAGGCGCGCAGATCCGCGGCGTCCGGGATCGGCGTTTCCCCCCTGGCCACGAGGAATGCCACGAGCCGCCGGGCCACTCCATCGCCCATGACCACCACGGCCGCCTGCGCCACCGCCGGGTGGCGAGCCAGCGCCGCCTCGATCTCTCCGGGCTCGATGCGGAAGCCGCGCACCTTCACCTGCTGATCGAGCCGTCCCAGGAAGTCCAGATCGCCCGTCGCCAGCCAGCGCACCCGGTCTCCCGTGCGGTAGAGCCGCGCTCCCGGCTCGCCGCTGAAGGGGTCCGGCACGAATCGCTCGGCCGTGACGTCCAGCCGGCCGAGATAGCCACGGGCCAGCAGACCGCCGAGGGCCAGCTCCCCCGGCACGCCGGCCGGAACCGGGTTGCCGTGCCGATCCAGGACATGCGCCCAGCGGCCCGCCAGCGGCCGGCCGATGGGCACCGCGGACAGCGACACGCCGGCTGCAACCTCGTGCAGGCTCACCGTGATCACGGCTTCGGTCGGGCCGTAGCCGTTGAGCAGCCGTGCCGCACCCAGGGGCGTCGACGGCCACAGGCGCACCACCTCCGGCGCCAGCGCCTCGCCCCCCGTCATCACCAGCCGCACCGGCAGGGGTGAAGACTCGCCCCCCGAAGTCTCCCGCGCCCAGAGTTGCAGGAACGACGGCGGCAGGTCCGCCACCGTCACGCCCTGCGAGATCACCCGCCGCTCCAGCTCCTCGGCGCTCAGATCCCCCTCCCACAGCACCACCGTGGCACCTACCGTCAGCGGCGACAGGAGCTGATCCAGCGAAGCGTCGAAACTCCAGGACGATGTCTGCAGCAACCGCTCTCCCCTCCCCAGGCCGTAGTTGTCAACCATGGTCCGCAGATGGCAGGCCGCGGCCCCGTGACTGACGCCCACCCCCTTCGGGGTGCCCGTCGAGCCCGAGGTGTAGATCACGTAGGCCAGGTCTTCCGGCGATGCAAGTCCTTCGAGACGCTCCGTGCTCTCCCGCCCGATCGCCTCCGCCTGCGAGTCCACGGCAAGAACGACGACCTCAGGCCCGACCGCCAGCTCGCCCTTCAGGGCTTCCCGGGTGATGAGCACCCGCGC
>JAJKHS010000080.1 GCA_021154885.1 Thermoanaerobaculum sp.
CCCTCGGGACCCACTAACTGCCGTCCCCCAGGGGGGCGGCCCTATCCAGAGGGGGGATTTTTAGCGTCCTGAAGGGGGGGAAATTTGGGGTCCTGTTGACAAGGCGAAGAAGCTCGAGCTCGATATCAGCCCGGAAGGCTCCGTCCTGCTGACGGAGGAAGAGGTCGCGACGGGCTCCGTCCCCAAGACCGTGACGGCGGCGTTCGAGGCGAAGTATCCCAAGACCAAGGCGAGCAAGGCCGAGAAGCAGACCAAGGCCGATGGCACGGTCACCTATGAGATCGCCTTCAAGGACGCCAAAGGCAAGAAGCACGAGGCGACCTTCAAAGAGGACGGGACGTTCGTCGAGGAGGAGTAGCGAGCCGCCGGCCCTCAACGACTCTGGTCGTCAGCAGCAGACATGTGGCATCAGGCCCGGACGACCACCCAGGCCCGATGCCGGAGGTTTCAATTGGGGGCGATGCAGGCGCACTGGTAGGAGGTGTTGCCCTGGCAATACTGAATGTCGTTGCCGATCTGAAGGCCAGAGCAGTATCCGCGCGCGAGCCGAGTCCCGCAGGGCGATCCGAGAGCGGCGTTCCGGCATTCGAAGTCGCTACTGCGGTGGGATGCGACCAGAGCGGCCCCCGATGGTCTCGGCTCAACCCGCTGATCCCGCGAAGATTCGAGTATTAGGAATAACCTGCCTGCAGGAGGTGTTGTACGCTTCGACTAGGCAGTGTCGGCCCACTTCGGCCATTCGTCATCGCGGTAGCCAACTCGGATCAGCCGGTCTGCCGGAAGCGATCCGGGTTTCCCTGGATCATCCGAGGACTCTCCTCCTCTGTCATCAAAGGATCTTCACGCTATGGCCACTAAGGTACATCTTCTGGTACCACCGAGACAGCCGAAGAGCTCCGATACAGCTCTCTTGAATCTTTTCCTGAGCCTTGACAAGAACGAGAGACGAAAGCATTTCGCATGTACCCTGCGAACCTCGGAGATCGTGGGGGTGTCACGCCGGACGATTCAGCTTTGGATCGAGCTGGGTCAGATCCAGGCTGTCCGCGTGAGCAAGAGATACCAGGTTCATCTGGCCTCGGTCCACGAGTACCTCAACGAGTCCATGGCCGCTTCCTAGCCGGTTGTGGAGCTTGGTTCCAAGGGCGCACCTTGCGGGTGCGCCCTTTGCGTTGCCAGCAAAAGAATTTCGCGAAATTGACGTATTTTAAGAAGCAGACGAAATTAGCGCGAGACGCCGCAGCTCCTTTGTTGTCCAATCCGCAAGGTGACGAAGTGCTCCGACACACTGAAATCATCTCTGCAGGTTCTACGGACACCCCCTAAACTTTGAAGGAGAAAGTCGATGAAGAAGTTGGTTTTCGCGGCTCTCGCGCTGATGACAGTCACTTCCGCTTGGGCGCAGGCCGGGCAGCACCGGCAGGACACCGGGTCTCGGCGGTCAGGCGGCCTGAGAACCGCCCCCCCGGTGAACAACACTGTGCAGGAAAACGAGAAGTCTCTGAATCCCGCTCTTCGGGAGGTCGCTCAGGCACTCGCGGCGGCCCTCGGGGAGAAGCAGACCCGCCGCATCGTCAAGCAGGAAGTGGGCAAGAAGTTCGACGGCGACTTCGACGTCCTCTATCGGGATATCGCCAACCACAAAGTCGGGAGCGGCCGGACTTTCCGGCAGGCATTGGGCAGCGCGGTCGGAAAGCTGCAGAAGCGGGCAGGCACGCTGGCGGGCAGGGAAGCCGCTTTCGGTGATCTGGACTCTTACGCCTCCGCTTTGCCGCAGCTTCAGATTTCCATTCCAGTCGGGTTCAAGGACTGGGACGCAGAGAGCACGGTGCCGCTGGTCGCGTTCGTCCCGGCTGACGTCGACGACGACGACCTCCGAGAGGTGGAGGCCTTCGATGCGACCGGCCGTCGCTACCTGATCGATGCTCAGACCGAGCCGAGCTTCCCTGTCGTGGTCGTCGGCCTGAACGAGCGTACGGACCGGAACGGCTATCTGCGCCCTGAGTTTGCTCAGCCCCACTCAATGGACAGAACCGCGGCAGCCAAGATGATAGTCCAGGACCCCAGCGACCCTTCGGATCCGGGTGGTGACGTTCCGTCCGAACCCGCATCGCCGGTTTACACGCCCGCTGCCCCTAACGTCTGCGATCCGCGCGCCCACGCCGCCGGAGACCACGAGTTCCTGCACGAGATCAAGATTAACAACGATCACGAGCCTTGGTTCAAGGGCTCGCCGGAGATCTACGCGACGTACAGCTTCGTGGATAACCAGGGTATTCGAGGGCAGTTCTTCATGAGCAACGTAGACGACGAGGGTCGGTGGTATTCGATCAACGGACCGCTGTTCTACTGGCAAGCTACTACGGCGACACGTTCGCCATGGCGGTCTGGGAGCAGGACGGCTCGGATTACGGAACCTTCACCTACAACTTCCACGGGCTGAACTACACGGTACAGATTCACGACGGCGATGACTCTCTGGGAGCCACGCCGGTGAGCTTTCTCGATCCGAACTGCGGCTACTACAGCACGGGGGATGCAGAGTTCAAGCTGAGGTACGAGGGGTCGAGCCCTGCCGGGGGCGGCTGCGGAGAAGGGTCGTGCGTCCCCGTCCAGGGCACATACGTCAGCCACTTCTCCGGCCCGGGGTGCACCGGGACCGAGTCCTACTACCTCCCCTATGACGGCTTCGCTTACTCGTGCCGCACCTGGAACGGCACCGGGCAGTGCGGCACGATCCATCGCACCGTCACGAACTATTCGGCCAGGATCAACGGCGGACCCTGCCAGGACCTGTGGCCGTCGGGGAACACCCTCTCCGACTTCGTCACTATCTACCGCTGATCGTGACGACCAGACTCCCCTCGCTGCGCCGTGCGGACGTCGCGAGGGGAGTGTCGGCAAAGCATCCGGGCAATTCCGAGGAGGATCTGGTCGCCCGCCTCTGTGGGCTGGTAAGCAAGTTAGCGCGTATGGGGATTTCACCACTCGTCTTCGTCCTCCTCCTCTCCGAAGGTTCACACTCTATGCGGCCCTCGGTCTCGCGACGGCGGCGCTGACGGCCGGCAAAAGCTCGGCGGCCACCAGTGCGAGATCGACTGCCGGACGCGAGCTCAACCTCAACCGCTGCCTCAACAACTGCGGCTCGGAGTCCTGAGCCCTCCCCGGCCGGGCGCCATCTCCGCGAGCGGTATCTCGCCTCGGGCAGGGCGGGAAGCACCGGTTGCAGGCCACCTCTTGACACGTGAACTGGTGTTATGGTTAACTACATCACCAGAGAGGACGCAGCGGTCGACCAGGCGACCACTCGCAGCTCTCTCGCAAGGACATCAGGAACACGGGATGGATGGTGAGTGGAACGACAACCAGCCGATTTACCGCCAGCTTCGGGACCGTGTCGTCGCCCTGATACTCGACGGCATGCTCAAGGAAGGCGATCCGCTGCCGTCCGTGCGCAATGTCGCCGCCGAATATCGGGTCAATCCGATCACGGTTCTGAAGGGCTATCAACAACTGGTCGACGAGCAGCTTGTCGAGAAGAGGAGAGGTCTCGGCATGTTCATCAAACCCGGCGCGCGCAATCTGCTGCTGCAGGGCGAACGCCAGAAGTTTCTCGCGGAACAATGGCCCAGGGTCGTCGCAACCATTCAGCGGCTCGGACTGACACTGGAAGAGTTGCTGGATTCCGCCAACCGCCGGTCGACCTCGGATACCACAGAGGAGGAGCGCTGAAGCGATGGCATGCATAGAAGCAAACGGCCTCCGCAAGGCCTTCGGCACCACGATCGCGCTGGACGGCCTCGACTTGCGTGTCGAAGAGGGCCGCATCCTCGGACTCATCGGCCCCAACGGCGCGGGCAAGACCACCGCGCTCAACGCGATCCTCGGTCTCACCCCCTATCAGGGAGAGTTGAAGGTGCTCGGACGCGACCCCTGGACCGCGCGCGATCAGCTCATGCGCGATGTGTCGTTCATTGCCGACGTCGCCGTGATGCCGCGCTGGATGCGGGTCTCCCAGGCTCTCGACTACGTCGCCGGCGTGCATCCCCGGTTCGATCGCGCGAAGGCGGAGGGTTTTCTTGCCAGGACCGCCATCCGGCGCGCCAGCAAGGTCAGAGAATTGTCGAAGGGCATGGTGGCCCAGTTGCACCTCGCTCTGGTCATGGCCATTGACGCGAGACTGCTGGTGCTGGACGAGCCGACGCTCGGCCTGGACATTTTGTATCGCAAACAGTTCTACGACTCACTGCTGAACGACTACTTCGATCGCAGCCGCACCATCGTGGTGACGACACATCAGGTGGAAGAGATCCAGGACGTCCTCACCGACGTCATGTTCATCAACCGCGGCCGCATCGTGCTCGATTGCAGCATGGAAGAATTCGAGTCGCGCTATCTGCAAGTGATGGTGAACCCTGAGCATGTCGCCGCAGCCCGGGTGCTCAATCCGATTCACGAGCGCCAGGTGTTCGGCCGCAGCATCCTGCTGTTCGATCAGGCCGATCGCCACCAGCTCGCCGCGCTGGGCGACGTGCGCACGCCCAGCATCGCCGACCTGTTCGTCGCCGTGATCAGCAATCAGGCCGGCGAGGCCCAAGGAGCGGCGCAATGACGACTCCAGCGAGCTCAATGTCGGCGATGCCGGCGACCCGCCCCATATACTGGTCGGTGCGGCGTGAATTGTGGGAGAACCGTTCCATCTATATCGCGCCGCTGGCCGCCGCCGCCGTCGCGCTGTTCGGCTTCCTGATCAGAACGATCACTCTGCCGCACCGCATGCGTGCCGTCCTGGCGCTCGACCCGGCGAAGCAGCGCCAGGCGGTCGCCCTGCCCTACAGCGCCGTTGCGGCTCTGCTCATCCTGACCGCGTTCATCGTCGGAGTGTTCTACTGTCTCGACGCGCTGCACGGCGAACGCCGCGATCGCAGCCTCCTGTTCTGGAAATCGCTGCCGGTTTCGGATCGCACGACCGTGCTCTCGAAGGCGAGCATTTCGCTCGTGGTCCTGCCGCTGCTCATCTTCGCGATCATCCTTGCCACGCAGTGGATCATGCTGCTGCTGAGCTCGGCAGTGCTGCTGGGGAACGGTTCAAGCGTGGCGATGCTGTGGACCCGGCTGCCGTTGTTCAGGATGTCGCTGGGGCTGCTCTACGCCCTGACCGCGATTGCGCTCTGGCATGCGCCCCTGTATGGCTGGCTGCTGCTGGTCTCCGGCTGGGCGCGGCGCGCGACGTTTCTTTGGGCCGTGCTGCCGCTGCTCGCGATCACCGTCTTCGAGGGGATTGCGTTTCGTACGGCGCATTTCGCCTCCTTCCTGAAATACCGCCTGATTGGCTGGTTCACGCAAGGTTTCGACTTCAAACTGCCGGGGACGCCCCCGATCGATCCGCTGACCCAGCTCACTCCGGGAAAATTCCTGAGCAGCCCGGGTCTGTGGCTCGGGCTGGGAGCCGCCGCGATCTTCCTCGCCGCGGCGGTGCGGCTGCGCCGCTATCGGGAACCGATCTGATTCGCATGCGCGATTGAATGGAATCCTTCACCTGAGGAGGGCAGAGTATGAGCGCAGCAGTAACGATGGAACGGATGGCAGAGGTGTCGCCTCATGATCGGCTACCTCGACCTTCCTGCCGTATTCACCAACCTTCAACCAAGGAGAAAAAAATGCAAGCCACCGTCAAGGTCGGTCAAGTCCTGCGGACACTTCTGGTTTTGTTTCTGGCGTCAGCCGCCGTCGCCTTCGCCCAGGACAACCCGCTCAGCACATGGAACAAGAGCACGTACGGGAAGGTGAAGGACGTCCTGCTCCGCTCAGCCGAAAAAGTGCCCGAGGAGAATTACAGCTTCAAGCCCACGGACGCGGTCCGCAGCTTCGGCCAGATCGTTGGCCACGTCGCCGACGCGCAGTACACGTTTTGTTCCATCGTGCTCGGCGAGAAGAATCCTGCCCCGAAGGTCGAGGAGACCAAGACCGCGAAAGCCGATCTGTTCGCCGCGCTCAAGGACGCCTTCGCCTACTGCGACAGGGCCACGATGGCATGACCGACGCCTCCGCGACTCAAATGGTGAAGCTCTTCGGAGCCGACACACCGAAACTGAGCGTGCTGACGGTCAACCAGATGCACAATCTGGAACACTACGGCAACCTCGTCACCTACATGCGGCTGAAGAACATCGTGCCGCCAACCAGCGAGCCAAAGCCAAAGAAATAATGTACCTCCGGGCCGGCCGCCCGCCCGGCTACTCGTAGCGGAGGGCCTGGACAGGATCGACGCGGGTGGCGCGGGAGCCCGGGATGACGCCGGCGAGCAGGGCGACGAGGATCAGGATGCCGGTGGCCGTGGCGAGCATCGCGGGATCGGAAGCGGAGAGCCCGAAGAGCCGGCTCGCCACGGCGCGCGCCGAGCCGAGAGCCGCGGGCACGCCGAGGGCGATGCCGGCGAGCGCCAGCAGCAGGGTTTCGCGCAACACCATCCAGAGCACGCGCGTGCGTCTCGCTCCCAGAGCCATGCGGATGCCGATCTCGTTGACGCGCCGGGCGATGGTGTACGAGATGACACCATAGAGACCGAGGGCGGCGAGCAGCAACGCCAGCAGACCGAAGACGGCCGAGAGCTTGGCGATGATCCGTTCATTCGTGATCGAATCGTCGATCATGATGGTGAGCGGGTGGACATCCCGCATGGGCAGGTTGCGATCGTAGGCCTGGATTGACTTGCGGACCGGCTCGACGAGGGCCGCGGGCACGCGGGCGCGAATTTCGAAATTGGGTGCGACGTCGAGGTCGCCGGACGACTGCAGCAAAGGGATGTAGAAGCGGGGCGACACCGCGGCGCGCAGCTCGTGGTCTCTGGCGTCGCGAGCCACGCCGACGATCTCGTACTCGACGTCCGGCGGCCCGGTGATCACCAGACGCTTGCCGAGCGGACTCCCCGCCGCGAAGTACAGTTTCGCCATGGCCTCATTGATCACCGCGACGCGGGGCGCGCCGACCCCGTCCCGCGGCCCGATATCGCGCCCGCCGACGAGGGGAATGCCGACCGTCTGGAAGTAACCGGCGCCCACGCGGTCGTAGTTGACGGCGGGATCGCCGGCCGGAGGCGATTTGAAGCCTTCGACGCGGACCATGGTGGCGGACTCGGTGCCGCTGAAGATGCCGTTCTCGGAGAAGGTGACAGCGCTCACGCCGGGGAGGGCCTGCAGCCGCTCGACCAGCTCGCGTGGGAAGGTCGCGAGGCGCGCGCCCTTGTAACCGGCGGCCACGGGATCGACGTTGACCAGCAGGAGGCTGTCGCGGGCGTACCCGAGGTCGAGGCGCTGGAGGTTCTGCAGCGTCCGCACGAAGAGGCCGGCGCCCATCAGCAGGAGCAGCGACACGGCGAACTGGGCGACGACCAGCAGCTTGGTCAGCGGCCAGCGGGCTCCCGAGCCCCTTCCCGCCACGCTGCGGGCGCTCTCCTTGAGGGTGGCAGCGAGCTCGACGCGGGTGGCGCGGAGCGCCGGCGCCATCCCGAAGAGGAGCCCGGTGAGGATCGAGACGCCCGCGGTGAAAGCCAGGACGAGAGGATCGGGATGGAGATCGAGCGCCGCGGAGGTGGAGACACCCACCAGCCGCAGGAGCGCCGTGCCGGCCCAGAGAGCGAAGAGCAGCCCCAGCGCGCCGCCCAGGCCGGAGAGCAGGATGCTCTCGGTGAGGAGCTGGCGGATCAGCCGAGCCGGGCCGGCGCCGAGAGCGAGCCGGACCGCGATCTCCTTCTGACGCGCCATCGCCCGTTCGAGCAGCAGGTTGGCGACGTTGGCGCACGCCACCACCAGCACCAGCGCGACGATGGCCATCAGGGTGAACAGGGGCTGCGAGAACTCGCGACGCAGCAGCGAGAAGCCCGCCGCGCCGGGGGTGACCTCCACGCGCATTCGGTCGGAGCTGGGCAGCAGGTCGCGGGAGAAGCTCGAGCCCGCCCGCTCGGCGAGAATCCGTGGGAAGAGGACGTTGACCTCGGCCCGCGCCCGCGCCATCGACACGCCCGGCTTGAGCCGCCCCATCAGGAGGAGCCAACTGACGTCCCAGCGGTCCTTGTAGACGCGGCCGGGATTGACCTGAGGCTGCATCGACAAGGGAATCCAGAGCTCGGTGGCAACGCCCACGATGTCGCCGAAAAACTCCGGCGGCGCGACCCCGATGATCGTGAAGGGATAGCCGTTGAGCGTGATCCTCCGGCCGATGACCGCGTCATCGCGGGCGAAGCGCCGTTGCCAGTACGCGTGGCTGATGACCACGAAGGGCGCGGACCCGGAGCCGCGATCCTCCTGCGCGGTGAAGGTGCGCCCGCGCACGGCATGCACCCCGAGCAGCGAGAAGTAGTTGCCGCTGACGAGCCGGCCGCGCGCGGTTTCGCTCGCCTCGGAGGCGGGCGCGATGCCGACGGTCAGCTTGCCGGTTCGGCCTGAGGCGAACACCCCCGTGAACACCTGGCTCTGGTCGCGGATCTGCTCGTACAGCGGGCAGGAAAAGAGGTCGTTGCGCACGCTGCCCGAGGACAGGGAGCCGACCCGCGCCGGATCGCCGACGGCGACCAGCCGGGCCGGATCGTGGACGGGGAGAGTGCGGAGAAGAAGGGCATCGATGAGGCTGAAGATCGCGGTGTTGGCGCCGATCCCGAGGGCGAGGGAGAGCACCGCGACGAGCGCGAAGACAGGGCTTCGGCGGAGAGTCCGCAACGCATAGCTCAGGTCCTGGAAGAGCTGCTCGAGCCAACGGTTGCCACGCATCTCACGACACCTCTCAGCGCCCCTGCTCGATGGCGCGGCGGGCGATACGGTCCACGAGCCCGGGGGCCAGCAGCTTGAGCCACATCCCGAGGCGGCCGCGGCCGGTCATCACCAGCTCGCGGCGGCGCGCCGCGGCGGCGGCGAGGATCAGGCGGGCGCAGGTGTCGACCGTCATCACCTCGGCCTCCCGCACCGGGCTCTTGCCCAAAGGCTGGCCGTCGGCGCCGAAGGCCCGCTCGCGGATGCCGGTGGCCACGAAGCCCGGGTAGACCATGGTCACAGTCACGCCCGAGCCCGCCAGCTCGATGCGCAGGGAGTCGAAGAAGCCCGCCATGGCGTGCTTGCTGGCGGCGTAGCCGCTGCGGGTGGGCACGCCGGTCTTCCCCGTCAGGCTCGACACCCCCACGATCCGGCCGCGGGCGCTCTTCAAATGCGGCAGGGCGTGCCAAGTGCAGTAGACGCTCCCCAGGTAGTTGACCCGCATCAGCCGGTCGAAGACGGTGAGGTCTGACATCGCGTCGAAGCGGGCCCACATGCCGATGCCGGCGTTGTTGATCAGCGTGTCCAGGCGGCCGAGGGCGGCCACGGCGCCACGGACGAGCTCGCCGCACTGGGCTTCCTCGGCGACGTCGGCCGGGATGGCGAACGCCTCGGCGCCGCGGGCGCGGCACTCCGCGGCCACGGCCTCCAGGGGCGCCGCCTCGCGGGCCGAGAGGACGAGCCGGGCTCCCTGGGCCGCGAGCTGAAGGGCCATCTCGCGGCCGATCCCCCGCGAGGCCCCGGTGAGGAGGACGGCGTTGCCCCGGAAAGGCCCGGCGCTCACCCCCACCCCTCGCGTTCACGCAGGGAGGTGACGTGGGCCACGTGGTGGCGGCCGTGCCAGGCGTAGAGGGCGAGCATCTGGTCGAGGGTGAGGAGCCCCTTCTCCGGATGCTGCAGGGTGCGGGCGAAGCCTTCGTCGTCCAAGGCGCGCAGCAGGATCACCCAGCGCTTGTGGAGGGCGTCGAGCAGGGTGAGGGAGACCTCCGGCGCCGTGCGGCCGGTGTCCGGCAGCGCCGCCCAGAGGGCCTCGGCGTAGAGCTTGACGGTGGGCGTCTCCTCGGTGAGCGCCAGCTTGAAGCGCACGTAGGCGTTGAGGTGGCTGTCCGGGACGTGGTGGATCACCTGCCGGACGGTCCAGCCGCCGGGCCGGTAGGGGGTGTCGAGCTGCTGGTGGCTGAGCCCATGGACGGCGGCGCGCAGCCGCTCCGGGGTCTCGGCGATCTGCTCGATGAGCTCCAGCCGCCGCGCCGCGCCAAGCGGCCCTTCCTCCTGCAGCTTGCCGACGGGATACCGCAGATCCTCATTCATCGTCTCTCCTCCAGGTCCACCGTGGTCCGCGAAGCATAGCAGCGCCCGCGGCCGGTTGGCACACGGCTTGCGGTGTTTCTCCAGTTCGCCAGATCAAGGAGGTCTCTTCATGGACAGAAACGTAGGCACCCTCGAACGCTGGATCTCGACCCTGGGCGGCGGCGCGCTCCTCGCCTGGGGCCTGGGGCGCGACCCTCGCCGGTCGCCGCTGGCCGGGACCCTCGCCCTGGGCGGGGCGGCCCTCCTCTATCGCGGCACCACCGGCCACTGCCCGATCTACGGAGCCCTGGGAATGAACACGGCGGAGAGCGGCGCCGGGGTGGACGACGGCAGCGCCAAGGCGTTCCGCGGGAAGTGGCCCCTGCCGGAGGGCGCGCGGCTGATCCGGCCGGGGCAGGCCCGGCGAGACCCGGTGGATGAGGCCTCCGAGGCGTCCTTCCCCGCCAGCGACCCGCCGTCGTCGACCCCCGCCCGGATCGGCTGAGGGCGGGCGATCCCTCCCCCGCCGGGGCGAGGCGCCCCCACCGTTTCCTGCTTCTCTACTGGACAGCTTGAGAAATCTCCGCTCCTTCTCTATGATAGGGGCCAATTTCACCCCTGTCGTGTCCCTGGGCCGTCGCCCTCTGAGGAGGAACGTCGCGATGTCGATGTACAGAACCAATCAGTGTGGTCGTCAGAGTACCAGCCTGGAGCTTCCGGACATCGTCCACATGAAGCTCGTGGGCGATGTCACGCTCGAGGAGTGCCGGCAGCTCAATCAGGCGCACCTCGACTATGCCAAGGAAGTGAGCTACTTCTTCTACTGGATCGACATGACCGAGCTGGAGGATCTCCCGGCCGCCGTGCGCCGCGAAGCCTCGGCCACGGTCAAGCTCCTCCCGGTGCGGGGCACGGTGGTCTTCAACGCCCCGCTCCGGGCCCGGGTGCTGGCCAAGCTGCTCCTCACCGCCGCCAACCTGTTCCGCTCGGGCCCCGAGAAGAACCCGGTGGTGTTCGCGGACAACGAGGACGATGCCCGCCTCCACTTCGACAAGTGGCGGCGGGAGATCTCGGCCGAGGCCGCCTAGGCCCCGCCAGGACGGCTCCAGCCACCCGCGCCGGGGGCCACACCCCGGGGTCCTGCGATCCCGGGGTGCGGCGGCCCTGTCCCGCAACCGCGAATCCGCGGCACTGATGAAGTGTGTCTCCCGTCAGAGAATCGTCTCTGGGTGCCCGGTCACCAGGAACCTATTCTCCCCAGGCGCACCGGGAGAGCCGCGGAGGGCGGGGAAAGCGCCCTCTTCCAACGCCTTTTTCTTCATTATCTGCGCCAAACTCGTTGAGCTGCAAGCACTTGACAGCCCCTCAGGGGGGGCGTAGTGTCGATGCCGCTCCAGCCTTTTTCGGAGCCTTTGGTCGTTGGTCCGGCTCGCGGGACCCAGCCCCTGGCAGGCAGCAGCCCTGCCGAGAGACCCTGGCTGCGGCCGCGCGGGCCGCCGTTCGTTCTTTTTCATAGAAGCCGTGCTATCGCTTTTACCCCAGAGAAACTGGGAAGGAGGTCATGTATGTCTATGCGACGGAGTGCGTTGGCCGCGTTTGCGGTGCTGCTGCTGGCCGGTCTGCCGGTCCGGTCCGACGATTGGGGCCAGTGGGGACGGAACGCGCAGCACACGGGCGCGACGAACGTCGTGGGGCAGCGGGCGCAAGACCTGCTCGACGACATCATCTACGATCCGTTCGTGGAGGCCGAGAAGGCGGATCCCGATGCAGGGGGCGACCTGCTCGTCCACTACCAGGTGCCGCTGCTCGACAACGACGACGTGTTTATGGAGTTCAAGAGCGGAACGTTCACGGACATGGAGCACTGGGGCACGCAGACCTGGAACGAGAAGAAGCTGCATTGGGACAATGGCCACCTGTCGGTGAAGTGGACGTTCCAGAGCGATTGGAAGCCGGTGCCGTTCGCCAGCCTGGTCACCTTCAACGGCCCCTTCTGGGAGCCGGTGTTCCACGCCGCGCTGGCCGGCTCCTTCGTCTATGTCCCGGGCTTCGGCGGCTCGATCTTCAAGGTCAACAAGACCACCGGCGCGCAGGTGGCCCGGATCTCGCCCTTCGGCGCTCTCGATCCCAATACCTTCGTCGCCAGCCCGCTCACCACGGACGCCGCCGGCAACGTCTACTACAACGTCATGAAGCTCGATGCCACCAATCCGTGGGACGTGGACGTCGTGAACTCGTGGCTGGTGAAGGTCTCGGCCAACGGCACGGTGAAGACCGCCACCTACAAGTCCCTGACCCCCGGCGCGCCGGGCGGCAATGACCAGTGCCTGGGCGTCTTCGACACCGCCGATCTGCCCTGGCCGCCGAGCCCGAACGCCGTGCCGGCCACGGTGCCCTGCGGCACCCAGCGCCCCGGCAACAACGTCGCTCCCGCCGTGGCGCCGGACGGCACCATCTACACCGTCAGCGTCGCCCACCTGTGGAGCCGTCAGTCCTACATCATCGCCGCCAACTCCAATCTGACGCCGAAGTGGCACACCTCGCTGCGCGACCGGTTCAACGACGGCTGCAACGTGCTCCTGCCGCCCAATGGCACGCCGGACGGCTGCCGCACCGGTTCCCACAACGGCGTCGACCCGGCGCAGAACCGGCCCGGCGCCGGCCGCGTGATCGACGACTCGACCTCGTCGCCGGTGGTCGCTCCGGACGGCAGCGTCTTCTACGGCGCTTACACCCGCTACAACTACGCCCAGGGGCACATGATGAAGTTCGCCGCCAACGGCAGCTTCCAGACCTCCTATCGCTTTGGCTGGGACGACACGCCGGCCGTCTATGCTCACGACGGCACCTACTCCCTCCTCACCAAGGACAATCAGTACGGCGGCGTGGGCTCCTACTGCAACGACGAGACGTTCTGCCCGTCCGACCGCACACCCAACAACCCGGCCTTCCCGGAGGCCTACTTCATCACCCGCCTCAACAGCAACCTGGTGCCGGAGTGGCGCTGGCAGAACACCAACACCCTGAGCTGCACCCGCGACGACAGCGGTCACGTGACCTGCGTCTCCGACCACCCTGCGGGCTTCGAATGGTGCGTCAACGCGCCGGCCGTGGACCGCAATGGCGTCGTCTACAACAACAGCGAGGATGGCGGCGTCTACGTCATCCGCAACAACGGCACGCTGCGCGATCACATCTTCCTCAAGCTCGCCCTGGGTGCCGCCTACACGCCGATTTCCATCGCCAGCGACGGCAGGATCCTGACCCAGAACGACGGTCACCTCTTCGTCGTCGGCGACAACTAGCCCGAGCTACGAAGATCGGAAAGGGCGCCGCAAGCTGCCCTTTCCGATCTTCCGCTCATGCTTGCAAAATCTTTTTGCTGTAACCAGTTCGGTTTATTTTCATCGTTGTTTGAGCTTTTTTACCCAGAGACTCTGGGAGGAGGCAAACATGTCCACGCGAAGAAGTGTCTCGATGCTGCTTGCAGCCCTGGTTCTGACCGTCCTGCCGGCCCGGTCCCAGGACTGGGGCCAGTGGGGGAAGAACCCGCAGCACACCGGCTTCACCACCGCCGTCGGGCAGACGGCGAGTCACATCCTCGACGACGTCGTCTACGATCCATTCGTCGCTGCGGAGAAGGCGGATCCCAACGGCTTCGGCGACCTGCTGGTCCACTATCAGGTGCCGCTCCTGGACGGCAACAACGTCTACATGGAGTTCAAGAGCGGAACGTTCACGACCATGGCACACTGGGACACGCAGACCTGGAACGAGAAGCGGCTGCAATGGCAGGGCGGAGGTCTGGTGGAGAAGTGGAGCTTCGAGAGCGACTGGAAACCGGTGCCCTTCGGCACCAACTTCGGCGGCCCGTTCTGGGAGCCGGTGTTCCACGCTGCGCTCACCGGGTCGTTCGTCTACGTGCCCGGCGCCGGCGGCTCGGTGTTCAAGCTGAACAAGACGACGGGCGCGCAGGTGGCGCGCATCTCGCCGTTCGGCGCCATCGATCCGGACACCTTCGTGGCCGGCCCCTTGAGCGTCGACGCCGCCGGCAACGTCTACTACAACGCCATCAAGCTCACCCACGGCAATGCCTGGAACTCCGACGTCAACAATTCCTGGCTGGTGAAGATCGCGGCCAATGGCACCTCCCAGACGGCCACCTTCGCCTCGCTGACCCCCGGCGCGCCGGCGGGCAACGACAAGTGCGTCGGCGTCTTCAACCTCAACCAGCTCCCGTGGCCGCCCGCTCCGGACGCGGTGGCGCCCGCGGTGCAGTGCGGTTCGCAGCGCCCCGGGATCAACGTCGCCCCCGCGGTCGCGCCGGACGGCACGATCTACACCATCAGCGTCGCCCACCTGTGGACCCGGCACGGCTACCTGGTCGCCGTCAACCCCAACCTGACGCCGAAGTGGACCGCCTCGCTGCGCGACCGGTTCAACGATGGCTGCAACGTCCTGCTGCCGGCCAACGGCACGCCCAACGGCTGCCGCACCGGCGCGACCACCGGCGTCGATCCGGCGCAGAACCGGCCGGGCGCCGGCCGCGTGCTCGACGACTCGACGTCCTCGCCCCTCGTGGCCCCGGATGGCAGCGTCTTCTATGGCGCCTATACCCGCTACAACTACGCCCAGGGGCACCTGATGAAGTTCAGCTCCAGTGGCCAGTTCCTGACCTCCTACCGCTTCGGCTGGGACGACACGCCGGCGCTCTACGCCCACGACGGCACCTACTCGATCCTCACCAAGGACAACCAGTACGGCGACGTTGGCTCCTACTGCAACGACCCCGGTTTCTGCCCGCCGGACCGCACCACCTGGAACCCCTCCTTCCCGGAGGCCTACTTCATCACCCGGCTGAGCAGCAACCTGGTGCCCGAGTGGCGCTGGCAGAACACCAACACCCTGAGCTGCAGCCGGGACGCCAACGGCAACGTGACCTGCGTCTCCGACCATCCCGCGGGCTTCGAGTGGTGCGTCAACGCGCCGGCCGTGGACGGCACCGGCACCGTCTTCAACAACAGCGAGGACGGCAACGTCTACGTCATCCGTCCGGACGGCACCCTGCGCGAGAACCTGTTCCTCGATCTCGCCATCGGCGCCGCCTACACGCCGCTCTCCATCTCGGCCGACGGCAAGATCCTGGCCCAGAACGACGGCCACCTCTTCGTGGTCGGCAACTAGCCTTCACCAGCCCCGCCCTCCTCTCTCTGTGGGAGAGGAGGGCCTCCTCTTGCCTTACGCCCCTCTTCCGCCATAACCTTCCGTAATGGCGAGGAAACCCGCCCCGCCCCCTTACGCCGAGCTGCATGCCGCTTCGGCCTTCTCCTTCCTCGACGGCGCCTCGCTCCCCGAGGACCTGATCGAGCGGGCGGCGGCCCTGGAGCTGCCGGCCGTGGCCCTGGTGGACGCCAACGGCGTCTACGCCGCGCCCCGTTTCCACCAGGCGGCAAAGCAGGCGGGGGTCAAGGCCCTCGTCGGGGCCGAGGTGACGCTGGCGGACGAGCCCAGCCTCTTCCAGCAGCGAGCCCGCTTCGGGCCGATCGGCCTGGTGCCCAATCCCAAGCCTGACGTCGAGCGCAGGGGGGTGGACACCCAGGCCCGCCTCACACTGCTCGCCGCCAACCAGGCCGGCTACCGCAACCTCTGCCGGCTGGCGACCGCCGCCGCACGCGGCCGGCCCAAGGGCGAGGCGCGGGTCTCCTGGGACCTCCTCGCCGAGCACGCCGGCGGCCTCCACTGCCTGACCGGCGGCGACGAGGGCCCGCTGGCCCGCGAGCTCGCCGAGGGTGGTGTCGATCCTGCCCGCCGGCTGCTGGAGCGCCTCGGCCACCTCTTCCCCGGCCGCCTCCATGTCGAGCTGCAGCGCCATCGTCTGCGCGAGGAGGAGCACCGCAATCAAGCCCTGGTGGACCTCGCCCGCCGGTTGCGCCTCCCCCTCGTCGCCACCAACGGCGTGCGCTACGCCCGTCCGGAGGACAAGCCGCTCCACGACGTGCTCACCGCCATCCGCCACCACACCACCCTCGACGCCGGGGGCCGGCTCCTCGCCGCACATCGCGAGCGCCACTTCAAGAGCGCCGCCGAGATGGGCCGCCTCTTCGCCGACCTTCCCGAAGCGCTCGCCGGCAGCGTCCGCCTCGCCGGGGAGCTCGACTTCACCCTCGCCAACCTCGGCTACCGCTTCCCCGACTACCCGCTGCCGCCGGGCGAGACGCCGGCCTCCTATCTGCGCCACGTCACCTGGAACGGCGCCAGGGCCCGCTTCCGGCCGCTGACGGCCAAGGCTCAAGGCCAGATCCAGAAGGA
This sequence comes from Thermoanaerobaculum sp., assembly GCA_021154885.1. Classification (GTDB taxonomy): domain Bacteria; phylum Acidobacteriota; class Thermoanaerobaculia; order Multivoradales; family UBA5704; genus DATARR01. Next base: position 16,404 of record JAJKHS010000080.1, read on the forward strand.
GCTGGACCTGATCGAGAAGCTCAACCTCGCCGGCTACTTCCTTATCGTCTGGGACATCGTCAACTTCTGTCTGCGCGAGAAGATCCTCGCGCAGGGGCGGGGCTCGGCGGCCAACAGCGCGGTCTGCTACGCCCTGTCCATCACCGCCGTCGATCCGGTGAAGATGGAGCTCCTCTTCGAGCGCTTCCTCTCCGAGGAGCGGGGCGAGTGGCCGGACATCGACCTCGACCTCCCCTCAGGGGACCAGCGCGAGCGGGTCATCCAGCACGTCTACCAGCGCTACGGCCCCCACGGCGCGGCCATGACGGCGACCGTCATCACCTACCGCGACCGCTCGGCCACCCGCGAGGTGGCCAAGGTCTTCGGCTACTCCGAGGAGCAGATCGAGAAGCTGGCCGGCCAGCTCGGGAATTTCACCTACGACATCCACAGCGGCGACGACAAGTCGCTCACCGCCGAGCTGGCCGCCGCCGGCTTCGACCCGAGCGAGCCGCGCCTCGCGCACTTCATGGAGCTGTGGACGCGCATCCACAACCTCCCCCGCCACCTCGGCCAGCACACGGGAGGCATGGTGATCGCCGCCGGCCGGCTGGACGAGGTCGTCCCCCTGGAGCCCGCCACCATGCCCGGCCGCGTGGTCATCCAGTGGGACAAGGACGACTGCGCGGACCTCGGCATCATCAAGGTGGACCTGCTGGGGCTGGGCATGCTCGCCGCCCTGGAGGAGATGGTCCCCACCATCAAGCAGCGCGAGGGGGTGCACGTCGACCTCGCCCACCTGCCGCCGGACGACCCCAAGGTCTTTCGCATGCTCCAGGAGGCGGACACCGTGGGCTGCTTCCAGATCGAGAGCCGGGCCCAGATGGCCTCCCTGCCCCGCAACCACCCCACGCGGTTCTACGACATCGTCATCCAGGTGGGAATCATCCGCCCCGGTCCCATCGCGGGGAACCTGGCGAGCCCCTACTTCGAGCGGCGCAACGGCCGGCAGCCGGTGGAATACCCGCACCCAAGCCTCAAGCCCATCCTGGAGCGGACGCTCGGCGTGCCCATCTTCCAGGAGCAGCTCCTGAAGGTCGCCATGGTGGCAGCGGGCTTCACCGGCGGCGAAGCCGAGGAGCTGCGCCGGGCCATGGGCTCCAAACGCTCGGTCGAGCGGATGAACGCCATCGTGGACAAGCTGCGCCGTGGCATGACGGCCAAGGGGATCACCGGCAAGCCGCAGGACGAGATCGTCCAGGGGATCACCTCCTTCGCGCTCTACGGCTTCCCCGAGTCGCACGCCGCGAGCTTCGCCCTCATCGCCTACGCCAGTGCCTACTTGAAGGCCCACCACCCGACCGCCTTCTACCTCGGCCTGCTCAACGCCTGGCCCATGGGCTTCTACCACCCGGCCACCCTGGTCAAGGACGCCCAGCGCCACGGCGTCGAGATCCGGCCCGTGGACGTCCAGACCTCCGGCGTGCAGTGCCGCTGGGAGGACCGGGTGCTGCGGGAGGGGGCGCGCGGTGTCCGCGACATTCGGACCGGCCTGGCGCCGGCGGTGGGGGCGATCCGCATCGGCTTCCGTTTCCTGCGGGGATTGCGCAACCGGGCGGCGGCGGCCATTGAAGCCGAGCAGGCGAAGGCGCCATTCGCCGACGCCGAGGACCTGGTGCGGCGTTGCGACCTCCACGAGGACGAGCTCCAGACCCTGGCCGCCAGCGGGGCGCTGGCCTGCTTCGGCCTCACCCGCCGCGCCGCCCTCTGGCAGGTGGCCCGCCTGGGACGGCCCGCCGGCCCTCTGCTCGATCGCCTGACCGATCCCGAGCCCTCGCCGCTCCCCGAGATGACTCCGGCCGAAGAGACGATGACGGACTATGGCACCGCGCAGCTCACCCTGGGTCCCCACCCGATGAGCTACTTCCGGGAGCAGCTCGAGAAGAAGGGGGTCACTCCCGCCGCCCGTCTCGACGCCCTGCCCAACGGCGCCCGCGTGCGCACGGCCGGCTCGGTGATCGTCCGCCAGCGCCCGGGCACGGCCAAGGGCCTCCTCTTCCTCACCCTGGAGGACGAGACCGGCATGTCCCAGGCCGTGGTCCCCCCGGACCTCCTCCAGCAGCACCGCAAGCTCATCGTCGGCTCCCCCGGCCTGCTGGTCGAGGGCATCCTCCAGAAGCGGGACGGGACGATCTCGGTCAAGGGCGAGAAGTTCTGGTCCCTGAAGGATCTGGTGGCGGTGCCGAGCCACGATTTCCGGTGAGGGGGAGTATGATACGGAGCGCCTGGATTGGAGTGGCTCGGTGAAACCCACGGTCTACATAGAAACGACGATCATCAGCTATCTCGCTGCCCGACTCAGCAGGGACTTGCTCGTGGCCGCTCACCAGCAGTTGACTGTGGAATGGTGGATGGACCGACGGTTCGAATTCGAAGTCTTTAGCTCCGAATTCGTGGCCACCGAGATTGCCGCCGGTGATCAAACCATAGCGAGAAAACGTCTTGATTTCTTGGCTGGAATACCGTTCCTCCCAACCACGGAAGCGTCTTTGGCATTGGCCCAACGGTTGGTCCAGCGACAGGTAATTCCCCTAAAGTTTGCTGCTGACGCTTCTCACGTTTCAATTTCTACGGTCCATGGGATAGACTACCTCTTGACCTGGAACTGCAAGCACATAGCCAATGCGCAAATCCAACGCCAGCTCAATACTATCGTCGAGAGGCGGGATACGAACCACCCGTGATCTGTACACCGGAAGAGTTGATGGGAGAATAGCCATGTGGGACGACCCAATCGTTGAAGAAGTAAGGAAGGCACGAGACGAATACGCTGCAAAGTTCGATTACGATCTCGAAAGGATCTTTCAAGACATCAAGGAGCGAGAGAGGCAAAGCGAGCACAGGTTCGTTTCGCTCGCGCCGAAGCTCGTCGCGCCGCCCGAAAAGCTGGGACGATCTCGGTCAAGGGCGAGAAGTTCTGGTCCTTGAAGGATCTGGTGGCAGTGCCGAGCCATGATTTCCGGCGAGGGGACGATCATCTGTGCCTTTGCTTGACTCACATCCCAGCTTCATCGGCAACCAGAGCCAGGAACTTTCGCAACGCCTCGACACCCTCCCGATATTCTTTATGGATCCGCTCATGATCCACCGTCGAGTAGCCGTGAGCGATCCGATTCCTCAGACCGACGGCGCCTTTCAGCTTGACGGCAAGATCGTGATCGATTGCCCGCCGACTCACCAGGACACCGAACAGGGCGCCGGCCTCGTCGGGAGACTCCCACCCAGCGTCGGCGATCCAATGTGCAGCAAGATCGATGCACTCCTGAATGGCGAGAAGTAGATGGAAGCTCGCCAGGTCCTGACTGTCATCATCAGAAAGAAACTCCGCAGAGGGCCGTGACAGTCTCTCCTCGGCCTTGTCGAGCCACTCCGTGGCGCGGGACAGCTTCCTTCCAACCACGTCAGGTTTGACCATGTCTCACCCTTTCTCGCAGCCGCTGGACCGCCGCCTTGGTGAACATCCTCGCGTACGGCGCCCAGTCCCACCAGTCGACCATGGCCCGGACCTTGAAATCCGTCCAGAGGCCATCTTCCCTTTCGAAAAGCAGCACGCCGTCCCGGGAGATCTCGAAGCGCAGCAGGGGCGGCGCTTCGCCGAGGAAGATCAGGTCGACCTCGCGCTCCGCGGCCCGGCCGAGCTCGGCTCCGACGTGAAGGCGGACGTCCCGAGTGTCCGGATCGAGGAGGACGCCGAGATCGACATCGCTCCGCGATCTCGCCTCTCCCCGGGCCGTCGAGCCGAAAAGCACGGCCAGCCGCACGGCCGGGAGCGACGCGATGCTGCTGCGGAGGCGGTCCACGAGATCCATCGCGAACATCTTACCCCGTTCGCCGACGCCGAGGACCTGGTGAGGCGCTACGATCTGCACGAGGACGAGCTCCAGACCCTGGCCGCCAGCGGGGCGCTCGCCTGCTTCGGGCTCACCCGGCGGGTTGCCCTCTGGCAGGTGGCCCGCCTGGGCCGGCCCGCCGGCCCCGCAGGGATCTGGTGGCGGTGCCGAGCCATGATTTCCGGTGAGATCCTGAGCGACCCGTGCTTTTTCTGCGGAACTAGGAGATACTTTCTGGGAATGACCGACGCGCCTTCACCAGAGAGTTGGCTCTTCGATGTCCCGACGCCTTTGGGCTTCCGAGTCCACGTGCCGCGTTCGTATTGGTCTATCATCATCATGGAGAAGCACCCTGCGATGGTCGGCCGGGAAGCCGATGTCGAGGAGGTGTTGAGGGATCCTGTGGAGATCAGAGCCAGCCGGGTTGATCCGAGCGTCTATCTCTTCTACCGAGTGGAGAAAAGAGGACGTTGGATCTGCGCAGTTGCAAAGAGGACCGATGGCGAGGGTTTTCTCATTACAACCTATCCTACGGATGCCATCAAAGAAGGAGAACGGATATGGCCCAGGTAAAAGTCTTTCATGACCAGACCGGCAACACCCTGACGGTGTGGTTCGGGGAACCGCAGGACGAGTATATCTGTGAAGAGACCGGGGATGAGGTTATCCTGATGAAGGATCGTGGCGGGAAAGTCATTGGATTTGAAAAACTCAACTTCTCAACGGCCAAATCCGAGCACGAGCAACTGCGTGTCGCGTTCGAAACGATGATCGCCTGACTCAGCGCTATAAGTCTGCTTGGTCGACAACCAGCGCCTCGATGCCATTAAGGTCCATCGCGGGCATGCTGGTTCTCGCCTCTCACTCCTTCCGATAAACCCAGATGAGCATCTGCAGATACCCCGGCCGGCCCTCCGCCTCCGGAAAGATCAGAAACTCCTGCGGCGGCGCCCCCCGCGGCGTGACGCGGAAGCGGTGCTCGCCGATCTTGGTCACGGGCAACGGGCCCTCGTTGCGGGACAGGAAGAGCCGGCCGTCGTTCACGTAGAAATCCACGTGCCCGCGGTTGACGTAGCTGCCGGCGTAGGATGCCATCTCCTCGGCGGTCATCTTGACGATCTTCAGCGGGGGTGACGGCTCCTCCTTGGGCTTCGGCCCCAGCAGCAGGTCGAACGCCTTGTCGAAGGTCTGATTGAAGCGGACCCCCTCGCGATTCATCAGGACGATCACCGCCACCCGGCGCTCCGGAAACATGCGGATCTCGGCGCCATAGCCCGGCAGCTCGCCGCCGTGTTCGGCCCGGCGCATCCCGCGGTCGTCCTGGAGGAAGAAGCCGTAGCCGTACGCGCCGTTCTTGAAGACGTTGGTGGGGATTGGAACGTGCGGCGTGAGGAGCTGCGCGCTCACCCCCGTACGCAGCGCCTGGCGCCCGTCGAGCTGGCCGCCGTTGAGCACCGCGCGGATAAAGCGGGCGACGTCGTTCGCGCTGGAGAAGGCGTAGCCGGCGGGCCAGAGCCGCGAGTCGTCCGCCACGGGCCGCACCACGGCGAGCCTCCCGCTCTCGCCGGCCGCGTGCCCGACGGCCAAGGGATAGGTCATCGCCATCGTGGGCCGCAGCGTGGTGCGGGTCATTCCCAGCGGCTTGAAGAGGATCTCCTCCATGGCGTCGGCGTAGCGCTTGCCGACGGCCCGGGTCAGCAGCGAGCCCGCCACGGCGTAGCCCGCGTTCGAGTAGGAGAAGGCCGTACCGGGCGGAAGCAGGGTGGTGTTGTCACGGGTCCCCAGCCAGTCGACGAAGCGGTCCAGGGCTTCCTCGCCGTGTTCCCAGCCATGCCCGCCAGCCTCGTCCCGAAGTCCCGCCGTCTGGCTGAGGAGCTGATCGAGGGTGAGCTGTCCGAGCTTGGGATCGAGTCTCTTGTCCTTCTTGCTCAAGGGAGCGTCGAGGCTGAGCGTCCCATCACGAGCCAGGGTCAACACCGCGGCGGCCGTGAGCATCTTGGTGAGCGAGCCGACGCGGAACAGGGTGTCGGGTGTGACCGGCTCGCCCGTCTCGACATTGGCCATGCCGAGGCCGCGGACGAAGATCACGCGGTCACCCTGGATCACCGCCACGGCCGCGCCCGGCGTGGCGGTGGCCGACATCTCGTCGAGCACCGTCCGTTCCAACTCCGAGAAGTCGGGGCCGGAAGCGGGCTCAACGGGCTGGGCATGCAACGGCACAGCGAGGGACGAGACGACGAGGAGGACGGGCAGCAAGGCGAGGCTTCGGCGCATGGCGTTCATGGTCTCCTCAAGAGATCGGCCTGATGATTATTTCTTACGTTCGTCCTGATCGGATCGTCTAGGAGCCGGCCCTACGCCTACCCCCTTCCGGCATAGGCGGCCACCCGGGCATCGACAGGCTAGGAGCCTGCGCGGCAGAAAGCCAAAGCAGGGACAACAAGGACGAGGAAAGCTCTCGTCTCGGCGATTTTCTTCGTGTCCCTGATGTCCTTGGCGTCCTTGGTGTCCTTGCTGTCCCAGAGCTTGGGCCACCAACACTGCTTCGAGCCTTTCTTTCTGCGGCGCAGGCTCCTAGGATGTGTGTCACGTGACCTCCCCCCTCCCCACCCTCATCCTCGGCGCCGGGGCCGCCGGGATCATGGCGGCGATCTTCGCGGCGGGCCGGGACCGCCGGGTCCTGGTCCTGGAGCGGACGCGGGACGGCGGACGCAAGATCCTGGTCAGCGGCGGCGGGCGCTGCAACGTCCTGCCGTCCGTGGCCGATCCTTCTCGATTCGTCACCGACTCCTCGCCCAACACGCTGCGCAAGATCCTCACCTCCTGGCCCCTGGAGGAGCAGCGGCGCTTCTTCGAGATCGAGGCGGGCATCCCCTTGGCGCTGGAGACCGAAACCGGCAAGCTCTTCCCCGCCTCCAACAGCGCCCGGCAGGTGCGGGACCAGCTCCTCGCCCTGGCCCGCCGGCGCGGCGCCGAGATCCGCTTCGCTGCCCTGGTGACGGACCTCCTGCCGCCGGATGGTTCCAACCCCTGGCGGGTCCGCCTCGGAGACGGCGAAGAGATCGCCGCCGCAGCCGTGATCGTGGCCACCGGCGGGCTCTCCCTGCCAGGCACCGGGAGCGACGGCACCGGCCTCGACCTCGTCCGCCGGCTCGGCCACACGATCCACGAGACCTATCCCGCCCTCACGCCGCTGACCCTGGAGCCGCCCCGCTATGCCCCGCTCGCCGGGATCTCGCGGACGGTGACACTCCGCGCTCCTGGCGCTCCCGGCGGCAGCCGCACCTTCACCACCGAAGGCGGCTTCCTCTTCACCCACTGCGGCTACAGCGGCCCGGCCGTCCTGAACGTCTCGCATCTCGCCGTGCGCTCCCGCCTGGCCGGCGGCCCGCCCCAGACGATCCGGGTGCAATGGACCCCGCTGGACGCTGCCGCCTGGGACAGCCTCCTGCGGGAGACCCCTGGCACCGCCTTCGGCCTCCTCCGCCGCCATCTCCCGGACCGGCTGGCCGAGGCCCTCCTCGCGGACACGGGCGTCGAAGGTGGCCGTCCCCTCCCGCAGCTCCGCCGCGACGAGCGCCGCCGGCTCGTGGAAGCGCTCGCCGATCACCTCCTCCCCTGGACGGGTGACGAGGGCTACGCCAAGGCCGAGGTCACCGGCGGCGGCGTGGCCCTCTCGGAAATCGATCCCCGCACCCTGGAGAGCCGTCGCTACCCCGGCCTCTTCCTCTGCGGCGAGATCCTGGACGCCTTCGGACCCATCGGCGGCCACAACTTCCTCTGGGCCTGGGCCACGGGGAGAGCGGCGGGACTGGGCGCGGTCAGAGATGGAGAGAGGTACACTCCCTCCGGAAACCAAGAGGAGGCCTCATGACATCTGCCAGCTTCCGCAGGCGTATCGCGCTCACGCTCGCCGCCGCGATCCTCACCGCCGGCCTCGGCACCCGGCCTGGAACGGCCCGCACGGCCAAGCCGCCGCTCCATGGCCGCCACTGGATGGCCGTCACCGGCAAGCCCCTGGCCGCGACCGCCGGGGCCATGATGTTCCAGAAGGGAGGCAACGCAGTCGATGCGACGTGCGCGATGCTGGCCGCCGTCTGCACCATGTGGGACACCCTGGGCTGGGGCGGCGAGACCCAGGCCCTGATCTGGAACCCCAAGACCGGCAAGGTAATCGCCATCGACGCCCTGGGCGTCGCGCCCACGGGCGCGACCCCCGAATTCTTCCACGCCAAAGGCATGGAGTTCCCGCCCGAATTCGGTCCCCTGGCCGCGGTGACGCCCGGCACGCCCGGCGGCCTCCTCGTCATGCTCGCCGAGTACGGCAAGCTGAGCCTCGCGGACGTCCTCGGGCCGGCCCTGCAAATGGCCGAGGGCTACCCCATCGAGGCGCAGCTCGCCAACACGATCGAGCACGAGAAGGCGCACATCAAGGAGTGGCCGGCCTCCCGCGCCACCTTCCTCCCCCATCTTGGCGAGGCCTGGGAGGCGCCCCACGCCGGCGAGGTCTTCCGCCAGCCGGACCTCCTCGCCACCCTGCGCAAGCTGGTGGACGCCGAGCGCCAGGCCAAGGCCGCCGGCAAGAGCCGCAAAGAGGCGATCCTCGCCGCCTACGACCGCTTCTACAAAGGCGACATCGCCGTCGAGCTCGCCCGCGGCACCCGCGAGCAGGGCGGGCTCATCACCCCGGAGGACCTGGCGCGCTGGCAGGTGCGCATTGAAGAGCCGGTCAAGACGACCTACAAAGGGACCGATGTCTACAAGCTCACGAGCTGGACTCAAGGGCCCGCCATGCTCCAGTCCCTCAACCTCCTCGAGCCCATGGACCTGCGCGGCATGGGCTTCAACAGCGCACGCTACATCCACACCCTCTACCAGGTGATGAACCTCGCCTTCGCGGACCGCGACTTCTACTACGGCGATCCCTACTTTCCACCCGAGCAGCCGCTCCAGACCCTGCTGTCCAAAGGCTACGCCGACGCGCGGCGCAAGGAGATCGACTGGAAGCGCAACGATCCGGCGGTGAAACCCGGCGATCCCTATGGTTTCGCGGGGAAGGAAAATCCTTACAAGAGCTTCCTGGAAAAGTGGGGCACGCCCGCTGCGGCGAAGAAATATACGCAGCCGCAGAATTCATCCATGACCTTCGACGAGAGCTTCCGCGCCGGCACCACCTCCATCATCGCCGCCGACGAAGAGGGCTGGGTGGTCTCCGCCACGCCGAGCGGCGGCTGGACCCCCGCCTTCATCGCCGGCCGCACGGGCATCGGCCTCTCACAGCGGATGCAGAGCTTCGTGCTCGACGCCGCCCAGAGTCCCTTCAACGTCCTGGCGCCCGGCAAGAAGCCGCGCGTGACCCTCACGCCCAGCCTGGCCGTGAAGGACGGCAAGCCCTGGCTGGCCGCCGCGGTGCAGGGAGGAGACACCCAGGACCAGAACCTCCTGCAGCTCTTCCTCGATATCGCGGAGTTCGGGATGACCGTCCAGGAGGCCACGGAAGCCCCCAACATCACGAGCTATCAGATGCACAGCTCCTTCGGTAACCACGAATCTCAGCCCGGAAGGATCACCGTCCACGCCAGCACGCCGCCCTGGGTCCGGCAGGAGCTCCAGAAGATGGGCTACAAAGTCGAAGTCGAAGACCGCACCTCCGGCCCCATCAACGCCATCCTCCTCGATCACGAGCATGGCACGATCTGGGGCGGCTCCAGCGACTATGGGGAGGATTATGGGATTGGGTGGTGAAAAGGCCTGAAGTGATTCCCGCGGAGCTCACGGACTTCAGGGACTCCAGGGACGGCAGGGACGAGGAAGCCCTGTCATCCTTCGTCTCCCTGAAGTCCCTGGAGTCTCTGTAGTCCCTGCTTCTTCCTCCTGGCTACTCGTACCGCAACGTCACCACCGGCTCCACCCGCGAACCCCTCCGTGCGGGCAGATAGCTCGCCGCGAGCGCGACGCCAATCAGCAGCAGGGCGACCGCTGAAAGTGTCAGCGGATCGCCGGGTTGCACTCCAGGCAGGAGATGGGTGAGGACTCGCGTCACTGCCAGCCCTCCGGCGAGGCCGATCACGGTGCCGGTCAGGGTGAGACTCAGGCCCTGGCGCAACACCAGCCAGACGACATCGCCACGCTCGGCGCCGAGCGCCATGCGGATTCCGAGCTCGTGCATCCGCTGCGTCACCGTGTAGGACACGACGCCGTAGAGCCCGACGGCTGCCAGGGCCAGCGCGAGCGTCGCGAAAAAAACGAGCAACAACGTATAGACGCGCGGCTGCGCGAGGGTGCCGGAAAGGACGTCGTCCATTGTCCGCACTCGGGAGACCGGCACGTTGCGATCGACTGACTGCGCCATGTTCCGGATTGCGCCCGTCAGGGCCGCCGGATCTCCGGTCGTGCGCACGACCAGGACGAGCCAGGGCCATGCCGGCCCTGGCTGCGCATAATTGAGGAAGATCTCGGGTTGTGGCGCGCTGCCGAGGCTTCTCTGTCGCACGTCGCCGGTGACGCCTACGACGGTGAGGGTGCCGCTGTCGCCAGCACCCGGCACGGTGATCTGTTTTCCCAGCGCGTCCCCACCCGGCCAGAAGGTTCGTGCCGCGGTGTCATTGACGACGATCACGCCCGGTGCGCCCACCGAGTCCCGCTCTGTAAACTCGCGTCCCGCACGCAACGGGATCGCCATGGTGTGGAAATAACCTGCGCTGACGATGTTGAAGCTCGCGCTGAACGCTCCGTCCGGCGCCGGGTCCGGCCGTCCGGCGATGTGAAATCCGAGCGAGTCCGACCCGCCGCCCAGGGGCAGGTCGGCCACCAGCGCCGCGGAGCGCACGCCGGGCAGAGCCGCGACGCGCGCCAGCATGTTGGTGAAGAATCCCGATCGTTCGATGGTGTTACTGAACTTGTTTTTCGGTAGCGAGAAATCCACCGTCAAAAGGTTTTCGGTACTGAATCCCGGGGCCGTGTTGCGCAGCACGAGAAGACTCTTCAGCAACAAGCCGGCGCCGGAGAGCAAGATCAACGCCAGAGAGACTTCCGCGATCACGAGAAGGGAACGCGCGCGCCGGCCGCCGGCGCCTTCGGTGGCCGTACGGCTCGATTCGCGCAGGACTTCATTCAGGTCCGGCGAAGCGGCGGGGACGGCGAGCACGGAGCCAAAGAGGATGCCGGTGACGAGCGACAGCGCCAGCGTGAACAACAGCACCCAGCCGTCGATGTGGGTGTTTTCGAGGCGGGGAATGGGGAAGCTCTGCGCCAGCAGCGCCACCAGCAGCCGGGTCCCCCAACTCGCCAGCAGCAGACCGAGCAGGCCGCCGGCGAGCGCCAGCAGCGTGCTCTCGGTCAGCAGTTGCTGCAGCAACCGCTTGCGGCTGGCGCCGAGCGCCGAGCGCACGGTCAGCTCTCGCTGGCGCGTTGCGGAGCGCGCCGACATCAAAGCCGCCACGTTGATGCAGGCGATCACCAGCACCACCGCCACCACGCTGAGAAAGATCAGCAAACCGGTGCGCCCCTTCCCCACCATTGCCGTCACCAGCAGCACAATGCGCGCGCCGACTCTTTCGTTGGTCTTCGGATACTCCTTCGCCAGACGGCTCGTGATGACGTCCATCTCTGCCTGTGCCGCCGCGGTCTGGGTACCCGGCCGCAACCGGCCCAGCACGCGCAGGAAGCCGTGGCCCCGGCTGGGATCGCGGACCAGCGGCGTATAGATCTGCTCCACCTCGTTCGGAGAAAACTTGAATCCTGGCGGCATGACGCCGATGATGGTATAGGTCTCCTCGTTCCCACGGAACGTCCGGCCTACGACGTCCACACGGCCGGCAAAGCGGCTTTTCCATGCGCCATCACTCAGCAGTGCGACGTGGGACGCTCCCGCTTCCGACTCTTCGGGCCGAAACGTCCGGCCCAGCGCGGGCTGAATTTTCAACGTCTCAAAAAATCCGGGCGTCGCCTGAACGGCGGCCACGTCTTCGGCCTGGTCTCCGCCCGCGAGGATCATGCCGCGGGTGGTGAAAGCCGCCATGTTTTCGAAGCTCTTGCTGCCGGCTCTCCACGCTTCGAAATCCGGATAGGAAGCGACGTCGTCCGTCCTGCCGCTCTCCGCGTTCGTCGCCCAGATCAGGACGAGACGCTCAGACTGCGGAAACGGCAGCGGACGCAGGAGCACGGCGTTGACCACGCTGAAGATCGCCGTGTTGGCGCCGATGCCGAGGGCGAGCGTCAGCACCGCGATGGCGGTGAAGCTGGGATCCTTGCGCAGCATGCGCGCGCCGAAGCGCAGGTCCCGTGCCAAGTGCTCCAGACCGGGAACGCCGCGACGGTCCCGCACCTGCTCCTTGATCGATTCGACGCCGCCGAGTTTGAGCACCGCGTCCCGGCGCGCCGCTTCGGGCGTCATGCCCGCCCGCAGGTTGTCCTCGACGTGCAATGCCACGTGGCTCTCGAGCTCCTCCGCAAGCTCGCGGTCCCGCCGCTCCCGATTGAACAACCCGCCCAGACGCAGCACCCCGGCTCGCAGTTGCCGTGTCATCACGACCTCCCTTCGGGAGCGAAGAAGCGGGCGATGATGCCGGTCGTCCGCTCCCATTCGCGCGCCTGTTTTTCGAGCTGCTTGCGGCCCGCCCGCGTCAGCTTGTAGAACTTGGCCTTGCGGTTGTTGTCCGAGACGCCCCACTCGGACGCGATGTACCCCTCCTGCTCCAGCTTGAGCAGCGCCGGGTACAGCGTTCCGTAGTTGACGGACAGCAGGTCGCCGCTCGTCTGCTCGATCCGCCGTGCGATGCCGTAGCCGTGGAGGGGCCCCAGGGTCTCCAGGGTCTTCAGTGCCATCAACGCGAGAGTGCCTTGCCAGACGTCAGCCTTCGGTTCCGTGTCTTTCATATGGGATACCAATAGCACGAAGTCATATGGGATGGCAATAGGTGGGTTTGGCTCTCCTCATGTCGTTGCCGTGGCCGAACCGTTGGCCCTCATCACCCCGGCACTCTTCTCCCAGCCTCCCCCCGTCCGCCGGGAGAAGAGGGAGGGGTTAGTCTGAAGAAAGACGTGAAGGTGCGCACAGCGCACCCTACAAAGCTCCCTCTCTCCCGGCGGAAGGAGGGAGGCCGGGAGAGAGGTAGGAGAGGAGGGCACCCTACGTCATTGGAAGCCGCGGCCCGAGAGCGGGACCACGGCGAGCGGCTCGAGGCCGGACGCGGCGGCGAAGCTCGCGTCCGAAGCCAACAGCTCGGGGGCCAGCACCTGCTCGGCCACAGCGGCCAGCCGGGAGGTATCGCGCGGGACGTCGAACGCGTCGCGCGCCTTGAGGTCCTCGATCAGACGCTGGACACGTCCGTCCCGCGCATGGTCCATCATGTAGATATGCGAGTAGTAGCGCTTCCCTGCGCCCTCCCCGATCTCGTCGTTGGACAGGGAGTACTTGGCGACGATCCGCGGGTTGGCCTGACGAAAGAGGATGGTCAGCGACAGCGGTGAGCGCGAGATCTGGAGGTCCAGATTGGGCCAGTTCTCCTTCTGCAATTTCCAGAGGTCTTTCTCCGTCTGCTCGGCGAGCTTCAGCAGCCCGACAGCCTTCTCGGTCTGCGCCCCGTACGAATTCCTGGCCAGGTAATACCAAAGGATCATGGCGGAGAAGCCGTTGCGGGAGCCGGCGAAAGTGCTGTCGCGCGAGCCGATGTAGGCCGGATCGCTGGTGGGGCTCAGTTGATATTTGGTGCGGGTCATGTAGATGCCACACGGCCACGGCGCGCCGATCCACTTGTGCCCGCTCATGGAGATGGAGTGGACGAACGGCAGGCGGAAGTCGAATTGTGGGATTGGGACTCTGGCCCTTTCGAGGAAGGGCATGTAAGCCGCACCGAGAGCTCCATCCACATGCGACCAGTAGCCGGTGCGCTCGACGGGCTTGTAGCCAGGGTTCTTGATGATCCGGCTGTCCTGCCCGTACTTCTTGAAAATCGGCATCAGCGCCTCACCCGCCGCCTTCACGTCGTCGTAGGCCCCCTTGAAAGTCGTGCCATAGTTGAAACAGAGCAGGATGGGATGCTTCCTGGCGGCGTACGCCTTCACCTTTTCGACCAGGTCCTTGACGTCGATGGTGCCGGGACCGAACGGGCCTCCCGTGGATTTGACCTTCACGGCTTGGATTCCCAGGACACGGAGAATCTTGACGATCGAATAGTGGGTGGAATCCGAGTAGAACGCGACCGGGACGAAGTATTCCTCGGGCTCGCCGGCGGGCAGGGGCGCCTGAACGTAAAGCAGCTCGGAAGGCAGCTCGAAACTCTCGTTCGCCTGGCTGGCGGCGAACAGCCGGGCCAGCTCTCGCGGGTCGTAGAGCAGGAACTTGCCGCTGAGATAGTCGCGCGCGTTCCAGAGACCGTAAAGATTGCCTTCCGTGCTCCCCATGGCCAGCACATAGCCCCAATACGAGTTCGGATTCTTGGGGTTGTGCGGCCACGGCGCGTTCCACAGGCGCGCGTAGTAATCCAGGACCGCGCGCTCCATCCACTTCGAATTGGTCCCGAAGCTCCCCTGCTGGAAGGGGTCGCCGATGTTGTTGACGTGATAATCGAGATATTCGGCGAGCTCCTGGAGATCGAGCTTCTGGTTGGCCTGGAAGCCGAGGAAGCTCGCCTTTTTTTCGGCCTGGTACGCGCGGAGCTGACGGAGGGCCCGCTGCAGCCCCTCGGGAGCGAGCCCTTCGGGGGGCAATTGGAAGCTCTGGCAGTCGATTCCCGGGACCTGCGGATAGACGCTGCAGGGGTCCTGCTCCGGGATCGCCTCGGGCACACGGTCGTCCAACAAGGCGTTGCTCATGATCGATACCTCCTCGGGTCGAAGCTCGGCCGGGCGGCGAACCGCCTCCACCGAACCGGGTTCACCAGAAGAGGTGACGTGGCCTCGCCGGAAATTGCACCTGTATTTTTCGGACGGCTCTGTCATTTCCGCCGGGCGCCCGTCACTCTGAGGATAGGGACGCGTGGCAGACACGACGCCCCTTTCGTGGAGGAGCCATCTCATGAGCCAGGACAACGCAATCCTCGTCGGCTTCCCCCTCTTCGAGGAGGCCGACCTCCTGGACGTCACGGTCCCCTTGGAGCTGCTGGCGTTCCTGGAGCGACCCGCGGTTCGCATCCAACTCATCGGCCGCAGCCTGACCGAGCCCGTCACTCTGGCGCCGGGGAAGGTAAGGGTGATGCCCGACACGACGTTCCAGAGCTGCCCGCAGCTCGACGTCCTGATGGTCCCAGGCGGCAGTGGCGTCCTGGCTGCCATGAAAGACAGAAACTACCTCGACTTCATCCGCTATCAGGCGGCCAAGGCGCGCTATGTGGCCGCCGTCTGCGCGGGCTCACTCCCCTTGGCAGCCGCGGGGTTGCTGAACGGCTACACGGCGACCACCCACTGGGCATCCCTCAGCGCCCTCCACCTCTTCCCCCAGGTGAACGTGGCCTTGGGCTATCCCCGCTACGTCCTCAGCGGCAATCGCATCACCACCGGCGGAGTCAGCTCGGGCATCGACATGGCCCTGGCTCTCTGTGCCCTGCTCGGCGGCGAGGAGCAGGCGAAGCAGGTGCAACTGCTGATCCAATATGCTCCTCAGCCTCCTTATCAGGCTGGCGATCCCACGACCGCGGATCCGATCACCTGGGGCGAGGCCTGCAAGCGGTTGGAGCCCCTCCGCGAAAGCCGGGTCGACTTCATCCGGACGCTGCTGGGGCTCAAACCTTAGGGTCTACTGTGAGTAGTAGACGCGGCACACGCAGTTTGTATAGTCAAACTCAGCGCAAGAACCGGTCGGCACGCACTGCGACGTACAGTTGCACGTCCAGGGATCCCAATTGCCGCCGGTGTCGTAGCAGGCCTGCTCGTCGTTGGGATTGCAAGCGGGCGGCGGGGGTGGAGGCGGCGGCGGAGTGGTCGAGACCCAGCCGTACGGGGGAGTGCAGACCTTCTTGCCGCCGTCGAGCGTGCAGACGTAATCCTGGGTGCCGTCGCAGGGGACGTCCGCGCACGAGTGGGCCGGGCGGCCGAGCAGGTAGCCCCAGGAGGTCTTCGCCTCGCAGGTGCCGCAACCGCCGCACCACTGCCGCTCGCAGCCCGTGGGGGCCCACTCGTAGTCGGGGCCGGCGAAGGAGCCCGCGAGGTACGGGTGCTGGCGGGCGTAGATCATCCGGCCCGGCCCGTCGGAGAAGCCGGCCCGGTCCCATGCCGATCTGCACGTATCACAACCGCCGGTGTCGTAGCTGCACTCGGTGCTCGACGGGTGGTTCCAGTCATAATCCTGGTCGATCTCCATGATGTTGTAATCCACGATGCCGTTGACGCCGGTCCTGTAGACGGGCGTCCAGTAACCGCTGCTGGAGCCCCAGAACTGGTTCTGGCCGCGCGGATGGCCGTAGGCCGTCTCGTCGCTCATGTCGAAGGGGGAGTGAGGACCGAAAAAATCGTTGCTCGCCTTCCAATAGTTGTTTCGGTTCTGATCGATCGTCATGGTGTAGCCGTAGTTGGCGTAGATCATGGCATTGTGCAGGGTGGTGTCCATGGACACGAAGATCCGGTGATAATCCACGCCGCCGCAGCCGTTGCTCCCCGGCTGGTCGCCGAGGATGGCGTAGCAGCCGTTCACGTGATCCAGAGGCGTCGTGTAATCCGACAGCACCGAGACCTGAAGCCGGTGCGTGAGGGTCAGGAAGGACCCTTTCGCGGAGCAGCTCATCGTCTGCCAGGCCTGGCAAAGGTTGCCGGACTGCCCGTTGCGCGCGGCCCAATCGGCGAACAGCCGGTTGCGGTTGGCGTCCAGCGAACGGCTGTAGGGGGTGTTGGTGAATCTCCCGCGGTACCGCTCGTCGTTGATGAACAAGCGGATCACGGAGTTGTAGTCGGCGTTGGGAATGCCCGCGTTCAAAAGGTTTACGTAGGTATCCCAGGCCGGCAGCGGCATCCGCCAGTAGCGGCGGTACGCGGCGTCCACGAAGGCCTGGTTGTAATCGGCGGTGTTGCGGGCGCTGGCGTCCAGCCGCCGGCGGCCGTAGAGGTCCCGGCTCTGTTCGAGATTGATGAATTCGTCCGAGAAAAAGAAAGCCCGTGCGACGTCGACCCGTTTCTGGGCAACGCAGGATGAGTCCCCGTTGCACTGCGTGATCTGACCGGTCCAGAACGCCTCACCGGCGGAGTCGGCGGCATGCTCCAGGAAGTCGAGGTAGTGCTGCCGCACGAAGAAGCCCGCATCGTCGATCGGATTGGCCGCCAGGGCGGGGACCGCGCTGAGCGGTACGCCTGAAAGGAGGAGGACGTACAGCAGAGGTCGGAAAAGCTTCGGACTCATCTTGATTCTCCCAAGGGGCAGAGCCATTCCTGGTGATGTTCGCCAGGACTCCGCTTGGCTGGCGAACCTTTTCAGCCGAACGTCAGCAGACAGCTTAACCCTGATGGACTGCCGGTGTCACCCTCTCGGCATGTGGGGAGGATCGGATGGGACGGAATGGCGCTCGATCACCCGATCGGGTGGGTGGGCGTCAGCGGCCTGGGATCTCCCTGGCGGCCATGGTGAACGATCGCCGCAGCCGACCTGGACGCCCATGCTCATTACGTCGGGATGATCGCGGCGGACAAGCTGGGCGACGCCCCGCCCGCATCATTCCGCACAAGCGACCGCTTCGACTTCAACGAGCCACTCCGGAGAGACGAGGCCAGCTACGAACAGCGTTGTGACAGCGGGTCGGACGCCATCGAGCATTTCCTTGCGCACCGAGACCAATGTGCTCATATCCTCGCGCCGCACGAGGAAAAAAGTCATCTTCACGATGTCACGGAAGGACATATTGGCTTCGCGCAAGACGGATTCGAGGTCTAGAAGCGCTTGCCGGCATTGACCCGCAAAATCAGCCTCCAATACCCCTTCTGGAGACTCACCAATCTGCCCAGAGACATGGAGCATCCGCGCGCCGGCGCGAGTCTCGACGCCGTGTGCATAGATGCCATGATAGGGGTCCTTCACCGGAAAGGGGTCGTGTCGGATCGAGACAGGCATTTTTTGCTCCTGTGAGCTCATCGCTAAGCGCTCCTCCGGTCGAAGTACATAGCCGTACTTTACGGCCGACTCGATCTCAACTGCCAGACCGTCGAGCCCTGGAAACAAGCTGGCATGGGTAATTCCATAGTCATAGAGAGTGCGGCGAAGTGTAGAACGTGTTGGAGCCTGGGATCGTGATCTTCACGAGATCTTCAGGCGCATAATCACGCTCTGGTTCTGGATGGACTGTGAAGACCCCAGACTGAGTTTCAATGCGCGGCGCCAGATGCGGCGGCGAGAATTTCCTTACGTCGCCAAGATCAAAAGGACCAACCGATTTTGGGTCGATCGAGCGGCCAGGCCTGCAGACGTACACCGCAGCGTCCTCAACACCATCGGGTTTTAGCGACTCGGGTCTAGCTCCGCCCCGAAAACCTTCAGACCTACCCGCCTCTTTCGCGGGTAAAGGCTTCCTCGGAGGAAGGCGTGCGAACGTTCGGCCGCTCTTGACTTCCCGTGCTCTGACAGCCTCGGCGATCTTCGCGATGTCATAGTCACACTCCTTCGCGATCGCGTCGCGGAGTCGTGGTTTTTCTCCCCGGACGCCACTTCGCGGGCTAGTCTACACCAGCCCCGCCCCCGTGCTACAATCCCGCGTTCCCTTCCCCGGGAAGGTAGAGGGGCTCTCCCGTGTTCACCACGGAGAGACTGCCCTGCCGGACACCTGTCCGGCGGAGCGCGGCACCCATGGACAGACTGAACGACGCGGTATCCCGACGGCGGACCTTCGCCATCATCTCGCACCCCGATGCGGGCAAGACGACCCTCACCGAGAAGCTGCTGCTTTTCGGCGGCGCCATTCAGATGGCCGGCGCCGTCAAGGCCCGCGGCGAGGCCCGGCGCGCCCGCTCCGACTGGATGAAAGTCGAGCAGGAGCGCGGAATCTCCGTCACGGCCTCGGTGATGACCTTCGAGTACGAGGGGTGCACCTTCAACCTCCTCGACACCCCCGGCCACGAGGACTTCAGCGAGGACACCTACCGCACCCTCACCGCCGTGGACTCGGCCATCATGGTCATCGACGCCGCCAAGGGGATCGAGACCCAGACCCGCAAGCTGTTCGAGGTCTGCCGCCTGCGCAACGTGCCGATCATCACCTTCGTCAACAAGCTCGACCGCGAGGGGCGCGATCCCTTCGACCTGATGAGCGAGATCGAGCAGGACCTCCAGCTCCACGTCACCCCGGCGGCCTGGCCCATCGGCATGGGCTACAACTTCCTCGGCTGCTACGACCTTCTCCACGACCGGCTGATCCTGCTCGACAAGGGGCGCAACCAGGTGGTCACCGAGGGCGAGGTGTGCGAGGGGCTCGACGATCCCAAGCTGGACGCCCGCCTCCCGGAGAGCTCCGTCGTCCGCCTGCGCGAGGAGGTGGAGATGGCCCGCGGCCTCTGCCCGCCCTTCGACCTCGACGCCTATCGCGAGGGGCACCTGACGCCCGTCTTCTTCGGCAGCGCCATCAACAACTTCGGCGTCCGCGAGCTGCTCCAGGGCTTGGTGGAGCTGGCGCCGCCGCCGCGCCCGCAGGCGGCGGACACGCGCGAGGTGGAGCCGGACGAGGAGAAGGTCTCGGGTTTCGTCTTCAAGATCCAGGCGAACATGGACCCCAAGCACCGCGACCGCGTCGCCTTCGTGCGCCTGGCCTCCGGCCGCTTCGAGCGCGGGATGAAGCTCTTCCACGTGCGCTCCGGCAAGACCATGGCCATCCACAACCCGCTGCTCTTCCTGGCCCGTGAGCGCGAGCTGGCCGAGGAGGCCTGCGCGGGAGACATCCTCGGCATCCCCAACCACGGCAACCTGCGCATCGGCGACGCGCTGACCGAGGGCGAGGAGCTGCGCTTCACGGGCATTCCCAGCTTCGCGCCGGAGCTGCTCAAGAAGGTCCGTCCCGAGGACCCCATGCGGGCCAAGCACCTCGGCCGGGCCCTCCTCCAACTCGCCGAGGAGGGAGCGGCCCAGGTCTTCCGCCCCAACTTCGGCAACGACTGGATCGTGGGCGTCGCCGGCGCCCTGCAGTTCGACGTGCTGGCGGATCGCATCCGCACCGAGTACAACATCCCCGTCCACTTCGAGGGGACGACGCTCTACACCGCCCGCTGGATCGAGGCGCCGGACCACCTCGCGCTCAAGAAGTTCACCAACGCCAACAACGCCGCCATGGCCGAGGACCACAACGGCTCGCCCGTGTTCCTGGCGCGCAACGCCTGGCACCTGAAGACGACGGGCGAGGAGTGGCCGGGGCTGAAGTTCTTGAAGACCAAGGAGCAGGTGCAGTAGGTCTGCTTCGCCGGATTGCCCGGCACGGCCGTTGGCCCTCATCACCCCGGCCCTCTTCTCCCAGCCTCCCCCCCGGATCGTTTCAGGCCCTTCGCTGCACTAAGGATTCAGAGCCGCGATGCCGCCAAGGCCGGCTCCACAGGAACCGAATCAACCAAGGAGATCCGACGAATGAATTCACTCCAGCGAAAGGCGACCCTCCTGCTCCTCGGCGCGATCCTCGCGCTTCCCGCGCTGGCCGCGGCCCGGGCGTCCTCCAGTCCCGTCTCCCCCATCGAGCGGCGCGCCCTCACCGCCAACGTGGCCGAGTACTTCTTCAAGGTGCGGGTCGGCACCGGCCCCTTTGACGAGATCGGCGTCCATCGCGTGGTCAAGGAGGTCGCGCCCAACGTGCCGGCCCATGCTCGGAACGCCGTGTTCCTCACCCACGGCGACATCTGGAATTTCCGGGCCGCCTTCCTCACCGGCGCCCACCCGATCCCCGTCTTCCTCGCCGAGAACGGCGTCGACGTCTGGGGGATCGACTTCCGCTGGACCTTCGTCCCGGCGACCGTGACGGACCTCAGCTTCATGAAGACCTGGGGCCTCGAGCAGGACGCCCGCGACCTCGGCATCGCCATCGGCGCGGCGCGCATCACCCGGGCGCTCACCGGCAGTGGCCTCGGCAAGATCGACCTCCTGGGCTGGAGCCGCGGCGGCCAGATCGGCTACGCCTATCTCAACTCTGAGACCCAGTTCCCATCCGGCCTGCGCCAGGTGAAGGGCTTCATCCCGGTGGACATCTACCTCAAAACCAACGTGCCGCAGTTCCAGGCCTTCGCCTGCCAGCGTCAGCAGAACACCGAGGCCACGATCGCCGGCGGCGGCTTCGCGAACCCCTCGGGCGGCCTGATCCAGGCCCTGGGCGTGCTGGCCGCGACCGATCCGAACGGCTCGTCGATCCTCAACGGCCCGCCGTTCAACCTGCCAGGCTACAACAACCGGCAGGCGGGCCTGCTCGTGGGCGAGGCGACCTTCCTCTTCCTGGCCGGCCTCGAGCCCACGCCCTTCTACCACTTCACCGGTGGCACCTTCGACGCGCAGGGCAAACCGTCCGGCCTTCTCTACACGAAGGAGCAGAACCTCTTCGGACTGGAGCAGGCCTCCGCGCCCGTCCAGCCCAACCAGGAGCTGGCGGACGCCGACGCTGCCACCTGCGGCCAGACCAACGTACATTTCGACGACCACCTCGCGCAGATCACCGTACCCATCCTCTACATCGGGGCCGGCGGCGGCTTCGGCGAGTTTGGTGTTTACACGACGACCCTGCTGGGCAGCCGGGACGTGACCGTCCATATCGTCCACAAGGTACCGGCCGACCAGCGGCTCGCCGACTTCGGCCACGCCGACCTGTTCCTCGCCAACGACGCCCAGACGCTCGTCTGGCAGCCGATCCTGGACTGGGTGCGGGGGCACTGAGGGGGAGGAGGCTCGGAGTCGGCGACTTCGAGCCCCGAGTCTTCCCTCTTGCCAGATCGTCTCGACGTGGGGTATAGTTCCTCCATGGCGAAACACATAGCACCTCCTGCGACGGCTGAGCAGATCATGCGAGCTCTCGGGGTGACCCGCGAAGACAGGGAGATCATTGACCGAGTCTTGAGGGAGGTCGATGAAGAGGAGGCTCAAGCCTCGTGCTCTTCCGTCCAGCCCTCTATCCAACGACCGGGCCCTGAAGACGACTCCTCCAGCCCCAAGAAGGAACCGAAGTCCTGATCCAGAATGGAATCCTCAGAATCTTCGGCTCTGAACGAGCAGAGCGTCTTTCTCAATGTCCCCTTCGACCCTGAGTACAATTCTCTCTTCATCGCGCTGATCGCCGGTCTCACTGCTCTCGGTCGTAGGCCTCGCTGTGTTCTCGAAGTGCCCAGCGACGGCAGGAACAGACTCGAGAGGATCTTTAGTCTCATTGCAGGCTGCGGTTCTTCCATCCACGACTTGAGCCGCGTTACGCTTTCCGGAGACCTGAATGTCCCCCGGTTCAATATGCCGTTCGAGTTGGGAATGGCCTGTGCTCTTGGCCAACTACGGCCCCACAGCTTCTTCATTCTGGAGGAGAAGCCGCTCCGGCTTCAGGCGAGCCTCAGTGACCTGAACGGCCATGATCCCCACATCCATGGAGGAGATCCGTCTGGAGTCCTCCGCTGTGTTCTGGACTGCTTCGGCACCCCATTGTATGCGCCTCCTCTATCATCATTGGAGTCGCTGAACCGTCGGTTGACGACCACTGCCAACAAGCTCCAGAAGGACCACAGAACGGACGGCCCATTCCATCCTTTCCTCTTCCGTCAGCTCGCTGGAGCTGCAACTCAGAGCGCTCGCGCACGAGGGCTGATTCGGTAGAACTCGGAAGCCTTTCCCTCTCTGCCTTGTTGAGACAAGGAGGCGACCGACCTCCCCGGTCCTTGCCTCCCCCCACCCAATCCGCTTATCGTGAGGGCCATGGGCCAGTGGGATTTCGACCGGGAGCGCGACGAGGAATTCGCCGTCGAGGAGCGCCGCAAGACCCGGCGCCCCCGGAAGTGGAAGGTCATCCTCCACAACGACGACTTCACGACGATGGAGTTCGTCATCCACGTCCTGGTGACACACTTCCACAAGCCGCCGGCCGAGGCGGTCCACGTCATGCTCCAGGTCCACCAGAAGGGAATCGGCGTCGCGGGCGTATATTCCAGAGAGGTGGCCGAGACCAAGGTGGCCGAGGTCACCGACGAAGCGCGGGCCAACGGCATGCCCCTGCGGCTGACGACCGAGCCCGCCGAGGAAAGAGACGAAGAAGAATGAAGATATCCGACGATCTGCAGATCTCCCTGTCCGTCGCCGTCTCCGAGGCCGGCCGGCTGGGTCATGAATACGCGGGCCTGGAGCACCTGCTCTATGCCCTCACCTTCGACGAGGCGACCGCCAAGGTGCTCAAGCACGCCGGCGCCGACCTCGAGCGGGTGCGCGAAGATCTCACCGAGTACCTCTCCGAAGAGCTGGAGAGGACCGGCGACGAGGACCTCCAGCCGCGCCTCACACTAGGGGTCCAGCGCGTCCTCTCCCTGGCCGCCGCCCGCGTGGGCAGCTCCGGCAAGGACGAGATCAAAGGGCCGGACGTGCTGGTGGCCCTGTTCGACGAGCCCGACTCCTACGCCGTCCAGGTGCTGGAGAGCGAAAACGTCTCCCGCCTCGACGTGGTTAGCTACCTTGCCCACGGCGTCTCGCGCCTCCAGCCCCCCTACTTCGGCGGCTCCCGCAGCGGCGAGCCGGCGGGGGGCGACGACGAGGATGAAGAAGAGATGCGGCGGCCCGGCGGCGCTCCCGCGGGCGATCCCCTCAAAGCCTTCACCCAGGACCTGACCCTGCTCGCCGAGCGGGGCGGCATCGACCCTCTGATCGGCCGCGAGCGCGAGATCCTGCGCACCCTCCACATCCTCCAGCGGCGGCGAAAGAACAATCCCATCTACGTCGGCGACCCCGGCGTGGGCAAGACCGCCTTGGTCGAGGGCCTGGCGCTCAAGATCTCCAAGGGCGAGGTGCCCGAGCCCTTTCGCAAGACCCGGGTCTACCGCCTGGACCTCGGGGCCCTGATCGCCGGCACCCGCTACCGCGGCGACTTCGAGAACCGCCTGAAAGCCGTGCTCCACGCCCTCGCGGAGCAGCAGAACCCGGTCCTCTTCATCGACGAGATTCACACCGTGGTGGGCGCAGGCAGCGCCGGCCGCGGCACCATGGACGCCTCCAACCTCTTGAAGCCCGCCCTTCAGGACGGCACCCTGCGCTGCATCGGCGCCACCACCTGGGAGGAGTTCCGCCAGACCTTCCAGAGCGATCAGGCCCTCGCTCGCCGCTTCCAGAAGGTCGAGGTCACGGAGCCCTCGGCCGAGGAGACAACCAAGATCCTCCTGGGCCTCAAGGAGCGCTACGAGAAGCACCACGGAGTGACCTTCACCCAGGAGGCGATCGACAACGCCTCCCTCCTGGCCGACCGCTACATGCGCGACCGCCGGCTGCCGGACAAGGCTATCGACCTGCTGGATGAAGCGGGCGCGGCCGTGGCCCTGCGGGGAGGCCAGGAGGTTACGGAGGCGGATCTCGAAGAGGTGCTGGCCACGATGGCGCAGATCCCCGCCCGCCGCGTCAAGGGGGGCGACAAGGAGCAGCTCCGGCACCTCGAAGAGGAGCTCAAGAAAGTGGTGTTCGGCCAGGACGAGGCGATCGAGCGCCTCTCCTCCGCCATCAAGGTCGCGCGGGCAGGGCTGCGCGACCCCCAGAAGCCGGTGGGCGCCTTCCTCCTCACCGGTCCCACGGGCGTGGGCAAGACGGAGGTGGCCAAGCGTCTCGCCGACGTGCTGGGCATCTCCTTTCTGCGCTTCGACATGAGCGAGTACATGGAGAGCCACACCGTCTCCCGGCTGGTGGGCGCGCCTCCCGGCTACGTGGGCTTCGACCGCGGCGGCCTCCTGACCGAGGCGGTCGCCAAGAACCCGCACGCCGTGCTCCTGCTCGACGAGATCGAAAAGGCCCATCCGGACGTCTTCAACATCCTCCTCCAGGTGATGGATCACGGAACACTGACCGACACCAACGGCAAGCCCACGGATTTCCGGCACGTCATCCTCCTGATGACCTCGAACGTCGGCGCCCGCGAAATGGCCCAGCGCGCCCTGGGCTTCAGCGAGCTGGCGGACGGCGCGCCGCGCATTCCCAAAGACACGGACGCCGACCGCGCCGTCGAGCGTCTCTTCAGCCCCGAGTTCAGAAACCGCTTGGACGCCCGTCTGCGCTTCAACGCCCTTTCGCCACGGGTGATGGAGCAGATCGTGGACAAGTTCATCCGCGAGCTCACCGCGCAGCTCGCGGAGAAAAAGGTCACGATCGACCTCACCGAGCCCGCCCGCAAGCTCCTGGCCGAAAAAGGCTTCGACCCCACCTTCGGCGCCCGTCCGCTGGGCCGCGTGATCGAAGACAAGGTGAAGCGCCCGCTCACCGAGGAGCTCCTCTTCGGGGTTCTGGAGAACGGGGGGACGGCGACGGTGGAGGTGGAGGGTGGGGAGATTGTGATGCGGTATGTTGCTACAGGAGAACACAGCTCTTTCTCGGGAACTTCCTGATCCCTATCGATAAGCACCAGTGGAGTGCTTGACGAAGCAGGCACTTACGGTATACTTCGCCACATGTTCACCAATCCGAAGCAATGGGCTGATCGCACTGAGGGCACCCGATCGTTTTATGAGTACTACGCTGGTTTTTCTCGCCTATTCGTCCGAAACGCGATGGAGCAAATAGGCGTTGGTTCCGCCGCGACAATTCTCGACCCTTGGAATGGCGCAGGAACAACCACTGAAGCTGGCGTCGCAGCCGGCCTTAGCGTCCGAGGCTACGATATAAATCCGGCGATGGTGCTAGTTGCTAAAGCGCGGCTCCTTACCAATACGGTATTGGGAAGTGTCGAACCCATCTGTAGCGACATTCTCCTGAAAGCCAAGAAAACGATAAAAATAATAGACCGCGAACCCTTAGAGACTTGGCTGTCGCCATCCACAGCAGTGGCCGTTCGCGCCATTGAAACGTCGATTCAGCGTCTGCTCGTCGATTCTAAAAAGTACTGTCCAATCGCGAACTTTCCGACGCTTGCTGGTGTTTCATCGCTTGCAGCGTTCTACTATACGGCACTCTTCAAGACTCTTAGGCAATTGCTGGCGCCATTGCGCGGTTCAAATCCGACGTGGTTCAAACAGCGAGGCGCAATGCCACGCCTGCAGGCACCCGTTGGAACAATTCACAACATCTTCAGGCGTGAAGTCTGCCTACTTCTCTCCTCGCTAGATGCGGGCGTGACTGCCAATCAGCGGATAGAAGCAACCCTCGATATTTCGTCCTCAACTACTCTATCACTCAGTGATAAATCAGTCGACGCGGTAATCGCGTCTCCGCCGTACTGCACACGCCTAGACTATGCTGTCGCCACCATGCCCGAACTCGCGCTCATTGGCGTCGACGACGTTGCGTTCCGCGGCCTGCGTAATTCTATGATTGGCTCACCCACCGTCGTCACCGGGGCACTAGACGATTCCACCAACTGGGGACTGGCCTGTTCGCAATTCCTGGAGAACGTCCGGGCCCATCCCTCCAAGGCATCGGCAGGATATTACTTGAAGGTATTTATAAGTTATTTCTGGAAAATGAACCATTCTCTCTCCGAGTTGGCACGTGTCATGATCCCGTCGGCGCCCATGGTACTCGTCGTACAGGATTCCTACTACAAAGATGTGCACAACGATCTTGCAGCGATTCTGTCGGAGATTGCTGTCAATAGGGGATTCACCCTTATCCACAGAGATGATTTTGTAGTTGGAACCTCATTGCGAAGTATAAACACCCGATCGCGGTCATACCGTCGAAGTTGCTCTGTCGTTGAGAGCGTGCTGTTGTTTAGGCGACGAGCTTCTTTACTCTAAGCGGAGGGAGGTTAAGCAGTGCAAGTAACCCAGACACCCTTTAACGTCGGCGACTACTGCGCCGCCATGGATAGACACGAGATCATAGTCAATCACGACTACCAGCGTAGCGCGAAGGTATGGCCGCCAGCCGCACGTTCCTTCCTCATAGAAACCTTGCTTCTAGGCTATCCGATGCCGAAGCTCTCGCTGTTTCAGAATACGGACGTAAAAACACGAAAAACGATCAAGGAAATTGTTGATGGACAGCAGCGTAGCATCGCGATTCACGACTTTTATCACGACAAGTTTGCAACCTCGAGGAAGGCCGAACTCGCAGCTGCGGCCGGCCGTTCGTATACACAATTGGACGAAGATCTTCAAGCGAAATTTTTATCCTATGCGTTGTCGGTCGATCTCTTCATAGGCGCGACAAAGGAAGACATCCGCGAGGTCTTCAGACGTATGAATTCATACACTGCGCCGCTTAATGCCGAAGAGAAACGGCACGCGAAGTATCAGGGCGACTTCAAGTGGTTCATCTATCGACTTTCGAGTAAATTAGGCGAGACGTTCCGTAATATTGGCGCCTTCACCGAGAAGCAACTCAATCGTATGCAAGAGGCGAAATTACTAGCGGATTTAACATACGCAATTCTGAATGGCATAACGACTACTAAAGCCGCCCAGCTTGATCAGCTATATGATAAATATGATAAAGGCTTCGCGGAAAGCGAGTTGATAGAAAAGCAAATTGGAGAAGCTATAGATCGTGTTGTTGGCTGGAAGCCTCTTCACGGCACTCCATTGATGAAACCTTATCACCTCTATGCGCTGCTCCTTGCAATAGAGCATACGTTGCATCCTCTGAAAACGCTTGCGCAAAGTTACGACGCGAAACGTCATAAGATCGAAGACGATATGGCATTGGCGAACCTCACGACATTGGTGGCAGTGTTGGAGGACGAAGAATCAGATCCGCGCTTCGCAGATTTCGCAAAGGCTGGCACAGCAACAAACGTCGCAGAACAGCGCAAAGTACGTTTCGCTTGGATGTGTAGAGCGCTCGAGCCAGAGTTGATCTGAATGCGCCCAAGTCGCGAACTCGGAACGATGCGTCGTCGGACGGTAGCCCTACTGGATCGACTCCGCACTGACGCGAACTCGGTGATTGCCGACTTCAGCCCGCATTCGCGAAAGATCATCGGCCACGTCGCGATCGATCTCCTCAATGCTTGGGCCACCTTCTCTCGCAGCTACTATCTTTCGTGCGTACTTCGGCCAAAACGCGAACGCGGAGGCCGCGTAATCGCAACAGCATTCGTAGGTACTGGGTTCACCGACGCGATCACGGTGGCAATGCGGCGACACCGACCCTCCCGAATGCCACTCCCCGGTGGCAGTTGGGATCGGCGAGATGAACCACCCTGGCATGATACCGCCGTGCTCTTGACGTCGTGTGACGATCTTGGCTGCTCAAATCTAATACAAATTCAAGCGGCTCTTTCGACGGGCACAGGCGTCTTCAATCACCTGCCTACCTTTCGCAATTTCTTCGCACACCGAAACGCGGCTACGGCACAATCAGCGCGGAATGCTGCTGGTTTTTATAGTATCTCAGTCGCCGGCCGCCATCCTGCGGAAATTCTTAGATCGCGGCCGCACGGACGTCCGTTCCCGCTCCTCTTCGAGTGGCTTGACGACATGCAAGTTACAATTGAATTGATGTGTGAATGATCCGTAGTGACAGAAGGAGCGGAGCTGGCGCCCAAGGCTACATACGCACATTAGCGCTGAGGTCCGTGATGAGCTGCGTGCAGAGCGGAACGCGGGCCTGGCGCAGCGGCGTGGGGTCTTGTAGAACCCGGTCAGTTGGCTGGTCTGGCTCGACGACAGGTGCAGGACTTGGCCAATGCTTGCGGATGGTGCAGCAGGTAATAGGCTGTCGAGGAGTCGCCGGCCGCCGCCAGCGCGGAGGCGGGTTGTGCGGCGCCGGCCGGCACGGCGAAGGCGATCGAGAGAAAGACCAGGGCGAGGGCGCAGGACTTGATCTGCAGCTTCATGGCATTTCTCCTTGTCGTTGAGCCAAGCGGGTCCGGTTCAAGAAGTTTTTTTCTCCTCCCTCATTTCGGTACGCCCGCTTCGGCGCTGACGGTGGAACCCACGAAGCAGGAGAATCCTGCGCTCATCGTTGGAGGGAACGGAGCGTTGCGATAGAGTCGTTACGGGTTCGTCACGGCGGAGAGCCGGGCAGGCGATCATGTTTCCATCGGAGGTACGACATGTCCAAGCTGCGGTTCAGGATCTCGATTTCTCTCGACGGGTTCGTTGCCGGTCCCAGCCAGAGCGTGGAAAACCCGCTCGGGATCGGCGGCACGCGGCTGCACGAGTGGGCCTTTGCACTCGCGGTCACGCGCGCGCAGCACGGCCTCGAAGGCGGCGAGGTCAACGAAAGCACCCCGGTCGTCGAGGAATCGCTGGCCAACATCGGCGCCACGGTGATGGGACGCAACATGTTCGGCGGCCACCCTGGACCTTGGGATGCCAAGGAACCATGGAACGGTTGGTGGGGAGTCGACCCGCCGTTCCATCACCCCGTGTTCGTACTCACGCATTACGCACGCGAGCCCCTCGCGCTTGAAGGCGGAACGACATTCACGTTCGTCACGGACGGCATCGAGGCGGCGCTCGAACAGGCACGCCGAGCCGCCGACGGTAAGGATGTATCTCTCGCCGGCGGAGCGCGTGCCGCACAGCAGTATCTCGCGGCCGGCCTCGTGGACGAGATGGAGATCAACCTCGTGCCGACGCTCCTCGGGAGCGGTGAGCGGCTTTTCGATGGCGTCGGCGACGATCTGCACGGGCTCGACCTCGTGCGGACGGTCGCCCCGCCAAACGTAACGCACCTCAAGTTTGCAAGGCGCTGAGAGGGAGCATCAAGGTCTCAGACTCTCTGGCGTTTCTGTTTCCTGGGTGCGGCAGACTGAAAGTAGCTGGCTGTTGCCTGCTCCAGAATCAGAGCCGCAACCTGCATTGGACTCACCTGCCGCTCTCCCGCGCTCAGCAGGTGAGCCAGCTCTTTGAGACGTTGCTCGGTCTCTGGCGCCATGGGCACCTTCGGCCTTTTGCTCCATGCCGGATTCGAAGGACGTCCCGGTCGCTTACCGACACTCGGTTCCAGCCGCTCTCGCAGGATATCCGCCAGCACGGCCATGCCAAAAGCGCCGGGGGAGTAATCGGGCACGGTCCCCACCATGGTGGCGCCAAGCTTCTTCGCCAGGGACTCAATGTTCTTAGCCATCATTCCTCACGGTCGACGCTAGGAACAAAGAGCACCAGCACCGTCGATGCGCTCTTTTGAGCCTGCAGGATCTCGGACCACTCGTCACCCCCTCCTCAGGCTAGAGGATGAAACTTTTGGGGCAATAAGTCAAGACTCGGCTCCCACGAGCCGGGACAATCCTGCACCG
Organism: Thermoanaerobaculum sp.; assembly: GCA_021154885.1. GTDB lineage: Bacteria > Acidobacteriota > Thermoanaerobaculia > Multivoradales > UBA5704 > DATARR01. The sequence continues at coordinate 46,552 of JAJKHS010000080.1, forward strand.
CTGCCAGAGATCTTCAGGTAGCGTTGCCCCCGCCCCCGGGCCCTGTGTTAGCCTGCTGGGTCATGGGCGACGGACCTTGCGAGCTGCCGGCGCGGGTGCTTGCGCGCAGGCTGAGACGGCGGCAACTGACCGCCGTCGAGGCCCTGGAGGCTCACCTCGAGCGGATCGAAGAGCGCAACCCGGTGCTCAACGCGGTCGTCTCGCTCGACGCCGGCCGAGCGCGCAAACGGGCCGAGGCGGCCGATGCCGCCCTCCGGCGCGACGAGGTCTGGGGTCCGCTCCACGGCGTCCCAATGACGCTCAAGGATGCGCACGACGTGGCCGGCCTGCGAACGACGGTGGGCACGGCGGCGCTCGACCGGATCGCGGAGGAGGACGGCACGGTGGCGGCCCGGCTGCGCGCGGCCGGCGCGATCGTCATCGGCCACACGAACGTGGCGGCCTGGTTGGCCGACCCCCTCCAGACGGCGAATCCGGTCTTTGGCCGCACCTGCAATCCCTGGGATCCGGAACGCACCCCAGGCGGCTCGAGCGGTGGCGCCGCCGCCGCGCTCGCCGCCGGCCTGACGCCCCTCGAGGTCGCCTCGGACCTCGCGGGCTCGATCCGGCTGCCGGCGCACTTTTGCGGCGTCTATGGCCTCAAGACGACGGAGCATCGCGTGCCCTTCACCGGTTTCTTTCGCCAGCCGGACGGCGTCCCGCGATCGGTCCGCATCCTGTCCTGCCTCGGTCCCATGGCGCGCGACCTCGGCGACCTGGAGTTTGCCCTCCGCATCATCGCCGGTCCGGATGGACAGGATGGCGACGTGCCGCCGGTCCCCCTCGGTCCGCGGCGCCGGCGCCGGCTCCAGGATCTGCGTCTGGCCGTGGCCCCGGCGCTGCCCGGCGATAAAGTTGCAAAGAGCGTCCGGCAGCAGGTCGAGCGCGTGGCGGCGCAGGCTTCCGACGCTGGCGCGAGGGTGGACGAGCGTCTGCCGGACGTCGACTGGGAGGATCTTTACAAGCTGTTCGGCGATCTGGTGGCGACGATCACCGGTCTCTTTTCCCCCGGCGCCCACTTGCGGGACGAGCAACAGAAGCTGTCCTGGTATTTCGCGGCCCTCGAACGGCGCGATCGCCTGATCGCTGCCTGGCAGAAATACTTCGAAAACCTCGACGGTCTCCTCCTGGCTCCGGCCATGACGAGCGCCTTTCCTCACTGCGAGCCGGGCACGCCGATCAAAGTCGACGGGAAGCCCGTGAGCTACTGGGAGATCGGCCGCGTGCAGACGATCTGCAATCTCACGGGCCTGCCCGGGCTGGCCGTCCCGGCCGGCCGCGACGACGACGGCCTGCCGATCGGCCTTCAGATCGTCGGCCCCCTCTGGTCCGAGATGCGCCTGCTGGAGATCGCCCGCGAGTTGGAAAGGGCGGGGATCCTGCCCGGGTTCCAGGCACCGCCGGGCTTCTGATCTGATGAAGTCAACCGATTCGAGCTTGGGGAGGCCCACGGATGCGCTGGATTTCCGTTCGGGGCGGACCCTCTTCTCCCGGCGGTACCTCTGAACTTGCAAGAGCTCGTCGACCTTTCGAAGAGCACCTAGCCTGTCAACGACGAGAGGTCCGCCGTTCGTGAGCTTGGCGGCGCCTCCTCTCCGCTACGGCACCAACTGCCCGTGCACACTCGGGGCGAGAGACTGTGGTAGACTTTTTTCCGGAGGTCCGGAAGATGCCCAAGGTTATCGAAGTCAAAGCTTTGTCGGATTATAGGATCTGGGTCCGCTTCGCGGACGGTACTGCTGGCGAGGTGGACTTGTCGCATCTTGCGGGGCGTGGCGTCTTCTCTCTGTGGCAAGACTACACGGCCTTTAGAGGGGTGCACCTCGGACCCAGCGGGGAGATCGCATGGAACGACGAGGTTGAGCTCTGTCCAGATAGCATTTACCTGAAGATCACCGGAAAGACCCCAGAAGAGGCCTTCCCAAACTTGGTTCGGACGGAAGTCGGTGCCTGAGCTCTGCCGGTTCTACGGGATCATCATTAAGATGTATTTTGAAGATCATAATCCACCCCACTTTCATGCCGAATATGGCTCGGAGGGAGCGATCGTCGACATCAATACCCTCGCCATAATATACGGTCACCTTCCTCCGCGCGCTCTTGGACTCGTTGCCGAATGGGCGTCCTTACACCAAGAGGACTGAGAGCGAACTGGCAGCGGGCAAGGAGTCTCGAACCACTCGGGAAGATCGACCCGCTGCGTTAGCCTCCCAGGAGGCAAAGGTGCAGGACCGACCGGTCACCACCAATGAGCTTGAGGCGCCTCGCCACAGGCCTGCGGCGAGCCGGCCAGGCTTGCGCCGGCTCTTCGCGCCCTAGCGGCACTCCCTGCCAGGATTGCGCCGCTTCATGGCAAGCCTGGCACCTCCCGTCTCGAGCTTCGCACGCCTGGTTCCAAGCCGGAGACGAGACGCGTCGAGCTTGCCGCGACGCGTTCAGGTACTGGATCGACTCCTTCCAGGTTTGAGTCGACCCGTCAAAGGCTCGCGCCGCTTCGATCAAGCCTGCGATGGGTCGTTCCAGGCTCGCGGCGACAGACGTCGAGCTCGCGGCGGCAGGAGGCAAGGCCGGGAGTCGAGACGTCAGGCCTGAGACGCGACGAGGCAGGCCTGGCCACCTCTCCACGAGCCTGGCCCATCTCTCCTGAAGCTTGAGGGGCGACGTCGCGAGATTGCGATGAGGTGTAGCAAGCACGGGAGACTGCGAAAGGAGAACGCCGGGATCATGGGAGGCCCTCCTGAGGGAAAGACCAAGTCTGGTTCGTTAGCTCAATCGTATGCCTCTTGCGATAGACACCAGAGATCCTGCCTTACAATCAGTCCGATTTCCAAGGAGACCTCCCGTGCCCCAGCCCATTCGCCGCGCCGTGCTATACGTCCTTCTCCTGCTCGTCCTCGCCGCCGCCGCCGCCCCTGTGGCCGAGAAGCCGCCGGACGTGGACCTCCAGTGGGGCGTCCGCATCCCGCTGCGCGACGGCGTGGAGCTGGCCGCCACCGTTTACAAACCGGCTGGACAGAAGGAGGGTCTGCCCGTCGTCTTCACGCTCACTCCGTACATCGGCGACAGCTATCACCCGCGGGCCATGTACTTCGCCCGTCACGGCTTCGTGTACGTGCTGGTCGACGTGCGGGGGCGCGGCAGCTCGGGCGGCACCTTCGATCCTTTTGCTCAGGAGAGCCGGGATGGTTACGACGTCGTCGAGTGGCTGGCCCGCCAGCCATGGTCGAACGGCAAGGTGGCGATGTGGGGCGGCTCCTACGCCGGCTACGACCAGTGGGCCACGGCGCGGGAGCGGCCGCCCCACCTGGCGACCATCGTTCCCGCCGCCTCCGTCCGCCCGGGAGTGGACTTCCCCGCTCCCAAGAACATCTTCTATGCCTACGATACCCAGTGGCTGACGTTCACCAGCGGCAAGACCGGGAACGCCCAGCTCTTCGGCGAGTCGTCCTACTGGATCCAGAAGTACCGCGAGATGTACGTCAACCACCGCCCGTTCCGCGAGCTGGACCGGATCGTGGGCAATCCGAATCCCGTGTTCCAGAGATGGGTCGCCCACCCCGCGGTCGACGACTTCTGGAAGTCGATGACGCCCACTCCCGAGCAGTTTGCCAGGCTCGATCTGCCCATCCTCACCATCACCGGCCACTACGACGGCGATCAGGGCGGCGCCCTCTCTCATTACCGCGAGCATATGCTCCATGCCTCGCCGGCGGCCCGCGACCGCCACTACCTCATCATCGGCCCCTGGGATCACCCCGGCACCCGCACCCCGGTCCGCGAGGTGAGCGGCCTGACTTTCGGCGAGGCGAGCGTCCTCGACCTCAACGACCTGCACCGGCAGTGGTACGACTGGACGATGAAGAGCGGCCCCAAGCCTGCCTTCCTCAAGAAGCGGGTGGCCTACTACGTGGTGGGCCCCGGGGCCGAGGAGTGGAAGTACGCCGACTCGCTGGAGGAGATCGGCGCCCAGAAGCGCACTCTCTATCTCGCGTCCCAGAACGGCCAGGCAGGCGACGCCTATCGCTCGGGCGCCCTCGCGGACACGAAGGCCGCCGGGGCCACGGAGCCCGACCGTTGGGTTTACGATCCCCTGGACGTTCGCCCTGGCGAGGAGCTGGAGCGCGGGGACGGTGAGGCCTACCTCACCGATCAGCGCGGGGCCCTCAGCCTCTTCGGCAACGGCGCCGTCTATCACAGCGCGCCGTTCGCCGAGGCCACGGAGGTCTCCGGGCAGGTGAGGCTCTCTCTCTGGATGGCCCTCGACGTACCCGACACCGATTTTCAGGCCAGCCTCTACGAGATCCTCGCCGACGGCAAGAGCGTCCTCCTCACCTCGGACTTCCTGCGCGCCCGCTACCGGGATTCGCTGGAGAAGGAGAGCCTGGTTCCGAAGGGCGAGATCGTGCGCTACGAATTCACCGGCTTCTCCTGGTTCTCCCGCCGGGTCTCGAAGGGCAGCCGGCTGCGCCTGGTGGTCTCCTGCCCGAACTCCATAGCGCTCGAGAAGAACTACAACTCGGGCGGCGTGGTGGCGGACGAGACGGCGAAAGACGCCCGCACCACCCACGTCGTCCTCTACCACGACGCCGAGCACCCGAGCGCGCTGGAGATTCCGATCGTGAAGTGATTGGTAACAACCGTCGTCCTTCCGCGTTCTGAGAAGGAGAACAGCTTCAGAGAGAGGAGACGGCGATGAGGAAGTTGTTATTGACGATCCTTGCCTGCCTAGCTTTCGCCTGGCCGGCCGGAGCCGCCGAGGCCGGCGTGACGGTCCGGGTACGGCCTGATCCCGTGTACGTGGAGCGCGCGGGCGACCGGCAGCTCCTGAGCTTCGACTTCGAGCTGGTCAACGGTACTCAGGGCCCTCTGGAGCTGTCTCAGATCCGCATGCAGGCCTACGACAAGGCGGGGAGGCTCCTCGTCTGGGACAAGGTGGACAGCAACGGCTCCCGCCCCTCCGTCGAAGTCCTGGGTCCGCGTCGCCTGGAGCCCGGCAAGCCGCTCACGGTGTTCAATCCCTTCTCCCAGGTCGAAACGGCGGTGCCCGTCGACCACCTCCGCTTCACGTTCGTCTCCACAGGGACGGGTGGCGGCCGCGAGACCTCCACGATCGAGGTGCGGCCCGTGGAGTACAAGCAGAAGACGGCGCTCATCCTGCCGGTCCCCGGCGCCCGCGTCTGGGCCTACGAGGCTCCCGGCTTCTACTCACATCACCGGCGGCTCGACCTTAACGACCCGTTCAACCGCGACGTCATGAAGATGCGGCGCAACAGCCAGCGCTACGCCTTGGACCTTTCCGTAGTGGATGAGCAGGGAGAGGCCTTTCATGGCGACATCAACAAAAAGGAGAATTGGGTGGGCTTCGGAGTCCCCGTCGTGGCTCCAGCGCCCGGGACCGTCGTGGCCGCGGTGGGCGACAAGCCGAACGACATCCCCTACGACGAGGCCCTGCTCCCCAAGGACCCGACCCTCATGATCGGCAATTACGTGATCCTCGATCATGGCAACGGCGAGCACAGCCTGCTGGCCCACTTTCAGCAGGGCAGTCTCGCGGTCAAACCGGGTGATCGGGTGCGGCGCGGACAGCTCCTGGGGAGGATGGGGCGATCCGGCATGGGCTCGATCCTCGTCCACGTGCACTACGAGCTGCGCAACACTCCCGATCTCTTCGATGCGGACGGCCTGCCGGCGAGCTTCGAAGGGTTTCGTCGCGTCGGGAGCCCGAAGCCGGAGAATGGGCGGATCGCTCCGGGATGGATCGTGATCACCGAGCCGGTTGCGATCAGGAAACCGGACTGAGAGCGGAGAAACGGCCCGGCGATCCCGCCCGGACCGTTCCTCGGGTGATTCGATCAGTGCTTGTCGTGATGCTCGTCAAACTTCAGAGCGAGATTCAATTGCTCGATGGCGCGCTTGCTGGCCTCGATCGCCTCCACCCGGTGACCGCCGAAGTCGTGCGGGGCCTTCTGCATATAGTCGACGGCATCCTGCAGGTCCTTGATGGCAATGGCGATCCGCGGATGCTCCCGCTTCTCCTTGCCAAGCCCCTTCGCGGCGAACGACGGCGACAGCGGCAGAACGAGGAGCAGCAAGGCGGCGAGGGCGACGAGAGCGAGCTTGCGGGGGAGGCTGAAACGCATGGGAAATCTCCTTTGGGTTCATGGGTTCTTGGCAGATCTCTGCTGCCGAGGATGGAACCCGCCAACGCCCGATCTCCTGCGGCCTCGCCCACAGCCTGCTAAGATCCGAACCATGAGCGATCCCAAACCCGAAGTGGGCACCATCGCCTGGGTGGACCTCACCGTCCCCGAGACCCTGCGCGATTTCTACCGCGACGTCGCCGGCTGGCGGCCGGCGCCGGTCGCGGACCTCGACGCCAGCATCGCCCGCTGCCTCGAACGGGGCGGCAAGGTCGTCGCCGGTCGCAGGTCCATGGGTCAGGCCCGTTTCTGCGTCATCCAGGACCCCGCCGGCGCCGTGGCGGCGCTCTATCAGGCGGCGTAGACCGGAGGCGAAGAGGCCCGGCGCCCGTTAGGTGTTCTTGTCGTAGGACTCTACAACCGGCCTCAGTTGCCTGACGAGATCCGGTGCCTTTGTTTCGGCAACGTCCCAGACAATGAAATAGTCAACGTCCGAGTAATTATGAATGAGACGGTCCCTCATACCGGCAACTTTCTTCCATTCAATCTCGGAAATTGTTCTCGGAAGGGAGAAGTCCTCAAAGGACGTCTCCGCTACCTGAGTCATCAGGAACTCAGCCTCAAGAAGGATGTCGCGGAGAAGCTCAAGCGTCGATGGTTGCATAGCGAACGGTCGGAAGAATCAGCCGCGCTTTTCTTTGACTCAATGAGCCGTCGGTCACAAGATCGATAGATCTCTGGAAGAGTCCTTGAAGAAGCTCGTAGATGGCGAAGAAATTATCATAAGACTTCATCTCCGCAGCGAATTCGAGATAGACGTCAACGTCGCTCTCCGGCGTGTCCTCGCCTCTGGCGAAAGAGCCGAACACGCCAATTCGCCGCGCACCGAGGGCGCGCAACTCAGCGCCATGAGTTTCCATCAATCTGAGTGGATTCATATCGTTGGCCTCTCAATAGCCTCTACTCCCGCCGATTCACCCACTCCCACCCGAACCGCCCCTTGATACAGAGGTGGCCGCGGGTGACGTCGTTGTCGAGAGGCGAGGTGACCTTGACGATCTTCTCTTCCTGGACGTGGACGGTGAGCGTGCAGCCGACGCCGCAGTAGGGGCAGATGGTGTCGGTGGCGGTCTGTTGGGATTCGTCCCAGGTGCCGGCCTGGCGCATGTCGAATTCGCTCTTGAACATCAGCGCGCCCGTGGGGCAGACGCCGATGCAGTTGCCGCAGTAGACGCAGGCCGAGTCCGGCAGCGGCACGTCGTACTCGGTGGAGATGCGGGCGTCGAAGCCGCGGCCGGCGAGCGCGATGGCGAAGGTGTTCTGCGCGTCCGTGCCGCAGGCCTCGACGCATTTGTAGCAGACGATGCACTTCGAGTAATCGCGGACGTAGAGCTCATTGTCCACTTTTACCGGCTGGCCCACGGTGGCGGCGCAGCCGTCGTGAGGAACACCCGGCGGATGATGATGGCCGGGCCGGGCGGCGTCGCGCTCGCCGGCGCGGGCCGGGGGTGCCGGCGGACCGAAGCGCTCGGGCTTGGCGTCGTACCGCTCCATATAATCCTGGATCTGCGGCGCGGTCGAAAGGTCCACGGAGGAGCCCAGCAGCTCCAGCACGAGCTTGCGGGAGAGGCGCACACGCTCGGAGTCGGTGCTCACCTTCATCCCCGGCTCGGCCTTGCGCGAGCAGGCGGGGACGAGCGTGCGCGAGCCCTCGACCTCCACCACGCAGATGCGGCAGACGTTGACCGGCGTCAGGTTTTCCAGGAAGCAGAGCGTGGGCGTCTCGATCCCGAGCTGGCGCGCGGCGTCGAGCAGTGTCGCGCCTTCGGGCACGGCGACGCTCTGGCCGTCGATCGTCAGCTCCACCGTGCGGCGCGGGCGCGGCGGCGGGGGCATCGGCACCGGACCGCGGGGGACGGGGATCTTGGCGTCGGGCGCATCCTGGGAAATCATCGTGTCTCCTGCGTTCCTTGAAAGATCGGGAAGCGGGCGAGCGCCGATTCGATGGCGCTCGAAGCCGTCTGGCCGAGGCCGCAGATGGAGGCGTCGCGCATCGCCTGTCCCAGCTCCTTGAGCAGCGCCACCTCCTCCCCCACCGAGCCGAGCGGCCGGTCGGTGGCGAGGCGATGGAGCAGCTCCTCCTGGCGCACGGTGCCGACGCGGCAGGGCACGCACTGGCCGCACGATTCGTCGCGGAAAAACTGGGCAATGCGGCGCAGGATCTGGCGCAGGTCGACGGTGTCGTCGAACGGCATCACGACCGCCGAGCCGAGCGTCGCTCCAATCGCCCGCGTCCCCTCGAAGGTGAGGGGGGCGCCGAGCTGATCGTGGGTCACGAAAGCGCCGGCCGCGCCGCCCAGCAGCACGGCCTGCAGGCGCCCGTTCCCCCCGATGCCGCCGGCGAGGTCGAGCAGCTCGCCCAGGGTGATGCCGAAGGGCGCCTCGTAGACCCCGGGGCGCTGCACGTGGCCGGAGACGCAGAAGAGCTTGGGGCCGGTCGAGCGCTCGGTGCCGAGGGCCGCGAACGCCTTTCCCCCTTCGATCATGATGGGGATGACGTTGACCAGCGTCTCGACGTTATTGATCACCGTGGGCTGGCCGAAGAGGCCGAATTCGGTGGGGAACGGCGGCTTGTTGCGCGGCTCGCCGCGGCGCCCCTCGATCGAATTCATCAGAGCCGTTTCTTCGCCGCAGATGTAGGCGCCCGCGCCGCGCCGCAGCTCGATATCGAAACGCACGCCGTCGCCGAGGACGTCGTCGCCGAGGAAGCCGCGCTCGCGGCAGCGCGCGATGGCGTTCTCCAGCCGGGAGAGGGCCAGCGGATATTCGCCGCGGAGATAAAGATAACCTTTCTCACAGCCGGTGGCGAAGCCCGCGATGGTCATCGCCTCGATCAGCGAAAACGGATCGTTCTCCATCAGCACCCGGTCCTTGAAGGTGCCGGGCTCGGACTCGTCGGCGTTGCAGATGAGGTAGCGCGGCAGCGTGGCCGAGCGCGCGCCCTGCCACTTCACACCGGTGGGAAAGGCGGCGCCGCCGCGGCCCACGAGCCTGGACTCGACGACCTCCTTGATGACCGCCCCGGGGCCCATCTCGAAGGCGCGGCGCAGGGCGAGGAAGCCGCCGGCGGCGCGGTAGTCGTCGAGGCTCGCGGGGTCGATCCGGCCGACGCGGGCCAGCAGCTTCAAGCCGGGCTGGCCGGCCTGCGGCACGGAGACCGAGAGGGGAGGATGGGGAACGGGGGCGCCGGCGAGCACGGAGAGGACGTGCGCCCCCGTGGCCGGAGCCAGGTCCCGCTCGCGCGGCGGATGGCCGGCGGCGATCACCAGCGCCGCGGGCGCCCGTTCGCAGAGGCCCAGGCAGGGGCTGCGATGCCAGGTCGCGACGCCGTCCCGGCTTTCCCCCTGGGGGCCGAGGGCCGCTTCGACCTCCGCGCAGAGCGCCTCGGCCCCGCGGGTGCGGCAGGCGATGTCGTCGCAGACGTGCACGGTCAAGGGCGGATGCGGCCGGGTCTGGAACAGGGCGTAGAAGTCGGCCACGCCGAAGGCCTCGGCGGGGGGGACGTCCAGGCGGAGACAGGCGTGGTTGAGCGCGCCCGGGCTCACCCAGCCCTTGCGCCCCTGAATGGCATGGAGCACGGGGAGGAGATGCTGCCGGCGGTCGCCGTCAAGAGGCACGCTGGCGAGACAGCCATCGACGGCTGCGATCTCCTCCGCGTCGGGCGCGTGCTGGTTGAAGTGCAGGTCCATGCAGGCTCTCCGGCTCAAACGAGCACCGGAACCTCCGCCGCTTCCACTGCCTTTTTGGCGGGCCGTCCCACCGGCTCGATGCGCACGGCCGTGGCCTTGAACTCCGAGGTGCCGGACTGCGGATCGACGGCGTCGATGGTCAACTCGTTAGTGGCCATCTGCTCGGGGAAGTGGAGAGTCATGAACGCGAGGCCCGGCCGCAGACCGGCGTCGAAGCGCACGGGGGCGACCACGGCGCCGCGCCGCGATACCACGCGCACGGGGTCACCCTCGGCGACACCCAGCCGTTGGCCGTCCGCGGGGTGGAGGTCGACGGACGCGGCCCGCCGGTTGGGCGAGGCGTAGAGCCCGGTCTGGACGCCGGTGTTGTAGGAGTCCAGGTGCCGGCCCGTGGTCAGGCGGATGGGGAACTCCGCCGTCAGCTCGTCGACCGGCGGCTCATGCTCCACGGCCGCGAACGGCGCCCGCGGTCCCACGATGGGCCGCTCCCAGAGCCGCCCGTGCAGATACATCTCGCCGGGGTGCGACTCGTCGTAGCAGGGCCACTGGAGACCGCCCTCGGCCTCCAGCCGCGCGTAGGACATGCCGGCGTGTACGGGTGAAAGGGACCGCAGCTCGTTCCACAGCTCCTCGGCCGTCGGATCGCCAAGGTCGCGGCCCATGCGGCGGGCGAGGTCGCAGAGGATCTCGATGTCGTCGCGCACGCCGGCCGGCGGCGGCAGGGCCCGGCGTACCCGCTGGACGCGCCGCTCGCTGTTGGTCACCGTGCCCTCGGACTCGCACCAGCCGGCGGCGGCCGGCAGCACCACGTCCGCCAGCTCGGCGGTGGCGGTGAGGAGCATGTCCTGCACGACGAGGATCTCCAGGCCCTTGAGACGTTTGACGGCGAGGTGCTGGTCCGCCTCGGAATTGGCCGGGTTCTCGCCGATGACATAGAGGGCCGTGAGCTCGCCGTGGTCCATGGCCTCGAACATGTCGGAGAGGTGCCAGCCGCGCTTGGGCGGCACCGGCACGCCCCAGGCGCGCTCGAACTTCGCCCGCAGTGGAGCGCTCTCCACGTGCTGGAAGCCGGGGAGGCGGTCGGGCAGCGCGCCCATATCGCCGCCGCCCTGGACGTTGTTCTGACCCCGCAGGGGATTGACGCCGGAGCCGTAGCGTCCCACGTGGCCGGTGAGCAGAGAGAGGTTGATCAGCGCGCGGACGTTGTCCACCGCGTTGTGGTGCTCGGTGATGCCCAGCGTCCAGCAGATCACGGCGCGGTCGGCCCGGGCATAGGCATGGGCGAGCTCGCGGATCTGCGCCGCGGGAACGCCGGCGACGGCCTCGGCGCGCTCCAGCGTCCAAGGCTCGACGCTGCGGCGGAAATCTTCAAAGCCGCTGGTGGCGTGCTCGACGAAACTGCGATTTTCGAGGCCCGCCGCGAGGATCTCCCGCGCCACGGCGTTGGCCAGCGGGATGTCCGTGCCGACGTGGAGCGGCAGGTGCCCGACCTCATCGCCAGAATTGACCGCCCATTGCGCGGAGGTGGTCCTCCTCGGGTCCACCACATAGAGCTTCGCCCCGTTGTGGATCCCCTGCAACACGTGATGAAAGAAGATCGGATGCGCCTCCCGGGCATTGCTGCCCCAGAGGACGACGAGGTCCGTCTCCTCCATCTCGCGATAGGAGGTGGTGCCGCCGCCCATTCCGAAGACCGTCGCCAGACCGACGACGCTGGGGGCGTGTCAGGTCCGGTTGCAGGAATCGATGTTGTTGCTGCCCACCACCGTCCGCGCGAATTTCTGCGCCAGGTAGTTCATCTCGTTCGTGGTCTTGGAGCAACTGAACAGCCCGAACGTCTGCGGGCCGTGCTTCTCCACCGCGGCACGGAATCCCGCCGCGGCGCGGTCGAGCGCCTCGTCCCAGGTGGCGGGACGCAGAGCGCCGTTGTCGCGAACGAGCGGGGTGGTGAGACGAGTGTCGTGCTTGGACATGGGGCCTCCTTCGGCTCGGGGCCGAGTATATCGCGGTGCGTAGGGGAGGCGGTAACCGACCCTCATGGGTACAGGGGCGGCGGGGACCTGGGAGCGGCATGCCCTTCGAGGCCTCACCCCCCCATAGGCGCTAACGTTGCGAAGAGGCGATTCCGTTGCCCTCTGTAGAGACGCCCCGTGGGGAACCCCCGCGGGGCGTCTCCGGGGCGGAGAGGACGATCCAATCGGCCACGGGGTGCCCGCGGGGCGACGGCGAGAGGACAGCCGACAGCGCCGCACCCCGAGACGCCCCACGGGGTTCCCCGTGGGCGTCTCTACATTGAGGGCGAACCCTTACTAGGGGACGAGCCTCCGGAGGCCTCTGCCCGTATGAAGACGCGGTTGCCTGCCGGCGGGTTTCGTGCTGTGATCGGCGAAGCCTGAGGCCTCTCTTCCACCATGCCCGCCCCTCCATTCTCCAGGACGTTCCAAGTGCGCTGGGGCGACATGGACTTGAACGCCCATATGCGCAACACCGCCTACCTGGACACGGCGGTCGACGTCCGCATGATGTATTTCGCGGAGCAGGGCTTTCCGTTGCGCGAGTTCGAGAGGCTTCGCCTCGGGCCCGTCGTGCAGCGCGACGAGCTCGAATACTACCGGGAGCTCCACCTGCTCGATGCCGTGACGGTCACCCTCGAGCTCGCCGGCATCAGCTCCGACGCCTCGCGCTTCCGGCTGCGCAACGACTTCCTCCGCCCGGACGGCTCCCTGGCCGCACGCCTCATCACCACCGGCGGCTGGCTCGACCTCGGCCGGCGCCGGCTCGTCGCCCCGCCGGAAGCTCTCGCCACCCTGCTGAGCGCCCTGCCGCGGACCGCGGATTTCGAGGAGCTCGCGCCGGCGCTGAAGCTCTGAGCGCTGCCGCTCTCCACCTCGACTCGTGTTACCATCGGTAGGCGTTACGTCGTCACGGGTTTCGTGGTGTGATCCCGCAACCCGCCGGGAAAGGCAGTCACAGATGAGCGCTCTTCCGCTTGAGCAGGAGATCGAATACCCCACCCCCGGCGGCGGCCCCATAGCCGAGACGCAACAGCACGTCCAGGCAATCCTCGATCTCTTGCTCGCCCTGCAACTCCGCTATGCCGCGGCTCCGGACATCTGGGTGGGAGCTACCTCCTTCCTCTTTTATGAGGAGGGAAATACCAAGGCCCATGTGTCCCCGGACGTGATGCTTGCCAAGGGGGTCGTCAAGTGGAAACCGGCCCAACTACCTGCTCTGGAAGGAGAGGCCGCCGAGCCTGATCGTGGAGGTGACGTCACAGAAGACCCGGCGCAAGGATCTGGGCCTCAAAAAGTCGCTCTACGAGCGCATCGGCACGGAGGAGTACATCCTCTTCGATCCTTTCGGCGAGTACCTGAAGCCACGGCTGCAGGGCTTCACACTATTTCACGACTGCTATCAGCCCATTCCCTTGGAGCCGGACGGCTCGCTGCTGAGCCGCACGACGGGCCTGTGGATGAAGCCCGAAGGGAAACGATTGCGGCTGGCGGAAGCCGTCGAAGAGGTGATCCTGTGGCCGGAGGAGTTGGAAGCGGCCCGCGCCCGGGAGGCGGCTGCACGGCGGGCCGCGGAGGATGAGCGGCGTGCTGAGGCGGTTGCGCGGCGCGCTGCGGAGACCGCGCAACGCCTTGCGGAGGCGAGGGCACAGGCCGCGGAATTGGAGGCCGCCGAAGAGAAGGCCGCACGGCGCGCCACCGAGGAGCGGCTCCGGGCGCTGGAAGAGGAGCTGAGCCGGTTGCGGAAAACCTGAGGCGCGGGCCGGCCGAAATTCCCCAGAGGGGGGCAAGCCCCCCTCTGGACTCCCCCCGTCCAGAGATCAGAGAGCAGAGGGTCAGAGCTCAGAGGAGAATGGGAGCAGCACGACGCGGAATCCAATGGGGTCGAGCCGGTAGCCCGGGCCGTGCCTGTGGCGCACGGCGCAGCGGACGAACCCGGAGTTGTAGAAGTACGAGCCGCCGCGCAACACACGGAGCATGTTCGCATCTACTTTCAAATCCTCTCTGCCGCCCGCCGGATCGTAGGGGTACTCGAAATGTAGGCTCCGCGTCCACTCCCAAACGTTCCCGGCCATGTCCACACAGCCATAGGGGGAATCGCCCTTCGGCGAAAACAGACCGACCGGAGTCGTCGTGCGACTTCCCTGGTATGGACCCCACGGAAGGCGGAGTCTCCTTCCTGTGGCCCCCCAATACTCCGCAGTGTTGGCAAGGCCGCTTTTCCATTCGTTCCCCCACGGATACACCCGGCCGTCCGTTCCCCGCGCCGCCTTCTCCCACTCCGCCTCGCTCGGCAATCCAAAGCCGTGCCACTCCGCGAAGGCCAGAGCGTCGTGCCAGCTCACTGCGACGACGGGATGATCGGCGCTCCTGTTGTAGGCTTCAAAGCGTCTCTCCTCCTCCAGAGGGTGACCGCTTTTAGCAAGGAATTCCCGATACGTTTCCACGGTCACTGGGGTCTTCCCAATGTAAAACGTGGGGAGGTAGAGGGCGTGCTGCGGCCGCTCGTCCTCGGCACCCTCGTCCGCCTTGCTCCCCATCAGGAACTCTCCGGCCGGCACCTTGACCAGACCGAGATCTTCGAACCGCCCCAATTCGCACCACGCCCAGACAGCGGCCTTCCTGAGCTCCGGCTCGCCATGCCGTGCCGACTCCAGCGCCTGCCAGACCTCGGCATCGGGCGAGAACCGGATTCCAGCCAGGGCCCGCGCCGCCCGGCTTCGCACTGCTGTCTCCCCGGAGCCGTCTCCCACCAGCCGCACGAGGAGAGAGGCCAGGGGCCGTGCCTGCGCCTCTCCCACCTCGGGAATCAGCTCCAGAACACGCTTCTGGCGCTCCACGTTGCGCCCGCGCAGCTCCTCCTCCATCCACCGGCGAGCGGCCTCCAGGTCCGCGGCCACGAGGGCGCCTGCCAGCCGCCGGAAGGGGCCGGCCACCTCCTCGCGGGTGAGCCGCTCGATCAGCCGCTTCTTGACCTCGGCCCGCAGGTCGTCCCCGAGCTGAATGTCCTCGGCGAGCGTCAGGCCCGCCATCTCCAGCTCCGCGCCGGACTCTCCAGTCCGCGCCAGCAACGCTTCGACGAACCGCTCGGCCCGATCGGCGGGAGCGAGGCCGGCGGCGATCAGGATCACCTCCCGCCAGCGCTCCTCGCCAGCCCGCTCCAGGAGCAGACTGTCGAGCTGATGCTCCACGAGGTATTCGGCGGACAAGTAATCGTGGAGGGCGCGGTGGGCGAAGCCGAAGAAGCCCAGGCGCTGTTCCTGGAGGATGCCGGAGCGCTCCCAGATCTGGCGGATCAGCCCCTCCCCGGAAATCGTGGCCTTGAGCTTCGGCAGCAGCGGCTCGATCAGACCGCAGAGAGTCGGGAGGTCCGCTTCGAGAAGATCCTCCTTCAGATAATGGAAAGCGATCACCTGGAGGACCATCCTCTTTTCTTTGAGCGTGGGTGGTACCTCGGGGAGTTGGAGACGTTTGTCCTGCCGGTCCCAGAGGTCGAGGAGGATGTCCACGCACTTCTCATACAGCTCGGCCCGGCCCTTCGGCAGGTCGGTGACGCGGTGGTAGTGGACGAGCGTGATCAGCGACAGGAGGAGCGGCGTGGAGGCGATGCGCAGGAGGTTCTCGTTCCCCTTCAGAGATCCCCAGAGCGCTTCGGCTCGCTGCCCGGCCTCCTCGAACGCCCGGCGCTCCACCTTCTGTACCTTCGCCGGATCGGGCGAGGCCCCCAGGAGGCCCACCGCGCGGGTGCGCAGGACCTCGCGATACCAGACTCCGAGAAAACGGCGGATGTCGTCGGCGGTGAACGGCTGGATCTCGTAGGTGCGGAGGGCGGGGAGCTGGTTGTGCCAGCCGGCGACCCGGCAGGTCACGACGTAGTAGTTCTCAGGATAGTCGGCGACCAACCTCTCGATCTCCTCGACGGCCTGGGCGTGGCGCGTCTCGTCCAGCACCTCGTCGAGACCGTCGAGGAGAACGAGGCAGCCGCCGCGCTTCAGCCAGCGCTCGGGATAGCCGGCCGGGATCTGTTTAAGCGGCGAGGACTTCGCCAGCAGGGCGGTGAGCGTCTCGTTCCCGGCGCTCCCGAGCTCTCGCAGGCGCGCCAGCAAAGGAAAGGGGCGACGGAGCCGATCGCGCAGCGGGTTCTTCTGGTAACCGGTGAAGACGAGGACGAGATAATCGAGCAGCGTCGACTTGCCCGCTCCCGGGCTGCCCAGGATCGCCAGGCGCCGCTCTTCGGGCTTGAAGATCTCGTTCCAGCCAAAGCGGGGACTGTCCTCGTCTCGCCCGGCGGCCACGCGCAGCGAGACGTAGACCTCCTGCAGCCGCGGCGGATGGAGGTCCGCTTGGTTGTAGACGCCGATCAGCTTGAGCCAGCGGTGGCGGTCCGCCAGCGCTGTCAGATAGCGCTTGCGGAAGCGCCAGCCGAGTCCGGCGAAGGCGGTCTCCAGCCATTTTCCAATCTTCACGGACACCGCCGGGAGCACCTTGGTAAAGAGAAGCGTCACGGCGGCCGTGATGACGACGAGGAGGACCTTGTCCCCGTTCTGTTGCCAGAAACCGGGAGGCGGTGCCGCAGGGGCAGCCTGGAGGAGGACGAGGATTCCGCTCATACTGAACCTGGAGAGTCTACATCCTTGCCGCCGCCTTATCGCTCACCCGTGCTACCATAGAGACGGTCGGAGTTGCGTGGTCACAAGTTTCGTGATGTGATCCCGCGACCCGTCGGGGAAAGGCAGGCACGCATGAGCGCTCTTTTGCTCGAGCAGGAGATCGAATACCCCACCTCCGACGGCCAGCCCATGGCCGAAACCCCAGAGCACGTCCAGGCGATCTTCGACCTCCTCCACGGGTTGCAACGTCGCTATGTCACGACGCCGGACGTCTGGGTGGGAGCCAACTTCTTCCTCTTCTACGAGAGGGGAAATCCCAAGGCCCGCGTGTCTCCGGACGTGATGCTGGCCAAGGGGGTCGCCCCAAGGGGACCGGCAAAACTACCTGCTCTGGCGGGAGCCTCCCCCGAGCCTGGTGGTGGAGGTGACGTCGCGCAAGACCCGGCGCAAGGACTCGGGACCCAAGAAAACGCTATACGAGCGGATCGGCACCGAGGAGTACATCCTCTTCGATCCCTTCGGGGATTACCTGCGGCCGCGGTTGCAGGGCTTCAGGCTGCGGCGCAGCCGCTATCAGCCCATTCCTGAAACGAAGAGAGACGCGAGAAAATGAGAGGATGAGGCAGGAGTAAGACTACCGCGTCGATGAAGACTTCAGTTCCGTGGCCAAGGCTCGAGGCTGCCTACGAAGCGCGGGTCAGCACTCGGGCGCAGCGCTCGGTGTCCGCTCACGAGGCGCAAGATCTGAAGTTTGCGGCTGGTCGGTTGGCCGAAGGCAAGGCGATCGGCGAGCTCCTAGCGGCCAGGTTCAGCGGGCCGGTGCGCGTCCTCGACCTGGGATCTGGCAATGGCGGAGTCGCGTCCGGTGTTGCGAACTTCGAGAGGATGACCGTCGTGGCGCTGGACCACCGCTTCAATCCCGACCTTCAGCGCCTGTGTTCCGAGACCGGTTTGCGCGTGTTGCAGGTGCTCGGAAACGGCGAGGCTCTGCCGTTTCGGGACGAGGCCTTCACTGCCGTCCTGTGCCTGGAAACGATCGAGCATGTCTCTCGCCCGGCGCTGCTGGGCGCCGGAATCTTCCGCGTGCTCCGCACCGGGGGGCTGTGCATGCTGACCACGCCGCCACGGCTGAAGTATCTGTTCCGGCGAGACCCGCATTTCGGAATCCCAGGCCTGCTGGCGCTCCCGGATGGTTTGCAGCGGCTTGTGGTCACCCGTATCTTTCGCCGTGTCAGCCGTCGAGAGTACGACGTCCAGCATATCTACTGCTACGCAGGCTCCATTGCCCGGTTGTTTCCAGGACGAAAAATCTTTCAGGGAGTGGGGCAGCCGCCGTCGAACGTGGTGGCAAGGCTGTTCTGGTCGATCCGGCAGAGGTTCTCCTGGGAACGGCTGCTCATCTGGAAAGTCGACGCCTGACAGATCTGGCCGTCAGAGCTTGAGCTCGATCTGTACGATGCCCGCGACGTCGTTTCTCTTGACGGTCGGATCGGCGGGCTTGCGCTTGTATTCGTCGATCAGGCCGACTTTGAGCTCGAGGTGCTCGGCGACCTCGGCGCCGAGCGCCATGTCGAAGTGGTAGTAAGCATCGGCAAAATCGCTCGTCTTCCAGAGCGCGAAGGCGCCCTCGGTGAGGTTTGCCGATTTCGAGATTTTCCAGGAGAAGTTCTCGCCCGCCCGTACCGCGCCGCTGCTCGTGCGGTCGACGTCCGTGTCCTTCTCGAAAATGGCACCCGCTCCGAGATCCGCGGTCAGCTCCCGCTCGTCGGTCTTGATCAGGCGGACGCCGACGCCGGCTGTGGGAGAGAAGAGGTAGTCGATCTCCTTGAACCGGTCCCTCAGGTACTGAGCGTCTCCGAACACGAACCAGCGGGGCCGGAAGTAGTACTCGTCACGGAGTTGGGCGAAGGTGCGGTCGACGGTGCTCTCGCCGTTCTCGGAGTTGCGGAGATAGAAGGCGTCGGCCTTGACGAGGTTCTTCGTCCGCGGGTCGTACTGGCCGGAGAGCGCCAGGTTGAAGCTCCGGGTGCTGCTGTTGCCGCTGGTGAAGTTGAAGCCGGCGGCGAACTTGCCGGTGAGAGGCTTGGGCTTTTTCTTATCCTTGTCCTCAGGCTCCTTCGGCTTGTTCTCCGCCTCCTGGGCGAGGGCGTCGCCGGTGGGCTTGTCCGCGGCTCCCGGTGGCGGCGGCGAAGGGGGAGCAGCCTGTTGCGGCGCCTGGGCCTCCGCGAGGCCGAACGCTGCCAGCATGCAGACTGACAAGACGAAGATCGTGATCCTTCGATTCACGGGCTCACCCTCCCTCAAATTACGGTTTGGTACAGCGGCAGGAGAGATGAGCAAATCCGATGCCATCGAGGAGGGGAAGACTTCAGGGCTCCCGCTGTCCCGTCTCCGAGCACGGCCTGCACCTTTTCTATTGAGGCCCCGCTCTCCGGTTGGACGCTCAAAGACCTTCCACGCTGAATCCTCTCGACCGAAAGGAGAACGCAATGCGCAAGAACCTGTTCGGATTAGTGATCGCAGCCGCCGCCCTGCTGGCCGTCTTGAGCGTGGGGCCGGCCTGCGCCGCCGACCTCGCCGGCAACCCGGCCGCCGTCGCCGCGGTGACAGCGCCCTCGCCGCTGCCGGCCAACTGTGGGACGGGAGTCGTCCTCCCTAGCCAGACCGCGGGGGCCGAGACCTGCCCGGCCGCTCCTGTGACCGAGAGCACCGTCCCCGCTTTCATGAATCCGCCGGAACACCGCCTGGGTTACTGCCACTGCGGCTGCGTGAACCAGCGTGTCTGCCGGACCAGCGCCGACTGCGGCGGCGCCTCCTGCGATCAGGCGATCTCCTGCTGCTGAGCCCTTTGGGGGCCGGACTCCTCAGGGGCGGCCCGTCGGGTCGCCCCATCTCCTACCGCCGCACGGTGATCCCGAGTTGGACCAGCCGCGGCGCCCCCAAAGTCTCCAGCGGCGTGCGGCCGGTAGTAACCTTTTCATTGAAGAGATTCTCGGCCGAGAGGAAGACCTCCACGCGGTTCCCCAGGGGGCGGCGCAACGCGAGGTCCGCCACGAAGAAGGACGGCAGGGGAAGCTGGTTCAGATCGTCGTCGAACTGGGAGCCCGCCCAGCGGCCCTGGAGGAGGACGAGCACCGGGCCGGCCCAGGTGAGGCCCAGGGAACCCTGGTTGAGGGGAGCCTGCGGCACCCGCAGGCCCGTGCGCTCCACCCGCGAGTCCGAGTAGAGATAGGACGCCTGCACCTGCCAGCGGTCGAAGAGCCGGAGCCGCGCCTCGGCTTCGAGGCCGTCGACCGTCACCCGGTCCAGGTTCTCCCGCCGGCGGGTGATGAGCTGCGGAGTGACCGAGAGGGTGACGTTGCCCACGGCACCATCCAGCCGGTTGTGGAAGGCGTTGACGCGGACGAAGACTCGGGAGCTCGGGACGAGGTCGGCCCCGATCTCGGCGCCCAGCAGGCTCTCCTCCCCCAGGTTCGGGTTGGCGTCCGTCTCGACGTTGCCCACCCGGAACGGCCGGTAGAGCTCGTTGAGGGTCGGAGCCCGAAAGCCCCGATACAACGAGCCGCGCAGGGTGATGGCGTCCGTGGCCCGGAAGAGGGCGCCGACGCGCGGGTTGAAGCTGGAGCGGGTGCGCTGGCTCGCCCAGAGGTCGAAGCGGCCGCCCGCGAGGAGATCGAGACGGGGAGAGACGCCCACGGTCTGCTGGGCATAGAGGCCGCCCAGGGTCTGATCCTGGACGTCCCAGGAGGCGCGGCGCAGGTCCGCTCCCACCAGCAGGCCGCTGCCGGAGCGCCAGGCGGCCGATCCCCCGAAGCCCTGGGTGCGGAAGTCCTGCTCGGCGGTGAGAAACTCGCGCGAGCGATCCGGCAGGATGCGGGAGAAGGTGCTCTGAAAGCGCTGGGTCTGGCCGTAGAGGTCCCAGATCCAATGCTCGCCGCCATAACCCGCGTCGAGCGTCTGGAGGCTCGTGTCGTTGCGTTGCAGGGCCGTGCCGTTCCCCCGGTTCTCGTGGAAGACGTTCAAGCCCGCGTGATAGCTCCCCCACTGGAAGCGGCCGTAGAGGGTGCCGAAGCCCACGGTGGCGCGGCGGTCCACGGCGCCGCGGTCCTCGGGGGAGAGGATGTAAAAACCGTTCGTATCGAAGAGGCGGCCGGCGAGGGTCCAGCCCCAGGGCTTTCCACCGGTGGAAGCGTCGGAGGCAAAGACCTCGGCGTCGCTGGTGGTGCGGTCGCCGCCGCGGACGCTGGCCTCCAGCGTGCCTGGCCGCGGAGCCCGGGGGAGGAGCTGGATGGCCCCGCCCAGGGCCGCGCTGCCATAGAGCTGCGAGAGCGCGCCCCGCGCCACCTCGACCGATTGCAGGGCCGAGACGGGCAGACGGTTCCAATAGACCCAGCCGCCAAAGGGGTCGTTCAGCGGCGTGCCGTCGAACAGGACCAGGGTGCGGCTCGCCCCGCTGGGTCCGAGGCCACGCAGCGAGACACCCTGCGAGGTTGGGTGGGCCGTCAAGCTGCTCGAGCGGCGCAGCAGGCTGAAGCCGGGGATCTGGCGGAGCTGATCGTCGAGAGTCAGGCTGGGCGAGCGGGCCAGGTCCCCGCGGCTGAGGGCGGAGGTGGCGGAGACCGCGTCCACCAGACGCTGCTCGCTCTTGGCGGCGGTGACGACGAGGGTGTCGGCGAAGGAGGGACCCTCCTCAGGGTTGGCAGCCTGCAACAGGGCGAGAAGAAAGAGGAGATTGAGGCCCATGGGTCACCTCAGCGCGGCCCGATCGCCACACCCCACGCCCCCTGCCCGGCCGGAATAGTGGCCACGACTTTGAGGGTCGCGGCGTCGAGCACGGAGACGTCATTGGAGACGCCGTTGGCGGTATAGATCTTCTTGCCGTCCCGGGTGACGGCGATTCCCCAGGGCCGCTTGCCCACGGGCACGTTGGCGAGCAGCTTCCCGGTCATCGCATCGAGCACGGCGACGGCGTTGCCGTGGCCGTTGGCGACGTAAACGCGCCTGCCGTCTGGCGAGACGACGACGCCCACGGGGTGGGAGCCGGGAATGGGAATGGATTTCAGCACCTGGTGCCGGGTGGTGTCGATCACGGAGACCGTGCCGCCGATCTCGGCGGTCACCCAGGCCCGCTTGCCATCGGGCGAGAAGGCGGCGGCGCGGGGGCGCGGGTCCACCAGGAAGCTCGCCACCACCTTGTTGGCCCGGGTGTCGATCACCGAGACGGTGTTGCTCGTCTCCGCCGTGACGTAGACCCAGCGGCCGTCGGGGCTCAGGGCCACGCCCTCGGGCTCGATGCCCACCACCAGCGCCGCGACGACCTTCTGCCGTTTGACGTCGGTGACCGTGGCCGTGCCGGCGTCCTCGTTGGAGGCGTAGAGGCGGGAGCCGTCGCGGCTGAGGGCGAAGCGCTCGGGATTGCTGCCGGCGTCGAAGCGCGCCACGACCTTGCGGGTGGCGGTGTCGAGGGCCACGATGGCATCGCCGGGCCCCTGGACGTTGTGGTCGAGGTCGCTCAGGGCGACGTAGACCCGTCTGCCATCCGCGCTGACCTCGATCCCCCGCGGCCGGGAGCCCACGTTGACGGTGCCAACCACCTTGTCGGTTGCCGTGTCGATCACCGTCACCGTTCCGGCCAGCTCGTTGGAGACCCAGGCCAGGGGGGCGGCGGCAACAGGGACTGTAAATAGCAGGAAAGAAATTAAAAAATCCGCTGCGTTTCGGCGAAGGTTGTAGGGGCGCAATTCATTGCGCCCGGCGGTGCGGCTCATTCCTGCACCTCCTTCACCAGCTTCCCCGCCGCATCCACCAGATACACCGGCTGCACGAGGTGATGATCCTGAGGATCGAAGCCGAGCTGCGCCCCCTTGTGGCCGTCGAAACGCATCGTGGCGAGGGCTTTTTGAAGATCCTCGACCGCACCCGCGGGAGAGCGCAGCGCGACTTCGGCGGCGACCTTCACGGCCATCCAGCCCCGCCAGGCCTCCTCGTCCATGGGGGCGTCGTAGCGGCGGCGGAAGCGCAGGTTGAGGCTGTCGGCGCCATAGTGCTTCAGGTCCGGGTGCCAGTCGGCGACGTGAACGTCCTGGCGATCCCCCAGGGCCCGGCGGCGCGTCGCCGGGCTGGAGGCGACGTGGAAGACCCTGGGGCGGACGGGGGACGGCGCATCCAATGGAGCTACGGTGAAGAAGAGGACTCGCGATTCCTCGGCCGGCGCCGTCTCCCCCACCAGGGCGTGGACGGCGGAGCCGGTGGCGGTCAGCTCGAGCTTCACCTGCAGCAGTCCGGCCGTCTGACGCGCCTCCTCCGCTGCCATCGTCGCACCTTTCCCGGCGGACCCGGGCGGCAGGAGGAGACCGATCTGGATCACCCGCGGAATCGGGCCGGCTGCCAGGGCCGGCCGCACGCCGAGCCTGGCCAGGACGCCGGCGGCGAGGAGCGACCGGAGGAGCTCGCGGCGGGTGGTCATCAGCGCAGAGTGTAGAGGAAAGCCGCGATGTCCCGGCCGTCCTGCTCGCCGACCCCCATCTCGGGCATGGCGGAGCCGGGCTCGATCGCCTGGGGATCGCGGATCCAGCGGATCATGTTCTGCGGCTCGTTGGGCAGCCGGCCGGCCAGATAGGCCCGCTTGGCGATGCCGTCGAGGGGAGGCCCGATGGTGCCGTCGGCCCCGGAGACGCCCGGGATGGTGTGGCAGGACTCGCAGCCATACTTGCGGACGAGCCCCTTGCCCCGGCCCGGCTCGCCGCCCGTCATCGCCGCCGCCTGCCGCTCGACGCTGCCGCCGCAGCCGCAGAGCATGGAGAGGGCCAGCGCCAGGCCGGCGGCCACGGCCCCTTGGCTCTCACGCCTCACGTTCTGTCCCCCCTCTTTCGAGCGATCGCAGCAGCACCTCGCTGCGGGTGTGAGCCACCCGGCGCTCGGCCTCCCCCAGCCAGGCCGCGAACAGGGCCAGCCCCAGCACGATGAAGAGGATCCCGGCCGGCACCCACATGATGAGCCCGGCGAGCTGCTGGTCCTCCAGCGCCGAGAGGCCCCAGGCCGCCGTCCGCGCCTCGTAGATGGGGTACCAGAGCCGCGGCGCGAAGGTGAGGAGGGCGCCCAGGACGCCGCTGTGCAGCGAGGTGGTGAACACGTAGAGCACGGCCGCGCCGTAGCCGAGCCGGCCGAAGCGGCCGTGGACCAGCGCCCACCAGAAGAGGGCGGCGCTGACGAAGAAGCTGAGGTGCTGGCAGGCGTGGATCAGCTCGTCGTCCAGCGTGGCCTGGTAGAGGGATGGCAGGTGCCAGATCCAGAGGGCCACGCCGTGAATCAGCCAGACGGCGAGGGGCGCCGTGAGGAGCCCCCAGACGGCGGTCACGGCCGGCCCTTGCGCCCACCGCCCCGCCCGCTCGCGGCCGGCCGGGGGGAGGGCCCAGACGAAGGTGGCGAGCGGCCGGCCCAGCACCATCAGGGGCGCCGCCACCAGGATCAGCACCTCGTGCTGGGCCATGTGGGCCGAGAAGAGGATCTCGCCGAGCCTGTCCAGGGGCGAGATCAGGGCCAAAATCAGGGCGAGCCATCCCGCGGCGAAACAGGCCGCCTGCCAGCGGCGGATCCCCTGGCCGGCCCCGGCCCGGCGCCACAGCCGGGCGAGGCCCACGGCGTAGAGCCCGCCCGAGAGGGCCAGCAGGACCAGGACCCACGGGTCCCACGTCCACCAGCCGAGGATGGCGCCGGCCGAGAGGTGGTGTCCGCCTGTGTGAGCGAGGAGCCATGGAGCGAAGATCACTGGCACACCCCCAGCACAAACTTCGGCACCTCCAGCGCCAGGATCGCCACCACGAACGCGGCGCCGAGCGCCGCTCCGTACCGGGCCAGGAAGCGCGCCCGGGAGCTCTCCGGCTCTCCTGCCTCCGTGGAGCCTGCCGGCAACCGCCGGCCGACGCTCCAGGCGAGCGCCGCCCCGCCCGCGGCGAGGAGCAGCGAGAGGAGGCCCACGGCGAAGAGCATCCACTTCGTCCCCGCGGCGCAGGCGGTGGGCGCCAGCGAGTAGCTCGCGAATTCGTTGAGCGCGAAGGCGAAGGGGCCGGTCAGCGCAGCCAGTACCAGGAGGGCGTCCCGCCTCGGCAGCGGCGGGTTCGGTTCGATGCTCGGAGCAGGCATGGCGCTCAATTCCTCAGCAGGCTCAACGGACCTGGAGCAGCCCGGGGTCGAGAAAGAAGATGCAATAGAACACCACCCACGCCAGCACCACGAAGTACCAGTACATGCTGTTGAGCCGCAGGTCGACCATGTGCTTGTCCTCCACCGGCCCCTTGAGCAGGAGGGCGAGGAAGAGAAGGTTCTCGCCCGTCCCCGTGAGCACGTGCGTGGTGTGGAGCGCCGCCGCGATCCAGACCACCGAGCCGTAGGCGTGGCTGTCCCAGCGGAAGGTCAGGCCGGTGAGGATGAAGCCCCGCACCGCCAGGAACGCCACCATCAGCACGGTGGAGACGAGCAGCCAGAGGCGGATTCCCTTGAGGTCCTGCCGCCCCGCCGCCCTGGCCACCAGGTACATGGGGACGATGCTGGCGAGGAGGATCGCCAGGTTGAGCGTGGTGATCCCGAGCCCCGGGTGGCGCACGCCCGTCGGCGGCCATTCCACGGCGGCACCGCGCAGGTAGAAATAGGTGGCGACGAGGATGGCGAACATCGTCCCCTCGATGGCCATGATCCCGGTGACTCCCCACCAGAGCGGAGCCCGGGGGCCGTCGGCGACCGTGGGCAGGCCGGAGACGTCCAGGGCGGGCTTTTCTGCAATCGCGCTCATGACCTCTTCTCCATGATCACGTCGCGGTCCATGTCCCCCCGCGGCCAGAACCACGCGATCAGAGCCACGGCACAGGGCACGGCGCCGACGACGAAGCCCCAGGGATTGAAGATGGCGTAGATGAAAGTCATCGCCACGCCGCAGGCGAGGATGAAGGGCCAGATCGTGGGACCGGGCAGCACGTCGCGATGGTCCGGCTCGGCGTCGAGGAGGTTGGTCACCAGCATCTCCCGGCGGTCGCTGCGCAGGCCGGTGACTTCCGGCTGGTCGTCGCGGCGGGACCACAGGGCGTAGCGGCCGGCGACCGTGGGCAGGCGCAGGAAGTTGTAGGACGGCGGCGGCGAGGAGGTGGACCACTCCAGGGTATCCGCCCCCCAGGGGTCGTCGCCTGCCATCTCGCCGTGACGCAGGCTCTGGAGGGCGTTGACCACGAAGACCAGGACGCCGAGGCCGAGAATGCCGGCGCCGATCGTGGCCAGGAGGTTCAGGTCCCCCCAGCCGGTCTCCGGAAGATAGGTGTAGACCCGCCGCGGCATGCCCTGAAGACCGAGCTGGTGCATGGGGAAGAAGGTCACGTTGAAGCCCACGAAGACCAGCCAGAAGCTGAGCCTCCCCAGCCGCTCCGAGAGCCGCCGACCCGTCATCTTGGGCAGCCAGAATGAGAGTCCGCCCAGCAAGGGGAAGACGGCGCCGCCGATCAGCACGTAGTGGAAATGGGCGACGACGAAGAACGTGTCGTGCACCTGGAGGTCGAGCGGCACCGAGCCGAGCATGACGCCCGTCAGGCCTCCGATCACGAAGACGAAGAAGAAGCCGAGGACGTAGAGGAGAGGCGTCGTGAAGCGCGGCCGGCTCCCCCAGAGAGTCGCGAGCCAGCAGAAGATCTGGGTGCCGCTGGGGATGGCGATCATCAGGCTCGCCGCGGTGAAGAAGCTCGCCCCGAGCTGCGGCAGGCCGGTGGCGAACATATGGTGCACCCACAGGCCGAAGCCGATGAAGCCGGTGGCCACCAGCGACATCACCATCGGCAGGTAGCCGAAGACCTCGCGGCGGGTGGAGGCGGCGATGATCGAGGAGACCATCCCCAGCGCCGGAATGAAGATGATGTAGACCTCCGGATGGCCGAAGAACCAGAACAGGTGCTGCCAGAGCAGGGCGTCGCCCCCCTCAGAAGGATTAAAGAAGTGGGTGTCCACCAGCCGGTCCAGGGCGAGCATCAGCGAGCACAGCATCACCGCCGGCATGGCGAAAACCACCATGAACGAGGTCACCAACTGCGACCAGACGAAGAGCGGGACGCGGTTGAGCGACATGCCCGGAGCCCGGTGCTTGAAGATGGTGGTGATGAGGTTCACGGCCACGGCGAGCGAGGAGATCTCGGTGAAGGTGATCATCTGCGCCCAGATGTCGACCCGCTTGCCGGGGGAGAACGCCGGCCCGGAGAGGGGGACGTAGGCGAACCAGCCGGCGTCCGGCCCGGTGTTGGTGAACAGGCCGGCGTAGAGCAGCAGGCCGCCAGCCACGTAGACCCAGTAGGAGAAGGCGTTGAGGCGGGGGAAGGCGAGGTTGCGGGTACCGATCATCAGCGGCACGAGGTAGGTCCCCATACCCAGCATGATGGGCACGGCAAAGAGGAACATCATGGTCGAGCCGTGCACGGTGAAAAGCTGGTCGTAGCGGTCCGGCCCGATCAGGCGCGCCTCGGGCCGGGCGAGTTGCAGCCGCATGAGCAGCGCCTCGATCCCGCCGAGCGCGAAGAAGACCAGGGCGGTGCCGACGTAGCGCTTGCCGATCGCCTTGTGGTCCACGTCCGTGAGCCACCCCCGGAGGCCTTTGGGGGACCACCAGGTCCGCTCCAGCCGGCGCCGTTCCTCGGCGTCCGCGTTCTCGCCGGCGTAACCGACGTCCTCCACTTCCGCGACGCTCATTTCAATCTCCCACTCATTTCAGGCCGTCCAGAAAGGCCAGCAGGGCCTCGAGGTCGTTCGATCCAAGGCTGGTGGCCGGCATGGGGTTGCTGGGCTTGAGGGTCTGGGAGTCGACGATCCAACCCGCCAGGTGGCCCGGGGTGTTGGGCAGCGTGCCTGCGGCCAGGGTGCGGCGGCTGGCGAGGTGGGTGAGGTCCGGCCCGATCCGGCCGTTGGCGTCCGTGCCCTGGACCGTGTGGCAGAGGGCGCACTGGAGCTGGACGAAGAGATCGTGGCCCCGTTGCGCGAGCGGCGTCGCCGGCGGCGAGGCCGACTGCCGCTGGGCGGCGAGCCAGCCGGCGAAGCGCGCCGGCGATTCGGCGACCACCAGGAACGCCATGTGGGCGTGCTGATGGCCGCAGAACTCGGCGCACTGCCCGCGGTAGACGCCCGGCCGGTCGGCCTGCAGCCAGAGCTCCCCGTCGTAGCCGGGGATCAGGTCGTGCTTGCCGTGCAGGTTCGGCACCCAGAAGCTGTGAATCACGTCATGGGACACCGTGCGGATGCGGATCGGCCGGCCGACCGGGATGTGGATCTCGTTGGCGGTGGTCACCCGCTGCGCCAGCACCGGGTCGAGATATTGGACCTCCCACCACCACTGGTGCCCCGTAACCTCGACGGACACCGGATCGGCAGAGGAGAGCGAGGCGAGGGCCCGCCCCGTCCCCGTGCTGGCGAAGAGGAAGACGAAGAGAATGAGGGCCGTCGCGATCACCGCGCCGGTCACCACCCGGTTCATCCGCCGCCGCGCCGGCTCTTCCTCCCGCACCAAGCCGGCCGCGAGGGCGGCCATCACCAGCAGGAAGACCGCCGAGCAGACCCAGAACATCAGCCACCAGAGATCGCCGATGCGCGCCGCCTGCGGCCCGGCCGGGTCGAGGGCGGAGTGGCCGGCAAAAGCGAGGAGACAGGTCCAGCTCATTGCGGGTGCTCCGCTTTTTGCCCGCGGGGGGCCGCGGGCGAGGTGGCCTGCTCGGAGCGCCGCGCCTCCATCTGGTCGCTGCGGTCGGGCTCCGCCGCCTTGGGCGCGAGACCGGACAGGGTGCGCACGTAAGCCTCGATTTTCCAGATCTGGTCGTCCGGGACGTGGCCCCCATAGGAAGGCATGCCGTTGGGCCGGCCCTCGACGATGGTGTCGTAGATGTTCTGGGGATCGCTGCCGTAGATCCACTTGGCGTCCATCAGCGGCGGACCGATGCCGCCGCCGCCGTGGAAGTGGCAGCCCGAACAGTTGTACTGGTTGAAGAGCCGCTCGCCCTCGGAGATGGCCCAGGCGTTCTCGTCGTAGGGTCCGTGGCCGGAGCGGGCGGGCAGGGACTGTCCGGGCTGGAGCGTGGTCAGCCGCACCGGTTGCGCCCGGGCGCTCTTCGCGGGCAGCGTCTGGAACCGGCGCTCCTCCCGCTCGCAGGCGAGCGCCGCGAAGGTGAGGGCCAAGGCACAGAGTCCGGTCGCAAGGCGTCGCATGGTGATCCCTCCCATCAAGCCGCTCCAGGCGATCCTGCCGGCGTTGGCCGTGGCACGCCGTAGCGATCGAGCAGCGCGTCGATCTCCCCTCGCCGGCGCTCGAGGACGGCGTCGATCTCCCCGCGCAGCCGCTCGTCCCCCCGGCGCACCCCCACGGCGATGTCGTAGACGAAGGGGAGGAACGGCAGGTCGATCTGCGGCGCGACGGGCACCAGGGCCAGCGCCACCGGCTCGCGCGGCGCGAAGTAGCCGGCCAGGGGTCCCCAGACCACGGCGACGTCGATCTCGCCGGAGGCCACCGCGTCGAGGATGCGGGCCGGCGGGTTCGGCCGGGCGTAGTCGCCGTAGACCGTGTAGCCGGTGACGTTGTCGACGATGCCGCGGGCCGCCAGGGCGTGGACCGGGGGGGTGTTGGCGTAGTCGTTGCCCACGATCTGGACGCCGATCCGCAGCCGCTTGAGCGCCGGATCGTTGAACGAGCGGATCTTGAATCCACGGTCCCGGCGGTAGACGAAGACGTAGGTGGAGCGGTAATACGGCCGTGTCGGCGCCACCATCTGCAGGCTCGCGGGCACCCCCAGCACGACGTCGCAGACGCCGGCCTTCAGCGTGTTGCGGAAGAAGCCGCGGCGCTGCGCCCACCAGGTGTAGCGCACGGAGGCGCCGAGATCGCGGGCGACGATCTCCGCCAGCCGGTTCTCGAATCCCTCCAACCGCCGATTCGAGAACGGCAGGTTATTGGGATCGGCGCAGACCCGCAATTCCCGGGCTGCCCGCGGCGGCGCCGGCCGGGCGCAGGCGCCGGCAAGGAGCGCCAGAATCGCGAGAGCCAGGAGGGCTCTACGGCAGCGCGAAGACATACAGCATCCCCCCCGGCGTCGTCTTCTGCGGCAGGTCCTTCATGGCGTTGACGAACCCCAGGGCCGCCGTGCCGTCCCGCGGGTCGAGGCCGGCGGCGACGATGGCGCCGGACCAGCCGCCGACCCCTGAAAAAATGGCCACGTACTGCTTGCCATCCGGTCCCTTGTAGGTGATGGGCTGGCCGATGATCCCGGAGCCGGTCTTGAACTTCCACAGCTCCTTGCCGGTGTGGGCGTCGAGGGCCTTGAACCAGCCCTCCATGGTGCCGTAGAAGACGACGTCGCCGGCCGTGACCAGGGCGCCGCTCCAGGCCGGGAACGGCTCCGGCACGCTCCACACCGCGCGCCCGGCGGCCGGGTCCCAGGCGGTGAAGGCGCCACGGTTGCCCCCCGGCCCCGCGTACATCCGCACGTTGGCCCCCACGAACGGCGTGCCGGCGATGTAGTTGGCCTCCACTCCCTCCTCGTCCATGCACAGGTTGTTGTGCGGCATGTAGAGCAGCCCGGTGCGCGGCGAGAAGGCCGAGGGCTGCCAGTCCTTGGCTCCCGGCGCCGCCGGGCAGACGTCGCGCACGATGTGGCCGAAGCCGGTCTTCTTGTCCGGCGCCTCGATCAGGCGGCCGGTCTTGAGGTCCACCCCCCGCGAGGAGGTGACGTGGACGAACGGATTGGCCGAGAGCACCTCGCCCGTGACGCGGTCGAGGACGTACACGTAGCCGTTGCGCTCCGGCCGCACCAGCACCTTACGCCGCTGGCCGTGCTGGCCCTGAAGTTCGAGATCGAGCAGCACGTTCTCGTTGATGCCGTCGTAGTCGTAGAGGTCGTGGGGACTCCACTGGTAGAACCAGCGGGCCTCGCCCGTGTCGGGATCGCGGGCGAAGATGCCGGCCGTCCACTTGTTGTCGCCCGGCCGGATGTCCGGGTTCCAGGGGCCGGGATTGGCCGTCCCGTGATAGATCAGATTGAGCTCGGGATCGTAGGAGATCCAGCCCCACATGGTGCCGCCGCCGATCTTCCAGGCGTCCGGCGGCCAGGTGGAGACCCCGAGATCCTTGCCGCGGTCCTGCGGATAGAACGGTTTGAACCTGGGGCCGATCAGCACGTCCTTGTCCGGGCCGGTGCTGTAGGCCCGCCAGGCGATCCTGCCGCTGCCGGAGTCGAGGGCCGTCAGCCAGCCGCGCACCCCGAACTCGCCGCCGCTGTTGCCCACCAGCACCTTGCCCTTCACCACCAGGGGCGCCATGGTGATCGACTCGCCCTTGTTGATATCGGCCACCATCGTGCGCCACACCTCGCCGCCCGCCGCCGCGTCGACCGCCACCGTCTGGCCGTCCAGCGTGTTGTAGTAGATCTTGCCGTCGTCGTAGGCGGCGCCGCGGTTGACCACGTCGCAGCAGGCCACCCCCTGGGCCGCGGGCAGCACCGGCGGCTCGTACTTCCACTTGAGCGGCGCTCCGGGCTGGGTGAGGTCGAGGGCGTAGAGGATGTTGGGAAACGGGGTGACGACGTACATCGTGCTCCCCACCACCAGCGGCGCCCCCTCGTGGCCCCGCACGTTGCCGGTGGAGAACGTCCACGCCGGCTTGAGCTGGGCGACGTTGGCGGTATTGATCTGGGCGAGCGCGCTGTAGCGGGTGCTGGCGTAGTCCTTGGCCGGCATCAGCCACTGGCCGTCGTCTTGTTGGGCTGGGGGCTGGCCGGCCACCCGCGCGCCGGCGAGCGCGGCGCTACGGGCCGGCGCCGCGGGCTTGCCGTCCTCCTTGGAGGCTCGGGTGCGACAGCCCGCCAGCCCCAGAGCCAGGCCCAGGGCGAGGATCGCACCACGATAAAACTGCTCGGAGCCTTCCCATCGGTGACCCGAGGCCGTATCTCGCATCCGCGTCTCCCGTTCCGTCTCCAAACTACGACACCCTTCGGGGGATGACGAAAGCAAGAGACGCGCCAAGCTGCGGAAAGACCGCCAGATCCAGAGTAGAAGATGGATTTCGGCCGCGAACCGGCTGTGGAGAGCCTCGCGGGTGGAAAAACTTGCAAGGGAGGAGCGCAAAGGGCCGGCGAGGCCGACCCCTTCAAGAATCGCGAAAAGACCGCGTATTTACTCGAAGACGATGTCCTGGCAATTCGGGGAGTAGTAGATCTGCCAGCCGTCGGGCACCACGCAGGGATTCGGGTAGACGCAGCACTCGCCGGTGTCCGGGTTGCGGGCCGAGACGATCACCTGGATGCAGGAGCCGGTGAAGCTCTTCCGCGGGCAGTTGTTCGCGCTGGCCGCCCGGTCGAGAGCCAGGAAGCTCAGCACGATGAAGGCCAATCCGATGAGACGGAGCTTGAGCATCGAGGACATGTCTTCTCCTTTCAGATCCTTCCAGACCTACGAGGCGCAACCGGTGTAGGAGATGGTCCAACCCGGCGGCACGGAGCAGGGAGTAGGGAATTCGTGGCACTCTCCGGTCTTGGGATTGGTCCCCCAGACCACGACGTCGATACAGGCGGCCGCGGGCGCTACCGAGGCGCCCAGAGCCACGAGACTCAGGGCGATAAAGGCCAGTCCGGCGAGGCGCAGCTTGAGCTTGGACATGGTTCTTTCCTCCTTGGGAAGAGTTTTCGGAACCCACCTTATCGACGGACGCGCATAAAGTCAACGATGGGAGGAGCGCGGATGAGATAGAATAAGGCTGGACCCTGGAAGAGGAGACAAGCTCATGAAATCGGCGGTCAAGATCGAAATCGTGATTCCCGAAAACCGCCGGATCGAGCTCGCTCTCCCTCAGGATCTGCCTCTGGGTCCGGCAGAGGTCATCGTTCTCGCCGGGCCCGAGCGCCCCCTCGCCAGCAGGCTGCGCCCAATGGGAATCGATGCCGGCAAGGGGTGGGTCGCCGAAGACTTCGATGCGCCGCTGCCGGACGACCTCCTGAGATCCTTCGAAGGGCGGTCGTGAGGCTGCTCGTCGACACCCATTGCTGGCTCTGGTACCTCCTTGCGCCGGAGCGCCTGAATTCGCGAGCTCAGGAGCTCCTCCGGGAGCCTGATAACGAGATCTTCTTCTCGTCCGCCAGCGCCTGGGAGATCGTCGTCAAGTTCGCTCTCGGCAAGTTGGAGTTGCCTCTCTCCCCCTCGAAGTACATCCCAGACCGCGTTGCCTCTCTGGGCCATCAATCCCTCCCCATACGCCAGGATCACGTCATTAGGATTGAGGCTC
Source organism: Thermoanaerobaculum sp. (assembly GCA_021154885.1). Classification (GTDB taxonomy): domain Bacteria; phylum Acidobacteriota; class Thermoanaerobaculia; order Multivoradales; family UBA5704; genus DATARR01. The sequence continues at coordinate 79,381 of JAJKHS010000080.1, forward strand.
TTCCCCTCCATCATCGCGATCCTTTCGACCGCATTCTGGTGGCTCAAGCCCAAGTAGAATCCTTGCCGCTGCTGACCGCGGACGGCGCTCTCACCGCCTACGATGTCCCGATCCTATGGGCGGGTCTCGACAAGCCCTGATCTACCCGACCCTCTCCACCACCCGGCCCTCTCCGCCGCCTTGAACCGGCGCACGATCTCCCCCGCCGGCTCGATCCCCTCCACTCCGGCCACGCTCTTGCCAGCTTGAAGGTAATCCCGGTAGGGCTGGATCACCCCGATGCCGCCGGCCTCGGAGACCGCGGCCACCAACTCGGGATGCTGCACGGATACATGGCACCGCAGATCAGCGGCACCTCGATGCCGAGTTGGCGGGTGAAGTCCGTGTCGAGGAGGGACACGGCGCTAGCGCTCCACCTTGACGCCACGCCAGAACGCGACGTGATCCTTGACGTTGGCCGCCGCCGGCTTGGGGTCCGGGTAGTACCAGGCGGCGTCCTTCCCCTCGACCCCGTCCACGACGACTGTGTAGTAGCTCGCCGTCCCCTTCCAGCCGCAGACCGTGTGGGTCGGGCTGGGCTTCAGGTACTCGCGGCGCACCGTCTCAGGCGGGAAGTAGACGTTCCCCTCCACCAGCTCGAACTTGTCCGTCTCCGCGATCACCGTCCCGTTCCAGATGGCCCTGGGCATGCCTGCTCCTCCCCGACTCGACAGTCTAAGACGAAATTCATTGCACCGCCGGGCTCGCACACACCCCGGAGAGTTTTTTCAGCCTCAGAAGCCCAGGAACAATAGGATGGATCGCTCGCACGATGCGTTGAGCGCTGCGCACATTGTTCCGAGCGTCTCGCGCATTGGGGTAGCCGTTCGCACAATGCGCCGGATGATTTCCACAATGCGTCTCGGGCCTCCCGCAATGCGTCGAGGCGTATTCACATTGAGAAAATCGCTCGCGCAATAGGATTGCCGCCCATCCCATGGTTCCAGCGCTCCGCGGGCTGGAATAACGGCCCGGAGCCTGGAAAAGCCGTCCGACTCAATGAGATCGCCGTCCGGAGCCTGAGATAGGCGTGCGACTCAATGGGATAGCGGCGGGGGAGACTGGAAAAGACAGCGCAGTTTCCGATGCATCCGCTCGACACATGTCGTTGACGCCAGAGCGCGCGGAGCAGGGCGCAAGACGAGCGGTATACAATCGCGGGCCGGGAGGAACCGCCGTGGATCGAGACCAGCTTCTAGAGCGCTATCGCCAGACCCGCAACCTGAGCGTCGAGCTGTGCCGGCCTCTGCGGCCGGAGGACTATCGCATCCAGTCCATGCCGGACGTGAGCCCGCCGTGGTGGAACCTGGGCCACACCACCTGGTTCTTTGCCAAGAACATCCTCGAGCCCTTCGGCCTCTATTCGGACGACGACGCCCGGCTGGAGTACGTGATGAACTCGTATTACGAGTCGCTCGGCCCGCGCATCCGGCGCGACCATCGCGGTCTCGTGACCCGGCCCACCAACGACGAGGTCTATCACTTCCGCGAGTCCGTGGACGGGCGCGTCGAGGAGCTCCTTCGCGGCGCCAGCGGCGAGGATCTCGACCGCCTGCGGTTCCTGGTCACCACGGGCATCCAGCACGAGCAGCAGCACCAGGAGCTGCTGGTGACGGAGCTCAAGCACATCCTCGGCAGCAACGTCCCCGAGCTGCGGGAGCCGTATCGTCCCGCGGTGCCCGCTCCGCGGGAGGGAGTTCCCGCCCTCCGCTTCATCCCCTTCGCAGGCGGGCTCCACGACTTCGGCAACGTCGAGGGCGGCTGGTGCTGGGACAACGAGATGCCCATCCACAAGGCCTGGCTGGACGGCTTCGTCCTCGCCAACCGGCTGGTCACCAACGGCGAGTACCTGGACTTCATCGCCGATGGCGGCTACGGCAAACCCCTCCTCTGGTTGTCGAACGGCTGGGCGAAGGTCCAGGACCAGGGCTGGGAGGCTCCCCTGTACTGGGAGTGGGATGAACATCGCGGTGATCGCTGGCGGCAGTGGACCCTCTCCGGAGTCCGCGACGTCGATCCGGACGAGCCCGTCTGTCATGTGAGCTTCTACGAGGCCGACGCCTTTGCCCGCTGGCAGTCGCAGCAGGGGAAGGACTGGGGGGGGACCCGCCTTCCCACCGAGCGCGAGTGGGAGCACGCTGCCCGGGTCTCCGGCTTCCCCGGCCGAGGCGGCAACTTCCTTGACACCGGCGCCCTCCATCCACGGCCGGCCCATGGTGACAGCGGCGGCTCGGACCTCCTGCAGATGGGCGGCGACCTCTGGGAGTGGACCTCGAATCACTACGAGCCCTATCCCGGATACCGCCCCTTCGCAGGCCCTCTGATGGAATACAACGGCAAGTTCATGGACAACGTCCGCGTCCTGCGCGGCGGCTCCTGCGCCACGCCGGAGAACCACATCCGGGCGAGCTACCGCAATTTCTGGGCTGGCGATACCCGATTCCAGCTCACCGGGATCAGGTTGGCGAAGGGCTAGGAGCCTGCGCGGCAGAAACGAGAAGCAAGGACGCAAAAGACATCAGGGACGACAAGGACAAGGAGGATCCCGTCTCGATGATATCTTTGTGTCCTTGAAGTCCTTGATGTCCCTGTTGTCCTTGCTCCGGAGAGCCGCCACGCAAGCCTCCTACCACCCCGCCGTCCCCGCTCCGCCTTTGAAGGGCCCCACGATCTCATGGGTGATCCAGCCGCCGTAGAAGTCGCCCTCCTGGAACCGGACCTGCTCGCCGTCCACGAGGCAGGCCTCCATGGCCTGGGGGTAGAAGGCCACGTACTCCTTGATGGGCTCGTAGATCAGGGTCGGCAGGGGGAAGTACCAGGCCGCGGCAGGAGCCGTCCTGCCGTTCACCTCGACGTCGTAGTAGAGGGCGAGGCCCTTCCACTCGCACCAGGTGGCGCGGGGGTTCGGTTTGAGATGCTCCATGCGGACGTCGGCAGGAGGGATGTAGTAGACCGGAGGATGGCTCGTCTCCAGGACGCGCAGGGCGTTGCGTGTTTCGGCGACGGTTACGCCATTGAAACGGACCTGGATCAGCCGGGAGGAATCCTCCACGCGGGGAGGACGGGGATAATCCCAGACGGACTCCTGGCCGGGACCGGGCTCGATACGTGGGATCGTCATGACCCGCTGACGATAACGGATCGGGGCGCGGCCTGATAGACCGCGCCCCTTCTCGCTAGCGCTTGTTGGCCAGCTCCGGCGGTGTGGAAGCCGGCTTTGAGGTCTGCTGCCCCTGAGCTGGGGCTGGCGCTTCGCCCGGCTTGTCGGAACCAGCATTCGCCAGGGCGGGGGCCTGCTTCTTGACCTCCTCCTTGGCAGTGTTCGTGGCTTCCTGAGCGACGGCCTTCACCTTGTCGGCCAGGTCCTGGGGACTGAGGCCCTGGTGCTCGGCCTCGGTCTTGACCTTGTCGACCACGGTCTCGGCCACCTGCTTGCCCTTGTCGAGGGCCTCCTGACCGAGCTCCTTCGCCTGGTCCACGAACTGGTCCCGTTTCTCCCCCATCCACTCGTCCTCGACATCCGTGGAGGGGATGGCCAAGCCGGCGATGATGCCGAGGGCCAGGGTCGCGGCGCCCACCAGGAGGGGGTTCTCCTCCATCGTCTGCCAGAACCCGGTGCGGGCACGCCGCACCTGAGTCTTGGCCTTGCGCTTGAGCTGGAGCGCCTTCTCCTGGGCCTGATGGCCGAGGTCGAGGGCCTGGTCCTTGAGGTGCTCGGTCTTCTCCCCCACCGTGTCGGCGGCGTTGGAGACGGCGTCCTTGGCGCTGCTCGCCACATCTTTGACCTTGTCCCGGGCGGTGTCCAGAAGGCCGGAGGATTCGGACTCCCAGTCGTTCCCGGAATCGTAGTCCTGGTAGCCCGCGGAGCTCCGGCCATAGCTGGACCGGCCGTAGCTGGACTCGCCGTAGCTGGACCGGCCATAGCCGCTGCGGTCATAGGAGCCGCGGCCGTAGCCGTAGTCGTCGGAGCCGCGGCTTTCCGAGCGGCGGGAGCTCTCGACCAGCAGCCAGCCCGCACCGAGGCCGATGACAGCCGACGGCAGGGGGTGCTCGCGGACGACGCGCAGGAGCCGGGTGGCGCCGGCGCTGGAGCCGCCCTTGAAGAGACCCCAGGCCTCTTCCAGGATCTGTCCGGGGGTGAGCTTCGACTCGAGAGCGCTGAACGTTTCGTCCATGTCGGCGCGGGTGCGGTCGATGTCCGAGCGGATCTGATCCGAGTTGCGGTCGCGGCCGAAGCCAGGGTCGGCGCTGGTGTCGGCGTCGGTGTTCGTCAGGAAATCTTCTCTTTCAGCCATTCTTTGTTCTCCTGCAAGCTTTGGGTGGTTTTCTCGGGAGCGAGACTCTCGTGCTTGAGGGTTTCGAGGGCTTTGTTGACCAGGGACCAGCCGATGCCGGCCAGGATCGCGCCGACGATGAGCGGCGCCAGCCAGACGGCGACGCCCAGGGACATGAACTTGCTGAGGATCGAGGTCAGGCCGTAGACCACGGCCGCGAGCAGCGCCAGGGCGCCGAGGAAGGCCACGGCGCCGCCGACGGCGAGGGCGCCGAGGTTGGCCCCCACCCGCGCCGCTTTCTCGCTCATCTCGGTCTTGGCGAGGTCCACCTCCTGCTTGAGCAGGGTGCGGGTCGCAGTCGTCAGCTCACGCAGCAACTGGACGATCGACAGGTCCTCCTTAACGTTCGAGACTGCCATGGCTCAACCTCCCAGCGGCGCGTTGTAGGCAGCTCCGGCGCCCGAGGCGAAAGCGTCGTCGGGGTTGCGCCGATCGGGAGCCCACGCGGAGCGCTGCGGCCGGCGGGCATCCGCACCGCGGAAGCCGGTGGAGGGCTGCTGGTAGGGCCGATAGCCGCCGGGCCGCTCCGGAGCCGAGCTCTTGAGGAACCGGGCGAGGAAGAGGCCGGCGAGGAAGGTGCCGCCCAGGAAGAGGTCGGGATGACGCCGGGCGAGGGTCTCCGTGTCGCGCACGAAACCCTGCAGGTCGTTGTCCCGCAGATAGGAAGACAGCTTCTCCACCTGCTCGGCGGCGCGGTCCGCGTACTGGCCGAAGCCTTCCGTGTCCTGCTCCTGGAGCTTGTGGGCCGTGTCGCGCAGAGCGCCCGCCAAGCCGCCCAGCTTCTCGGCCGTCTGGTCCTTGCGCTCGGAGACCAACTGATTCACCTGGTCGCGGGCCTGGCCCGCGAGCTTCGCCGTCTGGTCCTTCGCCTGCGAGGCGAGATCTTTCGCCTGGCCCTTGGCATCCTCCAGGACCTGCGAAGCTTTCTGCTTGACATCGCTGGTGTCGGGTAGCGTGGCCGTGGAACTGCCGCCACCGAGATCGTCTCGATTCGCCATGAAGAGCTCTCCTTTCCCAAGTTGAACTGACCGGACCCGCGAGACCTGCTCAGGTCACCGCACTCGGTTTCACCCTTTCGCAAGAGGCGTGCCAGAATGTCTGCGGCGAGAAATTCCGACTGTCAGGAGGAGAGATGGCGGAGGCCGTCCGCCGGATCTCCACCGAGATGCTGGTGGAGATCGAGGCGGACGCCCCTCGTGGAGTGAGCTTCAGCCCTTTACAGACAGCGCTTGGCGGAGCTGCTGTCTCAGCACGGCGAGGTCCGACTCCCCGTCACGGTACGCCGGCTCACCGCCGGCGCGAGTGGCCTCGCCGCAATCCACTTCATCCTCCTCCTCCTCGTTGCGAGTCGCCTCGGCGCAGAGGCCGAAGCCCGGCGCTCCGGGCCGGAAGAGCCGGGCGGCGGGAAGGACGTCGATCATGAGTTCTCTGGCTTGGAAGCTCATCCTCTCCTCCTGGGGCACTGCCCCGTCACAGCCGCAGATTGCGCGGCCAAGCTGAATCAACTGGAAGCGATGGTGAGTACGAGTGTACCAGAATGGGAGGGCAAGCCGCACCGCCCTAGCGGCCGGACGAGCCCGGGACGGCTTTGAGGGTCAGCATATAAATGTTCCCCTCGTCGGTCTCCCGCACGGCGTAGAGGGTGCGGTCGTCCGGGGCCACGGCCAGGGATTTGAACACCGAGCTCGGCGGCGACGTCAGGACGAGGCGGGGCGTCCGCTCGCTCAGGCTGACCCGGAAGATCTTGCCGTCCTGGAGGTAGAGCAGGGTGCGGCTGTCATGAAGCCAGATCGGCTGGGAGCCGGCCTTCGTCAGCGAGTCGTAGCCGTTGGTAGAGAAAGAGTAGACGACGACGCCGGGGATTCCCGATTCATCGGCCTGCTCCAGCGTGCCCGCCAGATATCGGCCGTCCGGGGACCAGGCGTGAGGGGCGAAGAGCTCCTTGCCGCTCTCGGGCGGGGAGAGCTTGCGGAGGTTGCCGCCCGCGGCGGCGTTGAGGTCCAGGAGGACCGCACCCTTGGAGCCGAGGCTGGCGACGACCTCCCGGCCATCCGGCGACGGGATGGGGTTGGTCAGCGAGTCGCTGCTGCCATGCGGCAGGGGCTTGAGCCCCCGGCCGTCGGCACCGATCGTCCAGGCGCCGTAGCTGCCACCACCGCGGTCCGAGTAGAAGAGGAGGCGCCCGTCGGGGAGCCACTGGGGAACACGGTCCTTCGCCGGATCCGAGGTGAGTTGGCGCTGATCGGAGCCGTCCGGCCGCACAAGGTAGAGGTCCTCCTGAGGGGACGAGGTGTCGAAGGCGATCCACTGGCCATCGGGCGAGACGGCGGCGGAACGCACCGAGCGCGACCCTTGCGTCACCGGCAGCCCTTTGTCGGCCGTCACCTTGAAAGTGGCCGGATCGAAGGCCCAGCGCTCGAGGTTCGACTTCCCCTCCACGGTGGCATAGGCGATCTGCCGGCCCGAGAGGCTGAGCAGGCCCAGCGACTGCGAGGAGGAGGTGACCGGCTCCGGCTCCCCTTGCGGCTCGCCCGTGGCCTCGTCGATGGGCAGTTGCCAGACGTTCATGATGCCGCTGCGGTCGGAGACGTAGTAGAGGTACCGTCCGTCGGCCGACCAGACGGGATTCCAGTTGACGTGGCCGTCGCGGACGGCCGCCACCGGTCTGCCACCCTCGGCGGGAATGGTGTAGAGGATGCGCTGCGAGGTGCCGGCGGGCACTCCCCAGTAGGCGATGCGCAGGCCATGGGGAGACCAGTTGGGCTGCACGGCGTCGTCGTCGCCCAGGGCCTGCGTCCTGCCGCTCGCCAGGTCCACCACGCGGAGCTGGCTGAGCAACCGTCGCTGCGAGGGACCCGCGACGCCCTCGGTGGCGAAGGCGATCCTGGTACCGTCGGGCGACCAGGCCGGGTTGAAGCCGGCGTCGGTCAGGCGGCGGACCGCGCCCCCCGTGGTCCCCATGAGGAACAGGCCGCCGCCGTCCCGCTCGGAGCGGAACGCGATCTGGGTGCCGTCGGGAGAGAAGGCGGGCTGGGTGTCGTCCGCCGGCGAGGCCGCCGTCAGGTCGAGCGTATTGCCGCCGCTCACCGGCTGAAAAAAGATGTCGCGTTTGCCGTGGCTCGGCTTGACGTAGAGGAGGTACTTGCCATTCGGCGACAGGCTGGGGAACGATTCGCTCCCCTCGAGGTCGGTGAGACGGTCGAATCTCTCCACCGACGCGGACGCGACGCGCCCGCCGCGGCCGTTCCACAGCCAGAGGCCGCCGGCGATCAGGGCCGCCACCAGGGCGAGGGCGACGGGCCACAGCCAGACGGGCGCCGCGGGCCGGGCGTCCCCCGGCTGGGTGCGCACGGTGGTGGTCATCGACTCGTTGCGCAGGGCCGTGAGATCGCCCAGCGGGCCGTCCACCGTGGGATAACGGTCGCCGGGGTCCTTGGCCAGCAGGCCGTCGACGATCCGCTCCAGCTCGGGAGGGGCCTCGGGCCGCAGCTCGTGCAGCGGCCGGGGGCGCTCGTTGAGCAGCGAGAAGAGCACCGCCTGCTCGTGCTCGCCGCGGAACGGCCGGCGGCCGGCCACCATCTCGTAGAGCACGACGCCCAGCGACCACAGGTCCGCGCGGTGGTCCACCTCCTCGCCCCGCGCCTGCTCGGGGGACATGTAGGCCGGCGTGCCCACCGACGAGCCGGTGCGGGTGATGGCCGCCGAGCCCGCCAGCTTGGCGAGGCCGAAGTCGAGGATCTTCACCACCCCGTCGCTCGTCACCATGAGGTTGGCCGGCTTGACGTCGCGGTGGACGATGCCGTGGCGGTGGGCCTTGGCGAGGCCGCGGGCGATCTGCTGCGCGATGTCGGTGGCCTCGTCGATGGCGAGCGGTCCGCGCTCGATCCGCTTGCGCAGGGTCTCGCCGTCGTAGGCGGGCATGGCGAGGTAGAGCCGGCCTTCGTCGGTCTCCCCCACCTCGTGGATGGTGCAGATGTTGGGGTGGTCGAGCACCGAGGCCGAGCGGGCCTCCTGGAGGAAACGGGCCTTGGCCTCCGGGTCCCGCGTCAGCTCGGGCGGGAGGAACTTCAAGGCCACCGTGCGGTTGAGGCGCAGGTCCTCGGCCTTGTAGACGACCCCCATGCCGCCGCCGCCCAGCAGCTCCAGCACGCGATAGTGGGCCACGATCTGCCCGGCCAGGCCCTGGCCGGTCTCCTCCGTGGCCGTGCGGGGGCGCGAGAAGCCCGAAGGGATCTCCCGGATGGTGGGGTCGAAGCCGTCCTGGAAGCCGGGGAACCCGAGGCTGTCGGCTGCCCGCAGCAGGTCGGCCCGCAGCTCCTCCATGCGCGAGTAGCGATCCTCCGGCCGCTTGGCGAGGGCGCGGGCGACGATCCGCTCGACGCTCGCCGGCACGTCCTTGCGCAGGGCGGCCAGGGGCTCGGGATCGCGGCTGAGGATCCCCCGGATGCGGTCGTGATCCGTCTCGGCCGGGAATGGCGAACGGCCGGTGACCATCTCGTAGAGCACGATCCCCAGGGCCCAGACGTCGGTGCGGGCGTCGATGGCGTCGCCGCGGATCTGCTCCGGCGCCATGTACCCGGCGGTGCCCACGGCCGTGCCGTCGCGGGTCAGGCGCGACTGATCAGGGAGCTTGGCGATCCCGAAGTCGACGATCTTCACCCGGCCGTCGGGGGCCACGATGACGTTGGCCGGCTTGACGTCGCGGTGGACGATCCCCTTGGCATGGGCCGCGGCCAGGCCGGCGGCGATCTGGGCGGCGACGTCGACCGCCTCGGCCAGGGGGAGCGGCTCGCGCTCGATTCGGCGCTTCAGCGTCTCCCCCTCGCAGAGGGCCATGGCGATGAACAGCCGCCCGTCCTCGGTCTCGTCCACCTCGTAGACGGTGCAGATGTTGGGGTGGTCGAGGGCGGAGGAGACCCGGGCCTCGCGCAGGAACCGGCGCTTGTCGGCCTCGTTGCCGGCGCGGTAGGAGGAGAGGAACTTGAGCGCGACCAGCCGCTCGAGCCGGGTGTCCTCGGCCTTGTACACGACACCCGCACCCCCGCCGCCGAGGCGTTCCAGGACCTTGTAGCGGAAGATGGTGCTGCCGATCAAACGGTAGCTTCCCGAGTCAGGATCTGGCAGGAGTCTATCACCTCCCGGCCAGCCGCCGCAGCTCCGCGTACTCCTCGTGGAATCCCGCGACCACGGCCTCGGGGTCGGGCACCAGTCCGGCGTCCGTGCCCACCCCCACGCGCACGTGGCCGGCGTAGCTGAAGATGCTGATGCCCAGCCCCACTCGGCCCGACTGCGGCACCCAGAAGAAGATCTCGTCGATCGGCTTGCCCGCGAGATAGAGGGTCTCGCGCGGCCCCGGCACGTTGGTCATCACCGCCGTGGCCTTGGTCGCGAAGATCGTGACCACCAGCTTCTGCACCGCCAGCGGCACGATGCCCAGCAGCTTGAGGATCGCGTAGACCACCACCGGCTCGGCCGAGCGCTTGAGGGCGAGCGAGCGGCGCCGCAGCTCCCGCAACCGCTCCAGCGCGTTCTTCGCGCCCACCGGCAGCGACAGGAAGACGAGACCGAACTGATTGCCGAGCTCGGCCATGCGGGCGAGCGGCCGCAGGTTCACCGGCATGGCGGCCCGGAAGTTGATCCCCTCCCCGCGCTCCCCCTTGCGGTCCAGGTAGCGCCGCAGGCCGCCGGTCATCGCCGACAGCAGGACGTCGTTGAGCGTCCCCCCCAGGGCCTTGCCAATCTCCCGCACCTCGTCGACCGGGATCTTGTCCGACCAGGCGACCTTCTTGGGCACCCCGAGCGGCCCTTTGAAGATCGTCTTCGGATCGGAGGGGCGGAGCACCAGCCGGCCGAAGGCGCCGGTCGAGGCGACGCCGGTCGTCAACGCCCCCATCGACTTGAAAGCCGCGGCCGAGGCCTCGAGCAGCCGCAGCCCCTCCGGCATGATCCGCCCGATCAGCTCCTTCGCCGCCGCGACGCCCCGCGGCGGATCGAGGAGCAGGCCGAGGAACGGGTTGCCCAGCCCCCCCTCCTCCGGCTCTGCCGGTTCCACCGGGGGCCCGGCGTCGATGTCCGTGAGGGACAGCAGCACGAGGAGGAGAGCCATGCCGTCGCCGATGCAGTGGTGGAGCCGCCCGAGGATCACCGAGCCGCTGTTGTAGTTCTGCACCAGGAGGAAGCCCCACAGCGGCCGCCCGAGGTCCAGGGGCTGGCTCATCTGCGCGCTGACGAGCTCGCGCAGCTCGGCGTCGCCGCCCGGCGCGGGGAGCGTCACCTCCTGCAGATGGACGTCCAGGTCCACCTCCGGAACCGTCTCCCAGAACGGCTCCCCTGCCTTCATCGCCACCCGCTGGCGGAACCGGGGGATGGGGAGCAGGCGCTGCTCGAGGAGCCGCCGGACGCGCTCGCGGGCCACCGGCGCCCCGAGCACCAGGACGCCATTGATGATCATCAGGTTGGTCGGATCGTCCATGCGCAGCCACGCATGATCGACCGGCGCCAGGGGCACCGGGGCGCTGGCCGCCCTGCTCTGTTGCGTTGCGCTCAAGGGGAAGGTCCTCTCGATGGGGAAGTCTACACCGTCGCCCCAGGCATATCTGAGTCCCCTCCGCGCTCTCCGCAGGCACCTTTCTTGACAGGTCCCTTCGGGGGACCGCCACTCGTTCAAGAGGAGGTGATCGCGTGCGGTCGCCGGGGGGCATCCCCAAGGGGTGCCCCCTGTCCTCGAAACCCTGTCTACTCCCCCTCCACCCACTTCCTCACCGTGTAGCGCTGGAGCTGCACGTCGGGCGACCAGAAGCCCGTGGGGAGGCCGGCCTTTTGCTTGAGGTGGGCGAGGAAGTCTTTCGGATCCGGGAGCTGCTCCCAGACCTGGGGGAGGAAGGTGCTGCGGTGAGAGCCGGCTTCGAGGATGAGGCCGTCGACGCCGGGGCGCAGGGCGGCCAGGGCCTCCGCCTCGCGGGCGAACGGCGGCAGCGGCTCAGGGCTGGAGAGCAGGGAGACCTCGACGGCGATCTCCGGGAATTCGTCCCGCTCCACGGGCGGGAAACGGGTATCGTGGAAGGCCGCGGCCCGGGCGTTCAGCCAGACGTCGTCGAACAGCGGTCGGTAGGCGCGCACGGAGCCGACGCAGCCGCGCAGCTCCCCCCAGCGGGTGAGAGTGATGAAGCAGGCGCCCGGCTCCTGGAGCCACGCCTCGCGGTAGTCGGCCGCCACACCCAGGCCCAGGGCCTCGGTCAGGCTCTCCCGCGCGATGCGCAGGAGCACCCGGCCGCGGGCGGCGTCCCAGGAACCGTCCAGTCGCTCAGCCACGCTCATGGAAGGCGAAGGCTCCATAGCCCACCACTCGGGAGGGATCGCCGGCGGTGTCCGCCGAATTACGCAGATCGAGGAGCTGCGGCGCGAGGCCACGCGTCCGGGCCGCCTGCAGCAGGCCGTTGATGGGCATCGCGCCGCAGGCCTGACGCGGATCGAGGGGGCCGCGCAGGGCGAGGATCGCGTCCGCCGTCTCCCGGTCCGCCCGCCGCGCCGCGTCGTAGGGGAGGTAGTGGGAGAGGTCGGAGCTGACGACGATCAGGGTCTCCGGACCGCCCCACAGGCGGTCCAGCACCTCGGCCACCTCTTCCGGCTCCGCGTCGCCCACGGCCAGCGGCACGAGCTCGAAATCGCCGAGCAGCACCTGGAGGAACGGCAGCTCCACCTCCAGCGAATGCTCCCGGACGTGGGCCTCGGGGACGACCCGCACCTGCGGCAGCCGGAGAGAGGCCTGGGCGCCCACAGGCTGAATCTTCACCGTCCCCAGCGGGGTGCCGAACGACTCGTGCCCGGGCAGGGCCAGGCCACGGATGGGGATGAAGTGGGAAGGTCCCAGGAGGACCACCCGCTCGATCGTCCCGGCCGCCCCGGCCAGGGTCTGGAAAGCGCTGCCCGCGATGGGCCCCGAGTAAACGTAGCCGGCATGGGGAGCGATGACCACCTTGGGCGCCAGCTCGCCGTTGCGCGCCGGAGCCTCGCGCAGATACCCCTCCACCGCCGCGCGCAGCTCCGCCGCGGAGGCGGGGTAGAACAGGCCGGCGACGGCGGGGGGGCGGACGGAGGGCATGGCTCAACTATACAAGGATTGACGCCGGTCGACGGCCCTTGCCAGGACGCATGGACCGGCAAAGGATCTGTGTACGCCACCGCTCCGCTCCCTATCCCCCCTTCAACACCTGACGCGCCCGCCGCTGCGCCCTTTCCCGGTCCGGCAACGGCAGGTCGCCGAACAGGACGAGCGCCCTTTCCCGTCCTCCGGCGAGGAGGGTGAGGACCTCCCGGAACTGCTGCTCGGCGCGGTCGCGGTGGCCGAGGCGCAGGAGGCAGTCGCCCAGCAGGACGCGGACCTGGAACAGGGCCGGATCGAGGTAGAGGGCGGCGCGGTAGGAGGTGAGAGCCTCGTCCGTACGGCCGGCGAGGTCGTGCAGGAAACCCTCCAGGGCGTGGGCGGAGGGCTCCGAAGGATCGGCGGCCAGGGCCTGCTCGACGGCCCGGCCGGCGGCGGCGATGCGGTTGGCCGCGAGCTCGCGGGCGGCTTCCAGCAACCGCTCATGAACTCCAGGGAGGGCAAGGATCGGGGGCGGCGACGCCTCGCGGATCGCGGGAGGAGGCACCGGAGCGGGGGTGGGCGGCTTCGAGGGGAGGGGTGGAGCCGGGCGGACGGCCCGCGGGCGCTCCGGCGCCTTGGCCAGGGACGGGGCGGGCCGGGCCTCCCCCGCGGGCCGGGATTCCCGGTGGCGGTAGGCGAAGCAGGGACCGAGATCGACCGATTCCAGCTCGTCCTGGATCTGCCACAGGGTCTCGGAGGCGCCCAGGAAGAGGGAGCCTTCGGGGGACAGCAGGCGGGCCACCTGGGAGATCACCCAGCGCTGCAGCGGCCGGCGGAAGTAGATGAGGACGTTACGCATCAGCACCAGGTCGAGCTCGTCCCACGGCAGGGCGAACGGCGCGTGGGCGAGGTTTAGGGGCTGGTAGAGGATGCGCGAGCGCAGCCCGGAGTCCAGCTCGTAGAGCTTGCCGCGGCGGGAGAACCAGCGCGCCAGGAGATCGGGCGGCACCTGCGCCACGGCGCGCTCGCCGTAGAGGCCGATGCGGGCACCGGCCAGGGCCTCCTCGTCCAGGTCGGTGGCGACGATGGTCCAGCTCCAGCCGGCCAGGGCGGGCTCGTCGGCGAGGAGCATGGCCAGCGTCGCCGGCTCCTCCCCCCGGGCGCACGCCGCGGACCAGATGCGGAGCTGGCGGCTGGCCGAGCGGGCGCGCACCAGCTCGGGCAGGATGCGCTGGCGGATGACCTCGAACTGCTGCGGCGCCCGAAAGAAGTAGGACTCCTTGATGGTGACCAGGGGGATGAGGCTCCCCCACTCGTCCGGCAGCTCGCGGGCGGCGAGGGCGTGCACGTACGCGGCCACGCCGGAGAGGCCCCGGGCGTGGGCCCGCCGTTCCGCCACCTCTTCCAGGAAGGCCAGGCGGGCCGGCGGAATGACGTTGCCCGTGGTCTCCCGGATCAACGCGACGAGCTGCTGCACGGCCGGCGATCCCTCGGCGGGCGACTGGCTCATGGGCGGACGCAGTTCCGGCCGGCGGCCTTGGCCTCGTAGAGGCGGCGGTCCGCCAGCGACACCAGCAGGTCGGAGGTCAGCGGCCCCGGCAGCTCGTCGCGCGACGCCACGCCGAAAGAGGCGGTGATGCGCACCTCGGGGACGCCGGTGGAGAGTCGCACGCGGGCGCCTTCCAACCCCAGCCGCAGCCGCTCGGCGGCCTGGCGCGCCGCGTCGAGGTCCACCTGCGGCAGCACGGCCAGGAACTCCTCGCCGCCGTAGCGCCCCAGCAGGTCGGTGCCGCGCAGACAGCGGCGCAGCACAGCCGCCCCCTCGCGCAGCACGGCGTCCCCAGCCAGGTGGCCGAAGGTGTCGTTGACCTCCTTGAAGTGATCGAAGTCGCAGAGCACGACGCTCAGGGGGTAGCGGTAGCGGCGGGCCCGCTCCAGCTCGTCGGTCAGGCGGTCGTAGATCACCCGGTGGTTGAGCTGGCGGGTGAGGCCGTCGAGGGTGGACAGCTCGTGCAGACGCTGGGAGAGGCGGGCGTTGTCCAGCACCAGGGCGAGGTGGCGGGTGAGGGCCTCGACCAGCGCCGTGGTGGCGGCGTCGAAGCCGTGTGGATCGCGCGGCATCACGGCGAGAACGCCCTCGGCGTCGCGCAGCGGCAGCGGCAGCCACAGGGCGCGGTCGAGCTCCACGGTGACGTCGCCCCGGCGCTCGCCGTCGTAATGGATCTCCACCGGCACGTCCGGCGGCAGGCTCAGAGCGCCCACCAGCAGGTCGGCCAGCGTCTCCACGTCCGCCGCCCGGATGGGGTCGTGGAGAAGGATCTGGACCAGTGCCGAGTCGAGCTCCGCCACGGCCAGGGCCAGGAACGGGGCGTCCACCAGTTGCGCGAGGGTCTCCAGGGCACCCTGGGCCGCGGCGTGGAAGTCGCTGGCTTCCATCCCCCGTTCCAGCAGGGTGTTGACCACTGTCGCCTGCAGCAGCGAGGCGTCCAGGTGGCGTGCCACCCGGGCCAGCACCTCCACCGGTCCCAGCGCCGGGAGGGCGGCGAGGCCGGGGGTCCGCGGCGCCGCGGCGGACTTCTCCACCAGGCGGGCGACCGTGGCCACGAGCTGCTGCGGGTCGTGGTCCTTGGTGAGGTAGGCGTCGGCGCCGGTGCGCAGGCTCCAGTAGCGGGAGGCCGCCTCGCCGTGGCTGGTGAGGATCAGCACCGGGATGTGGCAGCTCGCCGGATCGGCCTTGAGCAGGCGCAGGAGCGGGAAGCCGTCCATGGTGGGCATCTCGAGGTCGGTGACCACCACCGCCGGCTGGTCGCGCAGGGCCGCCATCGCGCCCTCGGCGCCATCGCGGGCCTCCACCACCTCGAAGCCGGAGCCGCGCAGGGCGCGGGCGAGGATGGCCCGGGTCACCTCGCTGTCGTCGACCACCAGGACGCGGCGGTTCACGTTTCAGTCCCCTTCGTCCACAGCCGGATCAGCGTCCGGGCCAGGGCTCGCGGCGGCAGGGACACCTCGGCCGCCCCTTTCTCCAGGGCCACCCGCGGCATGCCGAAGACGACGCAGCTCGCCTCGTCCTGCACCAGGGTGATCCCGCCGGCCTGGCGCAGGGCGAGGAGCCCCTCGACGCCGTCCGCCCCCATGCCGGTCATCAGCACGCCGGCCACCTCCCGCGGACAGTGCTCGGCGCAGGACTGGAACAGCTCGTCCACCGACGGCCGGTGGCCGCGGCGGGCCGGCGTCTCGGAGTCCAGGCGCAGCACGCCACCGGCCTCGATGCGCAGGTGGGAGCCGCCCGGTGCCAGCCGCACCATGCCGCGGCGCAACGCCTCGCCGTCCTGGGCGAGGCGGACGTCGAAGGGAAATTCCTTGTTGAGCCAGTCGGCGAAGCCCAGCTCGAAACCGGAGGCGATGTGCTGGACGATCAGGAAGCCGACCGGCGGATCGGCCGGCACCTCCTCCAGGAATTCACGGATCGCCGCCGGGCCGCCGGTCGAGGCGCCGATGGCCACCCAGCGCAGCTCCAGCGACGACTGCACTCCGGGGAGAACCGCGGGGACGCGCGGCGTTCGCGGCGTCCGCGGCGTTTGCGGCGTTTGCGCCAGGCGCGGTGCGGTCTGCGCCAAGGCCACCATGCGCACGGTCTCGGGCAGGCTGTCGGCGAGCTGCTGCCAGCTCGCCGTATCCTCCGGCTTGGGCAGCACTTCGAGCGCTCCCCGGCGCATGGCCTCGAAGGCGGTCTGCATCTGGTTGCGGTTGGCCCGCGAGGAGAGCACCACGATCGGCGTCGGCCGCACGGCCATGATGCGCTCGGTGGCGGCGTAGCCGTCCAGCACCGGCATCTGGAGGTCCATCACCACGACCTGCGGCTGGAGGTCGATGACCATCTGCACGGCCTGGGCGCCGTCCGCCGCCTCGCCCACCACCCGGATGTCGCGGGTGCGGGAGAAGAAGCGGCGCAGCACCGCCCGCACCGACGGCGAATCGTCCACCAGGAGAACGCCGATCATAAGCGCCGACCCTACTTTCCGCTCAGCCGGCGAACCAGGTCCACCAGCTCGCCGGCGTCCAGGCTCTGCTTGGTCAAATAGGCATCCGCCCCCACCTTGAGGCCGCGCAGGCGGTCCTCCGGGCGGTCGCGGGTGGAGACGACGATGATGGGCATCTGGGCGAAGTGCTCCATGCCGCGGAGCTGGGCCGCCAGCTCGAAGCCGTCCATGCGCGGCATCTCGATGTCGGTGACCACGCAGTCGAAGCTCTCCTCGGCCAGCAGCGACAGGGCCTCTTCGGCGTCGGCGGCGGCCGAGACGAGGAAGCCGGCGTCCTCCAGCAGCCGCCGCTCCATCTCCCGGGTGACCAGGGAGTCGTCGACCAGCAGCACGCGCACGCGCCGCACCACGACCTGCGGCCGGGCCGCGGGCAGGGCGCGCAGGTACTCGGCTTGCGCCAGCACCGCCGGCGACAGCACGCCCACCGGCTCGCCGGAGGCGAGGAGCGCCACCCCCTCCAGCAGATGATCGGTGGGCACCCGCCGGGTGATGGGGCGCACCAGCACCTCGTGCTCCCCCTCGACGTCGTCCACCGCCAGGGCCAGCGGCTGGCCCGAGACCACCCCCTCCAGCAGGAGCTGGCGCTCGCCCGGCGCCTGGCCATAGATGCGGGAGAGGGGAACGAAGGGGACCAGCCGATCGGGGAAAACGGCAAGCGTGCGGCCGTCGCGCTCCACCACCCCTTCGGGATCAATCCGGGTGGCGCGGCGCACCACCGAGGCCGGCAGGGCGATCTTGAGCTGTCCCACCCGCAGCAGCATCACCGATTCCCCGCGGCGGGCCACCGGCACCTCGACGGTGAAGGTCGTCCCTCGCCGCGCCTCGGTCTCCACGAACACCTCGCCGCCCACCCGGTTGACGACGTTGGCCACCACGTCGAGCCCGACGCCGCGGCCGGAGATCTCGGAGACCAGCTTGCGGGTCGAGAAGCCGGGGGAGAAGAGCAGGCGCAGGGCCTCCTTCTTGCCCATGCCGGCGGCGCTCGCGGCATCCACCAGCCCCACCTCCACCGCCTTCTGGAGCACCCGGGCGAGGTCGATGCCGCCGCCGTCATCGGCGATCACCAGCCGCACCTTGGGGCCGTCGGCCAGGGCCTGGATGCGGATACGGCCGGTGCACGGCTTATTCAGGGCCTCCCGCACCTCCGGCGCCTCGATGCCGTGGTCGACGGCGTTGCGCACCAGGTGGAGGAGCGCCTCCTCCAACTCGCGGGCGATGCGGCGGTCGAGGCGGGTCTCCTCGCCCTCCAGCTCCACCTCGGCCTCCTTCTTCATCGAGCGGGCCAGCTCGCGGGCGTAGCGGGCAAAGGAGAGGAGGAAGCCGCGCATGGGCTGGAGCTGGAGCGAGAGCATCTGCTCGAGCTGCTCCTCGGCCGAGCGGATGAGCCGGCGCTGCCCGCCTTCGAGCTCCACCGCCACCCGGCGCAGCATGGTGGCCAGCACCGCCAGCACCTGGGTGGGCTGCGGCTCGTGCAGCCCCTCCTCGGCCAGACGGGCGAGGTCATAGATGCGGTCCACCACCTGGCGCCCGGCGATCGCCATGATGCGCACCTGGGTGGCCCGCTCGGCCACGGCGTCGAGCGCGCCGGTGTCCACCCGCACGTCGCCGGCGACGCTGCCGCTCTTGGGCGGGGCCGCGGCCTCGGGGGAGGGGGGTGGATCCGACCGATCCGACCGATCCGACCGATCGGTCGGATGAGCTGCCGCGGGCGGGGGCGCGGGAGCCTCCGCTTCGGCGGCGTTCGCCCGCAGCAGCTCCACCAGCTCCGGGTCCACCGGCGGCTCGCTCCCCCTGGCGACCGCCTCCACCAGCACGGTCAGCTCGTCCACCACCCGGGTGAGGAGGGGGATCATCCCCGGCCGCGCGGCGTGGAGCACCTCCTCGGCGGCGTGGCAGAGCTCGGCGAGGGCGCCGATGCGCATCATGCGTCCCGCCCCTTTCAGGGTGTGAAGCTCGCGCTTCGCCTCGACGGCCGACTGCGGATCGGCCTCCAGACGGGGGACGCTGCTGGCCAGCCGCTCCAGCCGGTCGCGCGCCTCCTCCACGAAGAGAGGGATGAGATCCGCGAACTCGGCGTCCAAGGGCTCCCCGCGCTTTTAGATCCTGGTCCAGCTATCGACGTTGACGTCGAGGCCGAGGACGCCTTCCAGCTCCCCGTTCTCATAGATCGGCGCGGCGGCGGTGAAGATGGGCTGTCCCGAGAGCAGCGAGTTGAACAGCGGTGTCAGGATCGTGTGCTCCTCGCGCACCGCCGACTTGTACCACGGCCGCTCGGCGAAGCCGTCGCCGGCCTTGACCGCCGGCGGCACCTGGCGGTCGCCCATGATCTGGCGGTTGACGGTGAGCGCCGTCTGGTTGCGCTTGCCGTCGAAGAAGTAAAGGCACTCGACGAACGACTGGCGCTGCACCAGGTCCTCCAGCAGTCTTTCGATCGCCTCCCAGTTGCCGAGCCGGCGCCGCACCTCCCGGCCCCAGGCCTCGGCCGTGTGCTTCAGCGAATGGGGCGATTCGAGGTGGAACGACTGCGCGAGCATCTGGATGACGAGCCCCAGATGGTTCAGCCGGTCGGCGGTCTCCGAGAACTGCTTGAGGCCGTCGGCCATGCGCTGCACCACCTGGCTGACCTCCTTCAGGGTGAGCACCACCTCGTCGGAGGCGGCGTTCTGCTGCTGGGTCGCGAGGGAGATCTCGCGCGCCACGCGGGCGGTGTCGCTGGAGGCGCCGCGCAGCTCCTCGATGGCCGCGGCCGCGGCGCGCGCCCGTTCCAGCACCCGGCCGGCCTCCGTGCTCCCCTCCTCGGTGGCGACGACGGTGGTGCGGATCGAGCCGGCGAACTCGTCCAGCAGGTTGCGCACCGACTCCACCGACTCCTGCGAGCGCTGGGCGAGGCGCCGCACCTCCTCGGCCACCACCGAGAAGCGCCGCCCGTGGTCGCCGGCGGCGGCGGCCTCGATGGCGGCGTTCAAGGAGAGGATGTGGGTCTCCTGGGCGATCTCGGTGATCAGGTCGAGCACCCGGTAGATCTCCTTCGAGCGGGTGCCCAGGATCTCGGCGCGGCTGGCGATGCCGCTGATCCGCTTCTTGACCTCCTCGACGCCGTCGACCGCCTCCTCGACCGCCCCCTGGCCGGCGTTGCCGCTCTCCTCGGCCGTCTGCGCCAGGTCGGCCTGGGAGGCGGCGTTGTCGGCGATCTGGCCGGCGGTGCGGGCCAGCTCCTCCATGGCGGCGGTGATCTCCACCACCGACGCCGCCTGCTGCGACGAGCCGGAGGCCAGCTCCGAGGCGATCTCGTTGACCGCGTTGGCCGCCGAGGCCACCTCGATGGAGCTCGACTGGATTTGTTGCGCCAGGACGTCGAGCGCGTTGACGGCGTTGCCGAGCACCAGCGCCAGCCGGCCGGGGAGGGAGCGGGCATGCTCCGAGCAGTTCACCAGGTCGCCCGCCCGCAGCCGGTCCAGGGCCTGGACAAGGGTGCCTTCGATCCCCTCCCGGCTCTCCTCGGAGCTCTCCACCCGCTGCCGCAGGTCCTGCTGCGAGCGGTAGACGACCCGGGCATAGACGGCGAAGGTGGCCACGGCGATGAGCAGGTAGGCGTTGAACGGCCAGCTCTGGCCGCCGCCCGCCTCGGTCACCATGAGCAGCACCAGCCCCGCCACCCCGATGACGCCCAGGATGAGCAGCCCGGTCCGCGCGTGGTTGAACGATTCACTCACGTCCTTGACGTCCTTCAAGTCCTTCATCGGGGCGATCTCCTTCTCCACCGTCTTCACCGTCTCCAGATTGCAAGGCCGCTGGCGGGCGTCCCGGGTCCACCACCACCACCGGCTCGCCGCCGTGCACCGCGAGGCCGGCCGCCGGCTGGGGCCAGAAGCGGCGCACCACCGGCGCCAGCGGCCAGACGCGCAGGTCCTCCACCACGCCCAGGATCTCGTCGGCCGCCAGGACGCCGCTGCCGTTGCCGCCGCTATCGCCGATCGTGATCCGGTAGTCCGCCCCCCTTCGCACCAGCCCGTCGATGGCGGCGTTGGCGATCCCCCACAGGCCGCCGCCGCGGCGCAGCAGCAGGTAGCCCCGGGCGTGGGGGACGCTCAAGTCGCCCGCCCCAGCGCCTCGAGGTTGAGGACGCGCACCACCTCGCCCCCCACCGGCGCCTCGCCGAGCAGGAAGCCGCCGTCGCCGGCCACCACCGATCCGGCCGGCACGTGCACCACCTCCAGCGCCGAGTCCGCGGCCAGGCCCAGCATCTCGCGGGCCTCCGCCGGCCCCACCCACACCACGACGGTGACCGGATAGGTCGGATTGGGGCCGGCCGGCGCGTGGACCAGCCGCCCGAGGTTGAGCACCGGCAGCGGCTCGCCGCCGAACTCCGCCAGCCCTTCGAGCTCAGCCGTGGCGCCCGGCAGCGGATGAACGGTCAACGCCCGCACCACCCGTCGCACCGAGGCGAGGGGGAGGGCGCAGGCGTACTCCCCCGCGCGCACCAGCAGGTGGGTCCCCTCGCGCCGGCTCTTGCCGTTCTCCTCGACCGGGACCGTATCCATTGTCAGATCCTCGTCCAGCCGGTGACGTTGATGTCGATCCCCAGAACGGCCGTGATGGTGCCAGCGGCGTCGCGCACCGGCGTGCAGACGGTGAAGCAGGCCTCGGAGCTCTGCATCGACTCGTAGGGGGGGATGAGCGTCGTGCGCCAGTGCCGGGAGACCGACTTGAACCACGGCCGGGTGCGGACGTCCGTCTCGTGGACCTTGTTGGCCAGGGCCCGCTGGCGCTCGTTGAGCAGGTCCTTGTTGAAGGAGAGGAGGGGCGTCGTGCCGTCCAGCCGCGAGACGTAGCCCAGCTCCACGAAGGGCGCGGTGGCCACCATCTCGTCCAGCGCCTGCCCCTTCTCCGCCTCGCCCGGCGCCGCCTCCAGGCGGCGCGCCCACTCCTCCACCAGATGCTTCAGAGAGCGGGGGGAGGCGAGGTGGAACGACTGCGCGAGGAGCTGGATCTCGAGGCCCAGGGTATTGAGCCGGTCCGCCGTGCTGGAGAGGTTCTTCAGGCCGCCGGTCATCCGCTGCACCACCAGGCTGACCTCGCGCAGGGTCATCACCACCTCGTCGGAGGCGGCGTTCTGCTGCTGGGTGGCGAGGGAGATCTGGCGGGCCACCCGGGAGGTGTCGCCCGAGGCGCGGCGCAGGTCCTCGATGGCCTCGGCCGCGGCGCGCGAACGCTCCAGCACCCGCGACGCCTCCTTGCTCCCCTCCTCGGTGGCGACAATGGTGGCGCGGATCGAGCCCGAGAACTCGTCCAGCAGGTTGCGCACCGACTCCACCGACTCCTGCGACCGCTGGGCGAGGTGGCGCACCTCCTCGGCCACCACCGAGAAGCGCCGGCCGTCGGCCCCCGCCGCCGCCGCCTCGATGGCGGCATTGAGCGACAGGATGTGGGTCTCCTGGGCGATCTCGGTGATCAGGTCGAGCACCCGGTAGATCTCCTTCGAGCGGGTGCCCAGGGCATCGGCCCGGCTGGCGATGGCGCTGATGCGCTTCTGCACCTCCTCGACGCCGGTCACCGCCTCGAACACGGCGGCCGACCCGGCGTCGCCGCTGGCCTCGGCGCGCGACGCCAGCTCGGCCTGGCGGCTGGCGTTCTCGGCGATCTGGGAAGCGGTGCGGGCCAGCTCCTCCATGGCGGCCGTGATCTCCACCACCGACGCCGCCTGCTCCGAGGAGCCCGAGGCCAGCTCCGAGGCGATCTCGTTGACCGCGTCGGCGGCCGAGGCCACCTCGATGGAGCTGTCCTGGATCTGCTGCGCGAGCTGCGACAGCGACTCGCTCGCCGCCTCCGAGATCTTCGCCAGCCGCTCGGGCAGCCCGCGGGTCTTCTCGATGGAGCGCACCAGGTCGCCGGCCCCGAGCTGGTCGAAGGCCGCGATCAGCTCGCCCTCCAGGCGCGCCCAGCGCTCCTCCCCCTCCGGCAGCCGGCGCTCCAGCCGGCGAAAATAGGGAAAGACCCAGACGCCATACGCCAGCACGCCCGCGACGCCGAGGGCCAGGAAGAGCAGACGCGGCCAGCCGGGAGCGCCCGCCGGCGAGCCCACGGAGAGCAGGACGAACCCCAGCAGCGTCAGCCCCACGACGAGGATCCAGCCGATCAGGGCGTTCTCGGTGTGATGCCCCGTCTGCCGGGATGCCACACGCATCCCGGAGCGGACGGCGGGAAGGGTCGAATCGACGTCCATCCTGTGATCTCTCCTTTGCTGCCGGCGGGACCCGGGGCGATGCGGGCCGCCGCTTGCCGCAGGGGGCCCGCGGCGCGGGCGACGTGGAATCCCGGCGCTTTCCAAACGGAGCGTGCGCGTAGGATAGGCAATTCAGCATCCTGCCGCAAGCCGTACGGCCATTTCGCTCCCAGCCTCTGGCCCGAGGAAACTTCAGGCGGCTCTCTCTGAATCGTGGCGGGGTGCCCTCCGAAGCCTCACCCCCGGCCCCTCTCCCGGGAGGAGAGGGGGGTCTCATGCCAAGGGGGATTGCCGCTAGCGCGCGCTGTACGTTCCACCACCGGTGTTGAATCCCCCAGCGCACCCTACAAGCTCGCTCCTCTCAGCCAAGTCCCCCCTCTCCCCCCGGGAGAGGGGCCGGGGGTGAGGCTTCGGAGGGGACGTGGATTCATAGGCCTCCATCCGAATGGACCCAGCCGCCGGTGATGGGGTATTGAGGCCCCCATTGTCCTCAGACCCATTGGGCTGTACAATCACCCACCAATTTCGTTTTCTCTACAGTGGCACGGCTCTGATGAGTTGGCGCCCCGGCTCGTGCGGGAGTGCCGCAGTTACGCTGTCTTCACGTTGTTTCAGGGAGATTTACCAT
Organism: Thermoanaerobaculum sp.; assembly: GCA_021154885.1. Taxonomy (GTDB): domain Bacteria; phylum Acidobacteriota; class Thermoanaerobaculia; order Multivoradales; family UBA5704; genus DATARR01. The sequence goes on from JAJKHS010000080.1 coordinate 102,728, forward strand.
GCAAAGGAAAGGTCTCATCCCTCTTCTCGCCGCCGCCCTCCTCCTCGCCACGCCGGCTGTCTGGGCGGGCAACGGCCACAATCTGCACGGCATCGGCGCCGTCAACAGCTCCATGGGAGGAGCCGGCGTGGCCCTTCCCATCGACACGCTGGGGAGCCTGCTGCTCAATCCCGCCCTGCTGGCGGGCATGGAGGGCAGCCACTTCGCCTTCAGCGCCGAGTACAACCAGGCCAAGAACGCCGTCGAGAGCACCGTCCAGACTCCCGTCGGCCCCTTCAGCGGCCGTACCAACGAGGCCGGCGACCGCGCCGTGATCCCGGCCTTCGGCTTCGTGCATCACGACCGGGGCTCGAACTTCGCCTATGGCACCGGCTTTCTGGGCCTCGCCGGCTTCGGCGCCGACTACCCGCAGGACTCCACCAACCCCATCCTCGCTCCCCAGCCCCGCGGCTTCGGCCGGGTGTTCTCCAACTACCAGCTCCTGAAGGTCCCCACCGTCCTCTCCTGGCAACTCAGCGACGCCTTCTCCTTCGGCCTGTCGCTCAACGCCGCCTACGCCACCCTGACCGCCAACCCGGCGGGTTTCGCCAGCCCCGACTGCTCGGGTCCCCAGGGGCCGTGCTTCGTCCCCAGCGTCAACGGCGACAGCGCCTGGGGCTACGGCCTGGGCGTCGGCATCCGCTACAAGCTCACCCCGACCTGGTCGCTGGGCGCCTCCTACAGCACCAAGACCAAGTTCCAGGAGTTCCAGTGGAACTCCGCGGTGGCCAATCCCAATCTGCCCACCTTCGGGACGGCGCGGAAGATCCGGCTCCACCTCGACATGCCGGCCCAGACCATCGTGGGGCTCGGCTGGACTCCCAACGACCGGCTGGCGGTGGCCCTCGACGGCAAGCTGATCAACTATGAGAAGACCGCCGGCTTCGGCGACGTCCTCGGCTTCAAGGACATCAAGGTGGGCGAGATCGGCCTGCAGTACAAGGTGACCGACCACCTTGCCGTGCGCGGCGGCTACAACAAGAGCCAGAACCCGATCCCGGACAACCGGACTTTCTTCACCATCGAGACGCCCGCCATCTTCAAGACCCACTACACAGGCGGCATCGGCTACAAGGTGAGCGACGTCCTCACCCTGGACGCGGCCTACTACCACGTCCAGGAGAACACGATCACCGGCCCCATCTTCGGCCCCACCGGCCCGGTCCCCGGCGCTTCGGTGACCACCCGGATGGCGATGGATTCGGTGGTGGTGACCTTCAACTTCGGGTTGCGGCAGTAGCCTTCACCACCCCGGCCCTCCTCTCCCGTCCCTCGACGGGAGAGGAGGAAGACCCTCATCACCCCGGCCCTCTTCTCCCGCCTCCTCCCAACCCCCCTCACCGGGAGAAGAGGGAGAACAGCAAGAAGGCTCCAACCGGGTTCCCCTCTCCCGGGGAGGGGGGTGGCGAGGGGGCGGGAGAGGGGTAGGGGTGAGGGCTTCGGGGCGGGGGCGCTCCCGAGACGGCCTCTACCACCCCAGCTCCCCCATCAACCCCGCGAAGACCTCGATCCCATCCCAGAGGTTCTGCAGCCGCAGGTTCTCGTTGATCCCGTGCTGGTTGTTGTCGTGGTTGACGATGGGGACCCCGATCACCGGCACCTTCAGGGTCTCGGTGAACAGGTACATCGGTACGCTGCCGCCCAGCATGGGGACCTGGACGGCGGAGCCGCCGACGGCGCGGTCCACCACCGCGGCCACGGCGCGAGAGACCGGGAGGCTCATGTCGGTGCGGGCCGCCGGGTAGTCCAGCGACCAGGCGACGCGGGCCACCTTGGGGTGGGTGCGCCGCGTCTCGCGGTCGGGCGCCTCGGCGACCAGGGTCCACCCTTCAGCGCGCAGGAAGGATTCGACCCGGTCCCGGACCTTCTGCGGCGTCTGGTCCGGCACCAGACGGAAGTCGATCGAGACCTGCGCCTCGGTGGGGATGGCGTTGGCCGCTCCCTCCCCCACCTCGGCCGAGCGCAGACCGCGGACGTTGAGCGCCGGCGCCATCAGCCGCTCCTGGAGACGGGCGCCGCTCCCCTCGGTCCGTCCCAGGGCGAGCTCGTCGCGCAGCCCCTCCTCGACCGGCGGCATGGCGGCGACGGCCCGCTTCTCCGCCGCCGTGAGCGGCCGGACGTCGTCGTGGAAGCCGGGGATCAGGATCTTCCCCTCCTCGTCCCGCAGGCTCGCCACGAGATGGGCCAGCGTCACCGCCGGGTTCGGTGCCCAGTTGCCGTAGTGGCCGCTGTGGAGGGGACGCAGCGGACCATAGACCGTCAGCTCGAGGCCGGCCACACCCCGGGCGCCGTAGTAGACCTGCATCCGCCGGGTGGGATGGACGGGGCCGTCGCAGAGGATCCAGGCGTCGGCTTTCAGGAGGTCGAGGTTCTGGCGCAGGATCTCCGTCAGGTGGGTCGAGCCCTGCTCCTCCTCTCCCTCCAGGAACAGCTTGAGGTTCACCGATGGCTGGATCCCGGAGGCCCGCAGGGCGTCCAGAGCCGTGAGGAGCGCCACGATGGGCGCCTTGTCGTCGCTCGCCGAGCGGGCGTAGATCCGCCACTCAGGATTGAGCGGCCCCTGGACCTTCGCGAGGTCCACCTCCTTCACCCCCTCGCCCAGGGGGCCGGTGCGCACGACCGGCTTGAAGGGACCGGAGAGCCACCCTTTCTGGCCCACGGGCTGGCCGTCGTAGTGGGCGTAGAACACGACCGTCCGCTTCGCCCCGGGGACCCGCAGGTCGCCGAGGACGGCCGGGGGCGTGCCGGGGGCCGCCGCGAGACGGCGCACCTCGAAGCCCCGGCGGCGGAGCATCTCGGTCAAGCGATCGGCGTTCTTCTCGACGTCGGCCACGCGGGTGGCGACGTTGGGCAGGGCGAGCAGGTCCGTGAGCTCGCCCACGATCTCCTTCTCGTGCGCGGCGCGGTACGCCCGCACCTTGCCGCGGACTCCGGCCGCGGGCTCCGCGGCACGGGCGGCGCCGGAGGAAAAGAGGACCGCCCCCGCGAGGATGGCCGCCGCCGATCTCCCTCTGGTCATCGTCGTGTGGGAGTCGTGTGGGAAAGGAAGATGGTCGGGGCGAGAGGATTTGAACCTCCGGCCTCACGGTCCCGAACCGTGCGCTCTACCAAGCTGAGCTACGCCCCGACATTTCTGCGGTCCTCCGCCCGCCGAGGCGAGCGCTACCCGAGGGGATCAACCGCGAGGACGGGGAGGATACCGCCGCCTCGCCCGCCAGTCAAGCGGCGCCTCGCCGACGTCTTCCGGCGGCTCGGCCGTGCCACGGCATGGGCCCGAACCCCCTCTGCAAACCCGCGCCGCTCTAGGGGTTGCAAGATTGGAGGTGCTTTTTCCGTTTTATACAGGGCATGAGACACGACAAGACGCCACGGGAAGGCGGCGGGCCGGAGCACGACTCCGGCTACAAGCTGCTCTTCTCTCACCGACAGATGGTGCAGGACCTCTGCCGGGGATTCCTCCCCGAGCTAGGGGCGAGGTGTCTCGACTTCGCGACGCTGGAGCGGGCGGCGAGCAGCTTCGTCGACAACCGCTTCCGGGAGCGCCACGGCGACCTGGTCTGGCGGCTCGGCAGGCGGGACGAGCCGCGCCCCGTTTTCCTCCTCCTGGAGTTCCAGTCCACGCCCGACCCGATCATGCCCTTGCGCCTGCTGGGCTACGTCAGCCTCCTCCTCCAGGACATGATCCGGAATGGCCGGCACAAGCCGTCGGACGAGCTGCCGGTCGTCCTCCCCGTGGTTCTCTACAATGGCCGGCTCGCCTGGCGGGCACCTCTCCAGGCGGCGGGCCTCTTCGGTGTCCTGCCCTCCGAGTTGAGGCGCTATGCCCCCGATCTCCACTATGTCCTCCTCGACGAGAAGGAGCTGGACCTGGAGCGTCCCGATCTCGCGGACAACCTCGCGGCGGCCATCTTCCGGATCGAGACCTGCGACGTGCAGGACTTTCGCCGGCTCCTGCACGAGATCCTGGACCTCGCGACCCGGGAGCAGGACATGGAGCTGCGCAGCAGCATCACGGCCTGGCTCCGAAGAAAGTGCCATCGGGTGCTTCCTGGGAGTATAATCACCCCTGGTCTGGAGGACGCCACCATGCTCGAAGAGTCGATCATTCGCTGGGAGAAAGAGTTCCTGCAGCAGGGGCGACGGGAGGGCGAACGGGAAGGCATGATCAAGGGTATGCGGCTTGTGCTGCTCGGCCTGCTCCGGCAGCGGTTTGGGCGGCTGCCTGCCAGGGTCCGGCAGAGCGTGGAGGCCATTCAGAGCGAGAGAGAGCTACAGCGAGTGGCGAGGCGCGTCCTCGAAGCGAAGTCGTTCGCCGAGTTGGGCTTGTCGTAGATCCCCGGATTCCGCACGGCGCTCGCGAGCTCTCCCCGGAAGCCCGCGAGCGCGATTCAGAAGGATCTCCCCTTCACATCCCGTTTCCCCGCCGCTCGCGGCGCAGGTACTCCGCGAACTGGCGGACGAGATCCACAGTCAGCTTCTCCTCTTCGCAGGCGCGCTGGAACATGAGGAGGGCGATGATGGCCTCCCGGTGGACGTCCCGCGACTCGAAGATAGGCATCAGCTCGGCCGCCAGCCTCTTCAGGTCCTCGACGCAGCCCTCCTGGGCGTAGAGCAGGGCGAGGTCGAGAGAGACCAGGGCCGCGTCATAGCCCATGCGGCGCTCCAGGAAGTCGCGCTGGACCTCCCGGAAGGCTGCCTCGGCGGGTCCGAGTTGCGAAAGCCCCAGATGGATGAGCCCCTCAGCCCAGCGCAGACGGATGAGATCGAGAGGATGCGAGTTGTCCCGAAGGAAATCCCGTACTTCGGGAAGGAGTTGCTCCGCTTCGGCGATCCGATTGGCTTGAACGAGGCAGCCCAGTAAATTGTAGCGGGCATAGGTGAAGAGCTGACGCTCGGTGGAACGGTCGATCTCCGCTGCCGCATTTCGAAGGAGATCGATCGCCTGAGCCAAATCTCCGGTCTCCTCAACGATCTTGGCCTTCTTTAGGAAACACTTGCCGGCACCCTGAAGCTCTCCAGCCTCGCGGTAAAGAACCAGAGCGTAGTCGATCAGCTCCAGAGCTTCGCCGAGCCGTCGCTGCGCTCGCCTCAATGAACTCTTTAAGCTCAGGATCTCGGCTTGGACTTCAATACTCCCGGTCCCGCTCAGGGCAAGACATCTCTCCGCCTTCACGAAGGCATCATCCGCGCTGCGCAGCTCTCCCAGGACCCGGCGAGCGTTGCCGAGATAGGCAAAACAGCGGGCGCGCAGGTCCATCACCCAGTTGGGGTCGTACGCAGTCCCGAGATGGCGGACGATCCGCAGGGCCAGGTTGGCCAGCTCGACGGCCTTGCCGGGATCGCTGAAGACCGCCTCCCGGCTCTTCTTGAGGAGGAGTTGGCAGAGGCCCCAGGCGTGCAGACCCTCATCCTCCTCCACGGTCCGGAGCTGCTCCGCGTACGGGCGCTCCGCCAGCCGGTCCCAGAGCTCCGGGGCTTCCCGGCCCTCCAGGACGACCACCACTTCGTCCCAGTGGCCAACTTCCTTCTGCAAGCGCGCGATCTCCTCGCGCCGCTCCCGGCAGACTGAACAGCGCGACAGGAAATGCGGGATCACCAGCCGGAGCATCTCCTCCTGCTCCAACCCTCCCGACAGCCACTTCGCCAAGGTCTCCAACGACAGATGCGCGTCTTCCAAGCCAGCCTCCTGTCCATGAGATAAGATGCCTTCTCAAGCAACATAGTATCAGAACAGGTCTCTATCGTGACACTTTGAAGAAAAATGGGGCCGGATCGCTCCGGCCCCGGATCTCACTAGGCGTGGCCGTCAGGATCGATCGTCACCCCCTCGTCCGTCAGGTCCGGGGGATTGGGATTGACCGTCGTGCCCTGTCCGTTCTTGGCGCCGTTGGGGTCGATCGACATCCCCTCTTCTTGGAAAATCCGCGTCCAGAGGCTCACCAGGAAGTGCTCTAGCCGGTCACCGACTCCGGCAACGTGGACAACCTTTGCGAGGGAGGGAGGGACCGTCTGGCCCTGGACAGGCGCGCCGGCGAAGGCCAGCAAGGCGATCAGGACCACGGCGACAACTCCAACGCGAAGAGTACGATACGAAGACATGGAGACTCCTCTCGGGGCGGGTCTCGAGCGCAGCGGCATGCCGGCGGAGCCCATTCCCACAAGAGAAAGGTTGCTCCTAACGGAAAATCTGCGCCACCCGGGCCCCACCTACCCGTTGGCGTCGGGGCCGCCCCCGGCTCCATGCGATACAATGCGCGGCGCAACCGAAGCGGGAGGGTCCCATGTCGGTCAGAACCTTGTCGGAGCTGTTCCTGAAGGCGGCGAGCTACAACAAGCCGGACTGCCTGCTCTCGAAGATCGGGGGTGGATTTCAGCCGATCTCGACGGCGGAGCTGGTGGACCGCGTGCGGCGGCTGTCGAAGGCCCTCGTGGAGCTGGGAGTGGCACCCGGCGACCGCGTGGCGCTGATGTCGGAGAACGGCCCGCACTGGCCGACGGTGGACTTCGCCACCCTCTGCATCGGCGCCGTGCTGGTGCCCATCTACCCCACGCTGCTGCCGGACCAGGCGGCCTACATCGCGAACAACTGCGGCGCCAAGGTAGTGGTGGCCGAGACGCCGGCCCACCTGAACGGGTTGCTGGAGCACGCGGCCGAACTGCCGGAGATCCAGCAGTTCGTCCTCATCAAGGGGGAGTCGAGCGACCCTCGGGTCGTCACGCTCGACGCGCTGATCGCCCGTGGCGGCGGTGTCGACGTGGACGAGTTCGAGCGGCGGGCCCGGGCCGTGAAGCCGGAGGACCTCGCCACCTTCATCTATACGAGCGGCACCACGGGGACGCCCAAAGGGGTCATGCTGACCCACGGCAATCTCGCCTCCAACGTCACCTCCGGCCTCTCGGTGCTGAACCTCGACGGCCGCTTCACGGCGCTCTCCTTCCTGCCGCTCTCCCACTCTTTCGAGCGCCTGGTGGACTACTGCTATTTCCTCACGGGGTGCACCATCGCCTACGCCGAGTCGGTGGCGGTGGTGGCGCAGAACCTCCAGGAGGTCAAGCCGCACGTCTTCGTCTCGGTGCCCCGGGTCTACGAGAAGCTCCTCGCCCGCATTCAGGAGAACGTGGCGCAGGCCTCGCCCATCCGCCAGCGGCTGTTCGCCTGGGCCGTGGGGCTCGGGCGCCAGGCGCTCCCCTACCGCCTCAAGCACCAGAGCCCGCCGGGCTGGCTCGGCGTCCAGCTCGGGCTGGCCGACAAGCTGGTGTTCAAGAAGATCCTCGAGCGGCTGGGCGGCCGCTTCGCCTTCGCCATCTCCGGCGGCGCGCCGCTGTCGCGCGACCTCGCCGAGTTCTTCTGGGGCGCCGGCATCCCCATCTATGAAGGCTACGGCCTGTCCGAGACCTCGCCGGTGATCTCGGTCAACTCCCGCGACGCGGTCAAGATGGGCACGGTGGGCCGGCCGATCCCCGGCGTCGAGGTCCAGATCGCCGCCGACGGCGAGATCCTGGCCCGGGGGCCCAACATCATGAAGGGTTACTGGCACATGGAGAAGGAGACGGCGGAGGTCATCGACGCCGAGGGGTGGTTCCACACCGGCGACATCGGCGAGATCGACGCCGACGGCTTCCTGCGCATCACCGACCGCAAGAAGGAGCTGATCATCAACGCCTACGGCAAGAACGTGGCGCCGGCGCCGATCGAGAACGCGCTCAAGAACAGCCGCTACATCGGCCAGGCGGTGGTCATCGGCGACCGCCGGAAGTTCCTCTCGGCGCTGCTGGTGCCCGACTTCGACGCCCTCAAGGGGTGGGCCGAGAGACAGGGGCTCCCCGCGGCGACGCCCGAGGCGCTGGCGGCCGACCCCAAGGTCCGGGAGCTCATCGGCCAGGAGGTGCAGGGGGTCAACGCCAACCTCGCCGGCTTCGAGAAGATCGTGGCCTGGGAGCTCCTGCCCAATGAGTTCACGCTGGAGACCGGCGAGCTGACGCCGACCCAGAAGGTCAAGCGCCGGGTGATCAATCAGAAGTACGGCGAGGTCATCGACCGGCTCTACGCCGAGGCGGACAAGCACGGGGGGTAGTGCCGGCCCCTCACCCCTGGCCCCTCTCCCACCGCCCTCCCCCCGACCGGGAGAGGGGAACCCGGCTGAAGGGTTCTTGCCTTTCCCCCTCTTCTCCCGGTCGGGGGGAGGGCGGTGGGAGAAGAGGGTCGGGGTGATGAGGGTCTTGGGCGGGGGAAGTCCGGCAGGAGAAGTGGCCCGGAGCAATGGTGGCTTTCAAGGAGGTTTCACCGTGGCATCCAATTTCCATCTCGAAGTCGGCGCCGACCGGCTGGCGACGCTGACCTTCGATTCGCCGGACAAGAAAGTCAACATCTTCACCCGCACCGCCCTGCAGGAGCTCGAGAGAGTCCTGGAGGAGCTTAGCGGACGGCACGACGTCGGCTGCCTGATCCTGCTCTCGGGCAAGCCCGGGAGCTTCATCGCCGGCGCCGACGTGGAGGAGATCGCCCGGGTGACCGATCCGGTGGAGGCGGAGGCCGGCTCGCGGGTGGGTCACCGCCTGTTCGCGGCCTGGGAGGCCCTCCCCTTCCCCACCGTCGCCGCCATCCGCGGTGTCTGTCTGGGCGGCGGCCTCGAGATCTCCCTCGCCTCCACCTGGCGCGTGGCCAGCGACCGCCCGGACACCAGGCTGGGCCTGCCCGAGGTGCAGCTCGGCATCCTCCCCGCCTGGGGCGGCTCCACCCGCCTGCCGCGCCTCATCGGCATCGCCGAAGCCCTGGACCTGATCCTCACCGGCAAGACCGTGGCCGGCCGCAAGGCCCTGAAGCTGGGCCTCGTCGACGCCCTGATGCCGGATGCCCGCTTCCTCGACGAGGTGCGGGACTTCGCCCTGGAACGCGCCGGCCAGAAGCGCCGCGACGACTCGGGCGCCGGCTTCAAGGAGCTGCTGCTCGAAAAGAACCCCGTGGGGCGGAAGATCCTCTTCGACCAGGCGCGCAAGAAGACCCTGGAGCAGAGCCGCGGGCACTACCCGGCGCCGCTGCGGGCCCTCGAGGTCGTCCGGGTGGGGATCGAGCAGGGGGTCCGGGCCGGCTTCGACGCCGAGGCGCGGGCGGCGGCCGAGCTCGCGACCTCGAAGATCTCGAAGAACCTCGTCCACGTCTTCCACCTCACGGAAAACGCGAAGAAGGAGAATGGCCTGGCCGGCGCCGAGCCGCGCCGGGTGCGCCACACGGCCGTGCTGGGCGCGGGCGTGATGGGCGGTGGCATCGCCCAGCTCATCGCCGACAAGACCGGCCTCCCCGTGCGTATGAAGGACGTGCGCGACGAGGCCCTGGCGAGCGGCATGGCGCACGCCGCGGCGCTGTTCGACAAGCAGGTCCAGCGCCGCCGGCTGACGGCGCCGGAGGCGCGGCGCAGGATGGCCCTGCTGCTCCCCACCCTGGACTACTCGGGCTTCTCGCGGGCGGACCTGGTGATCGAGGCGATCGTCGAGAGCCTCGGGGTCAAGCAGGAGGTCTTCGCCGAGACGGCGAAGCACGTGCGGGCCGACGCGGTCCTCGCCTCCAACACCTCGTCGCTCTCCATCGCCGGCATCGGCGCCAGGACGCCCGAGCGCAGCCGGGTGGTGGGCATGCACTTCTTCAATCCCGTGGACCGCATGCCGCTGGTGGAGGTCATCGCCGCCGAAGGCAGCGATCCGGCGGCGGTGAACACGGTCTTCGCCTTCACCCGCAAGCTGGGCAAGACCCCCATCCTGGTCAGGGACACTCCCGGCTTCCTGGTCAACCGGCTGCTGATGTTCTACTCCACCGAGGCCTTCTGGCTGCTCGACGAGGGGTGCAGGATGGAGGACCTGGACCGCGCCATGACCGACTGGGGCATGCCGGTCGGCCCCATCACCCTCGCCGACGAGGTGGGGATCGACGTCGCCACCAAGGTGGCCCACATCCTGCGCGACGCCTTCAGCGACCGCCTCCCGGTGCCCGCCTGGCTCGACAAGGTGCCGCAGTCCGGCCGGCTGGGAACCAAGAACGGCAAGGGCTTCTACCTCTATGAGGGGAAGGAGCGCAAGGGGCCGGACCCCAGCATCTATTCCCTGCTGGGGCTCCATCCCAGGGAGGAGGCCCCCGACCCGGGCGCCATCGCCGACCGCATGGTGCTGCCGATGGTCAACGAAGCCGCCCGCTGCCTGGAGGAGGGTGTGGTGAGGAGCGCCGCGGACGTCGACCTGGCGCTGATCTTCGGCACCGGCTTCCCGCCCTTCCGCGGCGGCCTCTGCCGCTGGGCGGACCAGGAGGGGTTGAACCAGATCGTCGCCACCCTGGAGCGGCTGGAGAGCGCCGTGGGCGACCGCTTCCGACCCTCCGACGCCCTGCGGGCCACCGCCGAGGCCGGCGGGTTCTACGCCCGTTTCGGGTGACGGTGAAGGGATTCGCTCTGTCCTCTGCGGAGGACGGAGCTGCGCGCCGCCACCGCGGAATATTCCTGGCCCGCCCCTTGCTGTGTCTAAGGGGGAACGACGCCATTCGGAAGCGGAAAAGCCCGGTCCGAGCAAAGGAGAAAAAAATGTCACGAACCATGCGAATGACGGCGCTGGCCCTCGTCGCGCTCTGCGGCATGGGGCGCGCGGTCCTGGCCCAGAACGAGGAGAAGCCTGTAGGCCAGTTCCAGGGCAAGGTGAACGTCAACGAGGTTCTCCTGGACGTGCTGGTCACCGATGCCAGGGGCAACGTGATCGTGGGACTCGACAAGAACGACTTCGTGGTCAAGGAGAACGGCAAGCCGGTGACGCTGACCGGCGTGACCTTCTACAGCAACCGGCGGCTCCTCGAGTCCTCGCCCACCCTGGCCAAGCAGGGGGTGAGCACGGAGCAGGCGCCGGAGGACCGTTACTTCATCCTCTTCTTCGAGGATCAGAAGGGCAATGCCCAGGACGCGCCGCAGCTCCTCACGCAGCAGATGGAAGCGGCCAAGCGGGCCCGCGGCTGGGTGGACGCCGAGCTGCTGCCCAACGACTGGGTGGCGGTGGTCTCCTACGACTCCCGCCTCAAGGTGCAGCAGGACTTCACCCACGACCAGCGGGCGCTGGTGGCGGCCATCGCCGACGCCATGAAGGGCAAGGACCCCGAGGGGAACTACCCCTCCCGCATCCAGGCCGGCAAGGGCCCGTCGCTGCTCGCCGGCCTGCCCAAGGGCGAGGAGCTGCGGAACAAGACGCCCAACATCTACGAAGCGCTGCAGCAGATCGCCCGCTCGGCGGGCAACATCCGCGGGCGTAAGAACCTCCTGCTCTTCACCTACGGCCTGCCGGGCCGGGAGAACACCTTCGGCAGCTACGTGCCCGACGACCGCTACTTCAAACCCACGGTGCAAAGGCTCAACGACAACAACGTCGCCGTCTACAGCCTCGACCTGACGCCGCCAGCCGTGCAGCACACCCTCTCCGACTCCCTGAACCTCCTCTCCCTCGAGACCGGCGGCCGCTACTTCTTCAACGTCACCAACTACTCGACTCCGCTCGACCAGGTGGCGAAGGAGAACAACGGCTACTACCTGCTCAGCTACGAGAGCACGCAGCCGGCCGGCAAGGCGGGGTTCCAGGAAGTCGACGTGAAGACCACCAACCCCGAATTCAAGCTCAAGGCGCGGAAGGGGTACGGATACGGGAAGGATTGAAAAGACTGCGCAGCAGCCTCCTCCGCAACCCCGTATAGGGCTGCCGGCAGGCCAGCAGGTCCCCCAGCACCCTTCGGACCCCTGAGTGGAGCCGCGCCGCCGGCACCATCCACTGGCCGATCGATCCCTCGAAGAACAGGTCGCGGGCGTTCCCGGCCCTCTCCATCTCCGCCGCCAGCTCGGCGGCGAGGACGTCCGGGTACCTCTCGGGGTCTCCCGCCAGCAGACCCTCGGCCGCCCAGAGACCGGAGAGGAGGCCGTAGCGGATCCCCTCGCGGGTGAGAGGGTCGGCCAGGGCCGCGGCATCGCCGGTCAGGAGCACCCGGCGGACGAGGGCGCGGCGCACCGACGGCAGGGTCCACTCGCCGAAGACAGGAATGGGATACCGGTAGCGGGGACCCGGAAGGTCCCGCCAGCCGCCGGGGAGGTGGCGGTCGAGGAAGGAGCCCAGGGCGGCGCGGGCGGCGGCGTCCGTGAGGCGGCCGGCCGTGTAGGCGATGCCCACCGAAGCGCCGCCTGGCCGGGGGAAGATCCAGAGGTAGGAATCGGCGAGCCCGGGAAAGGCGAGGACGAGGCGGTCCCAGGCGAGCCCCGAGAGCGAGCCCCCCAGTCCGAGGCTGTCCCCCCGCGACGCCAGGCCCAGGCTGCGGCGCGTCAATCCGCGGGCGCCATCCGCGCCCACGATCCAGTCATAGATCCGGGTTTCTCCAGCCGCGCTGACCTCAAGGCCGCCGCTCCCCCACTCCAGCCGCTCCGCCCTGGCGGGCCGCAGCACAGCGCCGGCGGCCACGGCCGCCTCGGCGAGCGCGCGGTCGAAGTCGCGCCGGCGGAAGATGCGGATCCCCTGGAGGTCCACGCCGATCCGGCCGCCGCCAGCGTTCTCCAGCACGGCGGCGGGGCTGATCACGGCCGGCAGCGGCGAGAGATCGAAGCCGGCGAGGCGCGGCAGCACGTGCTCCGGCACCGCGCCGCCGCACGGCTTCTCGCCGGGACGGGCAGGGAGATAGAGGTCCACCGCCGCGCCGCCGCGGGCCAAGGCCAGGGCCGCCGAGCCGCCGGCGGGGCCGCCGCCGATTACGGCAATGCGCATGGCGGGGATTGTAGAGCCAACTTTGGAAGCCGCAAGGGACAACAGGGACTTCAGGGACAGCAGGGACAAAGACACTGACGCCGATGTCCCTAGTCCCTGTCGTCCCTGAAGTCCCTGATGTCCCTTGCCTGAGCCCCGCCCCTACCGCGTCGCCTCCCCCTCCTCCTCCTGGTCCTCCTCGACCGAGAGGAGCACGACGGTGACGTTGTCGATGCCACCGCGGGCGTTGGAGTCGGTGATCAGGGTACGGCAGATCTCGTGCAGGCTGCGGCCGGAGGCCAGGCGGTCACGGATGTCGGCGTCGGAGAGCATCCCGGTCAGGCCGTCCGAGCAGAGGAGGAAGAGGTCGCCGGACTGCACCTCCAGCTCCCGCACGTCGACCAGCACGTCGCTCTCCCCGCCCAGGGCACGGGTGACGACGTTCTTCAGCGGGTGGGAGCGGGCCTGCTCCTTGGAGAGAAAGCCGGCCACCACCTGCTCGTTGACCCAGGTGTGGTCCTGGGTGAGCTGCTCCAGGCGGCCGCCGCGCAGCCGGTAGGCGCGGCTGTCGCCCACGTGGGCCACGGCGGCGGTCTGGCCGGCGAGGAGGAGGCCCACCACCGTCGTGCCCATGCCATAGAGCGAGCCGTCCCGGGTGATCTCCCGCAGCACGTGGTCGTGGGCCTTGCGCACGGCCATCTTGAGCAGGTTCGAGTGGCGCTCCAGGCGGGCGTCCATGCCGAACGGCCAGGTCGTGTCCTTGTCGGCGGTCTTGGCGATGAAGTCGCGGATGGTGTCGACGGCGATCCGGGAGGCCACTTCGCCGTGGCTGTGGCCACCCATGCCGTCGGCCACCACGTAGAGCCGGTGCATCGGATCGATCTCGAAGTAATCCTCGTTGTGGGCCCGGGTGAGCCCCACGTCGGAGAGCCCGCAGGCCTTGACGCGCAGCGACATCAGCCGCCCCTTCCGAACAGACCCCGGCGGCCGGCGGGGGCGGCGGCGGCGGCGGCGCGGGTGAGCTCCTCCAGAGCCTGGCGCACGACGGGGTCGTCGTCCCCCCACTGGAGGGCCTTGCGGTAATACTGGACGGCTTCGTCGGCCTGGCCCGCGAGGGCGAAGATGCGGCCGGCCTGCTTCAGGTAGGAGCCGTTCATGGGCTCCAGGGCGCAGGCCCGCTCGATGGCGGCCACCGCCCGGGGGAGCCAGCTCTTGTTCTGGCTGCAAGCCTGGGCCAGGTGATGCCAGGCCTGGGCGTTGCGGGCGTCGGCCTGGGTCGCGAGGTCGAAGTTGCTGGCCGCCTCCAGGTAGTTCTTCTCCTTGTAGGCCTTCACCCCGCGCTGCAGGTAGACGCGGAAGAGCTGCCGCGGATCGGAGCCCCCCTGCTCCTCCGGGCGCACCAGGTCGACGTCGTGGCGGCGGCGGCGCTCCGGGTCGACGAGCGCGTTGAAGGCTTCGGTGATGTCCTGGAACTCCTTCTCGGCGCGCACCTTCTCCTGTCCCTTGAACCGGTCGGGGTGCCGGGCACGGGCCAGCTCGCGGAAGCGCTGCCGGATCTGATCCTCGCTGGCGTTCCGCGGCAGAGCGAGGACGGCGTAGAAGTCCCTGGCCATCAGACTGATCCTATTGCTGCTTGATTCTATACAAACGCAAGGCTGTCGAGCGAACCGCGTCCGGAATGTTCCGGTCGCGGCTGAGCTCGCGCAGGTCGCGCACCGCCAGCCGGGGGACCAGACGCAGGGCCGTGCCCGTGGGTGTGCGGGGATTGGAGACCAGCGCTTTCACCACGTTGTACTTGCCGATCCAGTCCCGCTTCTTGGCGATCAGGCCCAGCACCTCCTCGACCACCGACCGGCTGGAGGCGACCTGCTCCACCTCCTGGTCGGAGAGGCTGTTGTTGACGATCACCGAGACGGCGACCTGGGCATTGGAGTCCCGCAGCAGGATGAGACGCAGGGTGCGCGGCGCGCCGCGGGAGAGCTTCAGGCGGGCCGGCACCGGGAGCATGCGGATCTGTCCTTCGGTGAGCTGGGTCCTCTCGGGCTCCAGCTCGCCGACGGCGGGGAGCTCGCGGGCGGTTTCGATCGCCTCCGCCAGCTCCTCTTCGTCCATCTCCTCCGTCGGGACCGGCGCCCGGACGACCGGCGTGCGCTCCCGCGGCAGCAGGTGCTCGCGGTACTCGGCGATGCGCCGCAGGGTGTAGGTGGAGACCTCGGGGTTCTCCTCCAGGGCCTCGAGGATCGCCGGCTGCTCCACGATGGCGTCCTGGCGCAGCAGGAGGATCTCCTGCAGGTCGGGAGGGAGGCGGCGGGCCAGGCGGGCGAGGAGGGGGCGCGGCGTGTCGCGCCGGCGGACGATGGCCTCGATGAGCACCGGATGGCTCGTCTCCTCGGCGAACCAGGACAGCACCTCTTCAGTGGCACCGCGCTCCAGGTAGGGGCGGGCCATGCGGACGTCGATCCCCCGCAGGCTCTTGCGGGCCAGCGCCGCCACTTCCGGGTCGAGCCCTTGGGCAAGGTCGACCTGGAGGGGGATCATCTCCTCCGGCGGCAGGGGGAGCACCCCCTCGGCGGCGAGGAGCTGAAGCTGGCGGTTTCCCGAGCGCACCTGCTCGAGAAGGGGCGAGCTGCCGGCCACGTTCAGCGGGTCTCTTTCTTCGCTTTCAGGGCCTGGACGGTGTTGAGGTCGATCAGCAGATTGCGCACCACGTCCCCCTGCGTCTTTCCCAGGTCCAGAGGGTAGCCGTTGACCTGCGCCTCGACGCCTCCGGCATTGCCGAGCTTCAGCACGATGCTCTTCTCCGCCTCGAGCTGCAGGGCCTCGCCCTGCACCCGCAACTCGGCGAAGTTGTTCTTGCCGTCGATGACCGCCTCCACCCAGCAGTCCTGGTTGAAGTTGAGGGTGACCTGCAGCGGCGCGCTCGGCTGCGGCGTGGCAGCGGCGAGCGTCGCGGGCTTGGGCGCCGGCGCCGGAGGGGTCGCGATGATCGGCGGCGCCTGCCGCGAGCCGGACGGCTGGTCGTGGCGCCGGTCCGCGAACCAGGCGGCCAGCCCCACCAGGATGAGGAGGATGAGCCCCACCAGGGCGAGCAGCAGGCCGTAGCTCCAGTTGCGTCGCACCGGCGGCTGCCCGGGGTCCAGCGGCTTCGGCCGGGTCCGCACCTTGGTGTCGTCCTTGATGGCGGTCTCCAGCTCCTCGGGATGATGCACGGAGAGGTAGTGATTGACCACGTCGTCCGGGGAGAGCCCGACGTAGCGGGCGTACTCGCGCAGGAAACCCTTGGCGAAGATGGGGGCGGGCAGGAGGTCGAAGCGGTCGGCCTCCATGTTCTCGAGATAGCGCAGGCTGATCTTCGTGCGGTCCGCGATGTCGCGCAGGCTGATCTCCCGCATCTCACGCTGGCGCCGCAGCCAGTCGCCGAAGGAGCTGGACTCGCCATGCACGGCTTCCTTCTCCCAGGGCGGTTGGCGATTGGGACGTGTGCCGTCCGCCGCGGAGCTTGCGGCGGGCTCGGTCTTGCGGGGCGGAACTCTCTCTTGTCTGGACACGTTTTTTGGCACGCGACTCCTAACTCTACGCGGCAGCTCTCCCGGGGTCAAATCTCAGAGCAAGACCCGCGCCCGCCGCCGGCCCTCACCCCTGTCCCCTCTCCCACCGCCCTCCCCCCGACCGGGAGAGGGGGACGCAGCTCAGGGTTCTTGCCTTTCTCCCTCTTCTCCCGGTTGGGGGGAGGGCGGTGGGAGAGGAGGGTCGGGGTGATGAGGGTCTTGGGCGGGGGGCGCCAGCGCCCGGGGACTGGAATCTGCTATCGTGCACTTCCCCTATGACCATCACAAGAACCACACAGAACCAACTTTCGAAGGGCGATTTCGAGGCCATCGAAGGCGAATGGCTGGCGCAGCTCGAAAAGGACCCGGCGGATCTCGACTACTTCGTGGGCGTCGCCCGCGCCCTCATCGGCACCGGCGAGGAGTCCCGCGCCAGCTCCCTGCTCGAGATCCTGGACGATCAGCTCCGCGAGGGGGGCCGCTGGGCCATCCGCCTGCAGCTCCTCAAGCGCGCCGGCGCGCTCTTCCTCCCCGCCGACAAGCTCCACCCCACCGTCTCCTCCACCCTCGGCAAGCTCTACGGCGACCGCTCCACCTACAAGGCCCTGTACGAAGCCGTGGGGCTCCACCGCGCCCCCACCGACATCCCCAAGACCTGGGAGAAGGTCGAGCGCCTGGAGGGGCTCCTGGCCTTCGACGTCGGCACGGTGGTGGCGATGGAGGGCAAGGGCGTGGGCCGGGTGGTGGAGGCCAACCTGGGGCTGGAGAGCTTCAAAGTGGACTTCGAGCGCATCCGCGGCCTGACCGTGGGCTTCAAGGCCGCGCCCAAGCTGCTGCGCCCCCTGGCCCCGGACCACGTGCTGCGGCGCAAGCTGGAGCACCCCCAGGCCCTGAAGGTCCTGACCCCGCCCGAGCTGCTGCGCACCACTCTCCAGAGCTACGACCGGGCGCTCACCGCCGGCGAGGTGCGCGAAATCCTCGCCGGGATCGTCTCCGAATCGCAGTGGACCGCCTGGTGGGGCGCGGCCCGCAAGCATCCCCAGGTGGTGGCGAGCGGCGCCGGCGCGCGCCAGACCTACCACTGGGCGGAGAGCAGCGGCGACGCCATGGACTCGGTCTGGAAGGCGTTCGAGAAGGCGTCGCCGCGGCGCAAGATCGAGCGCCTGAAGCGCGAGGGCGCGCGCGACGCCGGCCTGCGCGACCGCATGGCGGAGAACCTCGCGGAGGTGGCCGAGGCGGCGATGGACTCCGATCCCGGGCTCGCCTTCGAGATCTGGTTCGCCATCGAGCGCAGCGGCTCGAAGGTCGCCGGCGATGTCGCCTGGTCGCCCGAGGACCTGCTGGAGGGGCAACCGCAGCGGGTCTTCGTCGGCATCGAGGACCGGCAACTGCGCGAGCGCGCCTACGCCATGGTGCGCGAGCGGCGGGAGGACTGGCCCGTCATCTACCGCGACGCCATGACCCGGGAGCTCGATCCCCGTGCCCTCGACCTGCTGGCCGACGGCCTGGCCCACGGCGCGCCGAAGGAGCTCGACCGCTTCCTCGACAACCTGCTGGCCCAGCCCCACCGCAACCCGGCGGCCTTCACCTGGATCGCCGAGCGGGCGGCGGTGGACGAGGCGATGCGGACCCGCAACCCCCTGCGGCTGTTGCAGCAGATCCTCACCGTCCTCAACCGCGACGAGTTCGCCACCTTCCGCGTACGGCTGCTGGTGCTGGCCGAGTCCGGGAGCACACTCCCCCGCCTGCTCTCCCACCTCACCGAGGACCAGGCGTCGCAGGCCGAGGACGCCATCCAGCGCGCCTCCAACCTCGAGCCCTACCAGCGCGAGCAGCTCGTCAACGCCATCCACCTCCGCTTCCAGGGGCTGCGCAAGGAGACCGGCCCGCCGCCCCTCTACGCCACTCCGGACTCGGTGGCGGCCAAGCGCGCCGAGCTCCACCAGATCATGACCGTGGAGGTCCCGGCCAACCGCAAGGCCATCGAGGAGGCCCGCGCCATGGGCGACCTGCGGGAGAACTTCGAGTACAAATCGGCCCGCCAGCGCCACGAGTACCTGAACGCCCGCGCCTTCACCCTCAACGCCGAGCTCTCCCGGGTGCGGATCATCGAGACCGCCGGCACCGACATCACCGAAGCGCGCATCGGCTCGCGCATCCACCTCCGCAACCCGGGCGGCGGCACGCGGGTGATGACCATCCTCGGCCCCTGGGAGAGCAAGCCCGAGGAGGACGTCATCTCCTACGAGTCCGACCTGGCGAAGGAGCTGCTGGGTAAGAAGCCGGGCGAGACCGTGGGCGTCGGCGGCGAGAGCTGGGTGATCGAGAAGATCGAGCCGTGGGTGTAGGGGTCCCGGCTCCGAGCGGAGTGGTGACGGAGAAACCCGGAAAAAATTTGAGGATGTACGACTAGTATCTGAAGACCGCCGCCATCGCCTGGCCGTCCGGCACCTCGGCTTGAGGCACGGCGTAGACCGTCCCTCGGTTGAGGAAGGTCTGCACGGCGGCCCGGTCGAGCAGGTCCTCGCTGCCGTTGCGCTGCGCGGTCTGATCCTCCTGGAGGCGGACCGCTCGCTGGTCGGCGTCGTAGGTGCCCCAGAGGCGCACGCCCCGGGCCACGAACAGGGTGTCCACCCGGCCGTCGTGGGCCGCGGGGAGGATCTCCTCGTAGCGGCTGCTGGCGCGGCCGGTGCCCACGAGATCGAAGTAGCGGTCGGCCGCCTTCCGGCGCTCCGCGTGGAAGACGGGCTCGACGATCTCCCAGGCGGTGTCCCGCAGCTCCTCCGGCGACAGCCCATCGGCATTACCGGGGAGGCCGTCGGCCAGCACCCGCGGGAGCTCCGCGGCGTCCTTGTACAGCGGCAGCAGATACTCGACGCCGGCCAGGACGATCGGGACGTCGCGGTCCAGGTGCCTGGCCAGGGCCTTGTCGGCGCTCCGGAAAAACTCGCGGATCTCGGTCTTGAGGTCGTCCTCGCTCGGGCCGTGGGTGGGCAGGATGGGCGACCGGCCCACGATCTTGGCGCTGGGCCGGGGGTGGAACCGGTCGAAGCGGCTGACGCCGCCCAGCGCCTCGGCGAGGCTGCGGGGTACGCCGGGCAGCTCCAGCTCCTCCGCCGCGTGGCGGGTCGCGGCGATCAGGCGGAGGTTCTTGAGACTCAGGGCCAGGATGTAAAAACGTCCATCGCCGGAGAGCAACGAGAAGAGCGGCTTCAGGTGGAAACGGGTCTCCACCACGGCCAGCTCGTCGAGCTCGAGCGGCAGGCCGTAGGTGCGGAACAGCTCCGGGGAGCGGAAGACGGCCAGGCCGTCGCTCGGGGTCCGCCAGAAGGCGGGATCGTCGAGCAGGCCGCGCAAGGGCTCCAGCAGCTCGCCGGCCGTGCCGTTGGGGAGCGCCATCCCCTGGAGCCGCTCCTCCAGGGAACGCAGCAGGTTCTTGAACCGGATGGGGTTCTGCTGCGTCTGCGCGCCGGCCCGGATAGTGGGCATATAGAGAGAAAGGCAGGGACGCCCGGGGACCTGAAGGAGATCCTGGATGTCCTCGCGGCTGATCGGCCTCCCCGTGGAAACCTGGACGTCGTCTTGGGTGAGCAATGCCATGGGGGTCACCTCCTGGGGGAGTGGACGATCCCGGCGCCGGAGCGCCGTCGGGATGCTGTCCAAAGCCAGCAAGGCCCGTGCCGCGAAGCCGGGCCCATGGCCTTACCGAGTCGCTGGCCCTCATCACCCCGGCCCTCTTCTCCCAGCCTCCCCCCCGTCCGCCGGGAGAAGAGGGAGGGTTAGTCTGAAACAAGCAGAAGCAAGAACCCCCCGGGAGCGCCGGCGTCTCGCCGGCCACTTACTCCGTTTTTTCTTGAAGCCCGCTCTCTCCCGGCGCCTGGGGGAGGCTGGGAGAGAGAGGGTTAGGAGAGCTTCTTCTAATCCGGCGGCGGCACGCAGTTGGTGACGCAGGTGCCGCAGGTCTCGGTCCGCCGGGTGCCGCAGACCACCACCCTGCAGGGCTGGGACTTCGGGGTGGGGGTGTTGCAGGTCTTGCACATGCCGAAGAGAAAGCACGCGTCCGATTTCGCCGGGCGGGTCGCGGCCGCGGCGGTGAGAAGGAACGCACAGGCGAGCAGCAGGGCCCTGGTCTTCTTCATCGTCATTCGCCTCCATGGGAGAGGAGACCTCGCCATTGGGGTCCCCCAAAGACAGTGCATCGAATGCGGCAGGCCGGGACCCGCCCCCCAGCTACAATCCCCCCGCCATGGGCGAACGCATCCTGATCGTCGACGACGAGGCGGGGATCCGGTCCTCTCTCGCGAGCATCGAGCGGCTGATGATCATGGTGCCGGGCGACGGCGACCGGAGCCCTGTGTAGAGGCTCGCGATCCCTGTGTAAGGCTTCGCGAAGCCCGGGCCGGGCATGGCCAGGCCCGGAGCGGGCTTCGCGAAATCTCGTAACGGCCCCGCGAAGCCCGGCGCAGGCATCGCGAAGCCCGGAGCGGGCCTCACGAAATCTCGTAACGGCATCGCGAAGCCCGGCACGGGAATCGCGAGGCCCGGAGCAGGCTTCGCGAAACCCGTCACAGGTCTCGCGCAAGCCTTTGCGCGCTCCCCGTCAGAGGCTCCGCCGCGGGATCTTCTTGAAGCCGTACGCCGCCACCAGCAGCACCGCTCCCAGCAGGATGATCGCCGGCCCGGATGGCAGGTCGTAGTAGAAGGAGAGGACCAGCCCGCCCAGGGTGATCGAGACGCCGGTCAGCACCGAGCCGGCGAGCACGGCCTTCAGGTCCCGCCACAGCATCAGGCTGATGACCGAGGGGATGGTCAGCAGCGCGACCACCAGGATGATCCCCACCACCTGGATCAGGATCACCACCGAGAGGGCGATCATGGTCAGCAGCAGCGACATCAGGAACCGCACCCGCACCCCCCGCACCCGGGCGAACACCTCGTCGAAGGACACGGCCACGATCCCCTTGAAGAAGAGGAAGAGGATGGCCAGCACCGAGACCGCCAGCGCCAGGATCACCTTGAGATCGTGATGCGACACCAGGAGGATGTTGCCGAAGAGGTAGGTCATCAGGTTCGGCGCGTAGCCCGGGGTCTTGTAAACGAAGACCACGCCCACCGCCATGCCCACCGCCCACAGGACGCCGATCAGGGCATCGTAGGAGCGGATGGTCTCGCGGTCCACCGCCCCGAGGGCGAGGGCGCAGACCAGGGCCACGGGGATGGCGCCCAGCAGCGGGTCGATCCCCAGATAGAAGCAGACCCCCATCCCGCCGAAGGCGGCGTGGCTGATGCCGTCGCTGATGAAGGCCAGCCGCTTGACCACCACGAAGGTGCCGATGACGCCGCACAGCACGCTCGCCAGCACCCCGGCGATCAGGGCGTTGCGCATGAAGTCGTAGGAGAGGGCCTCCAGGAAGCTGGGCAAGGCGGGGCTCCGGTCAGCGGCGGTGCTCGGGAGGGGGCTCGTCGTGGTGGTGATCCAGCACGCGGTGGGGCACGCCGTGGGTGACGAGCTCCACCGGACAGCCGTAGACCTCCTCCATCACCTCCCGGGAGAGGTCGGGGTCGCCGTGGTAGAAGAGCCGGCGGTTGATGCAGGCGATGCGGCTCACCATGGGTGCGAAGGAGGTCACGTCGTGGGTGACCACGACGATGGGGATGGTGCGGTTCAAGTCCGCCAGCAGCTCGCGCAGCGTCTCCCGCGACTCGGCGTCGATGGAGGCCGTGGGCTCGTCGAGGAAGAGGACGTCGGGCGAGGAGACCAGGGCGCGGGCGATGAGCGCCCGCTGGAGTTGGCCGCCGGAGACCTCGGCCACGTGGGCGCGGGCCAGGGGCTCGAGGTGGAGCCGCTCCAGCGCCTGGTCGGCGGCGGCGCGGTCGGCGCGGCTGTAGGGGCGCAGGAGGTTGCGGCGCCCGAGGCGGCCCATCAGCACCATGTCCCCCAGGCGCAGGGGAAAATCCTTGTCGAAGGTGGAGAACTGGGGGACGTAGCCCAGGCGTCCTCGGGGGTCCCGGGGGTCTCCCCCTGAAGGGAGATGGAAGATCACCTCGCCGGACCATGGGCGGACGAGCCCCAGGATCACCTTCAGCAGGGTCGTCTTGCCGCCGCCGTTGGGGCCGATGACGGCGAGGAAGTCGCGCGGCTCGACGTTCAGGTCCACGTGATCGAGCACCACCTCCCGGCCATAGCCGAAGGTGACGCCGCGGACCTCGATCAAGGGCGTGTCAGGCATGGCTCAACGCCTCGCCGAGCTCGCGGGTGACCCGGCGGAGGTTGCCGAGCCAGTCCCGCTCCTGGGGATCGGCGATCACCACGCTCCCGCCCGCCGCGTCGGCGATGACCTGGGCGCTCTTGCGGGGGAAGCCGCGCTGCACGAAGATGACCTTGACGCCGTCCCGCCGCGCCTCGTCGATCAGCCGGATGAGGCGCTGAGCGCTCGGCTCCTTCCCCTCGCCCTCGATGGCCACCTGCTGCAGGCCGTACTCATGGGCGAAGTACCCCCAGGTCGGGTGGTAGACCATGAACCGGCTGCCGCGGAAGGGGCCGAGCTCGGCGCGGACCTCGCGGTCGAGGGCGGCGACGTCGGCCTCGAAGCGGTCCAGATTGGCGCGGTACTCGGCGGCGTGGGCGGGGTCGATCCGCTCCAGGGCCGCGGCGATGTTGCGGGCCGCCACCGCCACCGTCGCCGGCGCGACCCAGACGTGGGGATCGCCGGCCCCCCCGGAATGGCCATGGCCCTCCTCGTCCGCCCCCTCGCCCTCCCCGGCGAGGAGCGGCATCCCCCGCGACATGTCCACCACCTGCAGGCCGGGCAGGGTCTTGAGGAACGGGAAGAGCTGGATGCGCTCGAACTCGAAGGCCGGATGCCCCACGGCCACGTACAGCCGCGCCCGCGAGAGAGCCACGATCTGGCGCGGCGTCAGCGGATAGTCGACGTGGGAGTAACCCGGCGGGATCATGACGTCCACCTGCACCCGGTCGCCCCCGATGCGCTCCACGAAATAGCCCTGGGGCGGCACGGAGACCGCCACCCGGATGCGCTCGCCGGCCGGACCGGGGGCGGCGGGCCGGCAGGCGGCGAGGGCGACGAGGATAGGGAGGATCAGCGTGACGGCGCCGTTGGCCCTCATCACCCCGGCCCTCTTCTCCCGGCCTCCCCCCCTTCCGCCGGGAGAAGAGGGAGGGGTTAGCCTGAAGAAAGACAAGAAAAAAGGCGCTGTTTTAGCCCTCTCTCTCCCGGCGGTCGGGGGGGAGGCCGGGAGAGAGAGGGTTGGGAGAGTGAGGGCCCGCCCCGAAGGGGCGACGGCGATGCCGGGCGATCTGGACCCCGATCTGGACCCTATAATGCCCCTCATGACCACGACCATACCACCGCAGCAACGCATCGAAGCCGACGTGAAGGCCGCCCTGAAGGCGGGCGAGAAGGAGAAGCTCTCCACTCTGCGGATGCTCCTCGGAGAGATCAAGAACGAGCGCATCCGGCGCGGGGGCGAGGTGGACGAGGCCGGCTTCGTCTCGCTGGTCCGCAAGGCGATCAAGCAGCGCGAGGAGGCCGCGACGCAGTATCGCCACGGCCATCGCGAAGAGCTGGCGACGAAGGAGGAGGCGGAGGGCAGGCTGCTCGAGACCTACCTGCCGGCGCAGGTGGACGAGGGACAGATCCGCGCCGCCATCGAGGAGCTGGTCGCCGCCCGCGGCCTCTCCGGGCCGGCGGCCATCGGGCCGATCATGAAGGAGCTGCTGGCCCGCTTCGGTTCCAGCGCCGACGGCGCCACCATCAACCGCATCGCCCGCGAGGTGCTGGCGAAGCCTGCCGCTGGCTGAACCAGGAAGAATGCGCCGGGCCATCGTCGGGACCGCCGGTCACATCGACCACGGCAAGACCAGCCTCGTGCTGGCCCTGACCGGGATCGACTGCGACCGCTGGGCGGAGGAGAAGGCGCGCGGGATCACCATCGACCTGGGATTCGCCCACCGCACGGCGGGGGACCTCCAGATCGGCTTCATCGACGTCCCTGGCCACGAGCGCTTCCTGCACAACGCTCTCGCCGGCCTGGGCGGCGTCCGGGTGATGCTGCTGGTGGTGGCCGCGGACGAGGGGGTGAAGCCGCAGACGCGGGAGCACCTCGCCGTCTGCTCGCTGCTGGGCATCCCCGCCGGCCTGGTGGCGCTGACCAAGAGCGACCTCGTCGCCGCGGACCTCCTGGAGCTGGCGCAACTCGAGATGGAGGAGCTGCTGGCCGGGACGCCCTTCGCCGGCGCGGCCATCCTGCCCGTCTCCAGCGTCACCGGCGCCGGGGTCCCCGAGCTGGAGCGGGCGCTTCTCGACCTCGCGGCGCGCCACGCGGCGCCGCCCGATGCGGACCGGCCGGCCCGGCTGCCCATCGACCGCGCCTTCCATCTCAAGGGGCTGGGCGTGGTGGTCACCGGCACGCTGGCGAGCGGCGCCGTGCACCCCGGGGACACCCTGGAGCTGCTCCCCCGGGGGGGCCGGGCCAGGGTGCGCAGCATCCAGGTGCACGGCCAGCCGCGGGAGGCGGCGGACGCCGGCGAGCGCACGTCGCTGCAGCTCACCGGCGTCACCCTGGAGGAGCTGGGCCGCGGCATGCAGCTCGGCGCGCCTGAGGCCTTCGCGGCCACCACCAGCCTGCTCGCCCGCTTCACCCTGCTGCCGGACGCGCCGGCGCCCGTGCGCGGCTTCGTGCCGGTGCGGCTCCACCTGTACGCCAGTGAGGTGATAGGCCGCATGCGACCGCTGGCCGTGGCAGGCCTCGCCCCGGGCGAGACGGGTCCGGTGGAGATCCGCCTCCAGGGGCCGGTCTCGGCCGTGCGCGGGGACCGCTACATCCTGCGCCGCCCCTCCCCCGCCGCCACCCTGGGCGGCGGCGAGATCCTCGATCCGCGCTGGCGCCGCCACCGGGGGACGATCCTCGCGCAGGGCCTGACCGCCCTCCAGGGCGACCTCCGCTCGGCCCTCCCCTTCTGGGTGCAGGAGGCCGGCGAGCGCGGGGTGGAGGCGGCCGAGGTCGCCCGCCGCCTGGGCCTGCCGCCCGCCGCCGTGGCCGGCCCTCTGGCGGAGCTGGCGAAGGGGCAGCGACTCATCGCGGTGCCCGAGGAGCACGGCCGCGCCCGGCGCTGGATCGCGCCGTCGGCCGTGCAGCGGGTGACGGAGCGGGCGCGGCGGGTGCTCAAGGAGTATTTTCAGAAGGACCGTCTCGCCGAGTCCATGCCCAAAGCCGAGGCCGTGCGCCGCATCCTCCGCGGCCGCGCGGCCGAGCTGGCGGACGTCTACCTGGGCTGGCTGGAGGCGCAGAAGGTGCTGACCGTGCAGGGCGATCGGGTGGTGCTGCCGGGGCGCAGCGCCCAGCTCACGGGCGAGGAGTCGAAGCTGTCGGCGGCCGTGCTGGAGCGCTTCGAGCGGGCGGGGCTGGCGCCGCCGTCGCCCGGCGAGGTGGCCCAGGAGCTCCAGGCCAAGCCGCAGATCCTGGAGGGCGTCATCCGCCATCTGGTGACCCGGGGCCAGCTCGTCAAGCTGCCCAGCGGCCTCATCCTCGCCGCCGCGGCGCTGACCGGCCTGCGGCGGGACCTGCTGGCCACCTCCTGGGACCGCTTCTCCGTGGCCGACTTCAAGGACCGCTTCGGGCTCACCCGCAAGTGGGCCATCCCGCTGCTCGAGCACCTCGACTCGACCGGCGCCACCCGCCGGCTGGGGGATGAGCGGATGGTGGTGCGGCCGGGAGGGAGCGCATGAAGACCATCGCCGTCGTCGGCGCCTCCAGCCAGCGGAGGAAGTTCGGCAACAAGTGCGTCCGCGCCTATCTGGCGGCGGGCTGGCAGGTGTTCCCGGTCCATCCGGGCGAGACGGAGATCGAGGGCGTGCCCGCCTACCGCCGGCTGGCCGACGTCCCCGGCGAGCTGGAGCGCATCAGCGTCTACCTGCCACCGGCCGTGACCCTGGAGCTGCTGGGCGAGATCGCCGGCAAGGGCGCCCGGGAGGTCTGGCTCAACCCCGGCTCGGCCGACGCCCGGGTGCTCGACGAGGCGCGGCGCCGTGGCGTCCCTGCCGTGCCGGGGTGCAGCATCGTCGACATCGGCTTCAGCCCGAGCCAGTTCCCGTAGGAGACAGGGACTTCAGGGACGACAGGGACAGCAGGGACGGGAAAAGCTCCGGTCTTCGTGTCCCTGCAGTCTCTGAAGTCCCTGCCGTCCCTGTCTTTCCAGTCGCGCCTAATTCCAGTTTCCGGTTACAATGCGCCATGTTTCCGGTTCTCCTGCACCCTGACCTCTACCGCTGGCTGCGGCGCAGCAGTCGCGCCGAGCGGGCGCGCGTCTGGAAGACCCTGCACCGGCTGCGGGACGGCCACTGGGGCGGCGGCACCCGCGTCAAGCGGCTGCGCGGCATCGGCCGTCCGGTCTACGAGGCGCGCACCGATGCGGGCGACCGTCTCCTCTTCACCATGGTGAGCTCGGCCCTCGCCGACGAACCGGGCCGCCTCGCCTCCCACCTGCAGATCTGGGACCTGGTGGAGCACGACGACGCCGAGCGCGCCGCCCGCCGCAACCGCTCGCCGGAGGCCGAGTTCCTCGAGCTGGAGACGCTGGAGCAGTTCGAGATCGATGAGCCGCCGCCGCATCTCGACGCCAGCTTCTCCGAGGTCGCCGCCGCGGGGACGGAGGAGTGGGAGCAGGCCGAGCCCCTGCTGCAGTTCCTCCTGCCGCCGGACGGCGTGGCGCCGGAGCCCGGCGAGGGGATCCCCGGCGGTGTCCGCTGGTTCCGCCTCGACCCGGCCGTCCTCGCCGGCGAGGAGGAGTTCCAGCGCCTGTTCGATGCCGGCGGCGAGGAGCTGGAGCTCAAGCTGACCCGCGAGCAGTACGAGATCCTCGCCGCCCCCGGTCCGGTGCTCCTGGCCGGCAGCGCGGGCAGCGGCAAGACGACGGTGGCCGCCCACCGGCTGGCCGCCGCCGCCGGCTCGCCCGAATCCCCCTCGGCCCTCTATCTCTCCTACAGCGAGCCCCTGGTGGAGCACGCCCGCGGACTGGTGGACGACCTGCTGCGGGCACGGGGCGCGGTCCCCGGACGCAATCCTCCCGAGTTTTTCACCTTCGGCGACCTCTACCGCTCGCTGATCCCGCAGGAGCTGCGGGAGCACCTGGCGCGGCCGATGACCGAGGAGCTCTTCCGCGAATGGTTCCGCAAATCGGGCCGCTCGCTCGATCCGGCCCTGGTCTGGGAGGAGCTGCGGAGCATCCTCAAGGGATCGTGCCTCTCGCCCACCCAGCCGATGCTCGACGAGGCGGCCTACTTCGAGCTCGGCCGCAAGCGCGCCCCCCTCTTCGTCAGCGAGCGGCCGGAGATCTACCGCATCGCCCAGCGCTACCAGGCGTGGCTGGCCGAGGAGGGGCGCAGCGACCACATCGACCTCTGCCGCCGCGCCCTGGCCGAGACGCGCCACCACAAGGGCCGGCGCTGGGACGTGGTGGTCTGCGACGAGGTCCAGGACCTGACCGAGCTCGAGGTGGCCTTCGTCCTCTCCCTGTCGGCGCGGCCCGACCTCTCCGGCGTCCTGCTCGCCGGCGATACACAGCAGATCGTCAACCCCAGCGGCTTCCGCTGGGCGGAGGTGAAGCGGCTGGCGGGCAGGGCCGCCCACACCAAGGCGACGCCGCCGGTGGTGCGGCTGCGGCGCAACCTGCGCAGCGTCCGTCCCCTGGTGGAGCTGGCCAACGCCCTGCTGCTGCTGCGCCGCGAGGTCTACGGCCGCACCGAGGAGGACGATCCGGAGGAGGCGGCGATCGAGGGACCGGTACCCATCGAGGTCGCGGGCGACGAGGAGGAGGTCTTGAGCGCCATCGCCGGCTTCGGCCCGCGCTGCGCCGTACTGACCCTCGACGACGAGGAGGTGGAGCGGCTGCGCCGGCGCCTGGGCACGATGCGGGTCTTCCATGTCCGCGAGGCCAAGGGGCTGGAGTTCGAGACCGTGGTGCTGTGGCGGCTGCTGACGCCCGACCGCGACCTCGTGGACCGCTTCTGCCGCGGCGACCAGCGCCTGGAGCGGGAGCCCCGCTTCCGCCGGCTCCTGCAGCACCTTTACGTGGCGGCCACCCGGGCGCGGCGGCATCTGGCGATCTACGAGGGGGCGGCGCGGGATCCGTTCTGGAGCCAGGAGCGCTTCCGCGGCCGCGTCGAGCCCGAGGTGCCGGAGACGCTGAATCACCTGTTCCATCCCACGGCCTCGCCGGCCGACTGGGCGCGGGAGGGGGACTACTTCCGCCAGCGGAGCCGGTTCCGCCAGGCCGCCGAGTGCTACCGGCGGGCCGGGCTGCCGGCCAAGGAGATGGAGGCCCTCGCCCAGGCGGACGAAGAGCTGGAGGACTGGAGCGGCGCCCTCGACCGCTGGAGCCGTCTCGGCGAACCCGCCCGGCAGGCGCCGCTCCTGGAGCGGCTCGGCCGCCTGGAGGAGGCCCTCTTCCTCTACCGCCGCCTGGGACAGGAGCGGGAGGCCCGGGTCTGCGAGCTGCGGCTGCTCGAGCGCCGCGGCGCCTGGGCCGACGCCGCCGCCGGCTGGGAGGAGCTGGGCCTCCTGAAGCAGGCGGCCCGCGGCTGGGAACGGGCGGGCGACGAAGCCCGAGCCCTGGCGACCGGGGCCCGCGCCGCCGAGGAGGAGGGGGACTGGAGCTTCGCCGGCGCCTCCTGGCTGGAGCTCGGCCGCTACGAGGATGCGGCCCGCTGCTTCCGCCGGGCGGGCAACGGCGCGCAGACCGCCCTCGCCCTCGCCCTCCACCACGAGTCGGCCGGCGACTGGTCTCGGGCGGCGGCGGCCTTCCGCTGCGCTGGACAGAGCGAGAAGTCCGCCCGCTGCCGGGCTCGGGCGCAGGAGGAGGCCGGCCGGTCGGGGCGGGCCGCCCGCACCTGGGAGAAGCTCGGCGAGACCGAGCGCGCCGTCGTCCTCTACGCCGAGGCCGGCGAGTGGCTGGACGTGGCCCGCCTGGAAGGGAGCCAGCCCGAGAGCCGGCAGCGCGTCCTGGCCCGGGTGCGCGAGCTGATGGACGCAGCCGCCTGGGAGGAGGCCGGCCGGCTCGCCCGGGCGCGGATGGAGGCGCTGCGCCCGCGCCTGCCGGACCTGCCCTGGTTCGTCTTCGTGGAAAAAGAGCGCGTCGTCTGGCAGGAATATTGCTCCTTCGAGATCCTGGAGAAGCAATGCGACGCCCTGCAAGCCGAAGCCTCTGGCGCCTGGAGCCGCGCCGCCCGCCTCTGGGCGGAGCTCGGCGATGCCCCACGTTCGGCCGCGGCCCAGCGGCGCTGGATCGAGGCCGTGCGCGATCCGGTGCGGCAGGCCCGGGCCTGGGTCGCCGTGGCGGAGCCCGAACGGGCCATCCAGGTCCTGGCGGCGGCCGGCGGCATCGGCTCGCCCGCGGCCCCCGCGGCCATGGTCGCCGCCTGGCAGGCGGAGCAGGACGGGCGCTGGGACGAGGCGGCGAGCCTCTGGCGCTCCCTCGGCCGCTCTCGCGACGAAACCCGGTGCCTCGCCCGCGCGGCGCAGAAGGTGCTCCCCACCCCTTCCCCGGACGCCCCGCTCCCGGGAGACGAGCCCCGGGACGAGACCTGAGCGCAAGTTTCTTCAAAAGGGATTGCAATACGTCCCCGATTCTGTAAGAGTTTCATGCAGGTACTAACATACGTCGAACGGAGGAGGCGTCCTGGATGCGGCCCTGGCCTGATCACCCTCCTCGCGAAGCCCTCGAACGGCTGGTCCGCAGCGGGACGGTGTCGGGAGAGACGCAGCAGATCGTTCGCCACCTGCTCGCGGGTTGCCCGAGATGTGGACGCATGGTGGAAGAGGCACGCAGCCGGCCGATGACAACCCTGCGCCGGGAAGCCGAGACCTACGACGCGGTTTTCGAGCGCCTGGAGGGGCGGCTCGCCCGGGAGGCCGACGGGCTCTTCTCCGGCCGTCCGGGCCCCCGGTCCCTCTACTCGGAGCTCCTCGGGCACCAGGCGGTCGAAGGGCTCTTCCAGGTCCACAGCACCCGCCGCTATGCCAGCCTCGCCCTCTGCGGGCTGTTGCTCCAGAAGAGCCGTGAGCTGGCGCTGGAGTCCCCTGAGCAGGCGCGCCGGGCCTCGGACCTCGCCGCGGCGGCCGCCGAGCAGCTCGACCTCGACCTCTACGGCGCCCCCGTGGTGCAGGACACGCGGGCCATCGCCTGGGCATACCTGACCGGGACGCAGCGGGTCCAGGCCGACCTGCGGTCGGCCGAGAGCTCGATGACCGCCGCCCGCCGGCTGCTGGCGGCCAGGCCTGGACAATCCGGACAGCCTCCGCCCCGCCTGCGCGCCGAGCTGCTGACCCTCCAGGCCTCGCTGCGCGCCTACGGCGGCCGCTTCGAGGAGGCCCTCGGCCTGCTCAACCGGGCGGCGACGATCTATCGCCGCGCCGGCGACCGTCATCTCCTGGGCCGGACACTGCTCAAGAAGGGGACCGTCCTCGGCAATGCCGGCCGGCCCGGTCCGGCCGTGCGCCTGATCCGGCGCAGCATGGACCTGATCGATCCGCCGCGCGAGCCGCGGCTGATGGTGTGCGCCACCCACAACTTCATCTGGTTCCTCAACGAGAGCGGTCGCGCCGGCGAAGCGTCCGCCTCGCTCCAGGGCGCCCGCCGGCTCTACCGCCAGGCCGGCGACCGCCGCCATCTCGGGCGATTGCGCTGGCTGGAAGGCAAGCTCGCACCCCGCCTCGAAGGCGCCGAGGGGCCGCTCAGCGAAGCCCGCGACCAGCTGACGCGGGAGGGACTCTCCTACGAAGCGGCCCTGGCGTCCATGGACCTCGCCGTGCTCTATGCCGGCGAGAGCCGGGGCGCCGCCATGCGCCGGCAGGCGGATCAGATGCTCCCCCTCTTCCGCTCCGGCACCATGTACCGCGAGACCATGGTCGCCCTCCTCTCCTTCCAGAAGGACGCGGAGAGGATCTCCTCCGCGGAGCTGATCCAGGAGCTGGGAGATCACCTGCACCGCGCCCGCGAGGAGAAGAACCCGCAGGGCCTGGTGCGGTCGCTGGGGTGACCCCCGGCAGAAAGACGAAGACAGGGACAGCAGGGACTCCAGGGACAGCAGGGACACCAATTTTTCTCGTCCCTGAAGTCCCTGCTGTCCCTGAAGTCCCTATAATCGCCCGCCATGCCCCTCCTCTCCGACGCCGAGCTCCTGGCCCGCCTGGTCGCCTTCGACACCACCAGCCGCAACAGCAACCTGCCGCTCGCCGACTTCCTCTGCGATTACCTGGACCGGCCGGGGGTGCGGATCGCCCGCAACCCCTCGACCGACGGCCGCAAGGCCAACCTCGTCGCCTGGGTGGGCCCTGAGCCCGCTAGGGACCGGCGGGGGCTCGTGCTCTCGGGCCACATGGACGTCGTCCCCGCCGAAGAGGCGGAGTGGCGGAGCGACCCGTTCACCCTCGCCGATGGCGGCGACCGCTGGGTGGCCCGCGGCGCCTGCGACATGAAGGGGTTCCTGGCCGTGGCCGCCAACCTCGCGGCTGAAGCCCGGCCAGAACACTGGCGCGCCCCCCTGGCCCTGGTCCTCACCTACGACGAGGAGGTGGGCACGCTGGGAGCGAAGCGCCTCACCGAGAGCTTTCCCGAGGCGGCGACCCTGCCCAGGAACGCGATCATCGGCGAGCCCACGTCGCTGCGCGTGGCGCGCGCCCACAAGGGGCACCTCAAGCTGCGGGTGACCCTCCACGGCGTCCCCGCCCACAGCGGCTATCCCCACCTGGGCGCCAACGCCATCGAGCCCGCCGGCCGGGTGATCGTCGCCCTCGCCGGCCTGCGCCGGGAGCTCGAAGCCGAGGCGCCGCCCAATCGCGAGCTGTTCCCGGAGGTCCCCTTCGTGCCGCTCAACGTCGGCACGGTCCACGGCGGCGCGGCGATCAACGTCGTGCCGGACCGCTGCGTGGTCGAGCTGGGAGTCCGGCCCCTGCCGGGCCTCGCCTCAGCCGAGCTGATCGAACGCATCGACCGCGCCGTGCGCGCCGCGGCGGCCCCCTTCGCGCCGGTCTCTGTGGACGTCGAGCTGCTCTCGGACAGCCCGCCCCTGCTCCTGGACGCGGCCGCCCCCATCCATCGTCACCTCTGCACCCTGGTGGGCCAGACCGCGGGAGAGAGCGTCTCCTTCGCCACCGACGCCGGCTGGCTGCAGCACCTGGGGCTCGACTGCGCCATCTTCGGCCCCGGCTCCATCGCCGTGGCCCACAAGCCGAACGAGCACCTGCCGAAGGCGGAATTCGCCGCCGCCCGGGAGCTGCTCGCAACGACGATCGACCACTTCTGTCGGGAGGCCGGGGGATGAGGGTCCTCGAAGCCGATCTGACCTGGACCGGGAATCGCTTCGAATCCGGCGTCCAGGTCGCCGTGGGCGAGGACGGCCGCATCGCGGCCGTGGGCGCCCTGGGGCGGACGCCGGACGCACGCCTCGCCGGACGCGCCCTCCTCCCCGGCTTCGTAACGGCCCACTCCCACGCCTTCCAGCGGGGCTTGCGAGGGCGGGGCGAGACCTTCCCCCGCGGCAGCGGCAGCTTCTGGACCTGGCGCGAGGCCATGTACGACCTCGTGTCGCGGCTCGACGCCGCCACCTTCCGCGCCCTCTGCGTTCAGACCTTTCGGGAGATGAGGGCGGCGGGCGTCACCGCCGTGGGGGAGTTCCACTACTTCCATCACCGGGAGGAGAGCCCGGACGCGGCCGACTACGAATTCGACGAGCTGGTCCTCGCCGCCGCCGCCGAGGCGGGCCTGCGCATCGTCCTCATCCAGTCCTACTACCACACGGGGGCCGTGGGCCAGCCCCTGGAGGGGGCCCAGCGCCGCTTCCGCTCCCCCTCGCCCAAGGTCTACTGGGAGCAGATGGAGCGCCTGGCCGGGCTCATCGATGACTCCAACCGGCAGCACGGGCAGGGCCGGCAGAGCCTGGCCGCCTCGGTCCACAGCCTGCGGGCCGCGGGTCCGGACGACCTGGCGGCGATCTATGACGAGGCGCGGCGGCGGGACCTGCCGTTCCACATCCACGTCGAGGAGCAGCAGCGGGAGATCGAGGACGTCCTCGCCTACTACGGCCAGCGCCCCATGGCCCTGCTGCTGGAGACCCTGGGCACGGCCACGGATCTGACGGCGATCCACTGCACCCATACGGACGGCGAGGAGATGGAGCGCTTCCTGGCCGCCGGGGGCACCGTCTGCTTCTGCCCGCTCACCGAGGGCAACCTGGGCGACGGCATCCCGGCCGCGCCCCGGAGCCACCCCACGAGCGGCGCCTTCTGCCTGGGGAGCGACTCCAACGCCCGCATCTCCCCCATCGAAGAGATGCGCTGGCTCGAATACGGCCAGCGCCTCGCCACCGAGAGCCGGGGTGCGCTGCGAAACGAAGAAGGGAACGTCGCGAAGCTCCTGCTGGACGCGGCCACCCTGGGAGGCGCGAAGTCCCTGGGGATCGATGCCGGCCGCATCGCCCCCGGCCTCTGGGCCGACTTCGCGGCGCTCGACCTGGGCTCCCCCATGCTGGCGGGCTGGACGCCGGAGACGCTGCTGGAGGCGGTGATCTTCGGCGCGACGGAGGGGGTGGTGGCGGCGACGTGCGTGGGTGGGGAGTGGGGGGAGGGGCGGTAGGGAGTCGAGGCGGTTTGGGTTCGCCTATGCTCAGTCTCTCAGTGATAGGCAGAGTCGTGGTCAGGGTGAAGAGAAAGGATCTTCAACCACGATCCTTCCCTATAAGCAACGGCCCTGAAGGCTCGCCCAAGCCGGAAGGTGTAGAGACGCAACCCTTTAGGGCCAGTCCGGAACGTCACAGCTTCCCATTTCAAACCCGGATCACGATAAACCTGATCCCAGGTCATCTTGGACAGCTTCCCGAGCGTACTGAAGACGCTGACTTGCTGCTCCTTGGTGAGACTGAAGAAGTCCTCTTGGAACCCACTGTCATTGAGATCGAGGCGAACCCTCTCAGGAGCCACCCAAGATCTTCCTTTCCAGCTCCTTCAGATCTGTTTCTCGCAAGGGCTCAGATTCAGCCCGGGCAATGGCGCGGTCCAACTTTTCCCGTACCGCGGACTCATTCAGCCAGCGCTCATTGTCGGGGATGAACTCGCCGAGCTTGACGAGCCAAACTCCCGGCTCGCATTCCTCAACCATCACTTGGCGCCCAGCGTACCGCTTACCGAGAGCGATCTGACCACTTGTTCCCACTGTCTTGATGACCGGCATACCTCCCCCTTTCATGCAGCATTATGGCACAACTTCACACGGATCGCCATCGCCGAGTTACAATTGGACATCGGTGACCCCAATGCTGAAACGGGCGTCGCGGCCACCGCGGCCACGGCCTGAGGAGGGAATCAGCTTCATGTGCGGACGCTATACGCTCAACTCGTCCGGCGACGAGATCGCCCTGCTCTTCGACCTCTCCGAGCTCCCGCAGGTGGTGCCCCGCTACAACCTCGCTCCCACCCAGGAGGCGGCGGTGGTGCGCGTCCCCGCGCCGGGAGCGCCGCGCCAACTCGTCCCCCTGCGCTGGGGGCTCATCCCCTACTGGGCCAAGGAGGCGGCGATCGGCAACAAGATGATCAACGCCCGCGCCGAGAGCGTGGCCGAGAAGCCCGCGTACAAATGGAGCTTCAAGAAGAAGCGCTGCCTCATCCCGGCGAACGGCTTCTACGAATGGAAGAAGGAGGGAAAGAGCAAGCAGCCGTACCTGATCCACCGCCAGGACGGCAAGCCCTTCGCCTTCGCCGGCCTGTGGTCCACCTGGGTGGACAGGGAGCACGGCGGCGCCCCCATCGAGACCTTCACCATCCTCACCACGGACGCGAACGACCTGCTCCGCCCCCTCCACAACCGCATGCCCGTCATCGTCGCTCCGGAGAATTTCGACCTCTGGCTGGACCCCAAGGTGGAGGACGCGACGAAGCTCCAGCCCCTTCTCGTCCCCCACGCCGTGGAGGGCTTCGAAGCCTTTCCCGTCAGCCGCAACGTCAACAGCCCGGCCCACGACGCGCCGGACTGTGTAGAGAGATTGGTGGCTTAAGCCCGCGCGGCACGAGGAAAGAACCTCAAGGACAGCAAGGACTTCAAGGACAGCAAGGACGGAAAAGCTTCTATGTCCCTGCTGTCCTTGAAGTCCTTGTCGTCCTTTCTTCGGTCCTCCTACAGCACATACGCCAGCGCGAAGATCCCCACCATGGCGAAGACCAGGGCCAGCTTGGCGGCGATGCCGAGGATCATGCCCAGCCAGGTGCCGAGGCCCACCTTCCCCGCCTGACGGAGGTTGCGCACGGCGAGCCACTCCCCCGCCACCGCGCCCAGGAAAGGTCCGAAGATCAGGCCGGGGACGTTGAAGAAGAGGCCCACGATCGTCCCCACGAAGGCCCCGGCAAGTGCCAGCCAGCTCGCTCCCACCCGCTTGGCGCCCCACCGCGACGCCAGGAAGTCCACGACGAAGGTCAACAGCATCAGGATCGCCAGGATTGAGAGCGTGGGCCACCCCACCTTCTGAAAGCCGTCGGCCCAGGCGGCGCAGACCAGCCCCACGAACACCAGCGGCGCCCCGGGCAGGGCGGGCAGCACCGTGCCCGCGATCCCCACCAGCACCAGGACGACGGCCAGGGCCCAGAGGGGATTCTCCACGGGCTCGCCCTCCTACCTTGCCCGCCCCAGCCGCCGGTCGAAGAAATCCGCCGCCGTCCGGTAGGCGGCGAGCCAGCTCGCGGTGCGCAGGAAGCCGTGGATCTCGTCCGGCAGGATGAGCTGCTCCACCTCGACGTGACGCTTCCGCAGGGCCTCGACGAGATCCACCGTTTCGCTGAAGGAGACGTTGCGGTCGTCGTCGCCGTGGATCACCAGCACCGGCGACTTCCAGCCGTCCAGCCAGGCCATGGGGGACGACTCGAAGGCCAGCCGCTCCTCGTCCGGCTTCGGTCTGTAGCCCGGGATGAAGGTGCGGATGCCGACGTTCCAGTCGTGGACACCGTGAAAGTCCACCCCGGCGGCGAACAGGTTCGAGGCGCGGGCAAGGCCCAGGGCCGTCAGGTAGCCGCCATAGGAGCCGCCCCAGAGGCCGACGCGGGCGGGATCGACATCCGGCCGGCCGCGCAGGTAGAGCCCCGCGCCCAGCACGTCGTTGAACTCGCTCGCGCCCGTGGCACCCTGGGCGGGCGCTTCGCGGAAGGACAACCCATACCCCGTGCCCGAGCGGTAGTTCACGGCCAGCACCACGTAGCCCTGGGCTGCCAGATACTGGTTCATGGCGTAGGCGTTGTTGTAGTAGCCGATGTAATGCCAGCCCAGCAGCATCTGGCGATGGGAGCCGCCATGGAAGAAGACGAGCCCCGGCCGCCGCTCCCCCGGCTTCACGCCCGGCGGCAGGAAGAGCTGGCCATGGATGCGCAGACCGTCGGCGGCGCTGAAGATCACCGGCTGAGGCTCCACCAGGGCGCTCTCGGGGAAGCCGGAAGGGATCGTCCCCGCCGCCAGCGGTTGGGCCTCGCCCGTACCGATCCGGACCACGGCCTCGGCCGGCCGCTTAGCCCCCGAGCGCAGGTAAGCCAGGGCCTTGCCGTCAACGGTCAGCACCGGCAGCCACTCGATGCCCGTCCCCTTCGTCAGTTGGACGGGCCGGCCGCCGGAGACGTCCACCCTCCAGAGGTGGCGGCGGTCGAGATCGTCCTGGTTGGAATTGAAAACGACCTGCCGGCGGTCCGGGGTGAGGTTGACGTATTCGACCTCGAAGTCACCCGGCGTCAGCAGGGTCGCCGGCCCGCCCGCGGCCGGCACCGAGTAGAGATGAAGCCAGCCGTCCTTCTCCCAGGGGAAGACCAGCCGGTCCTCCGCCCCCCAGAGGACCTGGTTGGCCGCCACCATCTCCGCGAAGGCGCTCCCCGCTCCGGGCTCGGCGCGCCAGACCGTCTTCGCCTGGCCGGTGGCCGCGTCCGCCACCAGGATGGACCACGGCTCGGCGCTCACATTGGCATGGAAGAGGGTAACCTTGTCGGAAGCCGGGCTGCGCAGGAAGGCCACCCGCGAGCTGTCCGGCGACCAGGCGGGCTCGGAGTCCGAGTCGACGCTGGGCGCCATCCAGCGCAGGACCTTGGCCGCCACGTCGTAGACGCCGACGAAGCCGTGGTCGCCGCGGTCGCTGACGAAGGCCAGCTTCGAGCCGTCCGGCGAGAACCGGAGCTGCCGGGCGCCGCCCCGGACCTCGACCCACTGCACGGGCTCCCCCTTGCCGGCGAAGGGTGACCAGAAGACCTTGCCATGATTCACGAAAGCCACGCCGTCGCCCCGGGGGGAGACCGCCGCGCCGTGCCCGCCGCCGATCTTCACCGGCGTCGCCTCGGGAGCGTCGACGGCGACGCGCCAGACGGCCTGCTCGGCGCCCGCCGGATCGCTCGTCGGGTTGGGGACGTCGCCCTGGCGGTTGGGGCCGCCGCCGCGGACGTAGATCAGGCCCTTGCCGTCCGGCGTCCACTCGAGGCCGCCGAGCTGCTGGCCGTCGTCCTGGGTGTAGCGGGTGATCTGCCGCCCCTTGTAGTCCGGGGGCTCGGCCACCCAGAGATTGCGGACGCCGTTGGCGTTCTGGATCCAGGCGAGCTTCCCGCCGGCGGGAGACGCCAGCAGCTCCGAGGGAAAAGGCGCGGCGAGCAGCGCCTCCAGGGTGACCGCCGCCGGCCGGGCCACCCGCGGCAGACCGGCCAATAAGACGACGAAGACGAGGACCAGACGAGCGCGTTCGCGGAGCATCACCCCTCCAGGTCGGAAAAGCCGGCGAGACCGGAGGGGTATTGTCTCCCAAGAGGACTTGAATTGGACACATCCCGGAGATCCGCCAAGGACCTCCTGGTCCAGATCAGTCGATAAACCACTTGGCAGTCTCGGCCACGACCTCCTCGTGACTGAGCACTCTCCCGGCGCGGACGTCCTCCTCTGCCGCGTTTAGCTTCTCTCGCAAATAGAGACGGTAGAAAACCTCATCGACCTCCACCTGGTCGGGAAGGTCTTCCATGAGCTTCAGCAGTTCCTGCTTTTCTATGCGCATCTTGAGATACTCCCCTCAGGCTCTCAAGTCATGGTAACACTCGTTTCGTGCTCACTCCTCCGGCTCCTCGAACCGCAGCGCCGGGTCGTACTGGGCACGGCGGAGGTAGGCGGCAACGCCGTTGATCAGGGCCAAGCTCACCCGCTCCGTCTCCACGGCCTGCTTCAGATAGGCCAGAGCGGCCAGCGCCTCGCGGTGGATATGGAGCGAGGAGAAGATGGGCACCATCTCCGCCGCCAGCCGCTTCAGGTCCGCTATCCGCCCCTGCTCGGCGTAGAGGATGGCGAGCTCCAGAGAGACCAGGGCGGTATCGTAGGGGACCCCCTCTGCGACGAAGCCGTCGCGCGCCGCCAGGAACAGAGACTCCGCTTGCTCCACCTGGTTGAGGCCGTGGGCGATCCTGCCCTTCACCCACTTGCGGCGGTTCTGGGACCAGGCATCCGGAAAGCTGCGGTACAGGGGCCGTGCCTCGCGGTAGAGCCGCTGCGCCTCCAGATAGCGGCCAGAGGACACGAGATAGTCGATCAGGTTGTGCCGCGCGCACAGGAGGAGCCGCGGTTCCTGCTCGGGATCGATCAGCTCGATCGCCTGGAAAAGGATGGGGATACCCCCTTCAGGATCTCCTGCGTAATGATAGACGGTCGACATCTTGACCAGAGACCTCCCGGCGCGGTGCCGCTGGTCGCTCTGGAGAAAGATCGCCACCGCCCGCCGCAGGAGCTTGAAGGCCTGTTCAAAGCGCCTCTGATCTCGCCGCAGCGACGCCTCGAGGTCCAGGAGGATCGCACGCTCCAGAGGGTCCTGGGTGCCGCGGCGGAGATGCCCATAGGCCGAGGCGAAGATCTCGTCGGCCCTCTGGAGATCGGACCGCAGCCGGTAGGAGTTGCCGATGTACGCCCAGGCCCGCGCCCGCAGGTCCTCGACGAGTTGGACGCTGTAATACTCGGAATCCAGGTGCTCGGAGAGCCGCAGCGCCAGGAGACCGAGCTCCTCCGCGCGGACCGGGTTGTTGATGCCCACCTCGAAGCTGCGCTCGATCAACAGCTCGAAGACTCCCCAGGTGTGAAAGCGGGGCGAGTTCTGCACCAGGAGGTCCCGTTGCTCGGGGGGATGCCGTGCCAGCTCCACGAACAGGTTGGGCGCCTCGGCCCGCTCTTTCGCCATGGCCCGCTCGCGATCGAGGAGCACCTGCCCGGATTGCGATAGAGCCGGACCGTATTCGGCGGGCTGGCGAGACCACTGAAGGACGTCCGCGGTCTGCTTCGACAGCGACCGCTGGC
Source organism: Thermoanaerobaculum sp. (assembly GCA_021154885.1). Taxonomy (GTDB): domain Bacteria; phylum Acidobacteriota; class Thermoanaerobaculia; order Multivoradales; family UBA5704; genus DATARR01. Next base: position 142,409 of record JAJKHS010000080.1, read on the forward strand.
GGGCGAGGCCCTGGAAGCGGCGGCGGCACGTCGCGCACCCGACGAGGTGCTCCACGACCTCCAGGTGCTGCCTCGACAGCGACAACAGGAACTCCTCAAGCGTGAACTCGTTGGGATGGATCTTCAACGCGGTCCTCCTCTCTCCCGAAGCAAAGTATGAGGCCGATGTGATTCCGCCTCTACAACACTAGTTACCGCAGAGGGACCAAACGGGACAACGCGAAAGGAGGAAAAATAGGCGCCGATCGGGGACCGGCGCCCAAAAGGTTCTACCAAGATCTACGAATGGCCGTTAGGGTCCATCTGACTACCTGCTTCCGTACCATCTCCAGGCAAGAAATTTCCCGGCGTGGTTTTTCCATCGGGATCCATGCTGCTCCCGGCTTGCTCCCAGACCGCCCTCATTCCAGGAGTGCGGGCGGGCGGGGCGGGGAGGACAAGTGCGGCGAACCAGTCCCAGGCGGCGGCGAGGAATCCTTGGGCGCGAGGCCCGGCCGCCGCGTGGGCCGGCGGCAGCGCGTACGCTGAGGAGACGAAGAGAATGGATAGAACGAGAACCAGAGCCGATGAGCGGATCTTTTGGGACATGACAGTGCCTCTCCTTCGGGCGGACCATTTTTAAGCGGCCTCCATGGCCGCTTCCATCCCCCCTAACCTGAAGAGTGGCTCTTCTTACCTCAAAGCGTGCCCGTCCGCGCAAATCGGCACGTGGGCTGGTGGCTTTGTCCGTCTGGAAGGGACCCGGAGGAAGGCGCGCCTTGTGGGAACCGGGTGGGAGCTTGGGGCAGGGGGGCTGCGGACGTGCAGGAGTGGAGAGGGCGGCGTGCCCTCCCTGCTCCTGCAGCTCAGGGTGTTGAAGGAGGGGGAGGGGGCGTCCCCACGGACGCTCCCAGAAGTCGTTTGAGCTCCTGGTACCCCTCCATGAAGGTCACGATCGTGACCACGGTCCCGATGTACCCCAGAGACTCGTTCGAGAGAGCATCGGTGGCGGGCGGCTTGGTGAAGACGAAGGCGCAGAGGATCAGAAAACCGCTGAGAATCGTGAAGACCGCTGCGGCAGCCCTGATGCAGTCACCGAGGGAAAGCCCCTCTTTACGACGAGATTTCTTGACCAGAGCGACGAACACGATCGCCGAGAGAGCCAGGATCGCCATGACCCGATAGTCGACCCAACTGATCACTGTCCGTCCCAGCGTGTCGAGGAAGGCCGAGGGTATCGATAGAGGACCGCCGTTCGCCACACCCTCATGAATCGTCGTCATCATGACGTGCGCGCACGATGTCGGCGCTTCTCGACGGTCGCGCCGGCGACCCCCCCGACGACGGCTCCCACCACGGCTCCCACGGGACCGCCAATCGCCAAGCCCCCAAGCCCCATCAGAATCGCACTGGCGGTCCCCAAGCCTCCGGTCCCGCCGCTCAAATCCCTGCCTTCCTCGATTCGGGACACCGCTGTTTTTTCCGCCGATCGGCTCATCCTCATCTCCCTTTTTTGCAGGATAGCATGCCGCCGCACCCGAGGGAAGAGCCGGAATTGAGGACGGGAGCTCGGCTCTGTGCCTATCCCTAACCCTACCCCGCCATCTCCGCCGCCGCCGCCCGCTTCCTGCGGAACCGGGCCGCGAAGAGGGCCCCGAGGATGCCCAGCACGTAGAGCCCGCAGGCCGGGATGGCGAAGATGCAGAGGTTCACCACGTCCGGAGTGGGCGTGATGATCGCCGCCACGATGAAGATGATCACGATGGCGTGGCGGAAGTATTTCAGCAGGAACCGTGGCGTCACCACGCCGAGGAACGACAGGATGAGGACGAATACCGGCAGCTCGAACATCAGGCCGAGCCCGAAGATCACCGTCATCAGGAAGCCGAAGTAGGTGTCTGCCGTGATCACGGGATTCAAGTCCTGGCCAATGCCGAGGAAGAACTTGGCCGCCGCCGGGAAGGCGATGTAGTACCCGAAGGCGCCGCCGGCCAGGAAGAAGAACGTAGTGGCCAGCACGAAGGGGAAGGCCAGCCGCTTCTCCCGCTGGTAGAGGCCCGGCGCCACGAACCGCCAGATCTGGTACAGCAGGAACGGCGAGGACACGAACACCGCCATCAGCGCCGCCATCTTGAAAAAGAGGATGAAGGGGTCGGACAGCCCCAGGTAGGAGAGCTTGAAGTTGGGCGGCGTCACCTTTAGCAACGGAGCCATGAGGAACCGGAAGATCTCGCGGTAGTAGGCCCAGCACGGGAAGAAGGCCACCGCAAAGAACACCACCGACCAGAGGATGCGCTTGCGCAGCTCCTCCAGGTGCTCCATGAGCGACATCCGCGCCAGATCTTCCTGCGTGGGCGGCGGCTGGGGACGCGAAGGGGGTATGGTCATCAGAGGGCGCGAGAACCCGGGCGGCGAATTTCTTGGGGATCGGTCAGTGCGGATCGAGATGCGGATCCACCAGGTCGGAGGGCACGGCAACCGGCACAATGTCCGGCTCCGCGACCGGGACGGGCCCAGACGTTGCGGGCATCGCGGACGCCGTCCGGGCCTCCGTCAGAGGCAGCGGCTCCACCGGCGGCTCCATCCCCAGGGACGGCAGCTCCACCTCCAGCCGTCGCGAGTGGAGCTGGGGCGGACCCGGCGTCTCGTCCAGCGCCAGCTCGGTATTGACGGACCGTTTCAGCTCGTTCGTCGCCTTGCGGAACTCCGCCATCCCCTTGCCCAGCGTGCGGCCGATCTCCGGCAGCTTCTTGGGTCCGAAGATCAGCAGCGCAAGGACGAGGATGAAGGCGATTTCGGGTACACCCAATGAGCCCATGGGACCCTCCAGGGGGTCGATCATCGGACCGGACCGGCCGGAAAGTCAAGGGCGGGGGCTACGGGAAGCAAGGGACGGCCCCCGGTGTTACACTCCTCATCATGAGACGTTCATGGCGCATCGCAGCGATCGGACTGTTCCTTCTCGCGCTGGGGCTCGGCGGACTGCTGGGCGACCGGCTCCTGGCCGTCACCGACGAGACCCGCGACTCGCTGCGCCTCTACACCGAGCTGGTGAACGTGGCGCACGACCGGTATGGGGCGAACGTCACCTACCGCGACATCGTCTACTCCTCGGTCAACGGCATGCTCCGCGCCCTCGACCCCCACACCGCCTTCCTGAGCCCCGAGGCCTACGAGGGGATGCGGGAGAAGCAGCAGACCAGCTTCTACGGTCTGGGCATCCTGGTGGGAGTGCGCAACGGGCAGCTCACCGTCATCTCCCCCCTCGAAGGGACGCCGGCCTCGCGCCTCGGCATCCAGGCGGGCGACGTCATCAGCACCATCGAGGGCGAGCCCACGGACAGCATGTCCCTCGACGAGGCGGTCGGCAAGCTCAAGGGCCCCAAGGGCACCCAGGTCAAGATCACCATCTCCCGCCGCGGCCTCGAGCAGCCGCTCGCCATGTCGGTGACCCGGGCGGAGATCCCGCAGACCACCGTCCGGCAGGCCTACATGCTGAACCCGACCACGGGCTACGTGCAGCTCACCGAGTTCGCCCGCGGCACCGGCCGCGAGATGGCCGAGGCCCTGGACAAGCTGCGCAAGTCGGGCATGAAGCAGCTCGTCGTGGACCTGCGCAACAACGGCGGCGGCCTGCTCGATCAGGCCATCGAGGTGGCCGACCAGTTCCTCCCCGAGGAGAGCATGATCGTCCAGACCAAGGGCCGCACCCGCGACTCGTTCCAGAGCTACAAGGCGAGCGGCAAGTACCCGGCCCTCGACGTGCCCGTGGTGGTGCTGGTCAACGAGGGCACCGCCTCGGCCTCCGAGATCCTCTCCGGCGCCCTGCAGGACCACGACCGCGGCCTGGTGGTGGGCACCCCGAGCTGGGGCAAGGGCCTGGTGCAGACGGTGTACAACCTCTCCTATGGCGCGGGCCTGGCGCTCACCACCGCCAAGTACTACACTCCGTCCGGCCGGCTGATCCAGCGCGACTACAGCTCCTACTACGACTACTACACCCACGCCGACGCCGGCTCCCCCGAGCTGCGGGGCAAGCCGGTGGACGCCAAGGAAGTGTTCCACACCGACCTCGGCCGCACGGTCTATGGCGGCGGCGGCATCACCCCGGACGTCATCGTCAAGGACGACGAGCTGTCGCCCTTCGAGCAGTTCATGCTGGCCCGCAACGCCTACCTGAACTTCGCGGTCGACTACGGCAGCCGCAACAAGCTGACGAAGGACTGGAACCCGGATCAGAACAAGGTGGTGGACGAGTTCGGCCGCTGGCTGTTGAAGGAGAAGCTCGCCACCCAGGCCGAGGTGGACAAGAACCTCAGCCAGAAGGACATCCGCGACTACTCCATGCTCCAGATCCGCGCCGAGGTGGCCAACGCCACCGCCGGCCAGGAGGCCCGTCACCGGGTCGTCGCCAGCGGCGACAAGCAGCTCCAGCAGGCCCTGGGCCTCTTCGACCGCGCCTCCACCATGCTGGCCCAGCGCCGCGAGCTGGGACCGAAGGTGAATCAGGGGACGCAGACGAAGGGCAAGCTGTAGGCGCCGCCCACGACTCCGATCCCGCCGGTTGCGGCAGCTCCTCAGGGAGCGACGCCGGCGGGGCCCTCTTCAGTATCGCCGCCGCCGGTCGCCGCCGGCTACCCGTCGCCCTCCGGCAGGGTCTTGAGCACCGCCCGCAGGGTGTCCAAGGTGATGGGCTTGGCCAGGAAGCCGTCCATGCCCGCCGCCTCGCAGGCCTCCCGGTCGGCGGCGAAGGCGTTGGCGGTCAGGGCCACCAGGCGCAGGCGCCTGCCGCCGCCGGCCGCCTCCCGGGCGCGGATGGCGCGAGCCGCGGCCAGCCCGTCCAGCACCGGCATGTAGATGTCGAGCAGCACCAGGTCGTAGGCCGCGCGGGCAGTGGCCTCGACCGCCTCCACTCCGTCCTCCACGCACTCCACGGCGGTCCCCAGGTGCTGCAGCATGGCCTGGACCACCTTCCGGTTCACCGGGCTGTCCTCGGCCACCAGGACCCGCCGGCGGCTCGGGGCGGCTCCGGGCTGCGATCTCGGCGGGCTCGGCGGGACGGGCGGGACCGACGCGGCCGGGGCCGCAGCGTCCTCGGCCGCGGGCTCGGAGACGAGCGGCAGTCGGACCGTGAAGGTGCTGCCGCAGCCCTGGGCGCTCGCCACCGCGATCGTCCCGTCCATGGCCTCCAGCAGGCGGGCGGTGATCGCCAGGCCCAGACCCGTGCCGCCGAAGCGCCGGGTCGTCGAGGCATCGCCCTGGGTGAAGGGCCGGAACAGGCGGGCGCGCTGGCCCTCATCCATGCCGATCCCGGTATCGCGGACCGCGATGGCGAGGCGCCCCTCCCCGCCGGCGCTGGCGGCGACCGTGACGGTGCCGCCGGGGGCGAACTTCAGCGCGTTGGAGACCAGGTTCAAGAGCACCTGGCGCACCCGTATGGGATCGGCCAGCACCCGGCGCGGCACTGTCTCGGGCCAGTCCAGGACCAGCGCCCCTCCCTGCTCGCGGACCTGGGAGCGGTACAGGGCCAAGGTGTCGGCCGCGGCGGCCAGGGCGTCGACCGGCAGCCGCTCCACCTCCAGGCGGCCGGCCTCGATCTTGGCCCAGTCCAGGATGTCGTTGAGGATCGCCAGGAGCGTCTCGCCGGAGCGCCGGATGGTCTCGGCCTGGTCGCGCTGCTCGGGCGCCAAGGGACCCGAGGCCAGGAGGTCGGCCATGCCGATCACCCCGTTCAAGGGGGTGCGGATCTCGTGGCTCATGGCGGCCAGGAACTCGGACTTGGCCCGGTTCGCCCGCACCGCCTCGTCGCGCTTCGTCACCAGCTCGGCGGTGCGGCGGTCGACGAGCGTGGCGGCGATGGCAACCGCGATGATCACCGAGGTGACGACGGCGATCACGACGGCCATCCATCGCGGCTCGAATAGGACCCTCGGGGACCCCATGCTGCCGGGGTAGAAGCGGGCGGCGTGCATGGCGGTGTAGTGCATGCAGGCCACGGCGCAGCCCATGGCGCCGGCGCCGGCCACCTGACGGAGGAAGGGGAGAGTGGCGCCGCCGGGGAAGAACTTGATGTAGAGGGCGAGGGTGGCGAGCCCGTGAGCGACGAAGATCGACAGGGCGAACAGGAGGGGCGCGTACCCCATCATGGCGTTCATGCGCATCGCTTCCATGCCTGTGTAGTGCATGCCCCCGATCCCCAACGCCATGAGCAGGCCGCCGACATTGAGCCGCCACCACGAGATCCTGGCGCGGTCCATGAAATGGAGCGCCATGGCGCTCGCGAACACGGCGGGAACCATCGAGAGGAGGGTGATGGTGAGGTCGTAGCTGACCGGAATCGGCAACGAGAAGGCGAGCATGCCGATGAAGTGCATGGACCAGATGCCCGAGCCCATGGCGGCGGCGCCGGCGGCCAGCCACCGGCGACGGATTTGCGGCGATGGCGCGCTCGCCATCCGCTCGACGACCTCGAGGGCGGCGTAGCCGCCCAGCACGGCCACGAAGAAGGACAGCGCCACCAGGAACGGCGTGTAGGCCGCAGAAAGCTCCTGGCCCAGGCCGGCGTTGGGGGCGATGAACCTCCAGAAGGGCATGTCGGTTCCTGCGACTTCGGCGCTTTGGAAAGCGAGCCTATTATACAGCGCGCGGCTCACCGGTGGCCGTCGCCACCTTCCAAGCGGTCCTCGACAGGGAACGCAGACGAACGGCAAGCTGTAGGGCCGGCCTTGCCTCTGGCCTGGGAGCGCCGGCGTCCCGCCGGCCACTAACTCCGTTTTTTCTTCATTTTAAAGCGGAGTAAGCAGCCGGCGGGACGCCGGCGCTCCCAGGCAAAACTACTCCTCACCCCTAGCTACGTCCACCTCTTCGAAGTACGTCGACGGCACCAGCACCTCGCGCGGCTTGCTGCCTTGAGCGGGTCCCAGGAGGCCGTCGCGCTCCATCATGTCGATGAGGCGGGCGGCGCGGGAAAAGCCGACGCGCATGCGGCGCTGGAGGAAGCTGGCGGAGGCTTGGCGCTCGGCCACCACCAGACGGGAGGCTTCGTCGTAGAGGTCGTCGTCGTTGTCGCCGTCGCCGCCGCCCGGGGCTCCTTCCCCTTCGTGCGCCTTGAGCACCTCGGGATCGAGCTCCGGCTTGCCCAGCTTCTTGAGCCAGCGGATGAGGCCCGCCGTCTCCTGCTCCGAGATGTAGGCGCCGTGCAGGCGCAGGACGCGCGACGAGCCGGGGGGCATCATCAGCATGTCGCCCTTGCCCAGGAGCTTCTCCGAGCCCACCTGGTCGAGGATGGTGCGCGAGTCGTGGCGGCTCGCCGTGGCGAAGGAGATGCGGCACGGGAAGTTGGCCTTGATGGTGCCGGTCAGCACGTCCACCGACGGCCGCTGGGTGGCCACGATGAGGTGGATGCCCACGGCGCGCGCCATCTGCGCCAGGCGCGCGATCGAGGTCTCGACGTCCGCCGAGGCCACCATCATCAGGTCGGCCAGCTCGTCGATCACCACCACGTAGTAGGGCAGCGGCTTCAGGTCCGCCGCCGTGAACAGCCCGTCCCCCCCCTCGGAGAGCGAAAGGCGCTTCTGCGTCTCCGGGTCCGAGATGGCGCGGTTGTAGTAGGCGATCGAGCGCACGTGCACCTCGGCCAGCAGCCGGTAGCGGCGCTCCATCTCGGCCACCGCCCAGCGCAGGGCGTTGGCCGCCTTCTTCGGGTCCACCACCACCTCGCACTTGAGGTGCGGGATGTCGGCGTAGACGCCGAGCTCGATGCGCTTGGGATCGATGAAGATGAACTGCACCTCGTCGCGCGTCGCCTTGTAGAGGATCGAGGTGATCATGCTCTGCAGGCCGACGCTCTTGCCCGCGCCCGTGGCCCCGGCCACCAGCAGGTGGGGCATGGTGGCGAGATCGGCGTAGTAGGGCTCGCCGTAGATGTCCGTCCCCAGCGCCATGGTGAGCACCGAGGGGGACTTGCGGAACCGCTCGTCGGCCAGCAGCGTCCCCAGGCGGATGATGCTCCGCTCCTTGTTCGGAACCTCGATGCCCAGCGTCGAGCGGCCGGACATGCGGTCGATGCGGACTGATTCCGCGCGCAAGGCGAGCGCCAGATCGTCCTGGAGATTGACCACCTGGCTCACCTTGACGCCCGGCGCCGGCTGCAGCTCGTAGACGGTGATCACCGGGCCGGGGCTGATGGCCTCGATCGTCCCCTCGACGCCGAACTCGGCGCAGCGGCTGCGGATCGCCTCCCCCAGCCGCACCAGCGCGGTCTGATCCATGGCGCTCTTGCCGTCGCTCATCTGCAGGAGGTTGACCGGCGGCAGGGTGCCGGGGGCGATCTCGCCCACGAACGGCAGCTCCTTCTGCGGCACCGCAGCAGCGGCTGGCCGCGGCCGCGAGGGTGGCATCACATAGGCCGAGCCGAGGGAAGGCGAGCCCGCGGCTCCCGCCCCTGAGTTCACCGGCGCGGGCATGGCCGGGAAATCCGGGAAGTCCTCGTCGAGCTCTAGCGCGGCGACGCGGTGGATGCCGAAATCGGCCTCGCCCCTCTTCTCCGTTATCCGCTCCGTTATCCGCGAGCGCAGGGGGAGGTCGAGGCGGCCCGCCGGCGGCGGCACTCCCACCGAGACGCCGGCAGCGGCCATCGACGGCCGGTGGGACTCCGCCGGCGGCGGCGCGTTCTTCTGCTTCTCCTCGGCCACCCGCTGCAGATGCTTGGTGATCACCCGGCGGCGGTTGCGCTCCTTCTCCCGGCGCTCCCGCCGGCGCTCGCGGGCCAGCACCCCCTTCTGCCACAATTGCCGCAGGCGGTCGCGCCACGCGGCGAGCAGGTCGCCCAGCGTCGACTGCACCACCAGCGCCAGGCCGCACGCCACCGCCAGCCCCAGCACCACCAGCGAGCCGGCGAGATCGAGGCGCGACTCCAGCAGCTCCGTCAGCAGCACTCCGAAGGCGCCCCCCGCCGCCACCGAGCCGTCGAGCCAGTTGATGCGGCCGAGACTGAGGTGCAGCAGGGCCGGCACCGAGGCCAGCAGGAGCAGGGCGCCGAAGCCGCGCCCCACCACCCGCGGCGCGCCCCGCCGCCGCAGCCGCCGCCAGCCGGCCGCCAGGAGGAAGAGGGGGATGAGCAGACAGGTGAGGCCGAAGAAGCCGAACGCCAGGGCGGAGATGTGGGCGCCCACGGCGCCGATCCAGTTGTGGGCGCGGGCCCCGTCCTCCGCCACCCGGTGTAGCAGGCTCGGATCCTGCGGATGATGGCTCCCCAGGCTCAGCACCAGGAAGATGCCGGCGGCCATCAGCACCAGCCCGAGGATCTCGCTCCCCTTCTCCGGCGAGAGAGTCGGCCGCTCAGGGCTCTGGCTCTTCTTGCGAACGACGGCGACGGACATAGGGCGCAGTCTGGTCTAGAAGTTGGTTGAAGGATCGTCTCTCAAGTAGCCATGAAGTCTAGCACAACACCCCCTGGGAGCGCTGGCGTCCCCGCCGGCTGCTTACTTCTCTTTTCCTTGGGTTAGAAGGCCGGCGGGACGCCGGCGGTCCCAGGACGTCGCGGCATTGGACAGGCTCGTCGCGGCCATTGGCATGTCCGACGCTGCGATGAGCGGATCAATTGCTGCATCGGACACGTCATTTGCCGCATCTGACACTCTCTTCGATGCACATGACACGCCATTTGCCATGACATCCCCACTTTTTACCGCGAGTGGCGGGCCCATCGCCGCAACGGACACTCTCCATCTCTCGCCGGCTCCCCTCTTTCCTGCAACGGACACGGCCTGCCGGGCAAAGAGCCTGCACGTCGCTGCACATGGCATTCTCGTCATGGCAAACCGTGGGCATGTTGCCGCGTTCGATCCGCCTTCTGCCGCAATGAGACGGGCTTTCGCCGCGTCGTTCCCTCTTTCCCTCACGTCCGGCGGAGCACGCCAGCCATCGGCCCCGCCCGGCGTTCGACAGGAAGGAGCGAATACCGCAACGGACACTCTCCGGAAGAGATCGGACAGGGACGTTGCCGCAGTTGGCCGTGCTATCCTCTCGCCGAGAGAGCCATTGACTTCAACTTGAGCGTCCAATGCCGCGACGAGTCCCCACGTCGTGGCAAAGGGACGAGACAATGCCGCGCGTGACAGGAACGTCGCGGTGATCAGAGGAGGACCGATGAGCTCGGAGCTGTCCGTCGCGAAGGTCTTGTCCAACCTGGAGGCGCGGGCCGCGCGGCACCAGGAGCGGCAGGCCTTCCATGCCCAGCAGGAGGCGCACCATCGGGAGCAGCGGGCCCTGCACGAAGCCGAGCTGGAGAAGGTCCAGCAGCACCTGGAGGCCTTCCGGGCGGTGGCCGCCGCGGCCGTGGCGCTCGCCACCCAGACCGCCCCGGAGGCGCCGTCCCCCTCGCTCCCCATTGAGTCCCAGTGGGGCCGGCTGATGGTGAGCCGGATCCTCCGCGCGGTCGTGGAGGGGCAGACCGGGGACGAGCCCTTCGGGGGCTCCGACATCGCCGCCGAGGCCAACCAGCGCTACGCCGACCGCCTCCCCCGGCCGGTCGACGCCCGCACCGCCTCGGACGTCCTGCGGCGCATGCGGGCCGAGCGCCGCATCCACCTCGTCCGCCTGGGAAAGGCGTTCTACGAGGCGCTGTACAGGAAGGGAGCGCGGCCGGCCGAGTGAGGCCAAGGTTAGCGCCCATGGGGTCGGCTATACTCGCGGCCATGGACCTGCAAGCCTTCCCGGGCGGCGATCTGGTTCAGGAAGGAATCGCCGACCTGGCGCGGGGCACCGAGTCGATTCCCGCCCTCCTGGTCTCGATCGGCGCTCCTCGCCTGCGCCGCATCGGCCTTCCCGTCCCTACGGACGTGATCCCTTCCCCCGAGCATCGCCTCTACGAAAAGCTTGCGGAAACCGACCCGGACTCCGCCCACTCCCGGTACAACGCCCTGGTGCGGCGGCTCGTCAGCTTCGAGAACGCGGCGGAATGCGGCGGCCTGTAGACGCGGCGCGGATCCGCCGCTTCATGCGCGAGCTCGGCGGGGAGGCGGAACGGGACGTTCGCCTTTACTTCACGGGCGGTGCCACGGCCGTCCTCCTCGGCTGGCGTACGGGCACGATCGACGTCGACGTCGTCGACGTCAAAATGGAGTCCGAGACCGACCGGCTCTTTCGTGCCTTTCCCCGCCTCAAGGACAAGCTCGAAATTAATATCGAGCTGGCCTCTCCCGACCAGTTCATCCCCGAGCTCTCCGGCTGACGAGACCGCAGCGCCTTCATCGCGCGAGAGGGGCGGCTCGCCTTCTTTGGGTAGGCCGTATAAGCCGCTAACCTCAGACGCCCTCACAGAGCGTATAAGCGTCCGCCCAGACCAGGCCGAATTTATTGGTATGTGGCTGACGCACTGCAACTTACGCGACCAGCTTCGCTAATGCTTGGAATGCATATCGCTGCCGCCTATCACTCCCTATGCCGAACCCCTGGGCTGCTTATACGAACGCTGCGGCTCGATCGACTCTCCCCAACTCCAGTTCTCCCAGACAGATACGTCTGGATTCTGGGCTGCAATGCGCCTCCGGTAGGGTGACGCGAAATGGCGCCTTCTGCGGCATGCTTATCGCTCGGCGACCGAGGTATTGACGAGGTTAAGGAACCGGCGTATGATCTCGATGACCTGAAGAATGAGGAAGATAGACAGGCCTGAATATGTCCGGGGGAGGAACTGGGGATGAGTCGCTAAGGACTAGGCGTAGAAGCTCAACTAAAGGTTATCGGGCGAGAAGAACGTAATGCCTAAACACGCGGTTATCCTCGTAACCATGCTGGCGGTAAACGCCGCTACCTCAAGCTGTCAGGTCGGTGCTGACCGCGAGCTCCAGCCCTATAGATGTCTCGGGGAATTGAGCTTGCGTGGCCTTATCGACACCGTGGGGCTTCCACAGTCTCAGCCTAGCGGCTGGGGTGTGTCCAGCGGCGAGGTAGCAATGGAAGGGCGAGTCTTTGACCTCGATCAGGAAACAACTTTAACGATCGATGAGGCGGCACCCTTTGTTGGTTCATTGTGCCGCCAGTTGGAGGCGCAGTTGGCCCGTCGCTGTCAGATCCGGGCGTTCTGGCCCGGTGTCGAGCATTGCGCGGCGGTGGCTGAATCGCCAACGAAGGCAATCACTGGCAAAGGCGGCGTATATACCCATCGAAGCTTCAAGGGTCGAGTCAATCTTTTTGCTTCACCCGGACCCACCGGAAAGGTGAATATTGTCTTAACCGGCTCGGAGTGGGTCAACTAGATGGCTCGCCTGATAACCCCTCCGATCGAGCGGACGGAAACCGCAAAAGGCGCGGTTCCGCCGCTCATCGGCATCGCGAGTTGGGCGGCAAGCAAGTAGAAAGCGATCGTGCAGGTACCATCTGCTGACATTCTGCGGTCGCGCTGCAGACGCCGAAGCCAGTACCGGGGGCGCCGCTTGTGATGTGCTACGGCGATCACCTCGATACCAGCCGAGATCTCTCGATAGACTATGTCGTAGGGGAAGTTCCGGCGGAGAACATACCGTCGAGTGCCTGCCTCAAAGTAAGGTCAGATTGTAGGTGAGCTCGCGATCAGCGCAACCGCGCGGTCCACTTCTTGAACAAAGGCCTCGGCCACCTGGAGGCTCCGTTCAAGGTACCATTCAAAGGCGTCATCGATTTCCCGGAGAGCTTCCGGAGTAAACTCAACCTTGGCGTCGCTCACCGAGCCTCGTCAGGAACCGATCTCGGATTTCCTTCCAAGGGGTCATTGTCACGCCCCCTGCCTCCAGCGCAGCCACCCGAGCAGCAACTTCCTGACGCCACGCCGTCTCTACATCGACTTCCGGCGCCGGCTCTAAGCTCTCCAGTAGGGCACCCGCGATCTCAGCCCGTTCATTGTGGGGCAGGCTCAGCACCTCTTGCAGCAGGGTCTCGGCTCTTCTCATGGAGGCCATTTTACCACCTCCGGGACTTGTTGTCACGGCCGGGTCGGCTCGGCCCCAAACAGCCCGGACCGGCATATCCGCCTCGCAGGTTGGCGCTCTCTCCCGAGCCAGCTTGGCGCCTGCGGCCCCAAACTGGCCCGATCACACCGACTTGGGCTGCCCGATCTCCTTCGAGAGTCTCTGGCCATACGGAGGCATTCGGAGTAGAATTGGAGCAGTCGCGGAAGAGGAGAAGGCGCATACAGATAGACGGCTTCGACAGGAGATGCCTCGATGGCTTCGATAACCGCTGCGGCCCCCCAATTCCTTGTCGAGAAGCTGGACGATTCACTGGCCTTCTACGAGCTGCGCCTCGGTTTCTCACGCGACTTTGTCTACGAAAACTTCTACGCCAGCGTGTCCCGCGATCGCGCAATCATCCACCTGAAGTGCGCGCCAAAGCTTGAAGCGGAGCGCGCCCACCGCAGGTCGGGAGACCATCTCGACGCGTACCTGGTCGTCTCTGGAGTCGGGGATTTGCACGCGGAGCTCGTCGGTCGTGGAGCACCCATCACAAGACCGCTCCAGCAGAGGCCCTGGGGCACGCGCGATTTCTACGTCGAGGATCCCGATGGCTATATCCTGTGTTTCTCCGAAGCCGGCTAAATATACACAGCGTCCCAAATAAGTGCGCATCACGACGCCAAGGTCCATCATCGCGGCTTGGATGCAATCAGCTATGACTGTTCTCTGTCTTTGCTCCAAAGGAGCTTAGGCATGTAGCCCGGGGCTGGCGCTGTTTGCCAGCCCCGGGCAGGAGATGGTCCCAGAAACCCCAAAGCCCCGAAGGGGCGACGGCAGCTCGATGCTCGATTCCACCTCAGACAGGCATTGGTGCTCGACCTGTCCGCAACCATGCGGTTTCGGGTGTCTTTGAAGGAGGTCCACGCGTGCCAACTCGCAAACAGCTCGGGAGCGACCGGCGAGATCGCCTGATACCTCGCACCATAAACTGCCGTCGCCCCTTCGGGGCTTTTGGGTTTTGTGGGTTCCGTCGACCCGGGGCTGGCAAACAGCGCCAGCCCCGGGCTACATGCCTTTACCCCTTCGGGGCATCTGTTGTTCCGCGAAGTCTGTGTGAGAACCCCAGTCTGTGCGTGCGCAAGAATCTATGACGCTGTGTATAGAATACACCGGAGGAAGGGCGATGCGCATCGCAAGCGTGGGCCATGCGGCCTTTGCTGCAACCATGATCACCCTCGGAATCTTGGGCCTGATCCATGGCGATTTCGACGCTGCTTGTGTGGGTACCCATCGTGGCGGCAGGCCCCAACGCCTTCCAATGGAGCGAGCTCGTCATCTCTTCGGCGGTGACGGCCGGGGCTTGGGTGGTGGCGGATTCCTACCGCGGCATGCCCTGGCTCGCCGTGGGGCAAGCGCTAGGAGCTTGCGCGGCAGAAAAGCTCGTAGGCAGCGTTGGTACAGGACAGCAAGGACAGCAGGGACTTCAGGGACAACAGGGACATGAAATTAGTCGAAACCGGAGATTTTTCGTCCCTGCTGTCTCTGGTGTCCCTGCTGTC